>NZ_NNBO01000014.1:0-224940 GCF_002803145.1 Kitasatospora sp. CB02891 | reverse complement strand
GCGGGCGGCGCCGTCGGCGGCCAGGCCGGAGTCCTCCAGGGCGGCGGCGATCTCCAGCGGATCGACGGCCCGCTCGCACAGCTCGCGGTTGGCGTCGAGGAGTTCCCGGACCGGATCGGCGGGCGGCGACTGACTCACACCGCCTCCGCGAGCGCGGGGGCGGCGGCCGCCACCCAGTACTCGGCGGGGCGGGCGAACGGCCGGGCGGGGGCGCCGGGCCGGGCCGGGAACGCCGGGTAGCGGGAGACCAGTTCGAGGTAGATCTCGCGGAACGCGCCGACGACGGGCTCGACACCGAAGCGTTCCTGCGCCCGCAGCCGACCGGCGAGGCCCAGGCGGGAGCGGCGCTCGCGGTCGCGGAGCAGCGCCAGACAGGCCCCGGCGAGGGCCCGCGGGCTGCGCGGCGGCACCAGCAGCCCGGTCGGGCCGAGCACCTCGCGGGCCACCCCGACCTCGGTGGCGACCACGGCGCGGCCGCTGAGCATGGCGTCGGCGAGCAGCCGGGGGCTGCGCTGGGCGAGCGCGCTGAACACCACGGCGCTGCCGGCCGCCCAGGCCGCGGCCGGGCTGCTCGGCCGCCCGGCGAACTCGACGGCCCCGGCGACGCCGAGCCGTCCGGCGATCGCCTCGCAGTGCGCGCGGTAGCCGGGCGCGCCCTCCTCGCCGTACATGGTCAGCCGGGCGTCCGGCAGTTCCGCGTGGACCTGCGCGAAGGCGTGCAGCATCAGTTCGGGGTCGCGGCCGGGCTCCAGCGCGCCGGCCCAGACCAGGGTGGGCGCCGCGGGTTCGGCGCCGGCGGCGGCCCGCCCGGTGGCGGGGGTGCCCTCGTGGACGATCCGGGTGCGGGCGGGGTCGCCGCCGCAGCGCTGCTGCCACCGGCGGTCGTAGTCGCTGCCGGGGGTGAGCACGGCGGCCTGCCGGTAGGTCTCCTCGGCGAGCTGCCGGAAGAACGACAGCAGCAGGGCGCGCACCGGCCAGCGGTAGGGCGCGGAGCGGTAGCCGCGGTACTGCTCGCGCAGGTGCAGGCCGTGCTCGGTGACCACGAACGGGACGCCGTGCAGTTCGCGGGCGACCAGCGCGGGCAGCGCGGCCGGCCCGCCGCCGACCACGTGGCACAGGTCGGCCCCGCCGAGCCCGGCCGGGCCGGTGCCGTACCAGGGCGCGGACAGCGGCCGCAGGCACTGCTCCAGCAGGTCGGCGGCGACCAGCACGTCGCAGACCTGCGGCTGACCGCCGGCGGTGTCGGCGCCGGGCGTCCGCCAGCTCCGCTCCAGCACGCGGTGCGCGTGGCCGGAGGCGAGGAACGCGGGCAGCGCGTCGTCCTCCCGGCCGAGTGCGGCCAGCCGGTACAGCGCGGGCCCGAACCCGGCCCGTTCGCCGGGCAGCACCAGGGCGCGCACCAGTTCCTCGTACGCCCGGGCGTAGCCGCGGCGGCGCAGCGAGGTGGGCCCGCGCCCGGCCGGCCGGCGGCCCCACATGGGCAGTTCGTGGACGCCGTGCAGGCCGCGCACCCCGGTGGGCGGGGCGGGGCGGTCGGCCGGGAGCAGGCGGTGGAGCCGGAATTCGTGCTCGGGCAGGCCGTCGACCAGGCGGCCGCACCAGCCCCCTTCACCACCCTGCGCGACGGAATGACCGCCCTCGGTGAGCAGAGCTATGCGCACGACGCCTCCTGAGCAAGAGCGTTTCGACGGGTTCCGGCCCTACGACAACAGGAAGTGCGTCCGTGCTCGACGGCCGTCCGGCCGGCGCCCGCTCCCCGCGTCCGCCGCCTTCGCCGTCTCGCCCCC
Source organism: Kitasatospora sp. CB02891 (assembly GCF_002803145.1). Classification (NCBI taxonomy): domain Bacteria; kingdom Bacillati; phylum Actinomycetota; class Actinomycetes; order Kitasatosporales; family Streptomycetaceae; genus Kitasatospora; species Kitasatospora sp. CB02891. The sequence continues at coordinate 223,153 of NZ_NNBO01000014.1, read as the reverse complement.
CCACACCTGTTCGGTCCGACAACACGACGGTAGAGCGCCGGGCCGGACCCCCCAGGGGCCCGGCCCGGCTTGCCACCTGATCGAGTGAACGGCCGTGACCTCGCGCGTCGCCGCCGCGTTCTCGGCCCGCGCCCGTGCGTGCGCCCGTGCGGGCGGGGTCAGCGGGCGGCGTCGGCCTCGGCGAGCAGTTCGCGCACCGCGCGGGCCACCGGCTCGGGGTGCTCCAGCATCGCCACGTGCCCGGACTCGGGGAGCACCAGCAGCCGGGCGTCCCGGAACGCGGCGCAGGCCCGCCGGGCGGAGCGGTAGGAGACCAGCTTGTCCTTGAGCCCGTAGACCAGCAGTACCGGCACCTCGACCTGCCGGGCCTGCCGCCACAGCGACTGCTCGCCGCGCTCGGTGTAGGCGGTGACGATGCCGCGCGCGGACCCGGCCAGCGCCTGCAGCGCGTAGGGCAGCGCGGTGCGGCGCCGGTACTCGGCGACGGCCCGGGCCCGGCGGTGCGCGGGGATGCCCTCGGGGTCGCCGTAGACCAGCCGCAGCAGTTCGGCGGTGGCGTTCTCCGGGGAGCTGCCGGCGTTGCGGCGGCGGAGCAGTTCGGCCACGCCGGGGACGGCCAGCATCCCGGTCGGCCAGGCGGTGCGCTGCGGGGGCAGCTCGGGCAGCGCCGGGGAGATCAGGGTGAGGCTGCGCACCAGGTCGGGGCGGAGCGCGGCGAGCCGGACGGAGACCGCGCCGCCGAGCGAGTTGCCGAACAGGTGGACCGGCCCGCGGGCGGTCTCCTCCAGGTAGCCGATGACGGCGCGGACGTGCCCGGAGACGGTCAGGTTGCCGTCCAACGGCGGCGCGGACCAGCCGAAGCCGGGCAGGTCGACCGCTTCCCCGTCGACGTCCTCGGAGAGCTGGTCGAGCAGCTCCAGCCAGTTGTCGCCGGAGCCGCCGAGCCCGTGCACGAACAGGGCGGGCGGCAGCCCGTCGCGGGGTTCGGAGTGGCGGCTGACGGCCACGGCCGCGCCCGGCACCTCGACGGTGCGGTACGGCTCCAGGGCGGCGAGGGGGTGCTGGGCGGCGCTCATGGAGCACGATGGTAGTGAGGACGGCCCGCCACCGGTGCGATTCGGCCCGTCCCCGACCCGGTCCCGGGCCGGTCTCGACCTGTGGACACCCCTGGTCCGGGCCGTATTGTGGGCTCCCGACAAGGGCGGTGGTGCGCTTTACTCGGCTTCATCCGCGCACACGCGGGTTACCGAAAAGTAGAATCAACACCTTGCCAGCCATCGCAGACCGTGAAGTGAGGAGCGCCGTGACGGCCATCCAGGAGGCGCAGGAGCGTCCGCGCGGCGCCCGCCTGCCGCGTAGCGCCCGCCGTGAACAACTGCTCGGAGCCGCCCAGGAGGTGTTCGTCGCCCAGGGCTACCACGCAGCTGCCATGGACGACATCGCCGAGCGGGCCGGCGTCAGCAAGCCGGTGCTGTACCAGCACTTCCCGGGGAAGCTGGAGCTCTACCTCGCGCTGCTGGACAAGCACTGCGACGCCCTGGTCGACGGCACCCGGGCGGCGCTGGAGGCGACCAGCGACAACAAGCAGCGGGTCGCCGCGACCATGGAGGCGTACTTCCACTACGTCTCCAGCGAGTCCGGCGCGTTCCGGCTGGTCTTCGAGTCGGACCTGACCAACGAGCCGGCCGTGCGCGACCGGGTCGAGCGGGCCACCGACCTGAGCGCCACCCTGGTCTCCAAGGTGATCGCCGAGGACACCGACCTGCCGGACGCGGAGGCCAAGCTGCTCGCGGTGGGCGTCTGCGGCATGGCCCAGATCACCGCCCGGTACTGGCTGTCCCAGGGGTCCGAGGTCCCGCGCGACGAGGCGGTCCGGCTGGTCGCCAGCCTGGCCTGGCGCGGTCTGAAGGGCTTCCCCATGCACCCGGTCCAGGAGGGCTCCGGCGGCGCCGGCGAGTGACCGCCGATTCGGCCCTGAGCGGACCGACCCGGGACGTTCGCCTCCCAGCGGCTCCGCTGCCTTAAGGTGAAGCCCGTACGGCGCGCCGCCCGCGAACGGCGGTTCGAGCGCGCGCGGCCAGCTACCGGAGGGACGGAAGCCGTGGAGGTCAAGATCGGCGTGCAGAACGCGAACCGGGAGATCGTCCTGGAGAGCGCGCAATCTGCCGAAGAGGTGGCGGACGCGGTCGCCAAGGCCCTGGACGGCAGCGCCAAGCTGCTCACGCTGGCCGACGAGCACGGCCGCAAGGTGATCGTCCCGGCCGACCGGCTGGCCTACGTCGAGATCGGCGAGCCGTCCGTCCGCAAGGTCGGCTTCGGCACGCTCTGACAGCACGTCACCGGCGCCCCGTTCCCCCACTCGGGGGGACGGGGCGCCGTGCTGTGCGTACCGGCGGGTCCGGGCGGGTAGGCGGTGGGTGCCGCAGCGCCGTACAGCCCCGGGAGGCAGCCGTGTGGGAGACGATCGCGTTCGTCCTGATCGGCCTCGCCGTCGGGTTCGGCGCCGTGCTGGCCCGGCCCGCGCTGTTCCCCGGGCCGCGCGCCCTGCCGGTCGGCACCGCCCTGGTGTCCGCCGTGCTGGCCGGCCGGCTCACCCACTACGTGCTGGACGGCCACGCCCCGGCGGTGCAGCTGGCGGTGTCCGTCGTGGTGGCGGCGCTGCTGGTGTCGGTGCCGGCCCGGCCGGACCTCGCGCCCGCCCGGCGCGGCCGCCACCGCCACGCCTGACGGCCGCTCAGGACGCCAGGCCGAGCGCCGCCATCCGCTTGGTGTGGGTCTCGGTGATCCGGTTGAACATCTTGCCGACCTCGACCAGGTCGAAGCCGCGCACGTGCGCGCCGCCGACCAGCAGGTTGGACAGCGCGTCCCGCTCGGCGACCACCCGCTGCGCCTGGCTGAGCGCCTCGCCCATCAGCCGGCGTCCCCACAGCGCGAGCCGCCCGCCGACCCGCGGGTCCTCCTCGATCGCCTGCCGCACCCGCTCCACCGCGAACTCGGCGTGCCCGGTGTCGGCCATCACCCGCAGCACCAGGTCCCGGGTGTCGTCGTCCAGCCGGACGGCCACCTCGCGGTAGAAGTCGGTCGCGATGGCGTCGCCGACGTACGCCTTGACCAGGCCCTCCAGCCAGTCGGACGGCGCGGTCATCCGGTGGAAGGCCTCCAGCGGCTCGACGAACGGCTCCATCACCGCGACCGGGTCGGCACCCACCTCGGCCAGCCGGTCGTGCAGCAGCTGGTAGTGCTGGAACTCGGCGGAGGCCATCCGGGCCAGCGCGGCCTTCTCCGCGATGCCGGGCGCGAACTTGGCGTCCTCGGCGAGCCGCTCGAAGGCGCTCAGCTCGCCGTACGCGAGCGCGCCCAGCAGGTCGAGCACCGCCGCGCGGTACTGCGGGTCGGCGGCCCGGGCCGCCCAGGGCCCGATCGAGTCGGTGATCCCGTCACCGGGTTCCTGAGTCTCCATGGCATCCGACCTTAGTGGTCCCGACGGGTCCGAGGACCGTCCGCGGCCGTCCCGCCAGCCCGGCACGGCCGGTCGGAGTATTCGCCGTCACGTGTTCGAGTCGTCGCTTGACTGTATGGTAGGTAGCGAGGCCAGGTGTGAACCCGCGCGGCCCGTCCGTTCATCGGCAGGCCGCGCAGTCGTGCCCGGCGGCGTTCCGCCGCCCGGTACACCGCATCCGGCGCTCACGTACGCGGATGCCCGGTCGGAGAGCCGATCGGCTCCGACCTGGCCCGAGCCTCGGGCCCAGGCACCGCATCAGGCCGAGCGAGGGCCGCCGCGGACCGCGCCAGGACGCGCCGGGCCGCACGACCCCGTCAACGGGACGCCCTCCCCCGCGCCGCCCGCCCGACGCGCCCCTCACCGGGCAGCGCGGGCACGGCAGGACGCGCTCGAGCTCGGCCCCTCCACATGGAAGAGGCAGCACCCTGTCCACCACCGGCGAACCCATCAAGACGACCTTCCGGGAACTCGGCATCCTCCCGGAGACCGCCGAGGCCCTGGAGGCGGTCGGCATCGTCCACCCCTTCCCGATCCAGGAGATGACCCTCCCGGTCGCGCTGACCGGCCACGACGTCATCGGCCAGGCCAAGACCGGCACCGGAAAGACCCTGGGCTTCGGCCTCCCGCTGATCGAGCGCGTCGTGGTCAAGGCCGACGTCGCCGCCGGCCGGGCCACCGCCGAGCAGCTCACCGAGAGCCCGCAGGCGCTCATCGTGGTGCCCACCCGCGAGCTGTGCACCCAGGTCACCAACGACCTGCAGACCGCCGGCAAGGTCCGCAACGTCCGCGTCCTCGCCGTGTACGGCGGCCGCGCCTACGAACCGCAGGTCGAGGCCCTGAAGAAGGGCGTCGACATCGTCGTCGGCACCCCCGGCCGCCTGCTCGACCTGGCCGGCCAGCGCAAGCTCGACCTGTCCCAGGTCCGCGCGCTGGTGCTGGACGAGGCCGACGAGATGCTCGACCTCGGCTTCCTGCCCGACGTCGAGAAGATCATCACCATGCTGCCCGCCAAGCGGCAGACCCTGCTCTTCTCCGCCACCATGCCCGGCCAGGTCATCTCGCTGGCCCGCCGGTACATGAGCCAGCCCACCCACATCCGGGCCGCCGCGCCGGACGACACCGGCACCACCGTCGCCAACATCGAGCAGCACATCTTCCGTGCCCACTCGCTCGACAAGGTCGAGATGGTCTCCCGGATCCTGCAGGCCGACGGCCGCGGCCTGGCGATGATCTTCTGCCGCACCAAGCGCACCGCCGCCGACGTCGCCGACCAGCTCACCAAGCGCGGCTTCGCGGCCGGCGCGGTGCACGGCGACCTCGGCCAGGGCGCCCGCGAGCAGGCGCTGCGCGCCTTCCGCAACGGCAAGGTCGACGTCCTGGTCTGCACCGACGTCGCCGCCCGCGGCATCGACGTCGAAGGCGTCACCCACGTCATCAACTACCAGTGCACCGACGACGAGAAGACCTACCTGCACCGGATCGGCCGCACCGGCCGGGCCGGCGCCTCCGGCACCGCCGTCACCCTGGTCGACTGGGACGACATCCCGCGCTGGCAGCTCATCAACAAGGCGCTGGACCTGCCGTTCAACGACCCGGAGGAGACCTACTCCACCTCCCCGCACCTGTACGAGCTGCTCCGCATCGCCCCCGGCACCAAGGGCATCCTGCCCCGCTCCGAGCGCACCCGGGCCGGCCTGGCCGCCGAGGAGGTCGAGGACCTCGGCGAGACCGGCGGCCGCGGCCAGCGCACCGGCCGCACCGGCGGCGGACGCGGCGGACGGGGCGCTGCCGCCCCCGAGACCCCGGCTCCCGCCGAGCGTCCGGCCCGCCGCAACCGCGAGCGTCGCCGCACCCGCGGCGGCAGCTCCGCCAGCACCGCCACCCCGGCCCTGCCGACCACCGAGCAGCCCGCCGCCGCGCCGGCCGCTCCCGGTGAGGGCCGCAGCTCGCGCCGCCGCAACCGCAACCGTCGCAACTCCGCTGCCGCCCCGGCCGCGGTCGAGTCGGCCGTGGTCGAGACGGCTGTGGTCGAGGCCGCTCCGGTACCGGTGATCGACGCCGCCCCGGCGGTCGTCGTGGAGCCGGTCGTCGAGACCGAGACCCCTGCGGTCCGGACTCCGCGCAAGCGCACCCGCAAGGCCCCGGCCACCGCCCCGGCGGCTGCCGAGGTCGTCGCCGAGGTCGTCGTCGAGACCGCGGTGGAGCCCGTCGCCGAGACCCCGGCCGCCCGCACCCCGCGCAAGCGCACCCGCAAGGCCGCCGCCCCGGCGGTCGAGACGGTCGCCGAGACCGTCGTCGAGACGGTCGCCCCGGCGGTCGTCGCGGAGCCGGTCGCCGAGACCCCGCGCAAGCGCACCCGCAAGGCCCCGGCCGCGCCGGTCGCCGAGGTGGCCGTGGAGACGGTGGAGGCTCCGGCTCCGCGCAAGCGGGCCGCCAAGAAGGCTGCCGCAGCCGTCGAGGTCGCCGCCGAGGAAGCCGCGCCGGCCCCGCGCAAGCGCGCCACCAAGAAGGCCGTGGCCGTCGAGACCCCGACCGAGGAGGCCCCGGCGCCGCGCAAGCGGGTGACCAAGAAGGCTGCTGCGGCCGTCGAGGTCGCCGCCGAGGAAGCCGCGCCGGCCCCGCGCAAGCGCGCCACCAAGAAGGCCGTGGCCGTCGAAGCCTCGGCGGAGGAGATCCCGGCGCCGCGCAAGCGGGTGACCAAGAAGGCTGTCGCAGCCGTCGAGGTCGCCGCCGAGGAAGCCGCGCCGGCCCCGCGCAAGCGCGCCACCAAGAAGGCCGTGGCCGTCGAGACCCCGACCGAGGAGGCCCCGGCGCCGCGCAAGCGGGCGACGAAGAAGGCTGTCGCAGCCGTCGAGGTCGCCGCCGAGGAAGCCCCGCCGGCCCCGCGCAAGCGCGCTGCCAAGAAGGTCGCGGCCGAAGAGATCCCGGCCCCGCGCCGGACCCGCAAGACCGTGGAGCAGTAACCGCACCACCCCGTGCCGCCGGGGAGGGCTCGACCACCACCAGGTCGCGCCCTCCCCGGCGGCATTTCCGCCCCCCGACCGACCCCACCTCTCGGCGTTTCCCCCGCTCCGCGCACGTCAGCCGGATTCGTGCTGCGTAGGGTGGCCCCGGGTTGTCGGGTGATCTGGTCGGAGGGCACGGAGATATGAGTACGCCGCCGTTCTTGAAGCTGCCGGGATGTGTGCGGCCGGTCCGGATGGGTGGGCTGGCGACCCTGTGGGGGGAGCCGACCGGCGCCGTGCGGGGGACGGCACTGCTGGTCCCCGGGTTCACCGGGAGCAAGGAGGACTTCATCGCCCTGCTGGAGCCGCTGGCCGACGCCGGGTTCCGGACGGTCGCGCTGGACCAGCGCGGTCAGTACGAGTCGGACGGCCCTGACGACCCGCAGGCGTACACGGTGCGGGCGCTGGGTGCGGACGTCCTGGCACTGTCCGCGGAACTGAAGGCCGAGGGCGGGCCGCTGCACCTGCTGGGGCACTCGTTCGGCGGCCAGGTGGTGCGGGAGGCGGTCCTGTCCGCACCCGACGAGCTGCCGTGGGAGACGCTGACCCTGATGTCGACGGGCCCGGCCGCGATCGACCCGGCGGAGGCGGCGCGGACGGCGCTGCTGCTCGACGCGCTGGAGTCGATGGACCTGGAGTCGATCTGGCAGGTGATGCGACAGATGGAGGGCGAGCGGGTACCGCCGCTCGACCCGGAGATCGCGGACTTCCTGCACCGTCGCTGGCTGGCGAACCACCCCCAGGCACTGAAGGCGGCAGCCGCGCATCTGATCTCCGCACCGGACCGGGTGGACGAGCTGGCGGCCGTCCGCCTGCCAAAGCTGGTCCTGTCCGGCGAGCGGGACTACGCATGGCCGGTCGAGGAACAGTCCCGAATGGCAGACCGACTGTCCGCCTACCGCCTCACCGTGCCCGGCGCAGGCCACTCCCCGAACGCGGAACGCCCGATCGAGACAGCAGCGGAGCTGGCCGCGTTCTGGTCCTAGGACGCGGTCGCGGCCGTCGCCCGGCGTCGTTTCCGCACAGCGTCGCGGGTTCTATGCATGACGTCTGATCACCACGGGATTGCTGTCGAACGAGGCACCTTCGGCCTTAGCTTCGTTCGTGAAGGGAGCAGGGCCCGGCGGAATGCAGGGCGCGGCGCGGGCGGCCGGTATCGGCCGTTGTCGTCGCGAATTCCGCCACGGGGCCTGTGACTTCACATCTGCCGTCCCATCCGTGAGGGGAAATTCATGCGCAAGATACGCACGTTGGCAGCATCCGGTGTCGCCGCGGCCATGATCACGTTCGGAGTGGTGGCCGCGACTCCGGCGTCGGCCGCGACCTGCACCACCTGGCACGACGACGCCACCTTCGGCGTCAGCTGCGACTCCGCCGGCAGCGCCACCTACGTCTACGCCACCGCCAAGTGCACCAACGGCAAGACGGTCACCGGCGCTGCGGCCCGGATCGGCAGCGGGCAGTGGAGCTACGCCTACTGCAGCAGCGTCGGAGCCGGGCTTTCCAACGAATACGGCTACACGACGTTCTGACGAGCGTGATCCCGCACGGCCGATGGCCGGCGGCGGGTTCTGCTTGAGCCATGAGGCCCGGACGCTGTCGGGACTCCCGTTCGCGGGAGTCCCGGCAGCGTCTTTCGCTGTCCGCCTCCCACTGGGCAGCAGTCGCCGCCGGCGCCCGGCTCCGGTGCTCACGGGCCGCACGCCCGTACGCGGCTTTGAGCACCGGGGCGAAGTCCGAGGCCCGAGGAATGCCGCAGCACACGGCGACAGCCCGGATCGGCAAGGCGTGCAGGGTGGGTCGGCCGAGTCCCGGTCCGGATGTTCTCTGCCAAGGCGCGCAGCCCGGCTTCGGGCGCCACCGTGTTCTCGGCATCGAGTTCCCGGGCGATCAAGGCCGAAACCGGCCGTCGGCCGGTCCCACCGGATGTCGTTTCCGCACAGCGTCGCGGGTTCTATGCATGACGTCTGATCACCACGGGATTGCTGTCGAACGAGGCACCTGCGGCCTTAGCTTCGTTCGTGAGGGAAGCAACGTCCGGCGGAATGCAGGGCGCGGCGCGGGCGGCCGGTATCGGCCGTTGTCGTCGCGAATTCCGCTACAGGGCCTGTGACTTCACATCTGCCGTCCCATCCGTGAGGGGAAATTCATGCGCAAGATACGCACGTTGGCAGCAGCAGGGGTCGCCGCGGCCACGCTCATGCTCGGAGTGGTGGCCGCGTCCCCGGCGTCGGCTGCTCAGGCCTGCAGCCACTGGCAGGACGACTACACCTACGGGGCCGGCTGCTCCGAGTTCGACGGCGCCAAGTACGTCCAGGCCATGGCTCACTGCGCCAACGGCGAGACCGTCTACGGGAGCTGGGCCGTGATCGGCAGCGGGAACCTGAGCTACGCCTACTGCAGCAGCTGGGGATCCAAGCTCTCGTGGGGCGAATACCGGGTGATGTGACCGAGCGTGATACCGCCCCGAGCTGCCGGCGGGCAGCAGCGGGTTCGCCTTGAGCCATGAGGCCCGGACGCTGTCGGGACCACCGTTCGCGGGAGTCCCGACAGCGTCCTTCGCTGTCCGTCGCCTACTCGACGACAGCCGCCGCCAGCGCCCGGTGCCGGTGCTCGCGGGGTGTGAGCCCGTGCGCGGCTTTGAACGCGCGGGCGAAGTCCGAGGCCCGGGGCATGCCGCAGCGCAAGGCAACGGCTTGGATCGGCAGGGCGTGCAGAGCCGGGTCGGCCAGGTCCCGGTAGGCCTTCTTGAGGCGCTGGCCGCGGATGAACGCGGCGACGGTCTCGCCCTGGGAGTGGCGGGTGAAGAGGCTGTGCAGGTGGCTGAGCGAGAGGTTGTGGGCGGCGGCGATCACGGGCGGTGACAGGTCCGGGTCCTGAAGGCGGCCGCGGATGTACGTCCGGATGCCGTCCACCAGGACCTGCTGCCGGGCTTCGGGCGTCAACGCGTTCTCGGCGTCGAGTTCCCGGGCGATCACCGCCGACAGCAGATCGGCCGTCACCATCCCGAGCCTGGATGCCTCACCCGGCTGGAGCGTGACGGCCTGCCGGCTCAGGCCGATCATGAACTGCGCCAGCAGGGCGCCCGCACCTTCCTGCCCGGACAGCTTCCGGCCGAGCAGGCCGTGCACCCGGTGCGCGGGGATCGGCACCAGCGATGCCGGCAGGTCGATGCCCACGCCCTCGACGCGGGGCTGCCCCGAACCGGCGCCGGCGTCGGGGTGGCTCAGGAACCGCGTCTCGTACGGGTGCGAGCTGCTCGTCAGAACCAGGTCCCACGCCCCTACCGCCTCCACCCGGCCCGTCGCGTGGAGGCCGACCCGGGCCTCGCCGGCCGTCAGCATGGTGAGGTGGTACAGCCCTTCGTCCGAATGTCGGATCATCCGTTCGGTCCGCCGGGCCCGTACCGGTGGGCACGATGTCCAGCCGAAGGTCACCGGCCCCAGCTCGTGCCGGAGCGACTGCGCCGTGAAGGTGCTGCGGTCGTCACTGGTCATGTCGGCGGCCCACCTGCACCCCCACATTCGCCAGTGCTCGAAACAGCATTCCCCGGACATTTCGTCGCACGCGGGCGCACTTTCCACCATGACCGACATCTCCGACCCCCATCGGTTTCCCCTACCGAACTCCGCGAAGCACTCCAGAGATCATCGACATTTTGCATGGACACTGCCAAGTAGCCGTTCGGCCACCTTTCGCACACCCACGACCCCCGCCGGGCCGTCGCGTCGCATCGATTTGGCGCCGGATCCGGGCCGCTCGCAGACCTCTTGACGACCAGTCAGAAGTCGACCCCGGTTTTCGGGCGACAAGGATCGTTAGCTCGGGTAATATTTGACTCAGTCCGGAATCAGAACCGTACGACGGCCGCACCCTCCTCCGGCCGTCGAAACGACGGATTTACCCGCGGGCAACCGCCGGGTAGCAGCGTCGCGGCACAGTGAGTCGTCGAGGCATCGTCGCCTCGCCCCGCAGTGCCGCACAGCAAGTGCCGCTGAAGAAGTCCTGCTTGAGAGTGGGGGGAGCGACGGGTGACTGCACCTGCCGGACGTCCGACCCAGCCAGTGCCGACGGGCCATCGCGCGATGGCCTACCGCCGGCCGAGTCCGCCTCGGAGCCCGAGGACGGGAAGGGAGAGGCCCATGCGTTTCGAGATCCTTCGCCTGGATCACGCGGGAGCGGAGACCGATCGGCTGATCGCCGATGCGGCGACCGTCTCGGAGTACCTGAAGACCGCCGCGCAAACCGGCGAACGCCTTTACATTCGGCCGTGCAAGGCCGTGTGACCGGGCGCGGGCGAGCCGCTGAGCCGTCCGACGTTCCGATACCCGGCTGACGCCCCGTCACCGCAGGAGACCCCTGAGGCGACGGGGCGTCAGTGTGTTCGGGGGCCGCGACCTGCGGGGGTTTGGCGCCGGTTCGACCGGGACATGACCCTGCCGGACCCGGGCCGTTGCCGGGGCGGCTCGTGGCGGACTCCTTACGGGTGATCGTCCTTGACGCAGCAGTCCGGAGGGAGGACCGTTGTCGGTTATGAGGGGCGAGCCAAGCTGTCCGCGGTGTGCCGGTCGGGTCCGCGCCCCCGGTCTCTTCTCCGACACCTGGCAGTGCGACCGGCACGGTGCGGTGCACCCGATGCAGCCGGTGCTGCCCCCCAGTGTCGAGGCGTTGAACGTCGCCGTGAACCGCTCGCAGGTCCCCGTCTGGATGCCCTGGCCGCTGCCGGTCGGCTGGCTGTTCACCGGGATCGCGCACGCGGGTGACGACCTGTCAGGAGCCCGCGCCACCGCCGTCGCCTGCTCGGGGCCGGCGCCGCTCGGCGGGTTCGGCGAACTGGTGCTGGTGGCCGAGGAGCTGGGCATCGGCCTGGGCGCCCGCTACGCGGGGCTGGACGGGCCGGACCCGGGCGAGTCGGTGGCGCTGTACAAGCCCGCGGACGCCAAGCTGATGGCGGCCGGCCGGCCGACCCCGATGTTCCACGTCCCGGGCGCCCCGGACGACCGGGCGGTGTACGTCGGCGAGGCGCGCGGCCTGTGGCTGTGGGCGATCGCCTGGCCCGAGCAGTCGGCGCTGCTGATGCACGACGAACTGGTGCTGACGGACCTGCGCGACGCGGGCGCCGAACTCGGCCTGCTGCCCTGCGGGGCGCTCTCCCCGCGCCTGCTGGGCTAGGGCCTGTCGGACCCCGGGCCTGTCAGGCCCTGGAGACTCCGCGCCGACCGCTCCCTATCCTGGGCGGCATGCGTATCGATCTGCACACCCACAGCAATGCCTCGGACGGCACCGACTCCCCGGCCGAACTGGTCGCCAACGCGGTGGCCGCGGGCCTGGACGTGGTGGCGCTGACCGACCACGACACGGTGGCGGGGTACGGCGAGGCGACGGCCGCGGTGGCCGGGACGGGGCTGACCCTGGTGCCGGGCGCCGAACTCTCCTGCCAGGTGGACGGGATCAGCATGCACATGCTGGCGTACCTGTTCGACCCGGCGGAGCCGGCGTTCGCGGCCGAGCGGGAGCTGGTGCGCACCGACCGGTTCCGCCGCGGGCGGGCGATCGTGGAGCGCTGCCGGGAGCTCGGCGCGCCGATCAGCTGGGAGCAGGTGCAGCGGATCGCCGGGGCCGGCTCGGTGGGCCGTCCGCACATCGCGTCGGCCCTGGTGGAGGCGGGCGTGGTGGCGAGCGTCTCGGACGCGTTCACGGCCGAGTGGCTGGCCAACGAGGGGAGGGCGGACGTCCCCAAGCACGAGACCGACCCGGCGCTCGCGGTGCGGCTCGTACGGGGAGCGGGGGGCGTACCGGTTTTCGCTCACCCCGGAGCGGTCAAGCGCGGCCGGACGGTGTCGGACCGGGTGATCGCCGACCTGGCGGCGGCCGGGCTGGCCGGGCTGGAGATCGACCACACCGACCACGATGACTCGACCCGCTCCCGACTGCGCGACCTGGCAAGGGAGTTGGGGCTGCTGGTGACGGGCTCCAGCGACTACCACGGCAGTCGCAAGACCGTCCGGCTGGGCGAGTTCACCACCGACCCGGCGGTGTACGAAGCACTGGTGGCGCAGGCGACCGGAGCCAAGCCCATCACCGGCTGAGACACCCCGGCGCGTCCCATCGCACCCGAACGACCCGAGCGCCCACAATCCCGCCATGAACGACGCCATCGACGGCAAGGTCTTCGGCTCACTGTTCGTCACGCTGTTCGTGATCATGGATCCACCGGGCATCATGCCGATCTTCCTGGCGCTCACCTCGGGCCGGACGCACAAGGCGCAGCGCCGGATGGCCTGGCAGGCCACCGTGGTGGCGCTCGGGGTGATCACCTGCTTCGGACTGTTCGGGCACCAGATCCTCGACTACCTGCACGTGTCGATCCCGGCGCTCCAGGTCTCCGGCGGGGTCCTGCTGCTGCTGATCGCACTCGACCTGCTGACCGGCCGGATCGAGGAACCCACGCAGACCAAGGACGTCAACGTCGCCCTGGTCCCGCTCGGCACCCCGTTGCTGGCCGGGCCGGGGGCGATCGTCGCGGTCATCCTGGCCGTGCAGCAGGCCAGGACCGGGACGCAGCACCTGGCGCTCTGGTCGGCGATCGTGGTCATGCACGTGCTGCTCTGGCTGACCATGCGGTTCTCGCTGTCGATCATCCGGGTGATCAAGGACGGCGGCGTGGTGCTGATCACCCGGCTGTCCGGCCTGCTGCTGTCCGCGATCGCGGCGCAGCTGGTGGCCAACGGGGTGTTCGGCTTCATCGAGGGCCGTCCCAAGTGACGGGCCGGCCGGGAGTCAGTCCAGCGGGACGCCGCGGCGGTTCGGGTCGCGCAGGTCGGTGCCGTGCTTCAGCCACCGCTCCTCCAGCGCGCCCGCGCCCTGGACGCGCTTGAACGCGGCCTCGTTGGGCGTCATCGGCAGCAGCGGCAGGAAGCGCACCGCCTCGGCGGGGGCCGGGAGTTCGAGGTCCTCGACCAGGCCGCCGGGCTCGGCGGCCAGCACCGAGGTGAACGGGGCGCCGGTCCACAGCGGGGAGCCCAGGTCGAGCGAGCCGCCGGGAGCCACCACCAGGCCCTCCACCTGCGGGCTGGCGGCGAACACCACCAACGCCCGGTGCACCTCGTCCCGCCCGCCGCGCACGGTGAGCACCAGCTCGACGCGCGGGCCGCGCACCGGGTCGGCGACCGGCGAGGACGGGTCGGCCATCGGCGCGGCGGCCATGCCGAGCGTCGCGTAGCGGACCAGGCCCTCGGCGTCCGGGCCGAAGCGCAGCACCTCGATCCGGTCCGCGCCGACGAAGGTGACCGCGGCGCGGCCGGAGGGTTCGCCGAAGGTGCTGATCAGCCGGGCCTCGACGGCGGCCAGGACGGTCTGCCGGGTCGGGCCGGCGCCGTGGCCTGCGTCGGGGTCGGAGAAGTCGCCGAAGAGCGGGAAGTCGTGCGCCATGTCGCGACCTTAGCGCGCGCGGCGGCGCACAAGCTTTGGCGCGACCTTTACCCGGCCTACGCCGAACTGCGGCTCCTCGCACGGGAAAGAGCTGTTAATGTGAGCGGTCGGCCTTGTGAATACGAACCAGGGCCGCTACGACGGCCCCCGCGCGGGCCCCGGCGTGGAGGAGGTGGTCACGGTGGACAGCAGTCGACCATGCAGTACCGGCAGCTCTCTCCGGCCCACCCCGGCCCGCCGCCTGCACGGCTGACCTGGGCTCGCACGCAGCGTGGCGTCCGGCCGGGAGAGCACCTTCCCCGGGGTCGAGCCGTCGAAACCCGCCCAGCAACGGTTTTCTGACGCACCATCGGCTCCGGCGTGTCCACCGGTGTTTCCCGCCGTCGTGTTCGCCCTGCCCTGCCTGGGCGCGCGCCGGTCCGGCCCAAGGAGCCCGCGCCATGTCGATGATCAACAACCTGCGCGCCGCAGTCGTCCGTCCGACCCGTCGCCGGACCGGTGACGAGCTCGGACTGCCCCCCGGCACCGCCCCGTCCGCGGTGGTGGACTGCGCCGTCTACCAGCAGGGCAAGCGCATCGGCGAGACGTGCAGCCCGCGCGAGGCCGCCCGGCAGGTGAAGGCGGCCCACCAGAGCGGGCCCGGCTCGTTCAGCTGGATCGGCCTGCACGAGCCCACCGGCGCCGAGTTCGAGGGCATCGCGCAGCGCTTCGGCCTGCACCCGCTGGCGGTCGAGGACGCGGTGCACGCGCACCAGCGCCCCAAGGTCGAGCGATACGACAACATGCTCTTCGCGGTCTTCAAGACCGTCCGCTACATCGAGCACGAGCAGCTCACCCCGACCAGCGAGGTGGTCGAGACCGGCGAACTGATGGTGTTCGCCGGACCGGACTTCGTGATCACCGTCCGGCACGGCGCGCACTCCTCGCTGCGCGCGCTGCGGCTGCGCCTGGAGGCCGACGCCGAGGGCAGCGGCCTGCTCGCCAAGGGCCCGGCGGCGGTGCTGCACGCGATCGCCGACCACGTGGTGGACAACTACCTGCTGGTCGCCGAGCGCCTGCAGAACGACGTGGACGAGATCGAGTACGGCGTGTTCGCCAACCGCGGCGGCAGCGGCGCCGACATCGGCCGGGTCTACCAGCTCAAGCGCGAGGTGCTGGAGTTCAAGCGCGCCGTCACCCCGCTGCTGCGGCCGATGCTGCAGCTCGCCGAGCCGGTCGCGCGACTCGTCGACCCGGAGATGCAGAAGTACTTCCGGGACGTCGCCGACCACCTGGCCCGGGTCAGCGAGCAGGTGCAGGGCTTCGACGAGCTGCTCAACTCGCTGCTCCAGGCCAACCTGGCGCAGGTCTCGGTCGCCCAGAACGAGGACATGCGCAAGATCACCGCCTGGGCGGCGATCTTCGCCGTCCCCACCATGATCACCGGCGTGTACGGCATGAACTTCGAACACATGCCGGAGCTCCAGTGGACCTACGGCTATCCGACCGTGCTCGGGGTGATCGCGACGATCTGCTTCGGCATGTACCGGGGCTTCCGCCGCAACGGCTGGCTGTGAGGTCCCGGGCGGAGCGTCAGCGGCGCTCCGCCCGGGCCACCAGCACCAGGCCCAGCAGGATCAGTCCGACGGCCGGGTAGGCCGCGACCGGCGGCCACTGGCCCAGCCACACCGCCGCGATCAGCGCCGCGCCCGGGGTCTCCAGCAGGATCGCCGTCGAGGTGATCGACGGACCCAGCGTTCGCACCACCCGGTTGCTCAGCGAGTGCCCCAGCAGCTGCGCCGTCACCATCAGCAGGAAGATCTGCCACCACGCGCCGGCCGGCCAGCCCGCCAGTCGGGTGTCCGTCAGCAGGCACGCCGCCAGCAGCGCCACCGCGCAGGTCGCGTAGCAGACCAGGGTGTACGCGGTGGTCGACACGGTGCGCCGCACCTCCGCGCCCAGCAGCACGTACCCGGCCGCCGCCGCGCCCGCGCCCAGCGCCAGCCCGTCCCCGAGCAGCGCCCGCGAGGAGACCGACAGGTCCACCCCGGTCAGCACCAGCACGCCCGCGAACGCCAGCCCCACGCCCAGCCACACCAGCCGCGGCGCGCGCACCCCGAACAGCCGCATCAGCAGGATCGTCCACAGCGGAGTGGTCGTCACCAGCGCCGTCGCGGAAGCCACCGAGGTCATCCGCAGGCTCGGCATCCACAGCGCGAAGTGCAGCGCCAGCAGCACGCCCGCCGCCGTCGCCAGCAGCAGCGCCCGCCGCGAGATCCCGCGCAGCTCGGCCCGGTGCCGCCACAGCGCGTACGGGCCCAGCACCGCCACCGACATGCCGTTGCGCCAGAACGCGATCGCCAGCGCCGGCGCCGCCGTCGCGCTGATCAGCGGCGCGGACAGCGAGATGCCCGCGATCGACACCGCCAGCAGCAGCAGGTCGGTACGCGGCAACTGCCCCCGCTGATCAACCACCGCGGCGGCGACGGGGGCGGTCGTGGTGGCGGTGGGCACGGTTCTCCTTCGGCGGACGGGCGACGGGGGCGGGATACACGGTAAGGGCTGTCCGCCCGTCATGGAACTGTCGTCCCGGGGGATGGACCGTCCCCTGGACGGCCAGGCCGTACGCTGTCCGGCATGGAGCGTACGACGACCGCGAGCGCGGCAGACTTCCTCGACCGGGCCCTGGTGGAGGAAGCCGCCAAGAAGTCCGGCCTGCTCTGGGTCCGGCCCGCCGGACAGCCGCACGCCCGCCCGCTCTGGCACGCCTGGCACGACGGCGCCGTGGTCGTCGTCGGCGACGGCGCCGAACAGCCCCTGCACGGCCTCGCCGCCGACGCCCCCGCCGCGCTCACCCTGCGCAGCAAGGACAAGGGCGGCCGCCTGGTCGCCTTCTCCGCCACCGTCACCGCCGTCGCCCCCGGCACCCCCGCCTGGGACGGCGCCGTCGAGGAACTCAAGGGCAAGCGCCTGAACGCCCCCGACACCGACACCATCGGCGACCGCTGGGCCCGCGAGTCCCGCATCCTGCGCCTGGAACCCACCGGCCCCCTCGTCCCCCACCCCGACGGCTCCCTCGCCGCCGCCCCCGCGCCCACCCCGGTCACCACCCGCAAGCCGATCCCGGCCGGGCTCCCGAAGCTCCTCTTCAAGAAGAAGCGCAGGAGCTGAAGCGCGGGCGAGTACGAAGACGGGGACGGGGAACCGCGCGCCCCAGCGGTGCGCCCACCCGCTCCCGCACGCCAACCCCCGCTAAGTTTGGATGGTTATATCCCTTTCCCGGCGGGAGGCAGTCCCATGGCGGGCCCAAGCACCCGGGTCTTCATCTCCCACCTCTCCGGCGTCGCGGTGTTCGACCCGAACGGCGACCAGGTGGGCCGGGTCCGCGACGTGGTGGTCTCGCTCCGTCTCGGCGGCAACCCGCCCAGGGTTCTCGGTCTGGTGGTGGAGGTGATCGGCCGCCGCCGCATCTTCCTGCCGATGACCCGGGTGACCAGCCTGGAGTCCGGCCAGGTGCTCTCCACCGGACTGCTGAACATGCGTCGGTTCGAGCAGCGCCCGTCGGAGACCCTGGTCCTCGCCGAGCTGCTCGACCGCACCGTCACCCGCACCAAGACCGGCGACGAGGTGACGGTGCTGGACGTCGCGATGGTGCAGACCCGCCTGCGCGAGTGGGAGATCGACAAGGTCTTCGTCCAGGTCGGCCGCCCGAGCAGGCTGCGCAAGGCGAAGGGCGAGCAGCTGCTGCTCAACTGGTCCGCCGTCACCGGTTTCTCGCTCGCCGAGGAGGGCCAGGGCGCGGCCACCCTGCTCGCCACCTTCGAGCAGCTGCGCGCCGCGGACCTGGCGAACGTCATGCACCACCTGTCCGCGAAGCGTCGCGCCGAGGTCGCGGCGGCCCTCGACGACGACCGGCTCGCGGACGTCCTGGAGGAGCTGCCCGAGGACGACCAGGTGGAGATCATCGGCAAGCTGAAGGAGGAACGGGCCGCCGACATCCTGGAGACCATGGACCCGGACGACGCCGCCGACCTGCTGTCCGAGCTGCCCGCCGAGGACGCCGAGCGGCTGCTGCGCCTGATGGAGCCCGCCGAGGCCGCGGAGATGCGGCGGCTGCTCTCCTACGAGGAGGACACCGCGGGCGGTCTGATGACCACCGAGCCGATCGTGCTGGAGCCCGACGCCACGGTCGCGGAGGCGCTCGCCCGGGTGCGGATCTCCGACACCAAGCCGGCGCTGGCCGCGCAGGTGTACGTGTGCCGCCCGCCGAACGAGACCCCGACCGGCACCTACCTGGGCACCGTGCACTTCCAGCGGCTGCTCCGCGAACCCCCGTACACGCTGGTCGGCTCGATCGTGGACGACGACCTCGACCCGCTGCCGCCGGACACCCCGCTGCCGCTGATCACCTCCTACCTGGCCACCTACAACCTGGTGGCGGCGCCGGTGGTCGACGAGGACGACCGCCTGCTCGGCGCGGTCACCGTGGACGACGTACTGGACCACCTGCTGCCGGACGACTGGCGCGAGGGCTCGGCGCACGGCATCTCCGCCGAGGAGGTGTCCGATGGACAGTGACCGCAAGCGTCAGCACGAGACGCCGGGCCAGCGCATCCAGGGCGAGCTGCGGGAGCTGCGCCAGCTGCGCGAACTGCGCACCCGCGAGCAGCGCGGCCGGCGCGAGGAACGACGCGTCGACTCCCCGTCGTCCCGTTCCCGGCTCGACCAGCCGCGCACCGGCCGCCCGGGCCTGATCCACCTGCCCGCGTGGGACCCGGAGGCGTTCGGGAAGCTCTCCGAGCGGATCGCCCGCTTCCTGGGCACCGGCAGGTTCATCGTCTGGATGACGGTGGTGATCATCGCGTGGGTGGCGTGGAACACCCTGCTGCCGCCCACCGTCCGCTTCGACAACTACCCGTTCATCTTCCTCACCCTGATGCTGTCGCTCCAGGCCTCGTACGCGGCCCCGCTGATCCTGCTCGCGCAGAACCGCCAGGACGACCGCGACCGCGTCAACATGGAGCAGGACCGGGCCCGCAGCGACCGCAACATCGCCGACACCGAGTACCTGACCAGGGAGGTCGCGGCGCTGCGGCAGGGCCTCGGCGAGGTCGCCACGCGCGACTTCATCCGGTCCGAACTGCAGTCGCTGCTCCGGGAGATCGAGGAACGGCGGGAGCCCGTCGACCCGTTGTGACCCGCGGCACGCTACCGGCGAGTCGGGGGGAGGGCGCAGCGCCGTACCATCAACACATGGCCAACGAGACAGAGGTGGCGGCCGGGGTGACGGAGCAGTCCGTCCAGGAAGCCCTGGCGACCGTCCACGACCCGGAGATCAACCGTCCGATCACCGAGATCGGCATGGTGAAATCCGTCGAGATCGGCGACGGCGGCGCGGTGAAGGTCGCGGTGTACCTCACCGTCTCGGGCTGTCCGATGCGCGAGACGATCACCCAGCGGGTCACCGACGCGGTGTCCGCGGTTCCCGGCGTCACCGCCGTCTCCGTCGAACTCGACGTGATGAGCGACGAGCAGCGCCGCGAGCTCTCCCAGCTGCTGCGCGGCGGCGCCCCGGAGCGGGAGATCCCGTTCGCGAAGCCGGGCACCCTGACCCGGGTGTACGCGGTCGCCTCCGGCAAGGGCGGCGTCGGCAAGTCCTCGGTGACGGTCAACCTGGCGGCGGCGCTGGCCGCGGACGGCCTGAAGGTCGCCGTGGTGGACGCCGACATCTACGGCCACAGCGTGCCCCGCATGCTGGGCGTCGAGGGTCGGCCGACCCAGGTCCAGGACATGATCATGCCGCCGGCGGCGCACGGCGTGAAGGTCATCTCGATCGGCATGTTCACCCCGGGCAACGCCCCGGTGGTGTGGCGCGGCCCGATGCTGCACCGCGCGCTGCAGCAGTTCCTGGCGGACGTGTACTGGGGCGACCTGGACGTCCTGCTGCTCGACCTGCCGCCCGGCACCGGCGACATCGCGATCTCGGTCGCGCAGCTCGTCCCGAACGCCGAGATCCTGATCGTCACCACCCCGCAGATGGCCGCCGCCGAGGTCGCCGAGCGGGCCGGCACCATCGCGCTGCAGACCCACCAGAAGATCGTCGGCGTCATCGAGAACATGTCGGGCATGCCCTGCCCGCACTGTGACGAGATGATCGACGTCTTCGGCACCGGCGGCGGTCAGACCGTCGCCGACGCCCTCACCCGCTCGGTCGGCGCGACCGTCCCGGTGCTCGGCTCCATCCCGATCGACGTCCGCCTCCGCGAGGGCGGCGACGACGGCCGCCCGGTCGTCCTCTCCAACCCCGACTCCCCGGCCGGCGCCGCCCTGCGCACCATCGCCGGCAAGCTCTCCGGCCGCCAGCGCGGCCTCTCGGGCCTCTCCCTGGGCCTGACCCCGAAGAACAAGTTCTGACGGGACCCACAGCACCGCGAACGGCCCCGGGCGACCGCCCGGGGCCGTTCGCTTGTCGGGAACCGGAACCGGCGGCCGGGCTGTCCGAGGGGTGTGAACAGAACGGGAATCGGGTGTCTGACGGCGGCCCTGCTGGTGGCGGCGGCGGTGCTGATGGTGTTCAGCGTGTCCGCGACGATCGAGATCGAGGGGCCGCCGGAGTTGAACCCGGGGTTCCACGACAACCGGACGGGCCTTGCGGCAGTGGTCCTCGGCACCGGGCTGTTCCTGGCGCTGGCCGGCCTGGTCCTGGGACTTCGCGGCTCGGGCGGGGCGGCGGGCCGGACCGCGGTGGCGATCCTGGTGCTGCCCCTGCTGGCGTTCGGGGTGTTCCGGCTGACGGTGCTGGCCCCGATGCTGGCCTGCGACGGCACCTCGATCGCGCAAGTGGCGCCGGGCAGCTACGACTGCGAGGACATCACCTACTAGCGGCCGTCGTACGACTCCAGGCCGGGGACGGTGGTGAAGCCGATGCCGTACGCGGAGACCGAGCGGCCGTAGGCGCCGATCAGGACGCCGGGGGCCTCGCCGGCCAGTACCCAGCCGTACTCGGACTCGCGGTAGCGGAAGGGCTGCGGCACGCCGTTGACGGGGAGGGTGAGGGAGGACCAGGCGGGGCCGTCCAGGTCGTCGGCCAAGTCCCAGGCGAGGGTGGACTGCTGGTCGAGCCAGTGCTGGCGCAGGGTGCGGTCGAGGTTGCCGGGCCAGGTGGCGGCGAGCAGTCCGGCGCCGGCCAGCCAGGCCGCGGAGGACGCGGAGGTGGCTTCCAGGGTGCCGGTGTTGTCGGCGCTGCGGCGGACCTCGCGGCGGGCCACCGTGACGACGACCGCGAAGCGCCGGGTGTCGCGCGGCTCGGGTCCGCGGGCGGGCTCGTCGCCGTGGCCGAGGGTGCCGTAGTCGGGGGTGTCGGACTGCGCGGCGCGCGGGTTCTGGCCGTTGCCGACCTGGCCGAGCCAGCGGCGGCCCGTCCAGCCCTCGTCCAGGCCGTACCAGGGGAAGTCGGCGGCGCGGTAGGCGGCGAGGGGGTCGGCGGCGGGCCGACGCGTGGCGGCGGGGTCTGCGGTCGTTTGCGTGGCGTCCACTGCGGGCCTCCTCGGTAGTGCTCCTGCCACGGGCGGGCTCCATGGTGGCGCACCGCGGCCCCTCCGTCCGGGAAAACCGGGCCGGACACGGCCGAGCGTGACGGACCGCACAGCGCGCGCCCTCCGGGGAGGTAGAGGACACGATAGCGGCGCGAACGACGACGCCCCGCCTGTCGGGCGGGGCGTCGTGGTCGGGCGGGGCCGGTCGGTCAGGTGGCGTCCGGGTCGAACGGCGGACGCTCGCCGACCGCGAGGGCCGGGCCGCTGCTCGCCGGGGCGGCCGGCTTGGAGAAGTCGACGGAGGCGGTCGGAGTGCGGGCCGGCTCGCCGTTCAGCGCGGACTTGATGTCGACGCTGTCCTTGAGGTCCTTCAGCCCGAGCGGGTCCTCGCCGTCGCCGAGCAGCTGCTTGCGGACGAAGGTCTTCGGGTTGAGGTCCTCGAAGTCGAAGTTCTGGAACTCCGGGCCGAGCTCGCTGCGGATGTCCTCCTTCGCGTTGTCCGCGAAGGAGCGGATCTTGCGAATGAAGCTCATGGTGTCCTGGATCAGCTTGGGGAGCTTGTCCGGACCGAAGATCACGATGGCCATGATCGCAATGGTCAGGACCTCGAGTCCGCCTATGTCTCCGAACACCTGAACTCCCAGCACCCGACAACGCTGAACCAAGGGTAAACGCGGGCGGCCGTTCCCCGGTCTCCCCCAGGTGAATCCGTGGTAAAGACCACCCGGGTGACCGACCTCGACGGCGTGCCGGTGAAGGCAGGCTAGCGCAGGACCTGCCGCGGGTCACCGGTGGGCGACGGCTGCGGGCTGGCCTGCATCCGGGAACGCATCGGATAGTCCGGGGTGTCCATCTGCTGCTGCGCGTTGACGGGGACGATCGCCCCGCCGATGGGGGTCACGCTGGTGGGCTGCCGGCTGGGGCCGCCCTGACTCGCGCTGAGGCCGCCGACACCGCCGAGCGTGACCGCGGCGACCGAGAACGCCCCGGCGGCGGCGAACACCAGCCGGCGCCCGCGCGCCGGGCTCTGGCGCGGGGTGGGCAGCTCGGCGAGCGCGGCCAGCGGACGCGGCGCGGTGGACGGGCGGGAGCCGAACAGGCCGGCCGGGCGGGAGCCGAACAGGCCGGCCCGCGGGTCGATCCCGGGTATCGGGGCGTCGGCGCCCAGCGCGCCGCCGCCGAAGCCCGCGCCCCGGCCGAAGGAGCCGCCGGTGAGCCGGCTGCCGCCGAACACGGCACCCGACGGCTCGTCAGGGCCCGATTCGTCCTCGGGCAGCGCGGCCACGGCCATCAGCCGCGCCATCAGCGCCGCGGACGGGCCGGGCATCGCCGCACTGCTGAGCGTCCGCTTGACCGCACGGGCGCCCTCCGCCTCGGCCAGGCACTCCGGGCAGGTCGCCAGGTGGGCCTGCACCCGCTCGCGGGCGTCGTGGCCGAGTTCGCCGTCCAGGAAGGCGGTGAGGCGGTCGCCGAGGTGGTGGTGCTCCTCGGCCGCCGGCTCGACCGGACGGAGCGTCACGGGCCGGAGCTCGGCCGCCGCCGGGGTCTGCTCGCCGCGGCGCAGCGGCGCCCAGCGCGAGCGGTCGGCGCGCTCGGGGGCCTGATCGCTCATGACCCCCTCCGGTCGCTTCCGCCCGGTTCGGCGCCGACCGGCACGGGGTCGGCGGAGCCGCCCCGGCGCGAGCGGCCCGCGGCGGCGTTCGGCGCCCGGTGCTTGAGGGCGGCGCGCAGGTGCGAGCGGCCGCGGTGGATCCGGCTGCGGACGGTGCCGAGCTTCACCCCGAGGGTGGCGGCGATCTCCTCGTAGGAGAGGCCCTCGATGTCGCACAGCACCACGGCGGCACGGAACTCCGGGGCGAGGGTGTCCAGCGCCTGCTGCACGTCCGCGTCGAAGTGGGTGTCGCTGAAGTGCTGGGCGGGGCTGGGCTCACGGCTCGCCAGGCGCTCCGCCGCGTCCTCGGCGAGGGCGTCGAAGCGGATCCGCTGGCGACGGCGCACCATGTCCAGGAACAGGTTGGTGGTGATCCGGTGCAGCCAGCCCTCGAACGTGCCGGGGGTGTACGTGGACAGCGAGCGGAACACCCGGACGAAGACCTCCTGGGTGAGGTCCTCCGCGTCGTGCTGATTGCCCGTCAGCCGGTAGGCGAGACGGTAGACCCGGGCGCTGTGCGCCTCGACGATCTCCTCCCAGCTGGGCGGCGTCCAGCTCTGCGCGTCGGGCCCCTCCGCGAAGGACGCGAGCGTGCCGGGGGCCTCGGCCACCGAGTCGTCGGCTGCGGTCGACTTGTCCAGGGGGGAGTGCACAGACTGGTTCATCACGGGCTTTGGCGTACGGGCCGACGTGGTGCCGCGGAAGTGCCGCTGCACAGGGACGTCGCCCTCGGCCACACCTCCTCGGTCGGCTCTTCTGCCCAGCAGAGCCACCACCATATCCACCTCACACGTCAAGCCCGGATAAGAGCGGTCGAACAGCGGCCGCCGCAGGTGGTCCGGCCACCCACGACGACTCAACGGCCAGCCGTCGAACGCGGTTCCCGGACGGCCAGTAGTCTGTCGCTGGAATTTGTCGACTTCCATCGACACCGGCGCTCCGGAAGAGGCAGCCATCACCGAGTTCGGGCCCCAGCGAGTGGCCCTCGCCGACACCTACGTCGGCGAGGACGCGGTGCTGACCTACGCCCGGGCGCAGTCGGCCCGCACCGGCATACGCGCGATCGGCCCCAGCGGCGGCGCGGCCCTGCGCCTGCTGGCCGCCGCGCTCGACGCCAAGGCCGTGGTCGAGATCGGCACCGGCACCGGCGTGTCCGGCGTCTACCTGCTGCGCGGCATGCGGCCCGACGGCGTGCTCACCACCGTCGACTCCGAACCCGTCCGCCAGCAGTACGCCCGCGAGGCCTACCTGGCCGCCGGGTTCGCCGCCAACCGGGCCCGCTTCATCCCCGGCCGGGCCCGCGACGTCCTGCCGCGACTCGCCGACGGCCAGTACGACCTGGTGTTCTGCGACGGCGACCCGGCCGACTCCGGCTTCCACCTCACCGAGGCCATGCGGCTGCTCCGGCCGCGCGGCGTGGTCTGCTTCGAAGGCGTCTTCCAGGAGGGCCGGCTCGCCGAACCCGACGTCGACGACCCGCAGACCCGCGCCGTGCGCGACCTGGTCGCCGACATCCGGGAGCAGGGCGACACCCTGCTGCCCGCCCTGCTGCCGGTCAGCGACGGCCTGCTCTGCGCGGTCAAGCGCTGAACCCGGACAGCGGAACGGGCCCGCTCCCCGCAACCGGGGGACCGGGCCCGTCGAACACTCCCGGAGCGACCGGGACGTGCGAGTGTCAGTACCTGCTCGGGTCAGCCGCAGGCCTTCTTCAGAGCCTCGCCCAGAGCATCCGCCTCGTCCGGCGTCAGCTCCACCACCAGGCGCCCGCCCCCTTCGAGCGGAACGCGCATGATGATGCCCCGCCCCTCCTTGGTTACCTCCAGCGGGCCGTCACCCGTCCGCGGCTTCATGGCCGCCATGCTCGTTCCCCTTCCTGCAACCGTTCAGGTACGCACCGGCAGTCCGTCCACCGCCGGTATCGAACGCATTGATCGGAAGCCATTATCCCGCATGCGACCGCTCGATGACCAACATCACTCTCTGCGCCAAGCCTCCCGAACCCGGACCGAAGCGCCGATTACCAGCCGAAAGCCGCATCACGTCGCACTCCGACACGCCCTCCCGGGGTGCGCCACCTCACACTCCCCCACCCGGCCGCACTCCGGCATGCTGTGCCCACGACAGCCCACCGCGACCCGGGAGCCCTCACCGATGTCCGACACCGTGCGCTACCACCGCGACGGCGCCCTCGCCGTCCTCACCATCGACCGCGCCGACGCCATGAACGCCCTCGACGTCGCCACCAAGGTCGCCCTCCGGGACGCCGTCACCACCGCCGCGACCGACCCCGACGTCCGCGCCGTCCTGCTCACCGGAGCCGGCGAGAAGGCCTTCTGCGTGGGCCAGGACCTCAAGGAGCACCTCGGCCACCTGCACCACCAGCAGGAGACCGGCGAGAGCGCGCTGCGCACCGTCGCCGAGCACTACAACCCGCTGGTCCGCGCCCTGGCCGGCATGCGCAAGCCCACCGTCGCCGCCGTCAACGGCATCGCGGCCGGCGCCGGCGCCTCGCTCGCCTTCGCCTGCGACTTCCGGATCGTCGCCGACACCGCCGGCTTCAACACCTCGTTCGCCGGCGTCGCCCTCACCACCGACTCCGGCGCCTCCTGGACCCTCCCCCGCCTGGTCGGCCACGCCCGCGCCACCGAACTCCTCATGCTCCCCCGCACCGTCCGCGCCGACGAGGCCCTCGCCCTCGGCCTCGCCACCCGCGTCGTCCCCGCCACCGAACTCGCCGCCACCGCCCACGAGTTCGCCCTCACCCTCGCCAACGGCCCCACCTTCGCCTACGGCGCGATCAAGGAGTCCCTGGCCTACGCCGCCTCCCACTCCCTCACCGAACTCCTCGACAAGGAAGAGGAGTTGCAGACCGCCGCCGGCAACAGCGAAGACCACCTGATCGCCGTCAACGCCTTCGTCGCCAAGGAAAAGCCCACCTTCGTGGGCAAGTAACTCCCCCCACGGCACACCCCACCGGGCTCCACCACAAAACCGCGCCCCCGGCAAGCGCCCGAGGCGAAGCCCGAGGCGAAGCTGCAACCCCGCGCCCCGTCAGGGGCGCGGGGAACTGCGCGGGGCGGAAGGCATCCTGGGTGAGGTCCGTGGACGGCGGGCTGTGGCTGCTGGGGCGGGCACGGCAACCAGGTGGTCGTTCACCAAAAAAAGCCTCAGCGGGCGTGGCAGTCCACCAGGTGGTCGTTCACCAGGCCGCAGGCCTGCATCAGTGCGTAGGCGGTGGTCGGCCCCACGAAGCGGAAGCCGTTCTTCTTCAGTGCCTTCGCGAGCGCGGTCGATTCGGCCGTCACCGCGGGCACCTCCGCCAGGGTCTTCGGGGCGGGGCGGTCCGGATCGCCGGCGTGGTTCCAGATGAGCGTTTCCAGTTCGCCCTCGCCGAGGTCGATCGCGGCTCGGGCGTTGGCGACGGTCGCGAGGATCTTCGCCCGGTTCCGGATGATCCCGGTGTCGGCCATCAGCCGCTCCACGTCGGCGTCCCCGAACTCCGCGACCTGTTCGATCGAGAAGTCCCGGAACGCGGCCCGGAAGCCTTCGCGTCGGCGCAGGATGGTGATCCAGGACAGCCCGGACTGGAACGCCTCCAGCGAGATGCGTTCGAACAGGGCCTGGTCGCCGTGGACCGGCCGGCCCCATTCGGTGTCGTGGTAGACCCGGTAGTCGTCCGTCGAGTCGCCCCACGGGCAGCGCAGCAGCCCGTCCGCGCCGGGTACCGCACCGGTCACGAGCGGTCACTCTTCTCGGAGCCGGCGGAGTCGGCAGCCTCGGCGGAGTCGACACCCTCGGCACCCTCGGCGGAGTCCGCCGCTCCGGCCGCGTCCTCCGACGGCTTCTTCTCCAGCACGGCCGTGAACGACTCCAGCCCGGGCAGCGGCTCCCCGGCCGCGCCGCCGGTCGCCGCGACCGAACCGCGTACCGCGCCGACGGCCTCCAGTTCGGCGATCTTCGCGTCGCGGAGGGCGAGTTCCGCGCCGAGGCGGTCGAGGACGTCGTCGACCTCGTCCATGCGGTAGCCGCGGAGCGCCATCGGGAGGCGGAGTTCGTCGACGTCGGTCCGGCTGAGCGGACGGTCCTGCGGGAGGCGGGCGGTGAGGCGGTCGCGTTCCGCCTCGGGGAGAGTCCCGCCGCCGCCCAGTGCCACCAGTGCGGCACCGCCGACGACCACGGCCATCGCAACCACGATCACCCAGAACACGAGCTGTCCTCCGTCAGTCCCCGGCAGTTCCCGGCTGTTCCCGTTTTCCTGGCAGTTCCCGTCGGCTTCGGCCCTCTGGCGGGATCAGGTGGGATCATGGTCCCGTACAGGCCGGGGCCCATCATTGCACCCGGGAGCGCTGAGGAGGAGACACCGGTGGCACTACGCCTCGGCACGCGGGAGTTCGGTCCGGACGAGTTGGTCGTGATGGCGATCGTCAACCGCACTCCGGACTCGTTCTTCGACCGGGGGGCGACCTTCGCCGACGAGGCCGCGTTCGCCGCGGCGGACCGGGCGATGGCCGAGGGTGCGGCGATCCTGGACATCGGCGGGGTGAAGGCCGGGCCGGGCGAAGAGGTCACCGTCGAGGAGGAGTTGCGGCGCACGGTGCCGTTCGTGGCGGAGCTGCGCAAGCGGCATCCGGACGCGGTGATCAGCGTGGACACCTGGCGGCACGAGGTCGGCGAGGCGGTCTGCGAGGTCGGCGCGGATCTGCTGAACGACGCCTGGGGCGGTTTCGATCCGCGGCTCGCCGAGGTCGCGGCCCGGTTCGGCGCGGGCCTGGTGTGCACGCACGCGGGCGGCGCGGAGCCGCGGACCCGTCCGCACCGGGTGGGGTACGAGGACGTGATGGCGGACATCCTGCGGGTGACGGTGGGGTTGGCCGAGCGGGCGCTCGAACTCGGGGTGCGGCGCGACGGGTTGATCATCGACCCGGGGCACGACTTCGGGAAGAACACCCGGCATTCGCTGGAGGCGACCCGTCGGCTGCCGGAGATGACGGCGACCGGGTTCCCGGTGCTGGTCTCGTTGTCGAACAAGGACTTCGTCGGCGAGACGCTCGACAAGCCGGTGGACGAGCGGCTGCTGGGTACGCTGGCCACCACCGCCGTCTCCGCCTGGCTGGGCGCGCAGGTCTACCGGGTGCACCAGGTCGCGGAGACCCGGCAGGTGCTGGACATGGTGGCGTCGATCCGCGGCACCCGTCCCCCGGCGGTCGCCCGCCGGGGGCTCGCCTGACGGTCCGTCGACGGCTGTCAGGCCTGGGTGCCCTGGGGCTTGCGGGCCTCTTCGAGGACCTTGAGCACCTCGGCGACGTCGTCGGTGACGTGGAACAGGTCCAGGTCGTCCGGGTTGGCCTTGCCCTGGGCGACCAGGGTGGACCTCAGCCACTCGACCAGTCCGCCCCAGTAGGCGCTGCCGAAGAGGATCACCGGGAACCGGGTGACCTTCTGGGTCTGCACCAGGGTGAGCGCCTCGAACAGCTCGTCCAGGGTGCCGAGCCCGCCGGGGAGCACCACGAAGCCCTGGGAGTACTTCACGAACATCGTCTTGCGGACGAAGAAGTACCGGAAGTTCAGGCCCAGGTCGACGTACTCGTTCAGGCCCTGCTCGAACGGCAGCTCGATGCCGAGGCCGACGCTCAGCCCGCCGCCCTCGACGGCGCCCTTGTTGGCGGCCTCCATCGCGCCGGGGCCGCCACCGGTGATCACCGCGTAGCCGGCTTCGGCGAGCGCCCGGCCGATCTCCACGCCGGACTGGTACTCGGCCGAGTCGGGCTTCGTCCGGGCGGAGCCGAACACGCTGATCGCGGTGGGGAGTTTGGCGAGCGCGCCGAAGCCTTCGACGAACTCGGAGGTGATCCGCAGCACCCGCCACGGGTCGGTGTGCAACCAGTCGGTCGGCCCGGTGGTGTCCAGCAGCGCCTGGTCCGTCGTCTTCGTCTCGACCTGGTCCCGGCGCAGCAGCACCGGGCCCTTGCGCTTCTCAGGAAAGGGCTTCCTGGCCCTGCGGACGGGTTCATCTCCGTTGGCTGTCATGACGAAACCCTACGCCTGACGAGGCAACTTTCCGAGGAACAACGGGAAACGGCTGCCCGTCCGCCAAAGGCCGTGGGGCGGCTACGCGGTGAGCCAGGCCCGCAGCCGCTCCTCGACCTCGGCGATCGCGCTCAGCGAGCAGTGCTCCTCGCGCTTGTGGGCCAGGTTCGGGTCGCCGGGGCCGTAGTTGACGGCGGGGACGCCGTGCGCGGAGAACCGGGCGACGTCGGTCCAGCCGAACTTGGCCCGCGGCTCGCCGCCGACGGCGGCCAGGAAGGCCTGTGCGGCGGGCTGGGAGAGGCCGGGCAGGGCGGCCGGCGAGGCGTCCGCGATGTCCAGCTGGTAGCCGTCGAAGACCTCCCGCAGGTGGTCCTCGGCCTGCTCCAGGCTGCGGTCGGGGGCGAACCGGAAGGCGACGTGGATCCGGCACTCGTCGGGGATGACGTTGCCGGCGACGCCGCCGTCGATCCGGGTGGCGTTCAGGCCCTCGCGGTACTCCAGGCCGTCGATGACGACCCGTCGGGGCGTGTAGTCGACCAGCCGGCGCAGCACCTCGGCGGCCTTGTGGATGGCGTTGTCGCCGAGCCAGCTGCGGGCGGCGTGCGCGCGGACGCCGGTGAGCGTGATGTCGGCGCGCAGGCTGCCCTGGCAGCCGCCCTCGACGACGGCGCCGCTGGGCTCCATCAGGACGGCGAAGTCGCCGGCCAGCCAGTCCGGGTGGGTGGCGAACAGGTGGCCGAGGCCGTTGCGCTCGGCCTCCACCTCCTCGCAGTCGTAGAAGACGTAGGTGACGTCGTGGTTCGGCTCCACCACCGTGGCGGCGAGCCGCAGTTGGACGGCCACGCCGGACTTCATGTCGGAGGTTCCGCAGCCGTAGAGCAGGTCGCCCTCGACGTGCGAGGGCACGTTGTCGGCGATCGGGACGGTGTCCAGGTGCCCCGCGAGCACCACCCGCTGGGACCGGCCGAGGTGGGTGCGGGCGACCACGTTGTTGCCGAACCGGTCGACGGTGAGGTGCGGGTAGGCCCGGAGCGCGGCCTCGACCGCGTCGGCGAGAGCGGTCTCCTCGCCGCTGACGGACGGGAAGTCGACGAGGCGGGCGGTCAGCGTGCCGCCGTCGACGGTCAGGTCGAGGGGCTGGTTCGGGCTGCTCATGGCGGCCACCCTACCGAGCGGCCGGACGGCCCGGCGGGCGGGCACGCAACCGCGCGGACCCGTACGGCCGTCCGAGCGGTTACGGTGTCCGCGAGCGGTGCGGGCCCGTTGCGGGCCGCTGCGACCGGACGACGACGGACGACGAGGGAGGGGCCACGGTGGCCACAGACGCCGAGTACGCGGGGGGTGGCGCGTCCGAGCGCCGTCGGCGGCCGTGGCGACGGATCCTGGTGGGGGTGCTGGCGCTGGCGGTGGTCGGCGGCCTGGTGGTGTGGCTGAACCGCGACAAGATCACCGTCCCGGACGAGGGCTGCAAGGTCGCCACCCCGGCGGGTTCCGGAACGCTGGAGCTGGGGGCGGCGGCGAACGCGGCGACCATCACGGCGGTGGCGATGTCCCGCGGCCTGCCCGAGCGGGCGGTGACGATCGCGCTGGCGACCGCCATCCAGGAGTCCAAGCTGCGCAACCTGGAGGGCGGCGACCGGGACTCGGTGGGCCTGTTCCAGCAGCGTCCCTCGCAGGGCTGGGGCACCATCGAGCAGATCATGGACCCGGTGTACGCGACCAACAAGTTCCTGGACGCGCTGGTGAAGGTGAACGGCTACGCGCAGATGCCGCTGACCGACGCCGCCCAGCAGGTGCAGCGCAGCGGCTACCCGCAGGCGTACGCCAAGCACGAGAACAACGCGACGCTGCTGGCCACGGTGCTGATGGGCCGTGAGCCGGCGGCGCTGAACTGCGTGGTGCACCAGCTGCCGGAGCCGGACTCGGCGGCCCCGCCCGCCGCCGGCGCGGCCGACCGGGTGCGCCGGGAGTTCGGCAAGGCGGTGACGGTGGCGTCCGCCGAGAAGGCGGCCAAGGACCCGCGCGAGGTGCTGGCGTTCACCCCGCAGCCGACGGCGAGCACCGCGGGCGCGGGCGGCACCCAGCAGACCGGCTGGGCACTGGCGCAGTGGTCGGTGGCGCGGGCTGCGGACCTGGGCATCGGGCAGGTCGCCTACGACGGCAAGGTGTGGCGGGTGGACCGGCCCAACGACGGCTGGAAGCCGCTGGCGGGCGCCCCGACGGACCGGGTGCTGGTGACGCTGGGCGCTCCGGCGAAGAAGAAGTGACGGCGCCGACGGTGCGTTGACGCACAGGTGCGCGGGTGACGGCCCACCGGGTGATTCGCGTCAACTCCCGCTGACGGCGCGGCAGTCGGCGGGCCGCCGACACGCCGGTCCGCCGGGCGGGCGGCAGGCGCCTTCCCCGCCAAGGGAAGTGACGATTCTTCAGCGGTCGCATCGTGGACGATCCGACCGGTTTGCCGGAAAGCGGATCGTCCGATCTTTGCCAACCCTTGACCTTGACCGGCCGAAACCTTCCCGGTGCTCTTGCGGTCATACACGTCGCCCGCGGGGCGAGACCGGACAGCCGTTCCGGCCGTCCGCCCGGCGGACCGTAGACCTCACCTCTTAGGAGCACCATGTCCCTCCCCCTCACGCGCCGGATCGCCCAGGCCGCGCTGCTCGTCGCCGCCACCGCGGCGCCGCTCGCGGCCGCGGGCGCCGCCTCCGCCACCGAGGTGGTCCCGCAGACCGACCTGGGCGCCGGAGTGACCAAGCTGGCCGACGTCCCCAACTCGGGCGACACGGTGCAGGGGGCGACCCACGAGCTCGGCCAGATGGTCGGCACCACCGGCAGCGCGGCCCTCGCCGCGGGCGGCCCGGCCGCCGGCGACGCGGCCGGCAACACCGTCGCGCACGCCCTGCCCTCCACCGACGACGCGCTCGGCCACCTCGGCCCGGCCGCCAAGGCCGACCAGCTGACCGGTGCGCTCGGCACGCTGTCCGACCGGGTCGTCCCCGCCGTCGAGCAGAAGGTCGGCCCCGCGGTCACCGACAAGGTCGTCCCGGCCGCCCGCAAGGCCACCGCCGCCCCGCTGCAGACCGTTGCCAAGGGCCTGCCGGTCGACCGCCTGGCGAAGGGCCTGCCGGCCGCCGAGAAGCTCGCCCCGGTGCTCTCCGCCGCCCAGTCGCTGCCGCTCACCAACACCGTCACGGGCTTGGCCGAGCACGAGTCCGCCAACCGCCTGGGCGGGACGCCCGCGCTGGGCGGCGGCAACAGCCCGCTGGGCAGCCTGCTCGCCGGCACCCCGCTCGGCGGCCTGCTCGGCGGTCACCTGCCGGTCGGCTGACCCACCGCACCGCACACGCCGAAGGGGCGGAGCCGACCGGCTCCGCCCCTTCCGCACGCCTGACGCGGGCTCAGCGCTTGAGCCGCTCCACGGCGGCCGCCACCCGCTCGTCGGTGGCGGTGAACGCCACCCGGACGAACCGGTCGCCCGCCGGACCGTAGAAGTCGCCGGGCGCCACCAGGATGCCCAGCTCGGCGAGTTCGGCCACGGTCTCCCAGCACGGCCGGTCCTGGGTCGCCCACAGGTACAGGCTCGCCTCGGAGTGCTCGATCCGGAACCCGTACGCCTCCAGCGCGGCCCGCAGCGCGCCGCGCCGCCGGGCGTACCGCTCCCGCTGCTCGGCGACGTGCGCGTCGTCGGCGAGCGCGACCGCGGTGGCCGCCTGCACCGGCGCCGGCACGATCATGCCGCCGTGCTTGCGGATCTCCAGCAGCTCGCGGACCACCACCGGGTCGCCGGCCACGAACGAGGCCCGGTACCCGGCGAGGTTGGAACGCTTGGAGAGCGAGTGGACGGCCAGCAGCCCCTCGTGCGAGTCGCCGCACACCGACGGGTGCAGCACCGACACCGGCTCGGCCTCCCAGCCGAGTTCGAGGTAGCACTCGTCGCTGACCAGCAGCACCCGGTGCGCCCGGGCCCACTCGACGGCGCGGCGCAGCTCGTCCGCGCCGAGCACCCGTCCGGTCGGGTTGGACGGCGAGTTCAGCCAGAGCAGCCGGACCTTGCTGCCGTCCAGCTCGTCGAGGTCCCCGTACGCGACCGGCTCGGCGCCGCAGAGCAGCGCGCCGACCTCGTAGGTGGGGTAGGCGAGCTTCGGGTAGGCGACCTGGTCGCCGGGGCCGAGGCCGAGCTGGCCGGGCAGCCAGGCCACCAGCTCC
The DNA here is from genome assembly GCF_002803145.1 of Kitasatospora sp. CB02891. Classification (NCBI taxonomy): domain Bacteria; kingdom Bacillati; phylum Actinomycetota; class Actinomycetes; order Kitasatosporales; family Streptomycetaceae; genus Kitasatospora; species Kitasatospora sp. CB02891. The sequence continues at coordinate 189,814 of NZ_NNBO01000014.1, read as the reverse complement.
TTGGAGCCGACGGTCGGCAGCACCGCCTCGGGGCCGATCTCGGCGCCCATCCGGCGGTGGAGCCAGCCGGCGATCGACTCGCGCAGAGCGAGCGGGCCCCACACGGTCGGGTAGCCGGGCGTGTCGGTGTGCGCGGCCAGCGCCTGCTGGATCAGCTCCGGCACCGGGTCGACCGGGGTGCCGACGGAGAAGTCGCACAGCCCGTCCGGGTGGCCCTCGGCGGTGCGCTTGTACGGTTCGAGCTTGTCCCACGGGAAGACCGGCAGGCGGTCGGATACGCGGCGCGCCGCCCCCGGGTGGCCCGGGAACGGCGCGTGCGTGCTGTCGTTGGTGCTCACAGCGTGGATGCCACCGATCAGTGGTCGGCGTTCTGCGGGGGCAGGGCCGCGATGAACGGGTGGTCACGCTCGATCAGGCCGAGCTTGGAGGCGCCGCCGGGCGACCCCAGGTCGTCGAAGAACTCGACGTTGGCCTTGTAGTAGTCCTTCCACTCCTCCGGAGTGTCGTCCTCGTAGAAGATGGCTTCGACCGGGCAGACCGGCTCGCACGCGCCGCAGTCCACGCACTCGTCCGGGTGGATGTAGAGCGAACGCTCACCCTCGTAGATGCAGTCGACGGGGCACTCCTCGATGCACGCCTTGTCCTTCACGTCGACACAAGGCTGCGCGATGACGTAGGTCACGCTGTCGTTCCTCCTCGGAAGGGCTGCCGCCCTACTGTTTACTCGGTCGCGCGGTGCGCGCGGCGTCGTCGATGCCCGCACCTAGTATCGCGGGTCGAGGGACGCAAATGCACAGGAGGTGCGATTGATGGCTGGCGGAGCACCCATCGAGGCCCGTCCGGAGGTCCGGATAGACCCGTCTGACGTGGGAAAACGCGTCTCGGTACGGCGTGTTGACGGCGTGGCGGACGGACGGCCGGTATTCCGCGATGTGATCGGCGTGCTCACTGCTTGGGACGACGACGCGTTGACGGTCGAGTCCCGCGGCGGCGTGTCGGTACGCTTCGCCGCCGATCTGCTGGTCGCGGGCAAATCCGTGCCCCCGTTCCCGGCCCGGTACACCTCGATGCCCGGCATCACCCCGACGGAGCTCCAGCGCACCGCGGCCCGGGGCTGGCCCGCCGTCGAACAGCAGCCGCTCGGCGACTGGGTGCTGCGCGCCTCCTCCGGCTTCACCCGGCGCGCCAACTCGGTGCAAGCCCTCGGCGACCCCGGCCTGCCGCTGGCCGAGGCCCTCGACCGGGTCCGCGACTGGTACGCGGCCCGCGGCCTGCCCGCGCACGTCGAAGTGGTGGACGGCGCCTCGCCGCCCGACCTCACCGCCGAACTCGACCGATCGGGCGCCCCGTTGGCCCCGACCACGGTCCGCACGGCACGGCTCGGCGGACTCACCAGGGCGGCCGCGCCGGACAGCTGGCGGCAGGTCCGGCTCGCCCGCACCGCCGACCGCGACTGGCTGTCGCTGTACCGCCGGGTGGGCGACGACCCGGCCCTGGAAGCCGCCGCGCGCGCCGTCCTGCACGGCGGACCGTCGGTCTGGTTCGCCCACGTGCCCGGCCCGGACGGCGCCCCGCTGGCCATCGGCCGGATGGCCGTGGACGGCGCCTGGGCCGGCCTCTCCGCGATCGAGGTCGTCCCGGCGGCCCGCCGTCGGGGCCTGGCCACCACCCTGATGGCGGTGCTCGCCGCGCGCGCCGCCGAAGAGGGCGCCACTGCCGCCTACCTGCAGGTCGAGACCGACAACCACGGCGCGCAGGCGCTCTACGACCACCGGGGCTTCACGACCAGTCACACTTACCACTACGCCCGCCTCCCCCAGCGGTAGCGTGCACCACCTGAACCGAGCCACGACCCGCTGCCGAACCGAAGGCCGCAGTGACCGAGCAGAGCAGAACCCGCTTCCGAGCCGAGGCCCGGGCCGAACACCCCGACCCGGTGCTGCTGTGCCTGCTCGCCGCCGCCGAGCACACCCTCGGCGACCCCGGCGACAGCGCTGAACCGCCCGACCTCGACGCCGTCCTGAGCGCCTGTCGGACCGCCCTCGACCGCCACGCCGCGGCCATCCGGCAGGCCGTCGCCGAACGCCGCCCGCACGGCCCCGAGGAGACCGCCGCGCTCCTCGCGGCGGTGCTCGGCGGCCGGGAGCGCTTCCACGGCCGCCAGTCCGACTACCGGCGGCTGGAGTCCTCCCTCCTCCCGGAGGTGCTCCGCCGCCGCCGCGGGCTGCCCATCATGCTCTCGCTGGTCTGGACGGCCGTCGCCGCCCGGGCCGGCCTGACCGTCCACGGCATCGCCCTGCCCGGCCACTTCATCGTCGCCGTCGGCGACCCGGAGACCGGCCGCGACTACGTCCTCGCCGACCCCTTCCACGGCGGCCGCCTGCTCGACGTCCCCGACGTCGAACGCCTCGTGGCCGCGGCCGGCCACCGCTTCACCCCCGACCTGCTCACCCCCGCCCAACCGCTCGACACCGTGCTGCGCGTCCTCGGCAACATCCGCCACTGGGCCGCCGAACGCCCCGAACACGCCCGCACCCAGCTCTGGGCCGCGGAACTCGCCCTCCTGCTCCCCCGCCACCCCGCGCAACTCCGTCTGGAGCGGGCCGAGTTGCTGGTCAAGACCGGAGACTTCCTGGGCGGCGCCGCCGAGCTGGACGCGTACGCGGAGATCCTGGACGCGTTCGACCCGGAGAGCGCGAGGCGCGTGCGCCAGGAGGCGAAATCGGCGCGGCACCGCCTGAACTGAGGAGGAGCACCACCAGAGGCGGTGCAGCCTCCTACAGCCAGCCCTTTTCGCGCGCGACCCGTACCGCCTCCGCGCGGTTCCTCGCCGCTGTCTTCTGGATCGCCATCGACAGGTAGTTCCGGACCGTCCCCTCGGAGAGGTGCAGTCGGGCGGCGATGTCCGCGTTGACGGAGCCGTCGGCCGCCGCGGCCAGCACGTCGCGTTCGCGCGGGGTGAGCGGGTTCGCGCCGTCCGAGAGCGCGGCGGCGGCCAGTTTCGGGTCGATGACCTTCTCGCCGCGCAGCACCCGCCTGATAGCGTCGGCGAGCTCCGCGGCCGGCGCGTCCTTGACCAGGAACGCGTCCGCGCCGGATTCCATGGCCCGGCGGAGGTAGCCGGGCCGGCCGAAGGTGGTGGCGATGACGACCTTGGTCTGCGGTCGGACGCGGCGGATCTCGGCGCAGGCGTCGATCCCGGTCATGCCCGGCATCTCGATGTCGAGGACGGCGACGTCGATCCGGTGCTCCGTCACGGCCGCGGCGACGGCGTCCCCGCGCGCGACCTGTGCGACGACGTCGAGGTCGTCCTCGAGCGAGAGCAGCGCGGCGAGCGCCTCCCGCACCATGCTCTGGTCCTCCGCGAGGAGTACGCGTACCTGCTGGTTGACCGTTCCGTCCGTCACGGGGCGCAGCCTATTCCCCGCTGGGGCCGGGTCGCAGGGGGACGAGGGCGCGCAGGCGGAAGCCCTTGCCGCGGTTGGCGGGGCCGGTGTCGAGGCGGCCGCCGACCTGTTCGAGGCGTTCGCGCAGGCCCGAGAGGCCGTTGCCGGGGAGGGCCTTGCCGGGGCCGGGACCGTTGTCGACGATCTCCAGGACGGCGTAGCGGCCGTCGTCCTCCCAGGTCTCGTCGAGGTGGACGGTGCAGCGGGTGGCGCCGACGCCGTGCCGGACGACGTTGGTGACGGCTTCGCGCAGGGCCCAGGCGAGGGCGCCGGTCTCCTCGGTGCCGAGGTCGGGGCGTTCGTCGGCGAGTCGGGGGTCGGCGTCGAGTTCGATCTGACTGGCGCTCAACGCGGTGCGGGCGGCGGCGAGTTCGACCGGCAGGGTGGGGCGGCGGAAGCCGCTGACGGCCTCGCGGACGTCGGTGAGCGACTGCCGGGCGACCTGTTCGATGTCGGCGACCTGGGCGCGGGCCTCGGCGGCTTTCCCGGCGTCCATGAAGCGGCCGGCGAGTTCGCTCTTGATGGCGATCAGCGAGAGCGAGTGGCCGAGCAGGTCGTGCAGGTCGCGGGCGAGGCGCAGCCGTTCCTCGGAGGCGGCGAGGTGGGCGACGGCCGTCCGGGCTTCGCGCAGTTCGCGCATGGTGGCGACCAGGCGCTGCATGCCGTACATGGCGAAGCCGGCCAGCAGGCAGGGCAGTCCGACGGCGACCAGGGTGGTGTGTTCGGCGCCGGTGGCGAAACCGATCAGCGCGAAGACGGCGGTGACGGTGCCGACGCCGACGAGGGCCTTGCGGCCGGGCAGGACGAGGGCGGCGCAGACCGAGGTGTAGGTGAACAGGGTCAGCCAGGCCTCGCCGAGGCCGATCGAGGTGCCGACGGCGATGCCGAGGATCAGGGCGAACGGCAGGTACTGCCTGGAGCTGCCGATCCGGCGGGTGTTGCGGATCACCACCAGCGACATGTAGGCGGCCAGGAAGACCACCAGCAGGGCCGCTCCGGCGACGGTGCCGGCCGTGGTGTGCTGACCGGTCGCCAGGTCCTGGACGGGGTACAGCAGGTAGAACGCCCAGACGGACGTCCACATCAGCTTGACGAGCAGCTGCCGGCGGGTGTCGACGGGCGCGCCCGGGTACGTGGTCCAACGGCCGTCCGGCCCGTCCTCCCCGTTCTGGTCGGGGCGGCGGGCCGGGCCGGTGCTCTGCATGCGGGCCATCATGCCTGCTGCGCGTCCTTGCGGTACAGGTAGGCCGCGGCGGCGGTGAACAGCGCCAGGAAGCCGGCCAGGGCGGCGATCGCGGAGCCTGCGACGCTCTGGCCGTGGATGAACGAGGCCAGCTGGTTGTAGTCGTAGACGGGGTTGAACCGGGCGTAGGTCTTCAGCGAGTCGCCGACCGGGAACCAGGTGCCGCCGAACAGCGCCATCAGCATGTAGACGATCATCACGACGGGCTGGACGGCGTCCGGCTGGGCGGCGTAGCCGAGGGCGACGCCGAGCGCGGCGAACACGAAGCTGCCGAGCCACAGGGCAGCGGCCAGGCCGAGCCACTGGACGGCGGTGAGGTCGACGCCCTCGATCGCGCCGATCACGAAGACCACGGCGATGGCGGGCAGGGTGGTGACGGCGCAGGAGGCGATCTTGCCGAGGGTGTAGGCCCGGCCGGGCAGGGCGGTGAGCCGCAGTTGCCGGGTCCAGCCGCTCTTGCGCTCCAGCGAGATCCGCTGCGCGGAGCCGGTGAGGACGGCGCCGACCGCGCCGAAGGTGGCCATCGAGACCATGAAGTAGGACTTGACGGAGACGCCGCCGGCCACGGTGCCGCCGCTGCCGTAGGCGCTGATGAAGAACACGTACAGCAGGGCCGGGTAGAGGACGGTGAACATCAGGTACCGCTTGTTGCGCAGGGTGCGCAGGATCTCCAGCTTGATCAGGGTGGTCATCGCGCGCTCGCCTCTGCTTCCTCGTCGTCCTTGTCCCGCTCGCCGGTGATGGTCAGGAAGGCCTGCTCCAGGCCGAGGGTGGTGACCTCCAGCCCGCGCGGGTACAGGCCGGCCTTGTAGAGCGCGGCGACGCCCGCGTCGGCGTCGGTGGAGCGGATCCGGACGGTGTGCACGCCGTCGGCGCGGGTGCTGACGTCCAGTCCGACGGTGCCGGGCAGGGCGCGCAGCAGGGCCTCGTCGAGGGCGCCGCCGTCGGAGGGGTGCAGCTCGAAGCCGATCCGGCGGGCGCCGGCCTTGGCCTTGATCTCGGCGGAGGAGCCGTCGGCGATCAGCCGGCCCTTGTGCAGGACGAGGACGCGGTCGGCGATGGAGTCCGCCTCCTCCAGGTAGTGGGTGGCGAACAGCACGGTGCGGCCGGCGTCGGCCTGGGCGCGCATCGCGGCCCAGAACTGCCGGCGGACCGAGACGTCCATGCCGGTGGTGGGCTCGTCCAGCACGATCAGGTCGTTGGCGCCGGCCACCGCGAGGGCGAACCGGACGCGCTGTTCCTGGCCGCCGGAGAGCTTGTCGACCCGGCGGTCGGCGATCTCGGTGATCCCGGCGGTCCGCAGCACCTCGTCGGGCGCGTGCCCCTTGGGGTGCACCTTGCAGGCGAGGGCGACCACTTCGCGGACCTTGACGTCGCTCATCAGGCCTCCGCTCTGCAGCATCGCGCCGACCCGGCCGGCGGTGATCGCCTGGCGGGGGGTGCCGCCGAACAGTTCGACGGTGCCGCTGTCGGGTTCGCGCAGGCCGAGCAGCAGGTCGAGGCTGCTGGACTTGCCCGCGCCGTTCGGGCCGAGCAGCGCGACCGTCTCGCCCGGTCGCAGGACCAGGTCGAGTCCGTTCACCGCCTTCACCCGGCCGTAGCTCTTGCTGACGTTCCGGAAGGCCGCGACCTCCCCCGTTCCCGTACCCATCTGTCTCTCAGTCCCTTCGGAGCCGTTTCGCTGCGACTCCTCAAGACTCCTCGGAACGGGGGTGGCGGCGGCAGTGCGCACCGTCGTGACGTCCGCATGACGGATGTCACGGGTGCGCCCGTTACGCGATGCCCAGCGCGTCCTTCAGGAACTGCACCTGGAGCAGCAGCAGGTTCTCGGCGACGTCCTCCTGCGGCGTCATGTGGGTGACCCCGGACAGCGGCAGCACGGTGTGCGGGCGGCCGGCGGCGAGCAGCGCGGTGGACAGCCGCAGGCTGTGCGCGACCACCACGTTGTCGTCGGCGAGGCCGTGCACGATCATCAGCGGCCGGCGCAGCGAAGGCGCGAGCGCCACCACCGAGTTGGCCTCGTACGCCTCGGGTTCCACCGCCGGGTCGCCGTAGTAGCGCTCGGTGTAGTGGGTGTCGTACAGGTCGTGCTCGGTGACGGGCGCGCCGGCCACCGCGGCGTGGAACACGTCGGGCTCGCGGAGCACGGCGGCGGCGGCCAGGTAGCCGCCGTAGGACCAGCCGCGGATGGCGACCCGGCCGAGGTCGAGCGGGAACTCCTCGGCGAGCGCGTGCAGCGCGTCGACCTGGTCGGCGACGGTGATCTCGGCGGTGCGCCGGTTGATGGACTTCTCCCAGGCGGGGCTGTGCCCGGGGGTGCCGCGCCCGTCGGCGACGATCACCGCGAAGCCCTGGTCGGCGAACCACTGCGAGGTCAGGTGCGGGTTGTGCGCCTGCACCACGCGCTGCCCGTGCGGGCCGCCGTACGGGTCCATCAGCACCGGCAACTCCCCGTCCACGTCCGGGTCGTAGCCGGTGGGCAGCAGCACCGCGCAGGGGATCCGGCGCTCGCCGGCGAACCGGAACACCGGACGGGCGGCCAGCAGCGGGGTGTCGGCGAAGGAGGCGATCACCAGCGGCTCGGCGCCAGCCCGCAGCACGGTGACGGTGGTTCCGGGCCGTCGCGGGTCGGCGGTGGTGAGCACGGTGGTGCCGCCGCCGCGCACGGCGCCGAGCGCGCCGTCGCCGAGCTCCCGCACGCCCTCCGGCCCGTGGGTGAAGACGCCGAGCCAGCCGGCCGGGCGACGCTCGAACTCGGCGGCACCGCAGGAGGCCGAGAACAGCACCTGCTCGCCGTCCAGGCCGAGCACCGAGCGGACGTGCAACTCGGCGTCGGTGACGGCCTGTTCGCCGACCACCAGGACCCGGGCGCCGTCGTGGTCGGCGATCCGCACCAGCTGCCCGTCGGCGCGCCGCACCGGGACGCCGGCGAACAGCTCCAGCCAGTCCTCGTCCTGCTCGGTGAGCAGCACGGTGGTCGCCCCGGTGCTCGGGTCGACCTCCAGCACCAGCTGTTCGCGCTGGTCACGGGCCTGCACCTGGATCAGCGGCGAACCGCCGGCCGACCAGTGGACGCGGGCCAGGTAGGGGTGGGCGGCGTGGTCCCAGCGGACCTCGGTGCGGGCGCCGTCCAGGCCGAGCAGCCACAGTCCGACCTCGGCGTTGGGGGTGCCGGCGGCCGGGTAGGCGATCTCGACCGGCGGGCGGTCGGGGTTGGCGGGGTCGGCGATCCACCAGCGGCGCACCGGCGTGTCGTCGACCCGGGCGGCGAGCAGCGCGCCGCCGTCGGGGGCCCACCAGTGGCCGCGGTCGCGGCCCATCTCCTCCTGGGCGATGAACTCGGCCTGCCCCCAGGCGACGCCCTCCCCGTCGGGCCCGGCGAGCAGCCGGTCGCCGCTGCCGTCGAGGGCGGTCACCCGCAGCTCGCCGCTCGGCGTGGCGTACGCGACGTGCTCGCCGTCGGGGCTCGGCCGCGGGTCCAACAGCGGCGTGGCGGCGGGCAGTTCGCGGGCCTCGCCGGTCTCCACCGCGACCGCGAACAGCCGCCCGGAGAGCGCGAAGACAGCGGTGCGCCCGGCGGCGTCCAGCGCGTAGCCGACGATTCCGGCGGAGGTCTCCCGGCTGCGTTCGCGGCGGGCCCGCTCGGCGTCGGACAGCTCCTCGGCGCCGCCGCCGAGCAGCGCCGCGGGGTCGGCGAGCACGGTCTCGGCGCCGCTCGCGACGTCCAGGCTCCACAGCAGGTTGGCGGGCGCCTCGACGCCCCGGGAGCGCAGGAACAGCACCCGGGCGCCGTCCGGGGTGACGGTGAACGACCGGGGCGCGCCGGTGGTGAACCGGTTGGTGCGCGCGTACTGCCGGGGGAAGGTGTCGTGCGGCTTCTCGGTGGTCATGGCGCAGACCCTAAGCCCTGCCCGCGGCGTGGATCACTCGGACGGCGCAGCCCGCCGCCGCGGCGGGCTGCGGCCGTTCGGACCGCCCCTGACCGGCGGCGCTGTGCCCGGACGGGCCCGCCGCGACACCCCGGGAGGGGTCACGGAACGTCACTCGACGGTCACCGATCGGGTATCAGTTGACCATCGTTCCGCCCGCTGCCCCGTCCCCCCGGGGCGGCGCACCCGAGGAAGGGTGTGAGCCGTCATGGCTTTGTCCGTCTCCGCCGCCGTCCTGATGCTGTTCGTGGTCTGGCTCCTGGTCCGACGTTCGGGCCTGAAACTGGGCCATGCGCTGGTGTGCGCACTGCTCGGCTTCTACCTGGCCTCCAGCTCGATCGCACCGTCGATCCAAGAAGTGACGGCCAACCTGGCCGGGATGATCAACAGCCTGCGGCTCTGACCGCCGCCAGCGCGCCGCCACGGCCTGTCCGGGAAGTCCTCCCCGGGCAGGCCGTAAGCTGCCGGACATGACCTCCGTACCTCCGGCCGACGCGCGCGGACTGCTGCTGGTGCACGCCCACCCCGACGACGAGTCGATCAACAACGGCTCCACCATGGCGCGGTACGCCGCCGAGGGCGTCCGGGTCACCCTGGTGACCTGCACCCTGGGCGAGGGCGGTGAGGTGATCCCGCCCGAGCTGGCCCACCTGGCGCAGGACCGGGACAACACCCTGGGCGCCCACCGGATCGGCGAACTGACGTCGGCCATGCGCGAGTTGGGAGTCACCGACCACCGCTTCCTGGGCGGCGCGGGCCGCTACCGGGACTCCGGGATGATGGGCGTCCGGGACAACGACGACCCGTCCTGCTTCTGGCAGGCCGACGTGGACGAGGCGGCCGGCCACCTGGTCGCGGTGATCCGCGAGGTCCGCCCGCAGGTGCTGGTGACGTACGACGAGAACGGCGGCTACGGCCACCCCGACCACATCCAGACCCACCGGGTGGCGCTGCGCGGCTACGAGCTGGCCGCCGACCCGGCGTTCCGCCCGGAGCTGGGCGAGCCCTGGCGGATCGCCAAGGTCTACTACAACCGGGTGCCGCGCTCGGTGGTCGAGGCCGGGCTGCGCCGGACCGCCGCCGAGGCCCCGTTCAAGGGCGTCGCGCCGGTCGACCAGATTCCCGGCGTGGTGGACGACGAGATCATCACCACGACGCTCGACAACGCGGCGCACGCCGGGGCGAAGGCCGCCGCGATGCGGGCGCACGCCACCCAGATCGTGGTGGACGGGCACCACTTCGCGCTCAGCAACGACCTCGGCCAGCCGCTGCTGGCCACCGAGTACTACGAGCTGGTCCGCGGCGCGCTCGGCCCGGGCGGCCCGGAGAGCGACCTGTTCGCCGGGGTGGCCCGGTGAAGCTCCTCCACCCCGTGCTCGGCAGCCGCGAGGACCGACTGGCCGAGCCGATGCCCCCGCGCAGCGCCCGGATCACCGCCTACGCGGTGCTGTTCCTGCTGGGCGCGGCCGTCTCGGTGTGCGGAGCTTTCGTGCAGGCCCTGTGGGCGCCGGTCGGCGTGCTGCTCGCCCTGCTGGCCTGCCTCGGACTGTTCTACGGCGGGCTGCGGGCGACCGGCACCAAGCTGGGCGCGGGCGCGCCGCTGGCCGGCTGGTTCCTGGTGCTGGCGGTGCTGCTGGCGCCCCGCCCGGAGGGTGACCTGGTGCTCTCCGCGACCGCGACCGCGTACGCCTACCTGTTCGGCGGCTCGGTGCTCGGCGTGGTCTGCGCGACCCTGCCGACCGGCACCGGATTCCTGTTCGGCGTACCGGCGCCGGAGCCCCGACGGGCCGTCAAGGACGGCGACCGGTAGCCCATACCGGGGGGATTCGGGCCATTGGGATCCACCGGTCGTCGGACGAGGTGGAACCGCAGTCGGTATGGTGGTGCCTCGGCGGGCCACCCCCACCGTCCGGCCCACCGGGGCAGGGCGGTACCTTCGGCACCACGCGCGTGACGGGGTGTTGCCGCAGCCGACATGTGAACAGCTGATGTCCGGCCGTTCGGCCCGCCGCACGCCGCACGCCGCCGTACGGCGGCCCGACCCGCCCCATACGCAGCGGACGGCCCAGCCGGCCCGGCCGCGAACCCGGAGCAGAGCAGCATTGAGCAGCCGCGAATCTGACAACGCCCACCCGCAGCCCCGCCGCGGCGGCCCCGACGCGTACCCGTCGGGCACTCCGCCGTACGGCACCGGTCTGCCCGGTGGGCTTCCGGACCCGGCCGCCGCACGGACCGCTCCCGGCCCGCGCGCCGACGAGGCCGAGGTGCCGAAGACGGAGACCACGCTGACCACCCGGGTGCGGATCAACATCCCCGGTTCCCGGCCGATCCCGCCGGTCGTGGTGCAGAGCAAGGTCAAGGACGAGAAGCCGGCGGAGCCGGCCGGCCCGCGCCACCGCGGCGGGGGCGGCGACCCGGTGCTCGGCGTGATGGACGCCGGCGCGGGCCGCTCCAACGGCGCCCCGCCGAACCTGCCGCCGGAGTGGCAGGAGCCGGCCGCGCCGAAGGCCTCCGAGTCGGACTCCACCGGCGAGTGGTTCAAGCCCCGCCAGAAGGGCCGCCAGGAGCCCGCCGCGACCCCCGCGCCGGCCGCCCGGTCCGCCGCCACCCCCGCCGCCCCGGCGGCCGGTGGCCCCGCCGGCGGCCCGCAGGCCGCGCCGCTCCCGTCCGGTGCGGCGGCCTCGCCGTTCGCCCCGGCCTCGCCGTACGCCGCCGAGCAGCACCCGCAGCAGGCCTCGCTGCCCGCGCAGCAGCAGCCGACGGCGGGTCAGGACCCGTTCGCGGCGGAGCTGCAGCAGCACGAGCAGTACCAGCAGCAGGCGATGGCCGCCCAGGACCCCTACGCGGCCCAGCCCCAGCAGCCCAACCCGGGCCAGCAGCAGGCGATGGCCGCCCAGGACCCCTACGCAGCCCAACCGCAGCAGCCCAACCCGGGCCAGGACCCCTACGCGGCCCAGCCCCAGCAGCCCAACCCGGGCCAGGACCCGTTCGCGGCCCAGCCGCAGCAGCCGGCCCCCGGCCAGGACCCCTACGCGGCGGAGCAGCAGCAGTACCAGCAGCACCACCAGCAGCAGCCGACCCCCGGTCAGGCCCCGTTCGCCGCCGAGCCCCCGGCCGGCCGGGGCGACGCCCCGGAGCCGGAGCCGGAGGACACCCAGATCGGCGGCTTCGACCCGGTCACCGGCGAGGAGCCGGCCCCGGGCGGTGCGATAGCCGCTGACCCGCCGACCACCCAGCTGTTCCTGAACGCCCCGAAGTCCGCGTCCGGTCCGGCCGCGGCCGACCCCTTCGCCGCCGCCGCCGACCGGCCCCGTCCGGCGGGCGGCAACGGCGGCGGCCGGTTCGCCGACCTGCCCGAGGCGCAGCCGTTCCCCGGCGGCCCGCGGGCGGCGACGCCCAAGCGCGAGGTCCCGAAGGACCCGCCGCCGGTGGAGGAGGACTACGACGACGAGCCCTCCTCGAAGTCGGCCAAGGGCGGCGGCAAGGTCAAGAAGCTGCTGGTGACGGGCGTCGGCGGCGTGCTGTTCCTGGGCGCGGCGGCGTACGGCGCGGGCCTGATGATGAATCAGTCCGACATTCCCAAGGGCACCACGGTGCTGGGCACCGACATCGGCGGCGACTCCCGCGACCAGGCGGTGACGGCGCTGGACGGTTCGGTCGGCAAGGCCGGGCAGCAGCCGGTGCGGCTGAAGATCGGCGACCAGTCGGTGACCCTGGACCCGGCCAGTGCCGGTCTGAGCTTCGACACCACGGCCACCGTGGACGCGCTGACCAAGCACAGCTACAACCCGGTCGAGGTGCTCTCCTCGCTGACCGGCGGCGGCAAGGCCGTCGAGCCGCAGGTCCGGGTGGACAAGGCGAAGCTGAAGGCCGCGCTGGACGACCTGGCCGCGAAGTCCGGGCAGGGCCTGCAGGAGGGCTACGTCCGGTTCACCGAGACCACCGCCGAGGTGGTCCCGGGCAAGGCCGGGCAGGGGCTGGACTCCGCGTCGGCCGCCGACAAGGTCGAGCAGGCCTACCGGGACCGGGCGGCCGGCAAGCCGGACGCCGAGCTGGCGCTGCCGCTGGCCGACGCCCAGCCGAAGGTCGGCCAGGACGCCCTGCAGGCGGCCGCGGACGGCCTCGGCAAGCAGGTGCTGGCCGGCAACATCACCATCAGCGCGGGCGCCAAGCAGTTCAACTTCGGCGGCAAGACCGCGACGAGGGCGCTGGTGCTGGCCCCGGACGCGTCCGGCCAGATCGTCCTGAAGTGGGACCTGGACGCGCTGCGCACCTCCGTCGGCACCACCTTCGACAAGGTGAAGACCACCAAGAACGGCCAGTCCTCGCTGATCACCGTGCAGGACGTGGCGGACGCGATCGGCCAGACCGTCACCAAGACGGGCCGGGACCGGGTGTACAAGTTCCCCGCCTGATCCGCCGTCACCGTCCCCCGGAGGCCGGGGCTCCGCCGTCGGAGCCCCGGCCTCCGGCGTGCTGGCGGATCCTCGCCAGTGGCGTCGCAGAACGGGACGAACCGGGCGGTGCCACGGGGTGACCACGGCGCGTTATCAAGACTTGATCGGCGACTGGTCGACAACATGTCTCGCCGGTACGCAAGATGTGCCGCGTGCCGAGACGCCCCACCCCGAGAAGTCGCCGCCCGCTCGCCCTGATCGCGTCGGCGGCAGCGCTGTCCTTCGCGCTGTGCTCCTGCGCCGCCGGCGGCTCCCCGGGCGGCCGTTCCACGGCGGTGGCGGGCGGCGAGGCCCCGCGGATGACCCAGCAGGCGCTGAACCCGAAGCCGCGCACGGCACTGCGCCAGGGCGGCACCCTGAACTGGGCGATCGACCAGTACTCGAGCCAGTGGAACCCGATCCAGGCGGACGGTTCCGAGGCGTCCACCGTCGACGTGGTCAAGGCGCTGCTGCCGACCTTCTGGCGCTCCGACGCGGGCGGCATGCAGACCCCCAACCCGGCCTACCTGACCTCGGTGAAGAGCGAGGTGCGGCAGGGCAAGCAGACCGTGGTGTGGACGCTCAACCCGAAGGCCCACTGGTCCGACGGCGCCCCGATCACCTGGCGCGACCTGCAGGCCGACTGGCAGGCGCTGAACGGCCAGGACCCGGCGTTCAGGACCGCCTCCAGCAACGGCTTCGACCAGGTGGAGAGCGTGGTCCGCGGCCAGGACGACCACCAGGCCGTGATGACCTTCCGGGAGCCGTACTCGGAGTGGCAGGCGATGTTCAACAACGCCGGCAACGCCCCGCTGCTGCCGGCGAAGTACATCGCCACGCCGGAGCTGTTCAACACCTCCTTCAAGGGGGGCTTCCCGGTCACCGGCGGGCCGTTCAAGGTGGAGAAGATGGACCCGGCGGCGCGCACCGTCACGGTGGTCGCCGACCCGGACTGGTGGGGCGACAAGCCGCTGCTGGACCGGATCGTCTTCAAGGCGTACGACACCGGGAAGATGCCGCAGGCGTTCGCCGCCGGCGAGGTCGACTTCTACAACAACGGCCCCAACACCGAGGGCTACCGGATCATCGAGTCCACCCCGGACGGCGAGGCCCGCCGGGCCGGCGGGCCGAACCTGCGGCAGCTGGTGCTGAACGGGCGCAGCCCGGCGCTCGGCGATCCGAAGGTCCGTCAGGCGCTGATCCAGGCGCTCGACCGGGCGGAGATCACCCGGACCGACCTGGCCGGCCTGGACTGGCCGTACATACCGATGAACAACCACTTCCTGGTGCCGTCCCAGCACGGCTACCAGGACAACTCGAACGGCCTGAGCCGGTTCGACCCCGACGCCGCGAAGGCGTCCCTCGACTCGCTGGGCTGGAAGCTCGGGCCCTCGGGCGTCCGCACCAAGGACGGCACGGAGCTGGCGCTGCGGTTCGTGGCGCCGGCCGGCAACAACCTGGCCGCCAACGAGAGCGCGCTGGTCACCCGGATGCTGGGGCAGATCGGGGTGAAGGTCACGGTGCAGACCGTGCCGGCCGGCGAGTTCTTCGACGGCTTCGTGTACAAGCACGACTTCGACCTCACCGCGTTCGCATTGATGGGCACCCCGTTCCCGGTCTCCAACTCGATCAGCACCTTCCAGCAGGACTCCGGCTCCAACTGGTCCCAGGTCGGCAGCAAATCACTTGACAAGGCCATGGCGGATGCTGCCAAGGCCGACACCGTGGACGACGAGACGGCCGCACTCAACCGGGCCGACGCGGCGGCGTGGGAGGTGGCCGGACTGGTCCCGCTGTACCAGCGCCCGGCCATTTACGGCGTCCGCAAGAACATCGCCAACCTCGGCGCACCGGGGCTCGGCGACCTCGTCTACGAGAACATCGGGCTGCTGAAGTAACACCCGGGCGGCGAAGTCCCGCCATTGGCGGGAAATTGCCAGGCGGCCGGCGGTACGCCTGCCGCCCGAATTGGGTGACCCCTACCCACGAATTCGCCCCGGCATGCCCGAAAACGCAGGTGTCCGATTATCGGACACTCAATTGCCGATCTCAATTCCTCTCAATGACGCCAAAACGGACACGAGGTCTACGCGCGTCGTTCAATCGGCCGTCGAACTGGCCGTCCAGATAGCGGACCTGACAGTGCATCGTTACGGACAGGTGAACGAGCCTTGATCACCTTTGTCCGGTTTTGACCGTATCGCTCAACGGCTGTCAAGAGTTCAGGAACTACGAAGTGGTTGATATTCCAGCACGAAGGAGGAAATGGGCCCTCGACAACTGAGGAACTCTTGACGTTCGATAAACGACTTGCAAGAGTCCATTCATCCAAGTTCTTACTCCTTGCTTCTGCACGGACCACGGTCGGGAGCTTTCGCACCATGACGACGCCTACTGGGGCCACGACGGACGGGGACACCCCCGGGTCCACGTCGGACCTTCCGGACAACGCCTCGGCCGACGCGCCCGCCGATCCCGGCTTCCGCGGCCTCTCCCCCGGGAAGCTGATGTGGCGCCGCTTCCTGCGCGACCGCACCGGCGTGGTGAGCGCCTGCGTGGTGCTGTTCTTCGTCCTGGTGGCGGTCCTCGCACCGGTCATCTCGATGCTCTACGGCAACGACGCCGAGACCCACTACGGCCAGAACGACCCGACGCTGCTGACCGACTCCGGTCTTCCGGTGGCCCCCAACGGCGGCATGAGCGGCGACTTCTGGTTCGGCCTGGAGCCGGGCCTCGGCCGTGACGTGATGATGCAGCTGGTCTACGGCATCCGCACCTCGCTGATCATCGCCTTCGCCACCTCGCTGCTGACCACCGTGATCGGTGTCGCGCTCGGCATCGCGGCCGGCTACCTGGGCGGAAAGGCCGACTTCTTCATCGGCCGCGTGATCGACGTGCTCATGTCGTTCCCGTCGCAGATCTTCCTGATCGCCACCATGCCGGTGGTCACCAGCCTGCTGGTGCCGTCGGGTCAGAAGGTCCCCACGTGGCTGCCGTTCGTCGCGGTGACCATCGTGCTCTCGCTGCTCGGCTGGATGGGCCTGGCCCGCATCCTGCGCGGCACCGCCCTGGCCCTGCGCGAACGTGAGTTCATCGAGGCCGCCAAGGTCACCGGCGCCTCACCGATGCGGATCATCTTCAAGGAGATCCTGCCCAACCTGTGGACCCCGATCCTGGTTCAGGCCACCCTCGCGCTCCCGGCGTTCGTCACCGCCGAAGCCGGCCTGTCCTACCTCGGGGTGGGCGTCAGCGAGCCGGTCCCCGACTGGGGCCGCATGATCGCCGGCGCGGCGGACTACCTGCGGACCGACGTCACCTACCTGCTCTTCCCGGGCATCGCCATGGTGATCTTCGTTCTCGCCTTCAACCTGCTCGGCGACTCCGTCCGGGACGCCTTCGACCCGAAGGCCAACCGCTAGCAGGCCCTCAAGACTCCGGGGGGATGGGAAAGCCAGGCCCCGGGCACCCCACTGCACATAGTCACTACACCTACCCCAGGCAGGATGAAGATGAGTTCTCGCAATTCGCGGCTCGCCGCCGCCATCATGGTGGCCGGGGCCCTGACCGTCACCACGGCGTGCTCCAGCGGCCACTCCAACGAGAGCGCGAAGCCGGGTGCCTCGAAGGCCCCCATCGCCGCCACCTCGATCTCGGTCGGCACCGCCGACGACTCGAAGGGCCCGGCCGTCCCGGAGCCCGGCGCGAAGAAGGGCGGCACGGTCAACATGATCGACCGCGACGACTTCTCGCACCTGGACCCGGCCATGGTCTACATGAACTACAACGCCGAGGCCTCGCTGCTGTTCACCCGTCAGCTGACCGGTTACAAGACCGCCGCGGACGGCTCGCAGAAGCTGGTCGGCGACCTGGCCACCGACACCGGCACCACCACCGACGGCGGCAAGACCTGGAAGTTCACGCTGAAGGACGGCGTGAAGTGGCAGGACGGCGCCGCGATCACCTCGGCCGACGTCAAGTACTCGATCGAGCGCACCTACGCCTCGTTCATCAAGGGTGGCCCGACCTACATCCAGCAGTGGATCTCGGGCGACGACTACCGCGGTGCCTACGCCGGTCCGTACGACGGCAAGGGCCTCGACGCGATCACCACCCCGGACGACAAGACCGTCGTCATCCAGTTCAAGGACGTCCACACCGACGCCAACTTCACCCTGGCGATGACCGGTTACGGCATCGTGCCGAAGGCCCACGACACCAAGGAGGAGTACGACAAGAAGCCGTTCTCCTCGGGCCCGTACCAGATCACCGAGCACGTCAACGACCGCTCGCTGGACCTCGAGCGGAACCCGAACTGGGACGCTGCCACCGACCCGATCCGGAACGCGTACCCGGACAAGTGGCACATGACCTTCGGTGTCCAGGCCCAGCAGTCCACCGAGCGCTTCATCGCGGACAACGGTGACGACAAGACCGCTTTCTCGTTCCACAACCAGGTCCACCCGACCTACATCGACAAGGTCAAGGCCGACGAGAAGCTGAAGCCCCGTACGCTCGAGGGTCTGACCCCGTACGTGGACTACTACTACATCAACAACACCCGCATCAAGGACCAGAAGGTCCGCGAGGCGCTGGTCAAGGCGTTCCCGCACCAGCAGACCCGCCAGCTGCAGGGTGGCACCTCCTACGGTGACTACGCGACCTCGTACATGAGCCCGACCGTGCTCGGCTACGAGTCCTACGACCCGTTCGACGTGCTGAAGAAGCCGCAGGGTGACACCGAGGCCGCCAAGAAGCTGCTGACCGAGGCCAACGCCGTGGGCCAGCCCATCGTCTACGCCTTCAACAACACCCCGCTGCAGCAGAAGGTCACCGAGGCCATCCGCACCAACCTGGAGGCCGCCGGCTTCAAGTTCGTGCCGAAGCCGCTGGACTCGAAGACCTACTACGACGCGATCCAGCTGGTCAACAACGAGTTCGACCTGTACTGGGGCGGCTGGGGCGCCGACTGGCCGACCGGTTACACCTCGCTGCAGCCGGTCTGGGACGGCCGCATGATCGCCGACGGTGGTCAGAACTACGCCCACGTGAACGACCCGGAGATCAACGCCGCCATGGACGCGGCGGTCAAGATCGCCGACCCGGCCGCCCAGGGCAAGGCGTGGGCCGCGATCGACAAGAAGCTGCAGGACAAGGCGTACTCGATCCCGGACGTGTACCAGCGCTCGCTGAGCCTGTACGGCTCGGGCCTCGGCGGCGTCAAGTTCGACACCCTGGCCGGCCTGCAGTCGCCGCTCAACATCTACGTCAAGTAGTAGTCATCACCGAGCAGTAGCTCACGGTGGGGCACCGGCACGATCTGCCGGTGCCCCTCCCCGATCAGGAGAGCCCGTCCGATGCTCCGATTCCTCGTCCGCCGATCTCTCGGCGCTCTCGTCATCCTGGTGATCGTGTCGATGATCACCTATGCGCTGTTCTTCGCGATCCCGGCGGACCCGGCGCGGCTCTACTGCGGCAAGATCTGCACGCCCGAGAACCTCGCCCTGATCCGGCACGACATGGGCTTCGACAAGTCCTGGCCGCTCCAGTACTGGGACTGGCTGAGCGCCATCTTCAGCGGTGGCACCTACAACAACGTGACCTGCTCCGCCCCGTGCTTCGGCTACTCCTTCGACAAGAAGGAACTGGTCGGCTCCATCCTGCTGGACCGCTTCCCGACCACTCTGTCGCTGACCGTCGGCTCCGCCGTGATCTTCCTGATCTTCGGCATCGGCACCGGCATGCTGGCCGCCCACAAGCAGGGCAAGGCCGTCGACAAGATCGCCAGCTCCGCCTCGCTGATCGTCTCCTCGATGCAGATCTACGTGGCCGGTCCGCTCGCCCTGGTCGCCCTGGTCTACAGCACCGACCTGCTGGCCCAGCCCACCTACGTGCCGTTCACCGAGGACCCGGTCGGCTGGTTCACCGGCCTGCTGGTCCCGTGGATCGTCCTGTCGCTGATCTGGACCGCCAACTACACCCGTATGACCCGCTCCTCGATGGTCGAGCAGCTGTCCGAGGACTTCGTGCGGACGGCACGCGCCAAGGGCATGTCCGGCACCTCGGTCTTCATGCGCTACGCCTGGCGCGGCGCGATGGGCACCATCGTCACCGTCTTCGGCATCGACCTCGGCGTCCTGCTCGGCGGCGCGATCATCACCGAGACCACCTTCAGCCTGCACGGTCTGGGTGAGCTGGCGATCCACTCCTTCAACGACTCCGACCTCTCGCTGCTGGTCGGCGTCACCGTGGTGGCCGCCACGCTGATCGTGTTCTTCAACATCATCGTCGACGCCGCCTACGCCCTGATCGACCCGCGCATCCGCCTGGCCTGACCGGCCGCACCCCAGGCCGACCCAGCAGTCCCGACCTCACGTACCGCACCGAGGAGCCCAGTCCATGACCACCCAGGCCAAGCCCGAGGAGGCCTCGTCCGCCGGCAGCGGCGGCGACAAGCCGTTCCTCTCAGTCCGCGACCTCTCGGTCCGTTTCAGCACCGAGGACGGCGTGGTCCGGGCCGTGGACAACCTCTCCTTCGACGTGTCCCCGGGCACCACGCTCGGCATCGTCGGTGAGTCCGGCTCCGGCAAGTCGGTGACCAACCTGGCCGTCCTGGGCCTGCACAACCCGGACCGGACCGAGATCACCGGCTCGATCAAGCTGGACGGCCAGGAGCTGGTCGGCGCGTCCAACCGCGAGCTGGAGAAGCTCCGCGGCAAGACCATGTCGATGATCTTCCAGGACCCGCTGACCGCGCTCTCGCCGTACCACACCATCGGCAAGCAGATCGGCGAGACCTTCCGGAAGCACACCGGCGCCTCCAAGAAGGAGGCCCGGGACCGGTCCATCGAGATGCTGACCCGGGTCGGCATCCCGCAGCCCACCACCCGGGTCGACGACTACCCGCACCAGTTCTCCGGCGGCATGCGCCAGCGCGCCATGATCGCCATGTCGCTGGTCTGCGACCCCAAGCTGGTGATCGCCGACGAGCCGACCACCGCGCTGGACGTCACCGTCCAGGCCCAGATCCTCGACCTGCTGAAGGACCTCCAGCAGGAGATGGGCACCGCGATCATCCTGATCACCCACGACCTGGGCGTGGTGGCGCGCACCGCGCAGAACATCATGGTGATGTACGCGGGCCGGGCCGTGGAGCGCGGCACCGTCCGCGAGGTGCTGAAGACCCCTCAGCACCCGTACACCTGGGGCCTGCTGTCCTCGATGCCGAGCCTGACCGGCGACGTGGACGTGCCGCTGCGGCCGGTCCGCGGCACCCCGCCGAGCCTGATCAACCTGCCGACCGGCTGCCCGTTCAACCCGCGCTGCGACTTCACCGAGCAGGTGATCGGCGGCGGCTGCACCTCGGAGCGTCCGCCGCTCAACCCGGCCACCGGGCCCGCCGCCGCCTGCCACCTGAGCGCGGCGCAGCGGCAGGACATCTTCATCGACCAGATCAAGCCGCGGCTCGGCTGAGAGGGACATCATGAGCAACGAACTGACCCTCCAGAAGCCGTCCGGGGCCGCTGCCGGCTCCGGCACCCCGCTGCTGTCGATCAAGGACGTGGAGAAGCACTTCCCGGTCCTCGACGGCTTCCTGTTCAAGCGCCAGGTCGGCGCGGTGCACGCGGTCGACGGCGTGAGCCTGGAGGTCTTCGGCAGCGAGTCGGTCGGCCTGGTCGGCGAGTCCGGCTGCGGCAAGTCGACCCTGGGCCGGCTGGTGACGCGCCTGCTGGAGCCGACCGGCGGCGAGATCCGCTACAACGGCCAGGACATCACGCACGCCTCCCGCAAGGAGCTCGCGCCGATCCGGTCCGAGATCCAGATGATCTTCCAGGACCCGTACTCCTCGCTGAACCCGCGGCACACCGTCGGCGCGATCATCGGCGCGCCGATGGAGATCAACGGGATCAACCCGAAGGGCGGCGTCCAGCGCCGGGTGCAGGAGCTGCTGGAGACCGTCGGTCTCAACCCGGAGCACTACAACCGCTTCCCGCACGAGTTCTCCGGCGGCCAGCGCCAGCGCATCGGCGTGGCCCGCGCGCTCTCGCTGAACCCGAAGCTGATCGTCGCGGACGAGCCGGTCTCCGCGCTGGACGTCTCCATCCAGGCGCAGGTGGTCAACCTGCTCCAGGAGCTGCAGCGCGAGCTGGGCATCGCCTTCCTGTTCATCGCCCACGACCTGTCGGTGGTGCGCCACTTCTCGCAGCGCGTCGCGGTGATGTACCTCGGCAAGATCGTCGAGATCGCCGACCGCAAGTCGCTGTACGAGACGCCCCGCCACCCGTACACCCACGCGCTGCTGTCCGCCGTGCCGGAGGCCGACCCGGACGACGACCGCGAGCGGATCCGGCTGACCGGTGACGTCCCGTCGCCGCTCAACCCGCCGTCGGGCTGCCGGTTCCGCACCCGGTGCTGGAAGGCGCAGGAGAAGTGCTCGGTGGAGGAGCCGCCGCTGGTCCAGCTGTCCGGCAACGCCGCCGGCCACCTGACCGCCTGTCACTTCCCGGAGGACGGCTCGACCACGGCCGTTCCCGAGCCGCGCGCCGGGGCCTGATCCCGCGTCACGCCCGAAGAGGGCCCCCACCGCTCGGTGGGGGCCCTCTTCGCGTCCGGTCAGACGTTCTCGCGTTCGCCGGCGAAGTGGCAGGCCGAGTCGTGCCGGGCCCGGCCCTCCAGCCACTCCCGGACCGTCAGCGCCGGGTCCTCCCGCTCGCACTTCTCCTGCGCCTTCCAGCAGCGGGTGCGGAACCGGCAGCCGGACGGCGGGTTCGCCGGGGAGGGCACGTCTCCGGTCAGCACGATCCGGTCCCGGGACTCCCGCGCGCTCGGGTCGGGCACCGGCACCGCGGACAGCAGCGCCTGGGTGTACGGGTGGGTGGCGTGGTCGTAGATCTCCAGGTCGGTGCCGATCTCGACCATCCGGCCCAGGTACATCACGCCGACCCGGTCGGAGATGTGCCGGACGATCGACAGGTCGTGCGCGATGAACATGTACGACAGGTTGAACTCGCCCTGGAGGCTCTCCAGCAGGTTGATCACCTGCGCCTGCACGGACACGTCCAGCGCGGAGACCGGCTCGTCGCAGATGATGATCTCGGGCTTGAGCGCCAGCCCGCGCGCGATGCCGATCCGCTGGCGCTGGCCGCCGGAGAACTGGTGCGGGTACCGGTTGATGTACTCCGGGTTCAGGCCCACCACGTCCAGCAGGTCCTGGACCGCCTTGCGGCGGTCGCCCTTCGGCGCCACCTCCGGGTGGATCTCGAACGGCTCCCCGATGATGTCGCCGACCGTCATCCGCGGGTTCAACGAGGTGTACGGGTCCTGGAACACCATCTGGATGTTGCGCCGAACGGCCTTGAGCCCGGCGCCCGACAGGCGCGAGATCTCCTCGCCCTTGTACTTCACCGACCCGGTCGTCGCCGGCTCCAGGTTCATCAGCACCTTGGCCAGCGTCGACTTGCCGCAGCCGGACTCACCGACGATGCCGAGCGTCTCCCCCTGCATCAGGTCGAAGGACACCCCGTCGACGGCCTTGACCGCGCCGATCTGCTTCTTGAACAGGATGCCCTTGGTCAGCGGGAAGTGCTTGCGCAGGTCGCGCACCTCCAGGATGGGCTCGCCGCGCTGCACCTCCTGCGCGAACACGGCCTCCTCGGGCGTGGTCGCTCCGAGCGGCGTGGCGCCGTTAACCGTCATGGAGGGTCTCCTTCCAGAAGAAGCACGCACTGCCCCGGCCCGCCAGCGGCGTCCCGTCGTCCTCGGTCACCTCCGCCAACGGCGGCACCTTCTGCCGGCAGATCTCCTGCGCCCGCGGACAGCGCGGGTTGAACGCGCAGCCGGCCGGGATCCGCAGCAGGTTGGGCGGCAGGCCCTTGATCGCGTAGAGCTCCTGGCCCTTCTGGTCGAGGCGCGGGATGGAGTCCAGCAGCCCGCGGGTGTAGGGGTGGGCGGGGCGGGCGTAGAGCTCGTGCACGGGGGCGGTCTCGACGATCCGGCCCGCGTACATGACGGCGATCTTGTCGGCGACGTCGGCGACCACGCCGAGGTCGTGGGTGATCAGGATCAGACCCATGTGGTACTCGGCCTGGAGCTCCGCCAACAGGTCCATCACCTGCGCCTGGACGGTGACGTCCAGCGCCGTGGTCGGCTCGTCCGCGATGATCAGGTCCGGCTCCAGGGCCAGCGCCATCGCGATCATGATGCGCTGCCGCATGCCGCCGGAGAACTGGTGCGGGTAGTCCCCCACCCGTTCCTTGGCCGCGGGGATGCGGACCCGCTCCATCAGTTCGATTGCCTTGGCCTTGGCGTCCTTGCGGTTGGTGCCGCGGTGCGCCCGGTACATCTCGCCGAGCTGGAAGCCCACCGGCAGGACCGGGTTCAGCGAGGACAGCGCGTCCTGGAAGATCATCGCGATCTTCTGCCCGCGGATCTTCCGCCGCTCCTCCTTGGACATCTTCAGCATGTCCCGGCCGCGGAACAGCAGCTCCCCCTCGGGAATCGCGGCCGGCGGCATGTCGAGGATGCCCATGACGGCCTGCGCGGTGACGGACTTCCCGGAGCCCGACTCGCCCAGCACCGCGAGCGTCTCGCCCGCGCTGACGCTGTAGTTCACGCCGTTGACGGCCCGGACCACGCCGTCCCTGGTCCGGAACTCCACGTGCAGGTTCCGCACGTCCAGCAGCGGCCCGGTGTACGGCTCCTCGCGGGCCGGTCGGCCCTGGTCGGCGACGGTGCTCATCTGCCTGCTCCCCTCGCTCAGCGCAGCTTCGGATCGAGGGCGTCGCGCACCGCGTCGCCCATCATGATGAAGGCCAGCACGGTGATGGAGAGCGCCGCGGCCGGGAAGAACAGGACGAACGGCGCCTGCCGGATCACCTTCTGCGCGGAGGAGATGTCCACGCCCCAGGAGATGGTCGGGTCCTGCAGGCCGATGCCGAGGAAGCTCAGCGTGGCCTCCGCCGTGATGTAGCCGCCCAGCGCGATGGTGGCGACCACGATCACCGGGGCGAGCGCGTTCGGCAGGATGTGCCGGAACATCAGCCGCGAGGTCCCGGCGCCCAGCGCCCGCCCCGCCACCACGTAGTCGGCCTGCTTGACGGTGATCACCGAGCCGCGCATCACGCGGGCCAGCTGGGTCCAGCCGAGGAAGGCCAGCGCGATCACCACGGACCACACGGTGCGGACGGAGAACGCGTTCAGCAGCACCAGGGCGCCCAGCAGCAGCGGGATGCCGAAGAAGATGTCGGTGATCCGGGAGATCACCGCGTCCGACCAGCCGCCGAAGAACCCGGCGGTCATCCCGGCCAGCCCGCCCAGCAGGGTCACCGCCAGGGTGACGCAGATGCCGACGGTGATCGAGGCCCGCGCCCCGTAGATCACCCGGGCGTAGATCGACCGGCCCTGCCCGTCGTAGCCGAACCAGGCGCCCCCGAAGAAGTCGGTCCAGTCCGGCCGGCGCAGGTAGTTGTTGATCAGGTCGGAGGCCCGCGGGTCGGTGCTGGTGAACAGCCCCGGGAAGATCGCGATCAGGATCAGCAGCACGATCAGCACCGTCGAGACGAGGAAGATCGGCCGCCGCCGCAGGTCCCGCCAGGCGTCGCCCCACAGGCTGCGCGCCTGCTCCCGTTTGACCGGGTCCGGCTCGATCAGCGTCTCCTGCTCCACCGCCAACCCCTGTTGTCCGACGTAGTCCAGGTGGTCGCTGTCGGTCGGGTTGATGTTCCGCAGCGGATCGTGGTCGTCCGGGATGGGCTCGTTCCGGTCAGGCATAACGGATCCTCGGGTCGAGGACGGCGTACAGCAGGTCGACGACCAGGCTGGCGACCAGGTACACGATCACCAGCACGGTGACGATGCCGACCACCGTCGGGCCTTCCTTCTGGTTGATCGCCTTGTAGAGGACGTTGCCGATGCCGGCGATGTTGAAGATGCCCTCGGTGACGATCGCGCCGCCCATCAGCGCGCCCAGGTCGGTGCCCAGGAACGTCACCACCGGGATCAGCGAGTTGCGCAGCAGGTGCCGCCCGACGACGGTCCGCCGCGGCAGGCCCTTGGCCACCGCGGTGCGCATGTAGTCGGCGCGCAGGTTCTCGCCGATCGACGTCCGGGTCAGCCGGGCCACGTACGCCAGCGACAGGGACGCCAGCACCAGGCCGGGCAGGATCAACTGGCTGATGTCCCGGGAGTCCTGGACCGTCGCCGTCACCCAGCCCAGGTTGATCGCGAACACCGTCTGCGCGATGTAGCCGAGCACGAACACCGGGATCGAGATCACGACCAGGGTCACCAGCAGCACCAGGGTGTCCGCGATGCTGCCCCGCTTCAGGCCGGCGATCAGGCCCAGCGGCAGGCCGATCACGATCTCGAAGAAGAACGCGACCAGGGCGAGCCGGATGGTGACCGGGAAGGCGTCCTTCATGATCTCGGAGACCGGACGGCCGGTGAAACTGGTGCCGAAGTCCAGGTGGAAGATGTTGTTCATGTAGTGCAGGTACTGCTTCCACAGCGGCTGATCGAGGTAGTACTGGTGCTTCAGGTGTGCCACGGTCGCCGGGTCGGCGGCCTTGTCGCCGAACATCGCGGCGATCGGGTCGCCCGGCAGGCTGTACACCATCAGGAAGATCAGCAGCGTGGCCCCGAAGAACACCGGGATCATCTGGAGCACGCGCCGCAGGACGTAATGGCCCATGGGAGCCCTCCCTCCAAAAAGGTGACTGACGTGGCCCCGCCCTCCGTGCGGGGAGGGCGGGGCCGGCGTCGAACGGGATCAGCCCTTGACCTCGACCTGGGTCCAGGCCGGATTGCCGAAGGAGTCGAACGTCACGTTCTGCACCTTGGTGGAGTAACCGGAGTTCGTCCGGTAGTACCAGAGCGGGATGGCCGGCATGTCCGTCGCCAGCTGGGCCTCGGCCTGCTGGTAGCCGGTCGCGGTGTCCTGGATCGAGGCGGCCTGGTCGGCCTCGGTGGCGAGCTTGTCGAACTCCGGGCTGGAGTAGCCGGTGTCGTTGGAGGCCGCACCGGTGCGGTACACGTCCGCCAGGAAGTTCGCGTTCAGCGGGTAGTCCTGCACCCAGCCGGTCCGGAACATGCCGTTGATCTGGTGCCCGGTGATCGCCGCCCGGGCGGTCTTGAAGTCGGTCTTCGGGTCACCGGAGCAGTTCACCCCGGTCGCCTGCCGGATCGAGTTGCAGACCGCGTCCACCCACTCCTTGTGGCCGCCGTCCGCGTTGTAGGTGATCTTCAGCGAGTTCCCGGGGACGCCGCCGCCCTCCTGGATCAACTGCTTGGCCTTGTCCGGGTTGTACGTGCAGAAGTCCCCGCACGTCCCCGCCTTGTAGCCCTCCACGCCCTCGGCCACCCACGCCGACGCCGACGCCCGCGAGCCCTGCAGCACCGTCTTGGTGATGGTGTTCCGGTCGATCGCCATCGACAGACCCTGCCGGACCTTGGCCTTGTCCGCCCCCTGCCACTCCGGCTGGTACAGCGTGAAGCCGACGTTCTGGATCGCGCCCTGCGGGGCGTCGATCGCCCGGTCGCCCAGGTCGTTCTTGTAGTTCGCCAGCGCCGACGGCGGCACCTGGTCCATCACGTCCAGGTTGTTCGACTGCAGGTCCGCGTAGGCCGCCTCCGCGGTGGTGTACATCTTGAACACCACGCCGCCGTTCTTCGGCTTGTCCACACCCTGGTAGTTGGCGAACGTCTTGGTGACCACCTGCGAGTTGTGGTCCCAACTGACGAACTCGTACGGCCCGTTGCCCACCGGCTTCTGCCCGTAGCCCGCCGGGTCCTTGTAGAACCCCTCCGGCAGCGGCGAGAACGCCACGTACCCCAGCTTGTACGGGAAGTACGAGACCTTGTTGGTCAGCTTGATCGTGAAGTGCGTGTCGTCCTGCACGGTCAGCCCCGACATGGTGTCCGAGGTCGGACTGCCGCTCTGCGGGTGGACGTCCGTGTAGCCCTGGATGTCCCCGAACCACGAACTGTTGATCTGGTTGTTCTTGGTGCTCGCCGCCCAGTTCCAGGCGTCCACGAAGCTCTTCGCCGTCACCGGCGTCCCGTCGTGGAACGTCCAGCCCGACTTCATCGTCACGTTGTACGTCTGCGCGTCACTGGTGTCGATCGTGTCCGCGACCTGCATCCGCAGCTTGCCGTTGGACGGGTCGTAGTCCGCCAGCCCCTTGAACAGGTTCTGCACGATCCGCCCGCCGCCGGTCTCGTTGGCATTGGCCGGCTGCAACGGATTCTGCGGCTCACTGCTCTGGTACGTGAACGTCCTGCTGGCGTCCGACGGACCGCCGCTCGAACTGCTGCCACCACCACAACCCGTGGCCATCAGGGCCACAGAGGTCGCACTGACGACAGCCCAGCGCACACGGGTGCCTGCGGGCATGGAGCCTCCTCCTCAAGGGCGTATGACGCATCACACCCCATGAGAAGTGCCGCGTAGCGGCGACGCGACCGAGATGACTCCGGACGGCCCAAGGGCGCGCAACCGGGGAGGGCGGGCACGAAACGCAGGCGGGCTCGAAACGCAGGCGGGCGCGAAAACAGGGGCGCGGGGAACTGCGCGAAGCGGAGGGCGCCCGTCAGCCAGGTCGCGAGCAAGTGCAAGTCATTGCCCTCGTCGCGACCCAGCGCTTGGCTGCCTTCTGCTTCGCTCAGTTCCCCGCGCCCCTGTCGGTGCGCGTTATGCGGCCTGGCGCTCCTCGGCGAAGTGGCACGCCGAGTCGTGCTTGGCCCCGCCCGTGAGCAGCTTCGGGGCGGCGAGCAGCGGCGACTCCGTCGCGCAGCGCTCCTCCGCCTTCCAGCAGCGGGTGCGGAAGCGGCAGCCGGACGGCGGGTTCGCCGGGGAGGGGATGTCGCCGGAGAGGATGATCCGCTCGCGGCCCTCGCGGCCGGTCGGGTCGGGCACCGGCACCGCGGACAGCAGCGCCTGCGTGTACGGGTGGGTGGCGTGGTCGTAGATCTCGGTGTCGGTGCCGATCTCGACCATCCGGCCAAGGTACATCACGCCGACCCGGTCGGAGATGTGCCGGACGATCGACAGGTCGTGCGCGATGAACATGTAGGAGAGCTCGAACTCCGTCTGGAGCTGCTCCAGCAGGTTGATCACCTGCGCCTGCACCGAGACGTCCAGGGCCGAGACCGGCTCGTCGCAGATGATCACCTCGGGCTTGAGCGCCAGCCCGCGCGCGATGCCGATGCGCTGGCGCTGGCCGCCGGAGAACTGGTGCGGGTACCGGTTGATGTACTCCGGGTTCAGGCCCACCACGTCCAGCAGGTCCTGGACCGCCTTGCGGCGGTCGCCCTTCGGCGCCACCTCCGGGTGGATCTCGAACGGCTCCCCGATGATGTCGCCGACCGTCATCCGCGGGTTCAACGAGGTGTACGGGTCCTGGAACACCATCTGGATGTTGCGCCGAACGGCCTTGAGCGCGGCACCGGACAGCCGGGAGATGTCCTCGCCCTTGTAGAGGACCTGGCCGGCGGTCGCCCGCTCCAGGTTCATCAGGACCTTGGCGAGGGTCGACTTGCCGCAGCCGGACTCGCCGACGATGCCGAGCGTCTCGCCCTTGTTGAGGGTGAAGGAGACGCCGTCGACGGCCTTGACCGCGCCGACCTGCTTCTTGAAGAGGACGCCCTGGGTGAGCGGGTAGTGCTTGACCAGGTCGCGGACCTCCAGGATGGGCTCAGCCATGGAGGGTCTCCTTCCAGAGGTGGCAGGCGCTCTTGCGGCCGGCGAGCTCGGCCCCGTCCCGGTCGGTGACCTGGTGCAGGGCGGGGATCTCGGTGCGGCACAGGTCGGTGGCGACGTCGCAGCGCGGGTTGAAGGCGCAGCCGGCCGGGACCTTGTAGAGGTTGGGCGGCAGGCCCTTGATCGCGTAGAGCTCCTCGCCCTTCTGGTCCAGTCGCGGGATCGACCGGAGCAGGCCCTTGGTGTAGGGGTGGGCGGGCCGCGCGTAGAGGTCGTGCACGGGGGCGGTCTCGACGATCCGGCCGGCGTACATGACGGCGATCTTGTCGGCCACGTCGGCGACCACGCCGAGGTCGTGGGTGATCAGGATCAGACCCATGTGGTACTCGGCCTGGAGCTCGGCGAGCAGGTCCATCACCTGCGCCTGGACGGTGACGTCCAGCGCCGTGGTCGGCTCGTCCGCGATGATCAGGTCCGGCTCCAGGGCCAGCGCCATCGCGATCATGATGCGCTGGCGCATGCCGCCGGAGAACTGGTGCGGGTAGTCGTTCACGCGCTGCGCGGCGGCGGGGATGCGGACCCGGTCCATCAGTTCGATGGCCTTGGCCTTGGCCTCCTTGCGGGAGGCGCCCTCGTGCACGCGGAACATCTCGCCGAGCTGGTAGCCGACGGAGAGCACCGGGTTGAGCGAGGACAGCGCGTCCTGGAAGATCATCGCGATCTTGCGGCCGCGGATCTTCCGGCGCTCCTCGTTCGACATCTTGAGCATGTCCCGGCCCCGGAACATGATCTCGCCGGCGGTGACCCGGCCGGGCGGCATGTCGAGGATGCCCATGATGGTCTGGGCCGTGACGGACTTGCCGGAGCCGGACTCGCCGAGGACGGCGAGGGTCTCGCCGGCCGCGACCGAGTAGTTCACTCCGTTGACGGCCTTGGCGACGCCGTCGCGGGTCTTGAACTCGACGTGCAGGTCGCGGACGTCGAGCAGCGGGGTGCCGGGGACCAGGCGGTCCTTCGCGGCGGTGGTCTTCTCGGGTGCGGTGGTCATGGTGCGGGCCGCCTCTCTCAGCGCAGCTTCGGGTCGAGGGCGTCGCGCACCGCATCGCCGAGCATGATGAACGCCAGCACGGTGACGCTGAGCATGCCGGCGGGGAAGAACAGCGCGAACGGCGCGGTACGGAGGACCTTCTGGGCCGAGTTGATGTCGATGCCCCAGGAGATGGTCGGGTCCTGCAGGCCGATGCCGAGGAAGCTCAGCGTGGCCTCGGTGGCGATGTAACCGCCGAGCGCGATGGTGGCGACCACGATCACCGGGGCGATCGCGTTCGGCAGGATGTGCTTGAACATGATCCGGGTGGTGCCGGCGCCGAGCGCCTTGGCCGCCGTCACGTAGTCGGCCTGCTTGACGGTGATCACCGAGCCGCGCATCACGCGGGTCATCTGGGTCCAGCCGAGGGCGACCAGGGCGAAGACCACCGACCAGACGGTGCGGGTGGTGAAGGCGTTCAGCACGACCAGCGCGCCGAGCAGCAGCGGGATGCCGAAGAACATGTCGGTGACCCGGGAGATCACCGCGTCGACCCAGCCGCCGTAGTAGCCGGCGATCATGCCGGCCAGACCGCCGAGGACGGTGACGCCTGCGGTGACGCAGATGCCGACCACCACGGAGGCGCGGGCGCCGTAGATCATCCGGGCGTAGATGGACCGGCCCTGCCCGTCGTAGCCGAACCAGTCGGCCTGGAAGAAGTGCAGGTAGTTCGGCTTGCTCAGGTAGTGCAGGCGCAGGTCGCCGGCCCGCGGGTCCACCGAGGTGAACAGGCTGGGGGCGATCGCGAAGGCGATCAGCAGCACGATCAGCGCCGCCGAGATGATGAAGATCGGCCGCTTGCGCAGGTCGTGCCAGGCGTCCGAGCCGAGGCTGCGGGGCTTCTCCGGCTTGGGCTCGGTGGAGCCCGTCGCCGGGGCGGTCTTCTCGATCAGGTCAGGCATACCGGATCCTCGGGTCCAGGACCGCGTAGAGCAGGTCGACGATCAGGCTGGCGGCCAGGTACACCAGCACCAGCACGACGACGAAACCGGAGACGGTCGCGCCCTCGTTGAGGTTGATGGCGTGGTACAGCGCGTTGCCGACGCCCTTGACGTTGAAGATGCCCTCAGTGACGATCGCGCCGCCCATCAGGGCGCCGAGGTCGGTGCCCAGGAAGGTCACCACCGGGATCATCGAGTTGCGCAGCAGGTGGGTGCCGATGACCTTGCGCCGGGGCAGGCCCTTGGCGATCGCGGTGCGCATGTAGTCCGACTTGACGTTCTCCGCGATGGAGGTGCGGGTCAGTCGGGCGACGTACGCGAGGGACAGCGAGCCGAGCACGATGGCGGGCAGCATCAGCTGGCCGAGGTTCATCGAGTCCTGAACGGTCGGGGTGATCCACTTGAGCTGGATCGCGAAGACGTTCTGGAAGATGAAGCCGAGCACCGGGACCGGGATCGAGATCAGCAGCAGGGTCAGCACCAGGGTGACCTTGTCGAACGCCTTGCCGCGGCGCAGGCCGGCCAGCAGGCCGATGCCGACGCCGACCACCAGCTCGAAGACGAAGGCCAGCAGCGCCAGTCGAACGGTGACCGGCAGGGCCTCGCCGATGACGTCGATGACCTTGCGGCCGGCCAGGGTCTCACCGAAGTTTCCCCTGAACAGGTCGCCCATGTAGTTGAGGTACTGCTGCCCGATCGAGACGTCGAGTCCCATCCGGTGCTTGAACGCGGCCAGCTGCGCGGGGTCGGCGGCCTTGTCTCCCCACATTGCCGCCGCCGGGTCACCGGGCAGCATGCGGGTCATGAAGAAAATGATCGTGACCGTGCCCAGGAACACCGGGATCATCTGGAGCAGTCGCCTCGCGACAAAGCGCCCCATCGTGCCTCCAATTTGCTGCTCTGACGGGCCGTCGTCCCGATCAGAGTTCTTGGCGTGACAACGGCCGGTGCCGGTCCGCCCGGTGGGGCGGGGTACGGGCACCGGCCGTGTCGGTTCGAGCCGTGCGGTGCCGGCTCGGTTACTTCTGCTTGACCTCGACCTGGGTGAAGACCGGGTCGCCGAACGAGTCGTACTTCACGTTCTGCACGTTCTTCGAGTAACCGGCGGTGGTCTTGTAGTACCAGAGCGGGATGGACGGCATGTCCTTGGCCAGCTCCGCCTCGGCCTGCTGGTACAGCTCGGCGGTCTTCTCCACCGTGGTGGCCTTGTCCGCCTCGGCCGCCAGCTTGTCGAACTCCGGGCTGGAGTAGCCGGCGTCGTTGGCCGCGGCACCGGTGCCGTACACGTCGCGCAGGAAGTTGGCGTTCAGCGGGTAGTCCTGCACCCAGCCGGTCCGCATCAGGCCGTCGACCTTCTTGTTCTTGACCAGGTCGCGGGCCGACTTGAAGTCCGGCTTCGGGTCGCCGACGCACTCCACGCCGGTGGCCTGACGGATGGAGTTGCAGACCGCGTCCACCCACTCCTTGTGGCCGCCGTCCGCGTTGTACAGGACGGTGATCTTGTTGCCGGGGACGCCGCCGCCCTCGGTGACCAGCTGCTTGGCCTTCGCCGGGTTGTAGGTGCAGGCCTCGCCGCAGGTGTTGTCCTTGTAGCCCATGGCGCCCGGGGCGACCCAGGTGTTGGCGGGCTGGCGGGAACCGTTGAGCACCGTCTTGGTGATGGTGTCGCGGTCGATCGCCATCGACAGGCCCTGGCGGACCTTGGCCTTGTCCTGGCCCTTCCAGGAGTCCTGGTAGAGCGAGAACGAGATGTTCTGGATCGCGCCCTGGGGCTGGTCGACGGCGCGGTCGCCCAGGTCGTTCTTGTAGGAGGCGAGGTCGCTCGGGTCGACCTGGTCCAGCACGTCCAGGTTGTCGGAGACCAGGTCCTTGTAGGCGGCCTCGGGCTGCGCGTAGTTCTTGAAGACGATGCCGCCGTTCTTCGGCTTGTCGGCGCCCTCGTACTTGTCGTAGGCGGCGAGGGTGATCGCCTTGTTGTGCTCCCACGAGACGAACTTGTAGGGGCCGTTGCCGATCGGCGACTGGCCGTACTTCGCCGGGTCGGTGTAGAAGACCTTCGGCAGCGGCGAGAAAGCGGTGTAGCCGAGCTTGTACTCGAAGTACGACACCGGGCCGGTCAGCGCGATGGTGAAGTGGGTGTCGTCGACGACCTTCAGGCCGGACATGGTCTCGGCGGTCGGGTCGCCCTTGTCCGGGTGGACCGCGTCGTAGCCCTGGATGTCGGAGAACCAGTCGGAGTTGATCTGGTTGTTCTTGGTGTTGGCGGACCAGTTCCAGGCGTCCACGAAGGACTGCGCGGTCACCGGGGTGCCGTCGTGGAAGGTCCAGCCGGACTTCAGGGTGACGGTGTAGTTCTGCGCGTCGGTGGTCTCGATCTTGTCGGCGACCTGGTTGCGCAGCTTGCCGTTGCTGGGGTCGTAGTCCACCAGACCCTTGAACAGGTTCTTGATGACACGACCGCCGCCGACCTCCATGGCGTTGGCGGGCTGGAGCGGGTTCTGCGGCTCGGAGCTCTGGTAGCTGAACGTGCCCTGGGCGTTGGCCGGTCCGCTGGAAGCGCCGTCCGACGAGCTGCTGCCGCAAGCGGTAGCGGCGAGGGCGACCGCGACGGCTGCGACAACCCACTTGGCCTGGCTGGCACCGCGCATGGGTGTGCCTCCTGAAATCGTGTTGCAGATCGCTCGCGGCCTGGCGCGCACCCCTGCGCAGAAGCCTCGACCCGAGCTCGACTGCACCCACTATCGGTCACTCTTGGATACGGAATTGACCAATACGGATTTCAATTTGGTCACATGAACGGCGCATGATCTCAAAAATCGGACATTACAGACATAGCCAGACAGGGGCGAAACGGACAGTTGTCACGGATGACGATCGGTGACGTCCGATTAACGAACAGCCCGCCCTCGGCCGCTTGTGACGGAGCGTCACCAAAAAGCCGACCGGCCGGCACCCCGAGGGGCACCGGCCGGTCGGCCGAAAACGGGCGGGCGTCAGCTCTTCTTGGCGCGCGACGCGGTGCGGCCGCGCTCCTTGGCGTCCAGGACGACCTTGCGGATGCGCACGGTCTCCGGGGTCACCTCGATGCACTCGTCCTCGCGGCAGAACTCCAGCGACTGCTCCAGCGAGAGCTTGCGCGGCGGGACGATCGACTCGGCCACGTCAGCGTTCGAGGAACGCATGTTGGTGAGCTTCTTCTCCTTGGTGATGTTCACGTCCATGTCGTCGGAGCGCGAGTTCTCGCCGACGATCATGCCCTCGTACACCTCGGTGCCGGGGTCGGTGAACAGCACGCCGCGCTCCTGCAGGTTGGTCATCGCGAACGCGGTGACCACGCCGGAGCGGTCGGCGACCAGCGAACCGTTGTTACGGGTCGTCAGGTTGCCGAACCACGGCTCGTAGCCCTCGTGGATCGAGTGCGCGATGCCGGTGCCGCGGGTGTTGGTGAGGAACTCCGTCCGGAATCCGATCAGGCCGCGGGACGGCACCACGAACTCCATCCGGACCCAGCCCGAACCGTGGTTGGACATGTTGTCCATCCGGCCCTTGCGGATGCCCATCAGCTGGGTGACGGCGCCCATGTGCTCCTCGGGGACGTCCACCGTGAGGCGCTCGACCGGCTCGTGGGTCTTGCCGTTGACCTCGCGGGTGACGACCTGCGGCTTGCCGACGGTCAGCTCGAAGCCTTCCCGGCGCATGGTCTCGATCAGGATGGCCAGCGCCAGCTCACCGCGGCCCTGCACCTCCCAGGCGTCGGGACGCTCGGTCTCCAGCACGCGCAGCGAGACGTTGCCGATCAGCTCGCGGTCCAGGCGGTCCTTGACCTGACGGGCCGTCACCTTGCGGTCGACCTTGCCCGCGGACTTGGCGTCCGCGCCCTTGCCGGAGCCGCCCTTGCCGACCAGCGGCGAGGTGTTGGTGCCGATGGTCATCGAGATCGCCGGCTCGTCGACGGTGATCAGCGGCAGCGCGATCGGGTTCTCGGTGTCGGCGAGGGTCTCGCCGATCATGATGTCGCCGATGCCGGCGACGGCGCAGATGTCACCGGGGCCGGCCACCTCGGCGGGCTTGCGGGTGAGCGCCTCGGTCATCAGCAGCTCGGAGATCCGGACGTTCTGGATCGAGCCGTCGCGCCTGATCCAGGCCACCGTCTGGCCCTTGCGCAGCTCGCCCTGCTCGACGCGGAGCAGCGCGATGCGGCCGAGGAAGTTGTCGGCGTCCAGGTTGGTGACGTGCGCCTGCAGCGGGGCGTCCTCGTCGTAGGTCGGGGCCGGCACGTGCTCCAGGATGGTGGAGAAGAACGGCTCCAGGTTCTCGGAGTCGGCCGGCACGGTGCCGTTCTCCGGCTTGGTCAGCGAAGCGACGCCGTCCCGGGCGCAGGCGTAGACGATCGGGAACTCGATCTGGTCCTCGTCCGCGTCCAGGTCCAGGAACAGGTCGTAGGTCTCGTTGATGACCTCGTCGATCCGGGCGTCCGGACGGTCGGTCTTGTTGATGCACAGGATGACGGGCAGGCGCGCGGAGAGCGCCTTGCGGAGCACGAAGCGGGTCTGCGGCAGCGGGCCCTCGGAGGCGTCGACCAGCAGGACGACCGCGTCCACCATCGACAGACCGCGCTCGACCTCGCCACCGAAGTCGGCGTGGCCCGGGGTGTCGATGATGTTGATGGTGATCGGCGCGCCGCCGTCCTTGGGGTGGTACTTGACCGCCGTGTTCTTCGCGAGAATGGTGATGCCCTTCTCACGCTCCAGGTCGTTCGAGTCCATCATGCGGTCGTCGAGCTGCTGGTGGGCCGCGAAAGCACCGGCCTGCTTGAGCATGGCGTCGACCAGAGTGGTCTTGCCGTGGTCGACGTGGGCGACGATGGCGACGTTGCGGATGTCGTTGCGCGTGGGCATGCGGCGCTGATTCTCCCGGAATCGTGGGTCACGGTGCCCGGCCCGCGTCAGCATTCACCGGTCCACCCACCGGGCACGGCACATGCCTCGGCTTCTCCCCATCGTACGGGGAAGCCCGCAATGGAGCAGAAACGGGCAGCCGGAGGAGGTTTGGATCACAACGGCCCGGCACCCGCTTCCGGTACGAACGGACGGCGGGGGCTAGAGCGCCAGCTCGAACCAGACGATCTTGCCCTTGGGGGTGCGGCGGCTGCCCCAGCGTTCGGCCAGCAGGGAGACGAGCTGCAGGCCGCGGCCGCCCTCGTCGGTCTCCTGGGCGCGGCGCTGGCGCGGTTGGGCGTAGGCGTCGTCCCAGACCTCGCAGACCATGGTCCGGTCGCGCAGCAGTCGCAGCCGGATCTCGCCGCGGCCGTGCCGCAGGGCGTTCGTCACCAGTTCACTGACCAGCAGCTCGGAGGTGTCGACGAGTTCGTCCAGGCCGCGCTCCAGCAGCCAGCCGCAGGCGGCCTCGCGGGCCCGGGCGACCGAGGTCGGCTCGGGCGGCAGCCGCCAGTCGCCGACGGAGCCCGTGGGCAGCGCGTGGACCTTGGCCATCAGCAGGGCGATGTCGTCCTCGCCGTGGTGCGGGTTGAGCTCCTCCAGCACCTGGTCGCAGAGCTCCTCCAGGCGGTCGGAGCCGTTGGTGAGGGCGGTGCGGAAGGCGTTCAGGCCCTCGTCCAGCTGGTGCTTGCGGGACTCCACCAGGCCGTCGGTGTACAGGCCGAGGACGGCGCCCTCGGGCAGGTCGACGGTGACCTCCTCGAACGGCTCGCCGCCGACGCCGAGCGGCAGGCCGGGCGGCACGTCGAGCATCCGGGCGCGCTGGCCGGGGACGAGCAGCACCGGCGGGAGGTGGCCGGCGTTGGCGAAGGTGCAGCGCTGCTTGACGGCGTCGTAGACGGCGTACACGCAGGTGGCGAGGTAGACCTCGGCGCCGGCGCGGTCCGGTTCGGCGTCGTCGTTGCCGAGGCCGCGGGCGATCTCGTCGAGGGCGGAGAGCACTTCCTCCGGGTCCAGGTCGAGCATCGCGAGGGTTCGCACGGCGGTGCGCAGCTGGCCCATCGCGACGGCGGCGCGCAGGCCGCGGCCCATCACGTCGCCGATCACCAGGGCGGTGCGGCTGCCGGGCAGCGGGATGACGTCGAACCAGTCGCCGCCGACCTCGGTGTTGTTGTTGCTGGGCAGGTAGCGGCGGGCGATCTCCAGGCCGGAGGCGGCCGGGTTGCCCGGGGGCAGCAGGCTGCGCTGCAGGATCAGCGCGCGCTCGTGCTCGCGGCGGTACAGGCGGGCGTTGTCGACGCAGACCGCGGCGCGGGCGACCAGTTCCTCGGCGATCGCCACCTCGCGGGCGTCGAACGGCTCGCTGCCGATCGCCCGGGACAGCTGCACCAGGCCGAGCACCTGGTCGCGGGCGACCAGCGGCACCACCAGGGTGGAGCGCAGCAGCGGGTCGGGCCCGGGCTGCGGGACGACGCTGCGGCCGGTGCGCAGCGCGCGGGCGTGCGGGGAGCGCGGCGGGTAGCAGAGCGTGCCGCCGGCCTCGGCGACCCGGACGCCGCCGCGCTCGGCGCCGAGCACCGACGGGGCGTTGCCGACCACGCTGGAGACCGCGACCCGGCGCAGTTCGCCGTTCTCCGGGTTGGCGGTGAGCGAGGAGTCGCCGGTGAGCAGCGCGGTGTACAGGTCGACGGTGGCGACGTCGCAGAACTGCGGGACGATCACGTCGAGCAGTTCCTTGGCGGTGGTCTCCAGGTCGAGGGTGGAGCCGATGTGGGTGGAGGCCTCGTTGAGCAGGGCGAGGCTGCGGCGCACTCCGGCGGCCTCGCGTTCGGCGATGCTCCGGCTGGTGACGTCCTGGACCTGCCCGGCGACGCCGATCGGGCGGCCGCCGGCGGCGGTGAGGCGGTACAGCGAGACCGCCCAGGTGCGCTCGTCGTCGCGGCCGGCCGGGCGGCCGGGGCGGCCGGGGGCGGACATCCGCAGGTCGAGGACCGGCTCCTGGCCGGTGAGGACCTTGCGCAGGGCGAGCAGCAGCCGGTCGGCGTCGGAGGGCCGGAACACGTCGCCGGGGGCGAGGCCCTGCAGGGCGCCGGGGCTGCGGCCGAGGCCGGCCGCGAAGGCGCCGTTGACGCGCTGCAGCTTCAGGTCGGTGTCGAACAGGAAGAACCCGGTGGGGGTCTGCCGGATGACGGCCTCGGACGCGGCCAGGTCGGTCTCGATGGCGCGCAGCCGGCCGAGGTCGACGGCCAGGCAGGTGGCCGAGCCGTCGGCGCTGTCGGGCATCGCGTAGACCTCGGCGAGGCTCTCGGCGCCGGACTGGTCCCGGTAGGGGGCGGTGCCGACCCACTCCTCGCCGGACAGGATGCGCTCCAGCCGGGCCCGGCCGCGCTGCCACAGTTCGCGCGGGACGAACGCGGTGATCGGGTCCGCGCCGACCGCGTCCGCGGCGGGCACGCCGAAGAACTTGGCGGCCCGGTCGCTCCACTGCGCGATCCGGCCGTCGGGGCCGATCGCAAAGGTGGCGACCCGGATGTAGTCGTAGATGGTGCCCGAGGAGCCCTGTTCCCAGCCGTCCGGGAGGGTGGCATGCACCGTCGGGGCACCCGGCTGCTCCGGCAGCGCGGCTCGGCCGCTGCTGCCGTGCGTCGTGTTCCGTGCCGGGAAGCTGTTCAACGGACCGACCCCTCCAACCCGCGCGCCCATCCGGTGTCGAGACGACCGAGTATTTCGATGTCCGAGTATTCATCATTCGGGCGTGGGCGCACACGCCCTTCAACGTCACAACATCGACTCGGGTGGTTGAACGTCCGAGTCTGCCAGCTCGAACCAGACGACCTTGCCCAGCCCCTCGGCCCTGGTTCCCCACCGCAGGGCGAGCCGGCGGACCAGTTCGAGACCGCGCCCGCCCTCGTCGCCGGCGCTCGCGTGCCGCTCCTTGGGCGGGTCGGGCAGCGGGTCGGAGATCTCCACCAGCAGCAGGTCGCCGAGCGTCAGGCGGACCCCGATCGGGGCGCTGGCGTACCGGACGGCGTTCGTGACCAGTTCGCTGACCAGCAGCTCCGCGGTGTCGGTGAGGGACTCGACGCCCCAGTCGGCGAGGGTGTGGCGGACCAGCCGGCGGGCCCGGGAGACCGCGGTCGGCTCGGCGGGCAGCGTCCAGCCGGCGGTGGGGGCGTCCTCCCGTTCCCGGCCGAGCCGGGCCAGCAGCAGGGCCACGTCGTCGGGCTCGCGGCCCTGCTCCATGGTGTCGAGGACGGCCTCGCACGCCTGCTGGATCGAGGCGTACGGCTGTTCGAGCACGCTGATCAACCTCCCCAGTCCCACGTCCAGATCCTTGTCCCGGGACTCCACCAGCCCGTCCGTGCACAGGGCGAGCAGGCTGCCGTCCGGGATCTCCATCTCGATGGACTCGAACGGCACTCCGCCGACGCCGAGCGGCGCGCCGGAGGGCAGGTCGAGCACCTGGCCGGCGCCGCCGGGCAGCGGGCCGCCGGAGCGGGCCGGCTCGGCGTCGGCGCCGGGCACCACCAGGACCGGCGGGATGTGGCCGGCCTTGGTGACGGTCAGCCTGCGCCGCGCGGGGTCGAACACCGCGTAGACGCAGGTGGCGAGCAGGGCCTCGTCGGGGCCCTGGGCGAGGTCGTCGGCCAGCTCGTGGACGTGCCGCAGGACCACCTCGGGCGCCAGGTCGAGGGCGGCCAGCACCCGCACCGCGGTGCGCAGCCGGCCCATCGTGGCGGCGGCCCGCAGGCCGTGGCCCATCACGTCGCCGACCACCAGCGCGGTGCGGTCGCCGGGCAGCGGGATGACGTCGAACCAGTCGCCGCCGACCTCAGTGCCGCTGGAGCCCGGCACGTACCGGTAGGCCACCTCGACGCCGGCCGGCTGCGGCACCTGCTGGGGCAGCAGGGTGCGTTGCAGGGTGAGCGCGGCCGTCCGCTCGCGGGCGTACAGGCGGGCGTTGTCCAGCGAGCTGCCGGCCCGGTCGGCGAGTTCGACGGTGAAGGCCAGGTCGTCGCGGTCGAAGCCCTCCCGGTAGCCGGCCCGGCTGACCACCAGCAGGCCGATCACGATGCCGCGGGCCCGCAGCGGCACCACCAGCCGGGAGTGGATGCCGAGGTCGCGGGCGGCCTCGACCTTGGGGTCGCCGGGGAAGGACAGCGCGTCCAGCTCGGCGCCGGTGAGCAGTTCGGGGACGCCGCTGCGCAGCACCCGGCCGAACGCCGACTCGTCCTCGAAGGTGATCCGGGCGCCGTGCCGGAGCATGGTCTCCACCGTCGGGCCGTCCTGCACGGAGGCGACGCCCAGCTGCAGCAGCGAGGTGCGCCGGTCGTGGCCGTGCCGGGGCAGGTCGTCACCGTGCGCGACGGCCTGCAGCAGGATCGCCGCGGCGTAGTCGGCCAGCCGCGGGACCACCGCGCCGGCCAGCTCCTGGGCGATCATCGAGGCGTCCAGCAGGTCGCCGACCCGGGAGCCGAACTCGTTGAGCAGCGAGAGCCGGCGCCGGGCGCCCTCCACCTTGGCCACCGCCCGGTAGCGCTCGGTGACGTCCATCGCGGTGCCGGAGATGCCGAGTACCCGGCCGGCCCGGTCGGTCATCCGGCTGAACGAGATCGACCGGAAGCCGGCCCGGCCGCCCGGCGAGGCCAGCGTGACGTCGATGACGGGTTCGCCGGTGGCCAGCACCTGGCGCTGCAGGGCGGTGATCTCGTCGGCGGAGCGCTCCGGCAGCGTCTCGCCGGTGGTGCGGCCGATGTGCGCCTCGGCGGGCAGGCCGTTCATCTCGGCCAGCGTGCGGTTGACGGCGGTGTAGCGCAGTTCGGCGTCCAGCACCGCGATGCCCAGCGGGGACTGCTCGAACAGCGCGTCGCGGACCGCGAGGTCGCGCTCGACGGCGCGCAGCGCGGCGGCCTCGGTGAGCGCGGCCTGCACGTACGGGGCGCCGTCGCCGTCCACCAGCAGCGACAGCCGGACCTCCACCTCGACCGGCACGCCGTACCGGTCGCTGATGCCGGTGAAGCCGTGCCAGGAGCCGCGGCGCAGCGTCTCCTGCAGGGCGGCCCGGGCCCGCTGCTGGTCCTCCGGGGCGGCCAGCAGCTCCTCCAGCGCCCGGCCGACCAGCATCTCGCTGGGCCAGCCGAGCATCTCCTCGGCGGTCGGGCTCCACAGCACCACCCGGCCCGCGGTGTCCAGGATGACGATCGCCACCCGCACCACGTCCAGCAGGCTGCCGCCCTCGGTGCGGCGGCTGGGGTGCAGGGCGGTCGGCGCGGTGTCGGAGCGGGCGGCCGGGTGCAGGCCGAGCCCGCCGGGGAACGCCCGGGCGGGGCGGCCGCGGGTGCTCCGGCTGCCCGGGGCCTCCGGGGCGCCCCGGGCGGGCGGCTCCGGCCCGGCGGACGGCCCCGCGGTGGGCGGCGTCGGCGGTTCGTGGCCGGGGCGGCGGCGCAGGCGGGCGCGGGCGGCCGCGCTGCCGGAGCGGCCGGCGCCTATGGGCAGCGCGGAACCGCTCGACCGCCCCGGCCCGCGCGGAGGCAGGCCGGACGCCTCGCGCTCTCCCCCGCCGTCACCCGGCTTCGCCACCTACGGGGCCTCCGGCCGTCGCTGGAACGCACCGCCGGCGGGCCGTCGGGGGCGCGGGCCGCCGCCACGCCGCGCCGAACCCGGCTACTGATCGTGACGAATGCTGCCGGACACTGCCATACCCCGGGAAACGCCCAGCTATCCCGACATACGGGTCGTCTGTCCGATTGGCGTACAGAACGGGCATTTCCAGGGGCGTTCCGGCGTCAGTGCAGGTGGCCGTCGCGGTGCAGGTCGTCGAAGAGCAGCTGGTCGACCGGCGGGACGCGGTCGCGGTCGGCGTAGCCGAACCACTCCACGTCCTCGATCTCGCTGCTGGCGGCGAGGGCGCCCGTGTAGTCGGCGCGGTAGCAGGCCATCCGGACGGTGGGGCCGGACGGGTGGGCGTCGGCGTGGTAGGTGCCGACGTGGGCGACGGTGTCGGGGCGGATGGCGACGGTGAGCTCCTCGGCGACCTCGCGGGTCAGCGTCTGCAGGTCGGTCTCGTCGCCCTCGCGCTTGCCGCCGGGGATGTAGAACACGTCCTTGCCGCGGGGGCGCGCGCAGAGGATCCGGCCGCCCTCCAGGAGGACCCACGCCACCGTGTCGATCAGCTCTGCCATTGCCGCCCCGCCGCCCTTGCCGCTCGTACCGCTCGTCGGCTCCCGACCCTATGTCAGGGGCGGGGCGGCCCGGCGGCGGTGGCGAGGCGCTGGTTCTTCAGGTCGGGGCGGTCGGTGACCTCGGGCCCGAACCAGGGCGGCGGGGTGAACGCGGCGGCGTCCCGCTCGTCGGCGAACTCGACCTCGACGGTGCGCAGCCCGGCCAGCCGGCCGTGGAAGGTGTCGACCACGGCCTCGTACCGGCCGAGCTCCACCACCCGGCGGGTCTTGGCGACCCGGGCCTGCTCGGTGGCGGGCCACAGCGCCTCGAACTGCTCGGCGGTGAGCGGGGTCTCCCACTCGCCGCGGACCAGGCCGGTGCCGCGCTTGACGGTCAGTGAGCACGCCCCGCCCTGGTCCCGCACCCGGGCCTCGGCCCCGTCCGGGCCGGTCACCAGGTACCCCTGTCGGACGTCGAACTCCCGCCCGTCGGGGACGGTTTCGCCGTCCGGGACCAGGAACTTGCGCTCGATCTCCAGAGCCAACGGATGTCCTCCTCGCTCGGCACGGCCGTCCCGGCCCGCTGCTCCCGCCACGCTACGCGGCCGCGGGCGCCCGGGCCCGGACCGACTACCCGCGGCCCGCCCCGGGCTCCCCGGGCTCCCCGGGCTGCGCAGGCTTCTCGGGCTCTTCGCGTTCGACCCAGTAGAGCTGCTTGTGGCCGCGGGCCTCGAACTCGGCGGCCAGGGCCTCGGCGGCGGGGCGGGTGAGGCCGCGGGCCAGCAGGAAGCGGTTGCCGTTGTCGTCCTGGCGCATCACGCGGTGGGCGGCGGGCGTGCGGTCCGGGTGTTCCTCCATGGCGCCACACGGTAGCGGTCCGGCCCGATGGGGGGCGGGCCGGACCCTGCCGTGGCCGACGGGTCGGACCGCAGCGAGCCAACTAGCTTACGCTCAACAGGAGTTCACCGTGCAGGACGGCGAACCAGGCGTCCGGATGCTCGGCCCAGCGGGGCCAGCCGGCGGCGATCCGGGCCAGGTCGGCGGGGGTGGCGAGGCCCTCGGCGAGGGCGGTGGCGGCGGTGTTGGAGTGCACCGTCCGCTCGGCCCAGCTCTCCGACCACCAGGCGCGTTCGGCCTCGGTGGCGTACGTCCAGGTGCTGGAGGACGGCCGGGCGTCGGCCAGGCCGGCGGCGTGCGCCCAGGAGAGCAGGCGGCGGCCGGCGTCGGGCTCGCCGCCGGAGACCCGGGCGGTCGCCCGGTAGAGCGCCGACCACTCGTCGAGTTCCGGCAGTTCGGGGTACCAGGCCATCGCGGCGTAGTCGGCGTCGCGGACCGCGATCACCCCGCCGGGGGCGGTGACCCGGCGCATCTCGCGCAACGCGGCGACCGGGTCGGCGAGGTGCTGGAGCACCTGGTGGGCGTGCACCACGTCGAACGAGGCGTCGGCGTACGGGAGTCGGTACACGTCGGCGGCCTCGAAGGTCAGCCGCTGCTCCAGGCCGCGTTCGGCGGCGAGCGCGGCGGCCTGGGCGAGCACCTCGGCGGACGGGTCGACGCCGATCACCCGGCCGGTCG
This sequence comes from Kitasatospora sp. CB02891, assembly GCF_002803145.1. NCBI lineage: Bacteria > Bacillati > Actinomycetota > Actinomycetes > Kitasatosporales > Streptomycetaceae > Kitasatospora > Kitasatospora sp. CB02891. Next base: position 146,368 of record NZ_NNBO01000014.1, on the reverse strand, counting down.
GGCCGAGCCGGTCGGCCAGGTCGGCGGTGATCGTGCCGGGCCCGCAGCCGACGTCCAACAGCCGCTGACCGGGGCGCAGTTCGGGCAGCAGGTAGGCCGCGGAGTTGGCGGCGGTGCGGGTGCGGTGCGAGCGCAGGACGGCGGCGTGGTGCCCATGGGTGTAACCGGCCACGGTGGTTCCCCTCTCCCTCGGAGCGACCCGCCCAGCATAGAAAACCGTTCCACTGCTCGGACAATTCTGTCTCATACTGTGGGACGCCGGCGAAACCCCCTCGCCCGCCGGGCCGGCCCGGGCGCAGAATCGGCGGCATGGGAAAGACCTACGAACGCATCGACGACCGGCTGCGCGCGTTCATCGACAGGCAGCCCGTGTTCTTCGTGGCCACCGCCCCGCTGTCGGGCGACGGGCACGTCAACCTCTCCCCCAAGGGCCGCTCCGGCACCCTCGCCGTCCTCGACGAACTCACCGTCGCCTACCTGGACTTCGGCGGTTCGCACGCCGAGACCATCGCCCACCTGCGGGAGAACGGCCGGATCACCCTGATGTGGTGCGCCTTCGACGGCCCGCCGACGGTGCTGCGGGTGCACGGCCGGGGCGAGCCGGTGTTCCGCGACGACCCGCGCTTCGCCGAACTGCTCGGCCGCTTCGACCCGTCCGCGGACGGCGCCGGGCTGCGCGCGGTCGTCCTGGTCCGGGCGGAGCGGGTCAGCGACTCCTGCGGGTACGCCGTCCCGTTCATGGACTACCGCTCGGACCGGGAGATCCACCGGCAGTACTTCGACCGCAAGGGCGAGGAGAACTTCAGCGCCTACTGCGAGGGCAAGGACCACGTCGCCGCCAGCATCGACGGCCTGCCCTCGCTGCCGCTCCCGCTGTCACCGCGCACCGCCGTCTGAACCGGGCTCCGCCGGGCCCGTACCGTGGGGGGCGTCGTCCTGCTGCGGTACGCCCCGAAGGAGCCCCCGATGACCACCGACCAGGAGTGGCTGCGTCGCGCGATCGAACTGTCCCGGCGCTGCCCGCCGTCCCGGACGGCGTTCTCGGTGGGCGCGGTGATCGTCGGCGCCGACGGCGAGGTGCTGGCCGAGGGCTTCAGCCGGGAGGTCGACGCGGTGAACCACGCCGAGGAGGCCGCGCTCGGCCGGCTCGCGCCCGGCGATCCGCGGCTGCGCACCGCCACCGTCTACAGCACCTTGGAGCCCTGCGGGCAGCGCGCCTCCCGTCCGCACCCCTGCGCCGAGCTGATCGTCGCCGCCGGGGTGCCGCGGGTGGTGGTGGCCTGGCGGGAGCCCGCGCTGTTCGTCGAGGACTGCCGGGGCAGCGCGCTGCTCACCGCGGCGGGCGTCGAGGTGGTGGAGCTGCCGGAGCTGGCCGCGGCGGCCCGGGCGGTCAACGCGCACCTGCTGGGGTGAGCTCGACGGCCTCCGGCGCAGGTTTTGTACGATTGTGGAACAAACACTCGCCCGAGGCCCCCGAGGAGCCCCGATGCCCGCCCCCACCCCGCCGGTCCGGGCCGTCCTGCTCGACATGGACGGCACCCTGGTCAACTCCGATGCCGTGGTCGAACGCTGCTGGCGCCGTTGGGCCGAACGCAACGGGCTCGACGCCGACGAGGCCATGAAGACCGTCCACGGCCGGCAGGGCCACCTGACCATGGCGCTGCTGCTGCCCGACCGCCCGATGGAGCAGAACCTCGCCGAGAACCGGCAGATGCTGGCCGAGGAGACCGCCGACACCGACGGCGTGGTCGAAGTCCCCGGCGCCCGGCGGCTGGTGGAGTCGCTGGCCGGGCTGCCGCACGCCCTGGTCACCTCGGCCGACGAGGCCCTCGCCCGGGTCCGGATGGCCGCCGCCGGCGTCCCGCTGCCGCCGCTGATGATCACCGCCGAGCAGGTCGGCGCCAGCAAGCCCGACCCCGAGGGCTTCCTGAAGGCCGCCGCCGAGCTCGGCGTCGCCCCCGCCGAGTGCCTGGTCCTGGAGGACTCCGAGGCCGGCATCTCCGCCGCCCGCGCCGCCGGCATGCCGGTCCTCGGCATCGGTCCGCGCGCCGCCGCCCACCGCCCCGACTTCTTCGTCGACGACCTCACCGGCGTCACCGTCACCGCCGATCCGACCGGTCGGCTGACCGTCCGACTGCCCTGACCGACAGGCCCGTTCAGCCGCCGGCTCCGAGGAGCGCGGCGGCCACCAGGGCCCGGTGCTCCGGGTGGGTGCTCAGCCAGCCGCCGAGCTGGTGGTCGGCGCCCGGCAGCACGAGGCGGGTGTACGCGGCCCGGGTGCGCAGGGCCGCGTCCAGCGCGTCCGTCACCTCGGCCGGGATCACCTCGTCCGACTCCGGCAGCACCAGCACCGCCCGGCCGTCGAACGCGGCCAACGCCTCGAACGCGGTACTGCTGCGCCAGCTGCCCGGAGTTCGCAGGACGGCGGTGAACTCCGGCTCCGCGAACGGCAGTTCCCGCACCTCCCGGGCGTACGCGGCCGGCGCGCCGAGCGCCACCGCCCGCACCCGCCCGCCGACGTCCGGCTCGCCCAGCAGGTCGGCGACGGTCTGGCCGCTCATCGAGAACCCGACCAGCAGCAGCGGCCCGCCCGGGGCGTACCGCTCCAGGACGGCGCGGGCCTGACGGGCGCGGCGGGCCAGCGAGAGCTGCCCGAGCTCGCCGGTGCTCGTACCGTGCCCCGCGAAGTCGAACACCACCGAACGGCAGCCGGCCGCCGCCAACTCCTGTGCCAGCGGCAGACACCGATGCTTCCCGCTGCTGCCCGCGCCGTGCATCAGCAACGCCGTACCCGGACGGGCCTGCCCCGCCGGCTCGACCACCGTGCACGCCAGGCGCTCGCCGTCCGCCTCCAGCGTGCCCGCACCCGCCGCCGTCACTCGGGGACCGCCAGACAGAACGGGTGCCCGTCCGGATCGAGCAGCGTCACCCAGTGATCGCCACCCGCCTGCTGCTCGGGCTTCGTCGCGCCCGCCGCCAGCAGTTCCGCCACCGCGGGCCCCAACGCAGGCACCGTGAAATCCAGATGCGCCCGCGCCCCGTCCGCCGGCCAGTCGGGCGGACGGAACCCGCCGACCCGCTGGAACCCGATCCGCACCGGCCCGTCCCCGATGAACACGTACGCCGCACTGCGGTACGTCACCGCCCAGCCCGTCAGCCGCTGGTAGAACGCCGCCAGCCGCTCCGGATCGGGGCAGTCCAGCACCGTCGAACTCAGCGCGCCGATGGGCTGATGCACCGTCTTCTGCTGTTCCGTCACCGAGCCAGCGTGCCACGGGCTGCTGACAGCGGCGTCCCGACACGGCAGGTGGCCGGGCGGCGGGTCCTCGGCGCGGCGGGAGCGATGAAGCAGGGCGGGCGACGGCGTCCTGCCCCCACTGCTCCCCCGTCGCCGGCCCGGCGCGTCACCCGCCCGGGGCGACGGCTGTCTTGCGCGAAGCGTGCCGTGCGGCGGGCAGCGTGGCGGCCGGGAGCAGGCCCGCGGCGGCGAGTGCGGCCAGGACCGGGAGGGCGCCGTGCGGGCCGGCGCCGGCGGCGGCGGCGATGCCCAGGGTGGGGCCGATGTTCATCGCGGTCTGCTTCAGGCCGCCGACCGCGCCCGCGCAGCCCGGCGGGGCGTCGCCGACCACGCTGCCGGTGGCCGTCACCATCACCGCCGCGAACCCCGCGCCCAGCAGGGCGGCGGCCACCGCCGTCGCGAGCGGCGCCGCGCCGCCGGCGCCCGGACCGGCCAGGGCGGCAACTCCCGTCACCAGCAGGAGCGTTCCGGCGAGCGCGGTGGTGCGGGGGCCGTACCGGCGCAGCGCCTGCGCGGCGGCCGGGGCGCCCAGCACCATCAGCGCGGTCAGCGGCAGCATCCGCAGCGCGGTGTCCAACGGGCCGAGGCGCAGGGCGTCCTGGAGGCGGAAGGTGGTGCTGAACAGGGTGCCGAACAGTCCGGCGGAGGACGTCAGGAGCAGCACCAGCGAGCCGATCACCGGACGCGACCTGGCCACCGGACGCGGCACCACCGGCTCGGGGGTGCGTCGCTCGTGGCCGACCAGCACCGCCGACAGGGCTGCGGCGGCGGCGAGTTCGGCCAGGGTCGCGGTGTCGCTCCAGCCCCGGTCGGGGACCTCCGCGAGCGCGTGCACCGGGACGGCGAGCGCGGCGGCGAGCAGCGCCGCACCCACCAGGTCGAGCCGCCGGCGGCCCCGTTCGACCTCGGGCGGCCGCAGTGCGAGCGTCATGGCGGCGATCAGGACGGCGACCGGCACGTTGATCCAGAACACCGCCCGCCAGCCGAACTGCGCCACCAGCACGCCGCCGAGCAGCGGGCCCGCGCCGGCCGCGACCGCGATCGCTCCGGTCCGCACCGCGATCGCCCGACCGAGACGCTCCGGCGGGCAGCACAGCCGCAGCAGCGCGAGCGTCCCCGGTTGCAGCAGCGCGCCGAACGCGCCCTGGGCGACCCGCAGTCCGATCACCCAGCCGACCGTGGGGGCGACCGCGATCCCGGCCGAGGCCGCGCCGAACCCCAGCACCCCCGCCAGCAGCGTCCCGCGGTGCCCGTACCGGTCGCCGAGCCGGCCGGACACCACCAGCAGGGCGGCGACCGCGACCAGGTAGCCGGTGCTGGTCCACTGCAACGCGGCTGCGCCGGCCCCGAGTTCGCGCCGCATGCCGGGCTGGGCGATCAGCAGCACCGTGCCGTCCAGCGCCACCAGCATCGCGGCGGCGGCGCTCACCGGCAGCGCGAGCCGGCTCACCGCTCGCCCAGGTGCGCGGTCAGGACCGCCTCCAGCAGCGCGTCCTCCCGCCCCTCCCCCAGCATCAGCTCGACGCTCCCCCACCCCTGCAACTGCGCCAGCCCGTGCAGGTTCGCCCACAGCGCCGCCGCCACGACCGGCGCCCGCTCCCCGTCCCCGGTGCACTCCCCCACCAGCCGGACCATCCCCCCGAACAGCGGCCCCGTCGCCTCCCGCAGCCGCGGCCCGTCCGCCTGCTGCCCGTCGCTGCTCAGCAGGTCGTGACGGAACATCAGCTCGTACATCCCGCGCCGCTCGGCGGCGAACGCCAGGTACTCCCGCGCCACCCCCTCCAGCCGCCCCCTGGCCCCCTCCGCCCGCACTCCCGCGAACCGCCGCCCCAGCTCCTCGAACCCCCGCCGCGCCACCGCCGACAACAACTCCCGGTGCGTCGCGAAGTACCGCCGCGGAGCCCCGTGCGACACCCCCGCCCGCCGCGCGATCTCCCGCAACCCCACCGCCCCCGACCCCTCCGCCAGCACCAACTCCACCCCGGCATCCACCAGGCGCTCACGCAGGGACGTCCGCTCGTCATCCATAGACACTGTCTACCAGCCGATCGTAGACACCGTCCACCCACTACCCTGAGCAGCATGACCTCACTGCCCGACTGGATGCGCCCGCCGCGCGCGGAGGGCTGGTTCGCGGAGGATCTCGACCGTCTCCCCGAGGCGCCTCGACACACCGAACTGATCGACGGAGCACTCGTCTTCATGCTGTCGCCGCAGCGGGCGTGGCACAGCCGCGTCGTCACCGCACTCACCAACGCCCTCGCCGCCCAGGCTCCGGAGGGCGTCGAAGTCGAGCGCGAGATGACCGTCCGACTGGACTCGCGCAACCGCCCCGAACCCGACCTCCTGGTGACCACGGCCCCCTACGACCCGGACCGGACCTGGCACGATCCCCAGGACGTCCTCCTCGTCGCCGAGGTCGTCTCGCCCGAATCCGCCCACCGCGACCGCACCGTCAAGCTCCACAAGTACGCCGAGGCGGGCATCCCCCACTACTGGCGGATCGAGGACGAGGACGGCACCACCGCCGCCCACGTCTACGAACTCGACACCCCCACCCGCAGCTACGCCCCGGCCGGCATCTTCCGGGGCGACCTCCGCCGCCCCGTCCCCTTCGCCCTCGACATCGACCTCGACCGGCTCACCCCCCGAGCACGCCCCTGACCGGTACGACGAAGGGACCGGCCATCGGCCGGTCCCTTGTTCTGCCGTGCGACGTCAGACGTTGAAGCGGAATACTCGCGACAAGGCTGTGACCTGCGAAGACGCCGATCCCGGCGACCTAAGTCAGCACAGAATCAGCACGGTGAATCGAACCCTCAGCCAGTGATCAGTAGTGGTAGCGGGCGGCCAGAAGGATGATTTCCCGGTCCGTCACCAAGTAGACGAGGCGGTGCTCGTCATCGATCCGCCGCGACCAGGCGCCGGGCAAGTGGTACTTCAGCGGCTCGGGCTTGCCGATCCCGGTGAACGGGTCGCGCAGGACGTCCTCGATGAGCTTGTTGATCCGGGCGAGCATCTTGCGGTCGCTCTTGAGCCAGGAGGTGTAGTCCTCCCAGCCGGCCTCCTCGAAGACGAGCCTCACGCGGCACCCTTCTCGCCATCCGCTGCGTCAGGGTCGATGAGCTCCCGCTCGGAAAGCCCTGTGCCGCCAAGGGCGTTCTCGTACGCCTTGAGCAAGCGGCGGGCGTTCACCGGCGAGCGCAGCAGGTAGGAGCCTTCACGCAGAGCGGCATAGTCCTCGGCCGAGACGAGTACGGCATTTCCATGCTTGGAGACGATCTCAATGGCCTCGTGATCGTCATTGACCTTCTTGATCAACGGGAAGAGAGCCTTGCGCGCCTCGCTGGCAGTGATCGACATCGACTGAACTCCCTCCATGACTGGTACCACATAACGTACCACTCATGCGAGCACGGCGGGCCGAAGAAGTCAGCACCAAGTCAGCACGGAAAAGAAGCCGGGGCCCGCCTCAAGGGAGGCGGGCCCCGTACGACCTGCGCATTTGACAGATCAATCTATCTCAAAGCAATCAAACGATCACACGTTGAAGCGGAACTCCACCACGTCGCCGTCCTGCATGACGTATTCCTTGCCTTCGATGCGGGCCTTGCCCTTGGCGCGGGCCTCGGCGATGGAGCCGGTGGCGACGAGGTCGTCGAAGGAGGTGACCTCGGCCTTGATGAAGCCCTTCTGGAAGTCGGTGTGGATGACGCCGGCGGCCTCGGGGGCGGTGGCGCCCTGCTTGATGGTCCAGGCGCGGGCTTCCTTGGGACCTGCGGTGAGGTAGGTCTGGAGGCCGAGGGTGGCGAAGCCGACGCGGGCGAGGGTGGCGAGGCCGGGCTCGTCCTGGCCCATGGACTGGAGGAGTTCGAGGGCCTCGTCGTCCTCGAGTTCGATGAGCTCGGACTCGATCTTGGCGTTGAGGAAGATGGCCTCGGCGGGGGCGACCAGGGCGCGCTGGGTGTTCTTGAAGTCCTCGTCGGAGAGGGCGTCCTCGTCGACGTTGAAGACGTAGAGGAACGGCTTCGCGGTCATCAGGTGGAGGTCGCGGACGAGGGTGGTGTCGAAGCCGGCCTCGAAGAGGGTCTTGCCGGTCTCCAGCACGGCCTGGGCGGCCTCGGCGGCGGCGAGGACGGGGGCGGTGTCCTTCTTGAGCCGGGCTTCCTTCTGGAGCCGGGGCAGCGCCTTCTCGATGGTCTGCAGGTCGGCGAGGATCAGCTCGGTGTGGATGGTGTCGATGTCGTCCTTGGGCGAGACCTTGCCGTCGACGTGGACCACGTCGGGGTCGGTGAACGCGCGGACGACCTGACAGATCGCGTTGGCCTCGCGGATGTTGGCGAGGAACTTGTTGCCCAGGCCCTCGCCCTCGCTGGCGCCGCGGACGATGCCGGCGATGTCGACGAAGTCGACGGTGGCGGGCAGGATGCGCTGCGAGCCGAAGATCTCGGCGAGCTTGTCCAGCCGCGGGTCCGGGACACCGACGACGCCCACGTTGGGCTCGATGGTGGCGAACGGGTAGTTGGCCGCCAGCACGTCGTTCTTGGTCAGGGCGTTGAACAGGGTCGACTTGCCGACGTTCGGCAGGCCGACGATTCCGATCGTGAGCGACATGAAGAGTGGTGTCCCGTGGCTTGGAGGGCGTCGAGTTGGCCCGGTGCGGGCCGATCCCCCAGTCTACGGGGCGTGCGGGGGGCCGGGGCCGCGCGGTGGGGCGTGCACCGGCCGGACACGGATCAATTGGTCGGGAGCCATTACACACGGTGTCGATGATCGGACCGTACGTTGGTCGGGTGGAGCAGAGCATCCGTACCCAGCCGCCAGGGCCGAGACGACGAGCGCCGGGGCGCGGCGCCGACGAGGCCGCCGTTCCGGGGCAGAGCCGACCCCCCGAGTCCCGGTTGCGGACGGCCTCCGACGGCCGGTCCGGACCCCTTGTCCAGCGGCTGCTGCACCGGCTGCTGACGGCCCGTCGGCAGCGGTCCGGCGGCCCGCCGGCCCGGCTGACCGCGGTGGGCACCGGCGTGGTCGCGGCGGCCGGGACGCTGGCGTTCGCCGGGCTGGACCGGCTGATGTTCGGGGGGCTCGGGGTGCTGTTCGGGCTCGGCTATCTGGTGGTGTGCTTCCAGCTGGCCGTGCGGGTGCGGTACCCGGACCTGCCGGCCGCGCCGATCTGCGGTCCGATCGCGTTCGCGGCGGCGCTGGTGCTGCTGCAGCCGGGCACCACCAGCGGCATCACCGGCCAAGTGGTGGCGCTGGCCGGCGGGCTGGCGCTGCGCGCGGGCTGGCTGTTCGCCGGCACCGGCCTGGCCACCGCGATCGTCACCGCGCGTTACGTCGCCCAGCGCCGCCGCCACCGGAGCCGGTAGCCGGGACCGCCCGGCTCGCGGCCATCGCCGCGCCGACGATGCCCGCGTCGTTGCGGAGCCGGGCGGGGACGACCTCGGCGCGGCGGTCCTTGAGCAGCGGCAGGAACTTCTCGTGCTTGCGGCTGACGCCGCCGCCGACGATCACCAGCTGCGGGGAGAAGAGCATCTCGACCAGGTCGAGGTACTCGTCGACCCGCTCGGCCCACTTGGGCCAGCTGAGGTCGTGGCGTTCCTTGGCGGCGGAGGAGGCGCGCCGTTCGGCGTCCTTGCCGCGCATTTCGAGGTGGCCGAGTTCGGTGTTGGGGACGAGCACGCCGTCGGAGAACAGCGCGCTGCCGATGCCGGTGCCGAAGGTGAGCAGCAGGACCACCCCCGAGCGGCCGCGGCCCGCGCCGTGGGTGATCTCGGCGAGTCCGGCCGCGTCGGCGTCGTTGACCACGGTGGCGGGCAGGCCGAGCGCCTCGCCGAACCGGGCGGCGGCGTCCAGGCCGATCCAGCCCTTGTCGACGTTGGCGGCGGTCCGGGTGTGCCCGTCGACGACCACGCCGGGGAAGGTCAGGCCGACCGGCCCGCGGTGGTCGAAGTGCCGGACGACCTCGCAGACCGCGTCGATCACCGCGTCGGGGCCGGACGGGTGCGGGGTGAGCACCTTGTGCCGCTCCTGCGCGAGCACGCCCCTGTCCAGGTCGACCGGTGCGCCCTTGATGCCCGAGCCGCCGATGTCCACGCCGAAGACCGTCGTCACTGCCGTCGCCTTCCGTACCGCCGGGGACGTCCGCTGCCCGCCGGCCTTCGCACCAACGTACGGGGGCGCGGGGGCGGGCGCAGCCGTTCCCGGACGGCCGCCGCCCGCACGGCCGACGCCCGGACCCCTCGGGAGAGGGATCCGGGCGTCGGCGGGCCGGCGTGGGTCGGGCGGCCGGTCAGAGCTTGCCGGCGGCCTCGGCGCGCAGGTCGCGGCGGAGCTCCTTGGGGAGCGAGAAGGTCAGGTGCTCCTCGGCGGTCTTGACGATCTGCACGTCCTCGAAGCCGTGCGCGGCGAGCAGCTGCAGCACGCCCTCGACCAGGATCTCCGGCACGGACGCGCCGCTGGTCAGGCCGACCGTCCGCACGCCCTCCAGCCAGCCGAGGTCGATCTCCTCGGCGAAGTCGACCAGGTGGGCGGCCTTGGCGCCGTACTCCAGGCCGACCTCGACCAGGCGGACCGAGTTGGAGGAGTTCTTCGAGCCGACCACGATCAGCAGGTCCGCCTCGGGGGCGAGCTGCTTGACGGCGACCTGACGGTTCTGGGTGGCGTAGCAGATGTCGTCGCTGGGCGGCGAGACCAGCAGCGGGAAGCGTTCCTTGAGGGCGCCGACGGTCTCCATGGTCTCGTCCACGGAGAGGGTGGTCTGGGAGAGCCAGACCAGCTTGGACTCGTCGCGGATCTTCACGTTGGCGACGTCCTCGGCACCGTCCACCAGGTGGATCCGGTCCGGGGCCTCGCCCATGGTGCCGACGACCTCCTCGTGGCCCTCGTGGCCGATCAGCAGGATGTCGTAGTCCTCGTCGGCGAACCGGCGGGCCTCCTTGTGCACCTTGGTGACCAGCGGGCAGGTCGCGTCGATGGTGGCGAGCTTGCCGGCTTCGGCCTCGTCGTGCACCGACGGGGCGACGCCGTGCGCGGAGAACACCACGATCGCGCCCTGGGGCACCTCCTCGGTCTCGTCGACGAAGATCGCGCCCTGCTTCTCCAGGGTCTGCACGACGTACTTGTTGTGGACGATCTGCTTGCGGACGTAGATCGGCGCCCCGTACTGCTCCAGGGCCTTCTCCACGGCGATCACGGCGCGGTCGACGCCCGCGCAGTAGCCACGGGGGGCGGCGAGCAGGACACGGCGCTGAGCACTGGTGGACATGGCTCCATCGTACGGGCGAGTCCCGCCCCCGTGGACGCGCGTCGCCCGGTCGGTGCGGGCCCGGACCGGTGGAATGGCGAGGGTGAGCACACAGCCAGGGACGACGGAACTGCGGCGCACGCTCGGCGTGCGCGATCTGATGGTGTACGGACTGCTGTTCATCGCCCCGATGGCGCCGGTCGGCGTGTTCGGCGTGCTGGACGCGAAGAGCCACGGCGCGGTCGCCGCGGTCTACCTGGTGGCCACCGTGGCGATGGGCTTCACCGCGCTGTCGTACGCCGAGATGGTGCGGGCGGTGCCCCGGACCGGGTCGGTGTTCGCGTACGCGCGGGCCGGGCTCGGCGAGGGGCCGGGGTTCATCGCCGGGTGGATGGCGATGCTGGACTACCTGCTGATCCCCGCCGTCGCCTACCTGTTCTCCGGCATCGCGCTCAACTCCCTGGTGCCGGACGTCTCCCGCTGGGTGTGGACGGTACTGGCGGTCCTGATCACCACCGCGCTCAACCTGACCGGGGTGCGGACGGCCGCCGTGGTCGGCTTCGCCGTGCTCGCCATGGAGGTCGTGGTGCTGACGGTGTTCGTGGTCGCCGCGTCGGTGGAACTGGCGCTGCACGGGGCCGCCCGCGACTGGGGCTCCCCGTTCGGGGGAGTCAGCGGATTCTCGTTGACGGCGGTGCTGTCCGCGGTGTCGGTCGCGGTGCTCTCCTTCCTCGGCTTCGACGCGATCGCCTCCTTCGTGGAGGAAGCGGTCGGCGCCTCGGCCGCCGTCGCCCGCGCGGTGCTCTGGTGCCTGGCGGTGGCGGGCCTGCTGTTCGTCGCCCAGACCTACCTGGCCGCCGTCCTGGAACCCATGACGCCCGATCAACTGGCCGCGGACCCCGCCGCGCAGGGATCGGCGTTCTACGACACCGTCGAAGCCTCCGTCGGGCACTGGCTGCACGTGCTGATCGCCGCCTCCAAGGCCATCGGCGCGGCGTTCGCCGCACTCGCCGGCCAGGCCGCGGCCGGACGCCTGGTCTTCGCCATGGGACGGGAGGGCCGCCTGCCCCGCCTGCTCGGCGCCGTCGACGAACGCACCGCCGTCCCCCGCCGCGCCCTGCTCACGGCCGCCGTCATCACCCTGGTCGCGGCCGTCTGGGCCGCCCGCCGCGACGACGGACTCGACCAGCTCACCTCGGTGGTCAACGTCGGCGCCCTCACCGCGTTCGTCCTGCTGCACGCCTCGGTGGTCGGCTGGTACGTCGTGCGCCACCACTCCCGCGACTGGCTGCGCCACGCCGTCGTCCCGATGCTGGGCGTCGCGGTGATCGTCGCGGTCCTGGTGGAGGCCTCGCACACGGCGCTGATCGTGGGCGGGATCTGGCTGGCGCTGGGGTTGCTGATCCTGCTGGCGCAGAAGCGCTGACCGGAGCGCGGGGGGACCTTCGCGCGCCGCTGTCCGTGCACCCACCTGCGTGTCCCTCGCAAGAGCTAGCCTCGGGGGATGGCTAATGCGAGCAGTCCCGAAGCGCCCCTGCCCGTGGCAAAGGTCTCGGCGCTGATCGGCGGGTGGGTCGATCGGCTGGGCGAGGTGTGGGTGGAGGGGCAGATCGCGCAGCTGTCGCGGCGGCCGGGGGCGGGGATGGTGTTCCTGACGCTGCGGGACCCGGATCGGGACGTCTCGTTGACGGTGACGTGTTTCCGTTCGGTGTTCGAGCAGGTCGCGGATGCCGTGCAGGAGGGCTCGCGGGTGATCGTGCTGGCGAAGCCGGAGTGGTACGCGGCGCGCGGCACGCTCTCGTTGCGGGCGTCGGAGATCCGGCTCGTCGGGTTGGGTGAACTGCTGGCCCGGCTGGAGCAGTTGAAGCGCAAGCTGTTCGCCGAGGGCCTGTTCGAGGAGGCCCGGAAGAAGCCGTTGCCGTTCCTGCCGGGCTGTGTGGGCCTGGTGACCGGCCGCGGTTCGGCGGCCGAGCGGGACGTGCTGGAGAACGCCCGGCGGCGGTGGCCGGCGGTGCGGTTCGAGGTGCGGAACGTGCTGGTGCAGGGGCCGCAGGCGGTGTCGCAGGTGTGTGCCGCGGTGCGCGAGCTGGATGCGCGGCCGGAGGTCGAGGTGATCGTGGTGGCCCGCGGCGGCGGCAGTGTGGAGGATCTGCTGCCGTTCTCCGACGAGGAGTTGGTGCGGACGGTGGCGGCGGCCCGGACGCCGGTGGTGAGTGCGATCGGCCACGAGCCGGACCAGCCGCTGCTGGATTTCGTCGCGGACCTGCGGGCGTCCACCCCGACGGACGCGGCGAAGCGGGTGGTGCCGGACGTCGGCGAGGAGCTGGCGAAGGTGCGTCAGCTGCGGGACCGGGCGCGGCGGTACGTGGTGCACCGGGTGGACCGGGAGGCGGCGGGCCTGGCGTCGGTGCGCAGCCGGCCGGCGCTCGCGGCGCCGACCGAGGCGGTGGCGGCGCGCGGCGCGGAGGTGACGGCGCTGGTGGAGCGGGCCCGCCGGGTGCTGGGGCACCGGCTGGACCACGCGCAGACCGACCTGGGCCATGCGCTGGCCCGGGTGGTGGCGCTGTCGCCGCTGGCCACGCTGGAGCGCGGGTACGCGGTGCTCCAGCGCGAGGACGGCGCGGTGGTGACGGATCCGGCGCAGGTCGCGGGCGGCGAGGCGCTGCGGGCCCGGGTGGCGGGCGGCTCGTTCGGGGTGCGGGCGGCCGAGGAGGGCTGAGGGCGGCGGTTCAGTCGGTGAGCAGCCGTTGGCGGGAGAGCGCGGTGGAGTGCTCGTGGAAGCCGAGGCTGCGGTAGAGCGCCTCGCCGCCCTCGGTGGCGTGCAGGTCGACGCGGGTGGCGCGGCGTTCGTCGAACCAGGCGATCAGCGCTTCGGTGCAGGCCCGGGCGTGGCCGCGGCCGCGGTGGCCGGGGTCGGTGCAGATGTTGAAGACGAAGCCGAACAGGCCGTCGGGGTGGCCGGGGGCGGGCAGCCGCTGTTCGAGGGTGCCGACGGCGCAGCTGGCGAGTCGGCCGGGGCGGTCCGGGTCGTCGATCACGTAGGCCTGCAGGCGCCGGTCGGGTTCGGCGAGCTGACGGGCCACCAGGTCCTGGGCGGTGTGCTGCCAGTGGCCGGGGTGGGCTTCGCCCTGCATGGACTCGAACATCAGCGTGCGCAGGCGGACGAGTTCGGCGGCGTCCTCGGGGCGGGCCGGGCGTGGGGTGCTCATGTTCGGCAGCGTAGGCGGGGGTGCAAGGGGTTTGTCCGCGCCTGCCCCTACGCTGGGCGCCATGGCTGATCAGCAGGGTGCGGGCGCCGAGCAGGCGCTCGGGTACGAGCAGGCGCGGGACGAGCTGCTGGAGGTGGTCCGGCGGCTGGAGACGGGCGGGACGACGCTGGAGGAGTCGCTGGCGCTGTGGGAGCGCGGCGAGCAGCTGGCGAAGGTGTGCCAGCGCTGGCTGGACGGCGCCCGGGCCCGGCTGGACGCGGCGCTGGCGGCCGAGGAGTCCGCCGGCGAGTAGCCGAGCCGGACTGTGGCGCACGTCACAGCCGAGCCGGGGAATGGTTTAACTTTCATCGAAGTTGGACCGGTGTGCACGGCACCCGCCGTACCCCACCGCCCCAAGCTCTGAGGTAGGACAACGTCATGACCCTGGCCCTCGACGCCGCCGCCCAGGACCTGCTCTTCCGCGAGGCCCGCACCGCCAACACGTTCTCGGACGAGCCGGTCAGCGACGAGCAGATCCAGGCGATCTACGAGCTGGTGAAGTTCGGCCCGACCGCCTTCAACCAGCAGCCGCTGCGCATCGTCCTGGTCCGCTCCGAGGAGGGCCGCGCCCGCCTGGTGCAGCACATGGCCGAGGGCAACCAGGCCAAGACCTCCACCGCGCCGCTGGTCGCGATCCTGGCCGCCGACAACGAGTTCCACGAGGAGCTCCCGACCCAGCTGCCGCACTTCCCGCAGGCCAAGGACATGTTCTTCAGCGAGCGCTCGGTCCGCGAGTCCTCGGCCACCCTGAACGGCGCCCTGCAGGCCGCGTACTTCATCATCGGCGTGCGCGCCGCCGGCCTGGCCGCCGGCCCGATGACCGGCTACGACGCCGCGGGCATCAACAAGGAGTTCTTCGCCGACGGCGAGCACTCGGTGCTGGCCGTGGTCAACATCGGCAAGCCGGGCGAGGACGCCTGGTTCCCGCGCAGCCCGCGCCTGGCCTACGACGAGGTCGTCACCACCGTCTGAGTCCGCTCGGCCCCGTGACAGCGAAGGCCCCCGCCGTTCCCCGGCGGGGGCCTTACGCGTGCGGCGACGTGTGACGACCGTTACTTCAGCGACTGGGCGAGCTGCGCGAGTTCCTCGTAGGAGGCGGTGCCGGTGAGCACCGTGGTGCCGGTGCTGCCGGCGGGGCGGGTCAGCGCCCGGTAGCGGTCGCCCTGCACCCGCTGCCACTCCTGGCCGTCCACCGTGGAGGCGCCGTCCGGCTTGCCGCCGGGGACGTTCTTGGCCACCACGTCGTCGGGCTTGCCGTCGCTCTGCTCGATCGCCGCGTACTGGCCGGAGGCGGTGCTGAAGCCCAGGTGCCAGACGGCGTGACCCTTGTCACTGGCGCCGTAGCTCACCGAGGTGGCCTGCCAGCCCTCCGGCAGCGGCTGCGGGCCGACCAGCGGGTACGGCGCGGCGCGCTTCGCCGACGCCAGCTCGACCTGGTACTGCACCGGGTGCACGCCGTTCTTGCCGTCCGCGCTCGGGATGCTGAAGTACGCCACCGTGACCACGATGCCGACCGCCGCCATCGACAGGACCATGTCCCGTACCGTCTGACGGCCCTTCTTGCTGCTGTTGCCTGCCACCCGCCCATGGTAGGCGGCGCTTACGGAACGGCGGCGCACGGGCCGCCCCGTCGCGGTGCGCGCGGAGTGCGCCGCAGACTCCCGTCCCACCTGCCGATACGATCGCAGCAACCCTCGAAGCAGCGCCGGTGACCCTCCGCGACCCGACGCTGACTGGCCGTCGCGTACAGAGAGGTAACGACGATGACCACGCAGTACCCGCACCACCTTCCCAGCGCCCTGGAGGTCGCGCCGGAAGCCCCCGACCGCAACCTTGCCCTCGAACTGGTCCGGGTCACCGAGGCCGCCGCGATGGCCGCCGGCCGCTGGGTCGGCCGGGGCGACAAGAACGGCGCCGACGGCGCGGCCGTGAAGGCGATGCGCACCCTGGTGTCCACCGTCTCCATGAACGGCGTGGTCGTCATCGGCGAGGGCGAGAAGGACGAAGCCCCGATGCTGTACAACGGCGAGCGGGTCGGCGACGGCACCGGCGCCGAGTGCGACGTGGCGGTCGACCCGGTGGACGGCACCACGCTGACCGCCAAGGGCATGAACAACGCCGTCGCCGTCCTCGCCGTCGCCGACCGCGGCACCATGTTCGACCCCAGCGCGGTCTTCTACATGGACAAGCTGGTCTGCGGCCCCGAGGCCGCCGACTTCGTCGACATCACCGCCCCCGCGGCCGTCAACATCCGCCGGGTCGCCAAGGCCAAGGGCTCCGCCGTCGAGGACGTCACCGTCGTCGTCCTGGACCGGCCCCGCCACAACGACCTGGTCAAGGAGATCCGCGAGGCCGGCGCCCGGATCAAGTTCATCTCCGACGGCGACGTGGCCGGCGCGATCATGGCGGCCCGCGAGGGCACCGGCGTCGACCTGCTGATGGGCATCGGCGGCACCCCCGAGGGCATCATCGCGGCCTGCGCGATGAAGTGCATGGGCGGCACCATCCAGGGCCGGCTGTGGCCCAAGGACGAGGCCGAGAAGCGCAAGGCGCTGGACGCCGGCCACGACCTGGACCGGGTGCTGCACACCGCCGACCTGGTCAGCGGCGAGAACGTGTTCTTCGTCGCCACCGGCATCACCGACGGGGAGCTGCTGCGCGGCGTCCACTACCGCTCGGAGACCGCCACCACCTCGTCGCTGGTGATGCGCTCCAAGAGCGGCACGATCCGGCAGATCGACTCCACCCACAAGCTGGCCAAGCTGCGGGCCTACAGCGCGATCGACTTCGACCGCGCCAACTGAGCCCGGGCGGCCGGGCCCGCGGGCACGTTCGGGGCCGCCGGGGAGATCCTCCCCGGCCGCCCCGGCCGCGCGGCCCGGCTCAGCCGGCTATCCGCGCCGTCAGCCGCCGCGCGTCCAGCAGTTCGGCCTCGCGGCGGCGCCGACGGGCGAGCACCACGCGGCGCTCGGCGGCCGTCAGCCCGCCCCAGACGCCGTACGGCTCGGGCTGGGCGAGGGCGTGCTCGCGGCATTCCAGCAGCACCGGGCAGCGGGCACAGACCCGCTTGGCCTGCTCCTCGCGGGCCAGCCGGGCGGCCGTCGGCTCCTTGGACGGAGCGAAGAACAGCCCGGCCTCGTCGCTGCGGCACGCGGCGGAAGTGTGCCAGGGGTTGTCGTCCGGATCCGGGACCGCGGGGCGGCGGGCGGCGGCGGTGGACTCGATCGGATGCAGCACGGTGACTCCTGACCAGGCTCAAAGGCTCGGGGTTGGGTCGCCTCCTGCCCGACTGCCCCGTGCTCCCTCGCCGTGGCACCGTCGCCGACCCGCGGGGTCACAGCCGTACAGGAACGATGTGCGATTGGAACTACCCCGCCACCCCCGGATTCATGCACACCGCATGCAATCGACTACCCACTGCACTCGGAACAACGACGAGTGCCGTCAAGCGAGTTGACGATCCGTGAGATCTCCGCAGGTCAGCCCTCCAGCTGGCGGCGGACCCACTCCTTGAGCTTCTTTCCGCGCTTCGGCTTGGCCTCGCAACCGCCGAACACCGCCGCGCCCTTGATCCGCACCACCGGCGCGTACGGGTCCGGCGAGGTCTGCTCGCGGACGTCGAAACCGCCGAAGATGCCGGCGCCGCTGCCCTGCAGCGTGACGTTCTCCGGAACCCGGATCTCGACGCCGCCGAACACCGCGATCACCTCGATGACCACCTCGGGCGACTCGAACACCGCGTCGGTCAGGTCGATCTCGACACCGCCGAACACCGCGACGGCCTTCAGGTGCGAACCCACCCGCCAGCGGCCCTTGCGGGCGGCGCCGCCGAACACCGCGAGCATCGTGGGCGATTCGGCCCGGGCCGGCGGCAGCGAGGGCTGCTGCTGCGGGGCGGGGGCCGGGGCGTCCAGCGGCGGCTTGGTCAGGTTGTGCCGGATCGGGCCCGGGTGGCTGGGCAGGTCGCGGGTGAGCGGCTCCAGTTCGCCGAACGTGCGGGCGTTGTAGGCGGCCTCGATCCGTTCGGCGTGCTCGTCGACGGTGAGCCGGCCCTCCGCGTAGGCGTCGCGCAGCAGGTCGGCGACGCGCTCGCGGTCGGCGTCGGCGGCCCGGAGCTCGCCGGCCAGGTCGGTGCCGGGGGCAGGGGCGGGAGCCGGCGTCGGCTCGTTCTTCTTCATCGGGGCGGGCGGCTGGTCCTGCGGCTGCTGAGCGGGAGAGTTGTCCACGTCACAAGCCTAGCGAGCCCGCTCACCACCCGAACGTCGGTTCGACGCAATGCGCGTGGCGTGTTCGACGCGGGGTGCGCGGCATGTTCCGCGTGGGGTGCGCGGCGTGTTCCGCGTGGAGCGGGTGGGGCGGGTGGGGCAGTTCGATGCGGGGTCGGCGGTGCGTTCGGTGCCGGGCGCACGGGGCCCGCGCGGGGAGCTCCGCGTGACCCGCGTCACGCAGGCCGACCTGAGCGCCGGGGGCGCGCGCCTTGCGCCTAACCTGGAGGGTGCCTCGTCGACGACGCCGAAAGAACTGAAGGATCTCCCCCATGGCTTCAGAGTTCGCCTACCGCGACCTGCTCCCGCTCGGTGCGGACACCACCCCGTACCGCAAGCTCACCTCCGAGGGCGTCTCCACCTTCGAGGCCGGCGGGCGCACCTTCCTGCAGGTCGAGCCGGAGGCCCTGCGGCTGCTCACCGCCGAGGCGATGCACGACATCTCGCACTACCTGCGCCCGGCCCACCTGGCCCAGCTGCGCCGCATCCTGGACGACCCGGAGGCCAGCCCCAACGACCGCTTCGTGGCGCTGGACCTGCTGAAGAACGTCAACATCTCGGCCGGCGGCATCCTCCCGATGTGCCAGGACACCGGCACCGCGATCGTGATGGGCAAGCGCGGCCAGAACGTGCTGACCTCCGGTCAGGACGAGTCGGCGATCGCCCGCGGCGTGTACGACGCGTACACCAAGCTGAACCTGCGCTACTCCCAGATGGCCCCCGTGACCATGTGGGACGAGAAGAACACCGGCAACAACCTGCCGGCCCAGATCGAGCTGTACGCCACCGACGGGGACGCCTACAAGTTCCTGTTCATGGCCAAGGGCGGCGGCTCGGCGAACAAGTCGTACCTGTACCAGGAGACCAAGGCGATCCTCAACGAGTCGTCGATGCTCAGCTTCCTGGAGCAGAAGATCCGCTCGCTGGGCACCGCGGCCTGCCCGCCGTACCACCTGGCGATCGTGGTCGGCGGCACCAGCGCCGAGTTCGCCCTGAAGACCGCGAAGTACGCCTCCGCGCACTACCTGGACAACCTGCCGACCGGCGGCGACGCGAAGACCGGCCACGGCTTCCGCGACCTGGAGCTGGAGCAGAAGGTCTTCGAGCTCACCCAGAAGATCGGCATCGGCGCCCAGTTCGGCGGCAAGTACTTCTGCCACGACGTCCGCGTCATCCGCCTGCCCCGGCACGGCGCCTCGCTGCCCGTCGCGATGGCCGTCTCCTGCTCGGCCGACCGCCAGGCGCTCGGCAAGATCACCGCCGAGGGCGTGTTCCTGGAGCAGTTGGAGACCGAGCCGGCCAAGTACCTGCCGGAGACCACCGACGCCCACCTGGACGGCGACGTGGTCCGCGTCGACCTCGACCAGCCGATGGCCGCGATCCGCGAGCAGCTCTCCAAGTACCCCGTGAAGACCCGGCTCTCGCTCTCCGGCACGCTGGTCGTCGCCCGCGACATCGCGCACGCCAAGATCAAGGAGCGCCTCGACCGCGGCGAGGGCATGCCGCAGTACATGAAGGACCACCCGGTCTACTACGCCGGCCCCGCCAAGACCCCCGAGGGCTACGCGTCCGGCTCCTTCGGCCCCACCACGGCCGGCCGGATGGACTCCTACGTCGACCAGTTCCAGGCCGCCGGCGGCTCCATGGTCATGCTCGCCAAGGGCAACCGCTCCAAGCAGGTCACCAAGGCCTGCAACGAGCACGGCGGCTTCTACCTCGGCTCGATCGGCGGCCCGGCGGCGCGACTCGCCCAGGACTGCATCAAGAAGGTCGAGGTCCTGGAGTACCCCGAGCTCGGCATGGAGGCCGTCTGGCGCATCGAGGTCGAGGACTTCCCGGCGTTCATCGTGGTGGACGACAAGGGCAACGACTTCTTCGCCGAGGTGACGGACGGCCCGCTGATCACCAGCCTGCGGGTGCGCTCGGCGCAGTGACCCGATGAAACGGGACGAGCCCCGGCCGGTGAGGGTCGGGGCTCGTTCTGGTGAGGGCGAGCGTCACGGGCAGTTGCCGACCGTGCCGAGCGGCTCGAAGGTCTCGCTGTCCTTCCGCTGGGCGGGAACCACGGGAACTTCCTCGACCGGCTCCTCGGCCAGCATCGTCAGGGCCTGCTCGATCGAGTTCGGGTCGGCCGGAGCCGCGACGTGCTCGACGGGGGCCGGAGTCTCCTCGGCCACGGGGACGGCGGCGGTGGTGATTTCGTTGGCCATGGGGTGGGCCGCCTTTCATTCAAGGGTTCGGATCACCCGGACGACTCTCCCCGGGCACGCGGCCAGTATCGTAGGGGCCGCTAAATGTCTCATAAACGTCGCACTGCGCACCCGCTTGGTAGACGTTTGCGGGCTTCCTCATAAGCTGACGCACCCACATGACGGGTATCAGCGTCGGAAGCAGACGGTTCATCGGCCACAGGGGAGGACATGGAGCTTCAGGGCACGCGCTCCGCAGAGGCGTTGCGCTTCCAAGTGCTCGGCCCTGTCCAGGCATGGCGCGGTGACGCACCGTTGGCGCTCGGATCCCCGCAGCAGCAGGCGGTGCTGGTCGCCCTGCTGCTCGGTGAGGGCCGCCCGGTCACCACCGACGACCTGGTGGACGGCATCTGGGGGGACCGGACCCCGCCCCAGGCGGTCGCCGCGCTGCGCACCTACATCTCCCGCCTGCGCTCCGTGCTGGAGCCGAACCGTGCCGTCCGGAAACCGTCCGAAGTGCTGATTTCGGTGAGCGACGGCTACGCGCTGCGCGTTCCGGCCGAGGCACTGGACCTGTCGGTCTTCGAACAGCGGGTGGCCGAGGCCACGAACGCCCGGTCGGAGGGCAATTTCCGGTCGTCGCACGACGTCCTGATGTCGGCCCTCGACCTGTGGAGCGGCCGCCCCATCCCCGGAGTGCCCGGCCCGTACGCCGACGCCCAGCGCAGCCGGTTGACGGAGCGCCGACTCGCGGTCGCCGAGGAGCGCTGCGCGATGGCGCTGGAGATCGGCCTGCACGCCGACGTGGTGGCCGAGCTCAACTCGCTGTCCGCCGCCCACCCGTTGCGGGAGCGGCTGCGTGAACTGCTGATGCTGGCGCTGTACCGCAGCGGCCGACAGGCCGAGTCGCTCGGCGTCTACGCGGACACCCGGAAGCTGCTCATCGAGGAGCTGGGCGTGGAGCCCGGCACCGGCCTCGCCGCCATGCACACCCGCATCCTGGCCGGCGACCCGGAGTTGACGGCGGTGCTGGCCATTCCGGCCAAGGCCTCCGCCGAGGAGTCGGCGCCGTTCGTTCCCCCGGCGCAACTGCCCGCCGATGTCTCGGACTTCAGCGGCCGCAGCAAGCTGGTCAGCGAACTCCGGGACGTCCTGAGGGCGGGTTCCGGCCAAGCCGTGGTGGTCACCTCGCTGGCCGGCATCGGCGGCGTCGGCAAGACCACCCTCGCGGTGCACGTGGCCCACGGACTGCGACCGGACTTCCCGGACGGGCAGTTGTACGTGGACCTGCGCGGCGCCGGCGCCTCGCCGGCCGACCCGGCCGTGGTGCTGGGTGACTTCCTGCACGCGCTCGGCGCACCCGACACCCCCGACTCGCTGGACCAGCGCGCCGCGCTCTACCGCTCGTTGCTGGCCGACAAGCGGATGCTGATCCTGCTCGACAACGCCCGTGACGCCCAGCAGTTGCGACCGCTGATCCCCGGTGTCTCGGGCAACGCCGTCATCGTGACCAGCCGCTCCCGCCTGGCGGAGATCCCCGGCGCGCACCTGGTGGACATCGAGGAACTGACCCCGGACGAGGCGCTGGCGCTGTTCTCCGCGATCGTCGGCGCGGAACGGGTGGCCGCCGAACCCGAGGCCGCGCTCCAAGTGGTCACCTCCTGCGGCCTCCTGCCGCTGGCGGTCCGCATCGCCGCCGCCCGACTGGCCAGCCGCCCGCGCTGGAGCGTCTCGGACCTGGCCCGTCGGTTAGCGGACCAGCGCAACCGGCTCCAGGAGCTCCAGCTCGGCAACCTCGCCGTGGAGACCACCCTGGGGCTCGGTTACGCCCAGTTGCAGCCCGAGGAGGCCCGGGCGTTCCGACTGCTGTCCGTGGTCGACTCGCCCGACCTGCCGCTGGCCGCGGTGGCCGCTCTGCTGGGGCGGGAGGAGCAGGAGGCCGAGGACCTGGCGGAGGCCTTGGTCGAGGCGAACATGCTGGAATGCTTCACCCCGGGTCGGTACCGCTACCACGACCTGCTCCGCCTGTACGCGCAGCACCAGAACGTGAAGACCGGCGACACGGCGGAACAGCACGCAGCATTGATGCGCCTGTTGGACCTGTTGCTGGCCACCATGCAGAACGCGGCCCGGGTGATCGAGCCGGACGACGAGCTGAACGAACAACTGCACCTGCCGGTCTCCTCCGGGCTGCCGCTGTCCGACAACACCGCCGCCCGGAGCTGGCTGCGGACCGAGATCTCGCTGGTCCTGGGAAGCATCGAAGCAGCGGTCGGGACGTCCATCGCCCTGCTGCGGCCGGCCATGGACCTGGTGCTGATCCTGCGCGCGCTGGTCGAGGACCCGACCTCGGTGCCCCGTTTCCGCTCCGCGCTGGTGACCGCGTCGACGACCGCGTCGGAGGACCGGGACACCGAGGTACTGGCGCGCGTGCGGTACGCGGCGGGCCACCTCCACCAGATGGCCGGTGAACACGTGGAGGCGGAGTCGTCGCTCCGTCTCAGCCTGGAGCTCCAGTCCGTGGCGCGCCCCAGTCGGCTGCAGATCTCGGTGGCGAACGAGCTCGCCATCGTGCTGACCATGGCGGGCCGGTCGGCGGAGGCGCTGCCGTTCTACCAGCAGGCCCACGCGATGAGCCGGACCCTCGGTGTGCCGATCAGTGAGGCGCGGCTGCTCGCCAACATGGCCAGGGCCTATGTCGGGCTGGAGCGGCACGAGGAGGCGGTGGAGTCGGCCCGGGCGGCGGTGACGGCGGCCCGGGCGTCCGGGAACGTACCGTGCCTGGCCGACACCCTCTACCAACTCGGCGTCGTCCTGCGCTCGACCGGTGAGGCCGGCGAGGCGGCCGTCCACCTCCGCGAGGCGCACCAGTTGTACCGGGCGCAGCAGCATCCGATCTGGGAGGGCTATTCGCTGGCCCGCCTGGCGGCCTGCCTGGTCGCGGACGGTCAGTTCGCCTCCGCCGCCGAGGCCGCGGAGGAGTCGTTGTCGATCGCGCAGGAGATCGAGGCGGCGTACTGCCAGGGGATGGCCAATGCCGCTCTCGGCGAGGCGCTGCTCGAACTCGGGCAGCCCTCCCGAGGACTGGCGTGTCTTCAGGAGGCGCTGACCGTGTTCACGCGGCTCGGTGTGCCCGAGGCCCAGCCGGTGCAGGACCTCATCGACTCGCGGCACACCGAGCCTTCCCCTCCCCCCGCGCCGTAGGCCTTCGCTCCCCCCGTGGTACCCCCCTGGTCCCCCCTGGCGAAGGCCTGTCCCCCCGGGGCGTCAGCGCCCCCGCAGCCCCCCGGCTGCGGGAACGCTTTGACGCTTCCCCGGCGCTGAGGAAGACTCTGCCAGGCCGCGATTGACGTTCGATAAACGTCTGCGGCAACCGGATTGACGGGGTATCGGCGCAGGTCAGGGATGTGGTGCGGGCGCGCTGGGCGGCGTGCGGGGTGCTGGCGTGCTCCGTTGCGGGCGACGGTGTGCTTCCCCTGGCGGGCGATATTCGCCCAACGGCGCACGAGTTGGCCGGAAACGGACTCCACAGTGCGGTGATCGCGTTTATTCTCATAGGCCAGGGTCGGGAGTGGTGTGCGGACCACGACGGGTGGGGCAGGACGCGCGCGGGAGAGGTGCCCAGATCAGGTGACGGACGAACAGACTGCTGTCCCCGTCGACGCCGAACGGGCGTCCGCGGGTGAGGGCCGACGGGCCGAGCGGGCCGAGCAGGCCGCTGCGTTCGACGCGATGGGAGAGCGCTACCAGGAGGTGTTTCCGGCCAGGTCGGGCCAGTTGGCCTGCGCGGGATGGCTGCTGGAGCAGCTGCCGGCCGGGGCCCGGGTGCTGGACGTCGGGTGCGGGGCGGGTGAGCCGACCGCCGGTCAGCTGGCGGACGGCGGGCTGCGGGTGATCGGCGTGGACCTCTCGGAGGGCATGCTGGCGCAGGCCCGGAAGGCCGTGCCGGCCGCGGAGTTCCACCGGTTCGACGTCGTCGACCTGGCCACCGGGAACGCCGAGCGGCTTTGGGGCGTGCCCGGGTTGGGGCCGGCCGGGGCCGGGACGTGGGACGGCGCGGCGGCGTTCTTCTCGCTGCTGATGCTGCCCCGGGCCGAGATCGCCGTGGCGCTCGGCCGGATCCGTGAACTGCTGCGCCCCGGCGGCCTGCTGGCGCTGGGCATGGTGGAGGCGGACCTGGACAACGCGCCGTTGCCGTTCCTGGAGCAGGAGATCCGGGTCAGCGGCTACCTGCGCGAGGAGCTGACGGGGCTGCTGGAGCGGTCGGGCTTCACCGTGGAGGCGGTGGACAGCCAGTCGTACGCCCCGGCGGGGTCCGCGCAGCCGCCGGAGACCCAGCTGTACCTGCGCTGTCGGCGCACCGGCTGACCCGACGTCAGCCCCCGCTACGACGTCCTCCACATCTGCACAGAATCGGGCAGCCCGTGCGCGACCAACTGGAGCCCCTGGCGGGGCAGCAGCCCGCCGTACCCGTCCAGCGGCATCCGCCGCCCGACGGGCCGCCCCGGCTTGCCGAGCGCCTGGCGTACCTGGACTGTGCGGCCCGGCGGATCAACAGTTCGCTCGATCTGACGGCCACCCTGCGCAACCTGGGCCGGGTGCTGGTGCCCGAACTGGCGGACGCCCTGGTGGTGCTGGTCCGCGACCCGCTGCCGGACGTCGAGCGCGACCTCGGACGGCCGCGCGCGCTGCGGGTGCTGCACACCGCCGGGACGCGGCTGGGCCGGCGCGGCGGGCTGCGCCCGGTGCCGCCCGGCAGCGCGCTGGAGCGGGCCCTGGAGCGGCGCGCCCCGCACGGCCCGGTGGTGCTGGACGAGCAGCGCGGCGGCCTGCCCGCCGAACTGCTCGGTGCCCGGGCGCTGGGCCGGCTGCCCGCGGGGACGGCGCTGCTGGCGCTGCCGCTGCACGGGCGGCAGGCGGCGCTGGGCATGCTGCTGCTGATCCGGCGGCCGGCGGCGGACGGGCAGCCGGTGTCGTTCGACCCCGCGGACACCGCGACGGCCGCCCACCTGGCGACCCACGCGGGCCTGGCCGTGGACACCGCGCTGCGCTACACCCGCGAGTGGGAGATCGCCGACGAGTTGCAGCGCTCGATGCTGCCCGCGCACCTGCCGCAACCGCACGGCGTGCGCCTGGCGCACCGCTACCTGCCGGGCGAGCGCGGGGCGCAGGTCGGCGGCGACTGGTACGACTCGATCCCGCTGCCGGGCAACCGGGTGGCGCTGATCGCCGGCGACGTGATGGGCCACTCGCTGACCTCGGCCGCGGTGATGGGCCAGCTGCGCACCTCCGCGCAGACCCTGGCGGGCCTGGACCTGCCGCCGCACGAGGTGCTCTACCACCTCGACGAGCAGGCCCAACGCCTGGGCCGCGAGCACCACTTGGCGACCTGCGTGTACGCGGTGTACGACCCGATCGCGGGCCGGGTGGTGATCGCCAGCGCCGGGCACGTGCCGCCGGTGCTGGTCGGCCCGGACGGCACCAGCGAGCTGCTGGACCTGCCGCCGGGGGCGCCGATCGGCGTCGGCGGGGTGGACTTCACCTCGGTGGAGCTGGCCGCCCCGCCCGGTTCGGCGCTGCTGCTGTTCACCGACGGCCTGGTGGAGACCCGCCGCCGCCCGCTGGGCACCGGCCTCGAACTGCTGCGGGCCCGGCTGGAGGGCGCCCACCGGCTCACCCCCGAGCAGCTGTGCCAGGAGGCGCTGCGGATCCTGCCGCCCGGCGACCGGGCCGACGACATCGCGCTGCTGGCCGCCGCGTTCGACGGGATCCCGGCCGACGACGTCGCCTACTGGTACCTCCAGCCGCGGCACGAGACGCCGGGCCGGGCGCGCCGGCTGGCCGGGCACGCGCTGCACAACTGGGGCCTGGACCATCTGCGGGAGAACTGCGAGCTGATGGTCAGCGAGCTGGTCACCAACGCGATCCGGCACGCCACCCGCCCGGTGACGCTCCGGCTGGTGCGCACCTCACGCCTGCGCTGCGAGGTCGGCGACGACTCCGCGGCGCTCCCCCGCACCCGCCGGGCCGGCCCGGACGAGGAGCGCGGGCGCGGCCTCCAGATAGTCGCCCGGTGCGCGGACCGCTGGGGCGCGACCCGGCTGGGCGCGGGCAAGGTGGTCTGGTTCGAGCAGCGCCTCTGACCGGCCCTCAAACGGCGAATCCCGGGTCGGCGGCGACCAGTTCGTCCAGCGCGGCGAGGACGTCCGGGCCGAGCACGGCGAGCGCCAGCGGGCGGCTGCGGCGCAGTCCGAGGACGGTGCGCAGCACGTCGGCGTGGTGGATCTCGCGCAGGGCCGCCGCGTACTCCTCGGCCTCGGCGGGGCCCGCCAGCTGCCAGGTCAGCAGCAGGGCCTTGACCACGGCGAACATCATCCGCCGGCCGCGCACCAGTTCGGGCCGCTCGTTGAGGCCGAACACCTCGATGGTGGCCTCGCCCCGGACGGTGAGCGGGTCGTACGCGCCGGAGTCCAGGTAGAGCAGCAGGTGGTCGGCCGGGTCCTCGCGGCACGGGTCGACCAGCAGGCCGTCGCCGGTGGCCGGGTCGCGCGGGAAGCGGTCGCGCTTGCGGTTGCTGTTGCAGTGCGCGCAGGCCAGCAGGTGGTTCTGCCAGTCGAAGGTCCGCAGCGGCGCCTGGGCGATCGGCTCGAAGTGGTCGATGTCGGTGCCCAGGTTGTCCCCGCAGTACATGCAGCGCTCCAGGCCGGGCGCCATCTGCCGCAGCATCAGCCGCAGTTGGGCCTTCGGCCGGACAGCCTTGCGCCACGCGGCGCGGCCGGAGGCGGTGCTCGGGCCGGCCGCCCGGATGCCGGCGGTGGCCCGGTCCAGGTCGGCGGCCAGCCGCGACTGCAGGACGGGCCGCTGGAGCGGGATCACCGGTCCCGGCCGAGCAGCCGCGCGGTGACCTCGTCGACCCGGGCGGTCAGCGAGCTGTTCAGCTTCGCCCCGAGCTCCCGGTACTCGGCGAGCTCCGCGTCGGTGGCCCGGCCCGCGTACATCTTGCGCTCCAGCCGCACCAGCAGGCGGCGTTCGGCCTCGGCGGCCGGCGAGTAGGCGCTGGGCAGCCCGAACAGCTCCGACAGCACGGTGTCCTCGCCGCTGCCGTACAGCACCCGCTGCCGCAGGTCCTCGTCCAGCCGGTGCGGCGCGAAATCCTCGGCGGGGCCGGGCAGGCGGATCAGCGCGCCCGGATCGGCGGCCTGGCAGACGTACGGGCTGTGGGTGGCGACCAGGAACTGGGTGCGCGGGAACTGCGCGGTCAGCCACGGGCCGAGGCGCTGCTGCCACACCGGGTGCAACTGGCGGTCCACGTCGTCGATCAGCACCGGCCCGGGGTGCGGGGCCGCCGCGAGGCGGCCGACCAGCCGGGCCAACGCGGCGACGCCGTCGCCGAGTTCGTCCAACGGCAGTTCCAGCTCGCCGTTCGCCACGTACTGCCGCCGCGGGTCGCTCACCCGCCAACCGGCGGGCAGCACCCCGGCCACCGACTCGGCGTCCAGCGGGACGTCACGACCTCCGGCCGGCTCCACGAACAGCGCCCGCGGCACGCCCTGCGCCACCCCGACCCGCCAGCGCGGCGCGGGCTCGGCCTCCACCCAACCGTCGCCCCAGCCCGCCGCCGAATCGCCCGGCAACGCCCCGAGCGCCACCGCGACCGCCCGCAGCAACGTGCTCTTCCCGCTCCCGTTCGGCCCCGCGACCACACTCCACCCCGGCCCCGGAGGAACCGCCAGATCCACCGCCCGCGCCCCACGGAAGCACTTCACGCCGGACACCCTGATCCGCGACACGTACACCCGCCCACCCCCTCACCGTCTATATGCCCAGCGCCCACCCACCCACCCGTGACCCCGCCGCCAAGGTGAACGCAGAAACACCGCTGCGCGGGCGAGCCTGCGGCAGCGCACGTGAGGCACCGCCCCGGCCCCGCGCAGCGGAGTCGTCCCGGGTTCGCGTCGGCGGCGGGGTCACGGGTGGGTGGGCGAGGGGCCGCCGTCAGGGGGCGATGCGGATGGGCAGCCGTTCGAGGCAAGCCGTACGTGCGTCGCCGCCGTGCGCCCGCCCACCCGCCCGTGACCTCGCGCCAAGGCAGACGCAGAAACACCGCTGCGCGGGCGGGCGGGAGAGGCCGGAGGGGACAGACACGAGAGCAACCCACCGCGCGGGGCCGACACGGGCGAGCCGCGGCAGCGCGTGCGGCACCGCCCCAGCCCCGCGCAGCGGATTGCCCTCATGGCCGCCAGGCCCCGCGCAGCGGGGTCACGTCGACGGCGGGGTCACGGGCGGGTGGGCGGGCGCATCGCGGCGCGCACACGGCCGGCGCACAGCAAACCACCCTCGCCGAGCCCCGCGCAGCGGAGTTGTCCCGGGTTCACGTCGGCGGCGGGGTCACGGGTGGGTGGGTGGGCGCATCGCGGCGCACACACGGCCGGCCACAGCAAACCGCCCTCGCCGAGCCCCGCGCAGCGGAGTTGTCCCGGGTTCGCGTCGGCGGCGGGGTCACGGGCGGGTGGGCGGGCGAGGGGCCGCCGTCAGGGAGCGATGCGGACGGGCAAGCCCCGCAGGGCGTCGCGGAGGGCCGCCCCGAAGCGGTCGTACTCCGGGGTGCGGGCGGAGCCGGGGCGGTGGGCGAGGCCGATGCGGCGGCCGGGGGTGGGGGCGGCGAAGCGGACGGCGGCGAGGCGGTCGGTGCGGCCGGTCTCGACGTCGAGGGCGGTGGCCGGGAGCAGGGTGACGCCGAGGCCGCCGGCGACCAGTTGGACGAGGGTGGAGAGTCCGGCGGCGCGGGTGCTTCCGCCGGACACCTCGGCGCCGACCTCGCGGCAGATGTCGAGTGCCTGGTCGCGCAGGCAGTGGCCTTCCTCCAGCAGCAGCACGTCCAGGTCGAGCAGGACGTCGCGCGGGACGTCGACCCGTCCGGCGAGTTCGTGCTCGGGCGGCACGATCAGGACGAAGTCCTCGTCGAACAGCGGGATTTCGGCCACCGGGACGCTGCCGCCCGCGGGCAGGGCGAGCAGCAGCAGGTCGAGGCGTCCGGTGGCCAGTCCGTCCAGCAGGGAGGGGGTGCGTTCCTCGTGGACGTGCAGTTCGAGGTCGGGGTAGGCGTCGCGGACGAGTCGCAGGACGGTCGGCAGCAGGTAGGGCGCGACGGTCGGGATCACTCCGAGGTGCAGCGGCCCGGTGAACGGCCGGCGGGCGGCCTCGACCTCCTCGGTGAGGGCGTGCAGCGCGGACAGCACCTGCCGGGCGTGGACGGCGACCCGCTCCCCGAGCGGGGTGATCATGACGCGTCGGGTGGTGCGTTCCACCAGCTGTGCGCCGAGGGCCTCCTCCAGTGCGGCGATCGCGCCGGACAGCGCGGGCTGGCTGGTGCCGATCGCGGCGGCGGCCTCCCGGAAGTGCAGGTGTTCGGCGACGGCCGCGAAGGCCCGCAGCTGGGAGACGGTGGGCGTGCGTTGCGTAGGGTGCTTCACGGCTGCGCTTCCTGCGTGGGTCCGATGCTGCCACCAGTGTGCCGTACTGATCGGGATTGCCTATCAGGCAAAGCAGAAGATCCGATTTCACTGATCAGTAGCCGCTGTGCGACGCTGGACATGTCCGTAATTCGGACAACCCTCATCTCAACCCCTGGAGAAGCGACGTGCTGACGATCGGCGACAAGTTCCCCGAGTTCGAACTCAACGCCTGCGTGGACCTCGACGCCGCGAACGCCTTCGCAGAGATCAACCACAAGTCCTACGAGGGCAAGTGGAAGGTCGTGTTCTTCTGGCCGATGGACTTCACCTTCGTCTGCCCGACCGAGATCGCCGCGTTCGGCAAGCTGAACGAGGAGTTCGCCGACCGTGACGCCCAGATCCTCGGCGTCTCCGGCGACTCGGAGTACGTCCACCACGCGTGGCGCAAGGACCACAAGGACCTGCGCGACCTGCCCTTCCCGATGCTGGCCGACGTCAAGCACGACCTGATGCGCGCCTGCGGCGTCGAGGGCGCCGACGGCACCGCCCAGCGTGCGGTGTTCATCGTCGACCCGAACAACGAGATCCAGTTCGTCATGGTGACCGCCGGCTCCGTCGGCCGTAACCCCAAGGAGGTCCTGCGGGTGCTGGACGCCCTGCAGACCGACGAGCTGTGCCCGTGCAACTGGACCAAGGGCGAGGACACCCTCGACGCCCAGGCCCTGCTGGCCGGCTGACCCCGATGGCTCTCGACGAACTCAAGGCGGCCCTGCCGGACTACGCCAAGGACCTGAAGCTCAACCTGGGCTCGGTCATCGGCAACTCGGACCTGCCGGAGCAGCAGCTCTGGGGCACCGTGCTGGCCTGCGCGATGGCGACGGGCTCGTCCGCCGTGCTGCGCGAGCTGGAGCCCGAGGCCAAGTCGCACCTGTCGCCCGAGGCCTACCAGGCCGCCAAGGGCGCCGCCGCGATCATGGCGATGAACAACGTCTACTACCGGACGCTGCACCTGCTCTCCGACAAGGAGTACGGGACGATGCGGGCCGGTCTGCGGATGAACATCATCGGCAACCCCGGCGTCGACAAGGTCGACTTCGAGCTGTGGTGCTTCGCGGTCTCCGCGATCAACGGCTGCGGCCAGTGCCTCGACTCGCACGAGGGCGTGCTGCGCAAGGCCGGCGTCGAGCGCGAGGTCGTCCAGGCCTCCGTGAAGATCGCCGCCACCGTCCAGGCCGTCGCCTCGGTGCTGGACGCCGAAGCCCAGCTGGCGTAACGCACAACGCAAAGGTCCCGTCCCGGAGGAACTCCCCTCCCCGGACGGGACCTTGTCGTTTCTGCGGCTAGGGCCTGCGGGCCGCCTCGATCGCCTGGAAGACCTCCTGGCCGGCCGCGTTGCGCTGTCGCAGGTGCCCGGTGACGGTGTTGGTCACCGCGATCAGCGGCACCGCCACGATCGCGCCCGCGATGCCGCCGATGATGGAGCCCGCGGCGACGCCGAGCACCACGGCCAGCGGGTGGACCCGCACCGCCCGGCCGAGGATCAGCGGCTGCAGGATGTGGCCCTCCAGCTGCTGGACGGCGACCAGCACCACCAGCGCCATCAGCGCCTTGAACGGCCCGACGGTGACCAGCGCGATCAGCACGGCGATGGTGCCGGTGACCAGCGCGCCGACCAGCGGCACGAACGCGCCCAGAAAGATGATCACCGCGAGCGGCATCGCCATCGGCACCCCGAGCAGTTGGAGTCCGATGCCGATGCACAGCGCGTCGATGAACGCGACGACCACGGTGCCGCGGACGTAGGCGGTCAGCGTCGCCCAGGCCTTGGGCCCGGCGCCGGCCATCGCGTGCCGGGAGTGCCGGGGCAGGGCGCGCAGCATCCAGTTCCAGATCCGGGCGCCGTCGTAGAGCAGGAAGAAGATGGTGAAGGCGGTCAGCGCGATGCCGGTGAGCAGTTCGACGGCGATGCTCACCCCGGTGAAGCCGGCCGAGGTGAGCTGGTCGGAGTTCTTGCCGATGGACGTGGTGATCTGGTTGGTGAAGTTGTCCAGCTGGTCCTGCGTCAGGTGGAACGGCCCGTTGACCAGCCAGTCGCGCAGCGTCCGGACACCGTCCTGCGCCTTGACCGTGACCCGGTCGAGGTTGGTGGACACCTGCCAGAACACGAACCAGCCGACCAGGCCGATGCCGGCCAGGCCGGACATGAAGGTGCCGGCCGCGGCCACCGAGCGCGGGACGCCGTGCCGGCGCAGCCAGGAGACGGTGGGCTCCAGCAGCGCGGAGATCAGCAGCGCGGCGAGCACCGAGAAGGCGACCAGCCGCAGCGTGTCGATGACCCGGAACACCACGTACAGCGCGACGCCGAGCAGCAGCAGGCGCCAGGTGGACTCGGCGGCGACCCGCAGCGTCCACGGCACCGCGTCCACCGGGTTGGCGGGCCGGCCGGGCGGGGCCGCGGTGGGCGGTTCGGCGCTGCGCGGGGCCGGGACGGTCGGGTCGGTCCGCGCGGCCGCCCCTTCCGGGGAGGCGGCGGCGAGGGCCCGGCCGTCGGCCGATCCACCACCCTGGTCGGCGAGTTGACGGGCCGTCTGCTCGGCGGTGCGCAGGGCGGCCCGCTCGGCGGCGAGTTCGACGGCCTGCTCGGTGGCGAGGGCCTGCGCCTCCGCGGCGATGGCCGCACGGCGGCGGCGTTCCGCGGCGGCGAACAGGCCGGCCGCGACGGCCCCTATCTTGGCGACGCCGCGCCAGCGGCCGCCGCTCGTCTCTTCCGTCACTTCCCCGGTCTCCCCCGCGTTCGTCTGCTGCGCGGCCGCGGGTCGCACGGCCGTCGGTGAGGAACGCTACCCGCCGTCGGGGCCCCGGGTCGCGGCGGTGACACGGACCGCTTCCAGGAGATTCCGGGCAAATCATCACCAATATGCCTGTTTCGTCCGCCCGGACGCGGGAAGGGGCCTCAACAGACCTTCTGTCCGCGGACCGGCCGGGAGCGGAGGAACCAGGACCCGCTCCGCTTCCCCGCGTCCGCACCGGACCGTCGCCGCCCGCTGCGCACTGGTCAGCGCCGCCCGGGCGGCACGGCCCGCCTGGAGGCCGCTGTCTCGCGGCAGCACGAAGGGCCCCGTTCTCGACCGTGTGAGAACGAGGCCCTTCGGAACGAGCCGCAGCCCGGTACCAGTGGCCTAGTACCAGTGGTGGGACTGCCAGAACGACCAGGCGCCGCAGGGGCTGCCGTAGCGGCTGTTCATGTAGTTGAGGCCCCACTTGATCTGGGTCTCGGGGTTGGTGCGCCAGTCCGCGCCGGCCGAGGCCATCTTGGAACCCGGCAGCGCCTGGACCAGGCCGTAGGCGCCGGAGGAGGCGTTGGTGGCGGTGTAGTCCCAGCCGCTCTCGCGCTTGACGATCTGGCTGAAGCACTGGAACTGGTTGGCGTCGCCGACGATCTGGAGCGCCATGTCCTGGACCGAGCCGGGGCTGATGGCGGCGAGCACGCTGCGGGCGGAGGCGCGGTTGGCCTCCTCCTTCGCACGCTTCTCCTCGGCCGCCTTGGCGGCCTTCTCCGCGTCGGCCTTCGCCTGGGCGTCGGCGGCGGCCTTCTGCCGGGCCGCCTCTTCCGCCGCCTTCTTGGCGGCGGCGTCGGCGGAGACCTGCTGGGCGTTGGCCTGGCGACTGATGCCGTCGCTGACGTTCTGGGCCTGAGCACCGGTGGGCGCGTCGGCGAGCAGGGTGGCGCTCGCGACGTCGACCGTCTGGACGGTCTTGCCCTCACTGCCAGAGGCCGCACCTACCACTGCACCGACGGCGGTCACCGCGGTGGCGGAGGCGACAGCGACTCCCCGGACCGAGATCCGAGTCACATGGTTTCCTTCCAGCGTCGCCCGGCGCGTGACCGTCCGGGCGCAATCTGCCCCTGGTCACTGGCCTCCGTCGAACTCTGGTCACGGGAGGCGCGGGCTCGGCCGTCCCCTCGGGCGAGCCCGGAGCGGCGGTGGAATCGAGCGGCGTACGGCCTTGCGGTGTTCAGTTTTCCGCCCGCCGACCGGAGTTGCCGGGCGAGGAATAGCCGTACGCGGGGCCTGACAGAACCCTCACCATGCCGCACGCGACGGTGTCTACGCAATTCCCTGTGCCGTGGCGGATCTCACAAACTTCGCCACCTGGGCGTTTGGTGGACGAACGGCCGAGGGGTCGTCAACAGGGCTGACAACGAAGGGGCCTGACGGTACCCGCCAGGCCCCTTTGCCCCGGTGTGTCCGGTTATGCCTACGGCTGGATGTCCTCCAGCATCTCGGTCACCAGTGCGGCGATCGGCGAGCGCTCCGAACGCGTGAGCGTCACATGGGCGAACAGCGGGTGCCCCTTCAGCTTCTCCACCACCGCGACCACGCCGTCGTACCGGCCGACCCGCAGGTTGTCCCGCTGGGCGACATCGTGGGTGAGCACCACGCGGGAGTTCTGGCCGATCCGGGAGAGCACCGTGAGCAGCACGTTGCGCTCCAGGGACTGCGCCTCGTCCACGATCACGAAGGCGTCGTGCAGCGAGCGCCCGCGGATGTGGGTGAGCGGCAGGACCTCCAGCATGCCGCGGGAGATGACCTCCTCGATCACGTCCTGGGTGGTGACGGCGGAGAGGGTGTCGAACACCGCCTGCGCCCAGGGGCCCATCTTCTCGGCCTCGCTGCCGGGCAGGTAGCCCAACTCCTGGCCGCCGACCGCATACAGCGGCCGGAACACCATCACCTTGCGGTGCTGACGGCGCTCCAGGACGGCCTCCAGGCCGGCGCACAGGGCGAGCGCGGACTTGCCGGTGCCGGCCCGGCCGCCCATCGAGATGATCCCGATCTCCGGGTCGAGCAGCAGGTCGAGGGCGATCCGCTGCTCGGCGCTGCGGCCGCGCAGCCCGAACGCCTCGCGGTCGCCGCGGACCAGCCGCACCCGGCCGTCGGCGGCCACCCGGCCGAGGGCTCGGCC
This sequence comes from Kitasatospora sp. CB02891, assembly GCF_002803145.1. Classification (NCBI taxonomy): domain Bacteria; kingdom Bacillati; phylum Actinomycetota; class Actinomycetes; order Kitasatosporales; family Streptomycetaceae; genus Kitasatospora; species Kitasatospora sp. CB02891. The sequence goes on along the minus strand of NZ_NNBO01000014.1, from coordinate 111,699 downwards.
GCGCTCGGAGTGCAGCACCAGGCCGGTGTGGACCGGGAGTTGCTCGGCGCCTTCGACCGAGAGGGCACGGTCCTGGCCGGCGAACAGCTCGTCCACCTGGTCGGCGGGGACGTGCAGCTCGGTCATGCCCGTCCAGCCGGAGGTGATCGCCAGCTCGGCCCGGTACTCCTCGGCCAGCAGGCCGACCGAGCTCGCCTTGATCCGCAGCGGCAGGTCCTTCGAGACCACGGTGACGTCGTAGCCCTCGGCCTGCAGGTTGCGGGCGACCGCGAGGATCCTGGTGTCCGCCTCGCCGCCGCCCGCCCGATAGCCGGCCGGCAGGATCGACAGGTCGGAGTGGTTCAGCTCGACCCGGATGGTGCCGCCCAACTCGCCCACCGGGATCGGTTCGTCGAGCCGGCCGTGGCGGATCCGGTAGTCGTCCAGCAGTCGCAGCGCCTGGCGGGCGAAGTAGCCCAGCTCCGGGTGGTGCCGCTTGGCCTCCAACTCGGTGACCACGACGACGGGGAGGACCACCTCGTGCTCCTCGAACCGCGTCATGGCGAGAGGGTCGGCCAGGAGCACGCTGGTGTCGAGGACGTACGTGCGCCGGTCAGGTGTCCGGCGGCTCTTGGTACTGACCACTAGCCCTCCAGAGCGGGTGACGCGACGTCACCCGCGGCCCACCGCTCCCCACGGCCCCGCTGGCCGGGGGGACGGTCTGGGGGAAGTCTTCCCAGGCGAGGAGGGCCGCATTCGCGCCGGAGCGAACGGCGGGAACACAACCGGTGAACGTTTTCCCGACTGGCGGACGGGTAGGGGAGACTGACCGCCCACCGGCCTCACCCCCGACGGCGCAGCCGATGCCGCAGCCCCGACTGGCGGACGGGTAGGGGAGACTGACCGCCCACCGGCCTCACCCCCGGCGGCGCAGCCGATGCCGCAGCCCCGATCGGCGGGCGGGTACGACCAGCAGATGGCTGACCGACCGTCAGCGGCCCATCCGCCGGTTGCGCAACTGGTAGTCGCGCAGCGCCCGCAGGAAGTCGACCCGGCGGAAGGCCGGCCAGTAGGCCTCGCAGAAGTAGAACTCGCTGTGCGCGGACTGCCAGAGCAGGAAGCCGGACAGCCGCTGCTCGCCGGAGGTGCGGATCACCAGGTCGGGGTCGGGCTGGCCCTTGGTGTAGAGGTGCTCGGCGATGTGCTCGACGTCGAGGATTTCGGCCAGTTCCTCGATCGAGGTGCCGCGCCCGGCGTGCTCCTGGAGCAGCGAGCGGACGGCGTCGGCGATCTCCTGCCGGCCGCCGTAGCCGATGGCGACGTTGACGGTCAGGCCGTTGATGTGCGCGGTCTGCTGCTCGGCGCGCTTGAGCACCTCGGCGGTGGGGGCGGGCAGCAGGTCGAGCGCGCCGACCGGGTGGACCTTCCAGCGGCCGGCGTCGACCAGGCCCTGGACGGCGTCCTCGATGATGCCGAGCAGCGGGACGAGCTCCTCGGCGGGGCGGGCCAGGTTGTCGGTGGAGAGCATCCACAGGGTGACCACCCGGACGTCGGTCTCCTCGCACCAGCCCAGGAACTCGCTGATCTTGTCGGCGCCGCGCTGGTGTCCGTAGGCGGTGGTGCCGCCGGTTGCCTTCGCCCAGCGGCGGTTGCCGTCCAGGATCACGCCGATGTGGTGCGGGGTGTTGGCCAGGTGCACCTCGACCCGGCGGCCGTACAGCCGGTAGGCCTTGTCCAGCAGGGTGCGCAGCACCGGCGTGCGCTCCACCACATCGCGCAGACCCATCGTGAACGGCCCCTCCGTGCTGATTGCTCCGGGTGCGAAATCCCTGCGGCAGCCTACTCCGCCAGGCATTACCGGACGTAAAACCGCAGGTACCGGTCTTGTCACAGTGCGCGCCCGGGGCGGGATACGGAACGGTCTCCGAATCCTTAAACGGTCCCTAAACCGGATTCCGGGTCTTGACGCTTGCCATTGGTCTAGTCCAGCGTGTGGTCAGCACCACAGCGGACCCACCCCCACAGCGGAGCCGCCGCGACCCCCACCGCGGCGGCTCTCCCTTCCCCCGCCACGTCTGCTCTCCCCCACACCCCCTCCCCCATCTCCTGCACTGGAGCCTGTCATGGCCCGTACCCTGCAGCAGCCGTCCCACCGGCGCCGCAACAAGTTCCCGGCGGTGCTCGCCACCGCGACCGCGCTGGCCCTGGCCGGTACCGGACTGGCCCTGTCGGCCGGCGGCGCGAACGCCGCGGTCGGCAACCTGGTGAGCAACGGCGGCTTCGACTCCGGCCTGTCGGGCTGGACCTGCACCGGCAACGCCACCACGGTCTCCACCCCCGTGCACTCCGGCGCGGGCGCGCTGGCCGCCACCCCCGGCGCCGGCGACACCGCCGAGTGCACCCAGACCGTCTCGGTGCTCCCCAACACCGCGTACTCGCTGAACGGTTGGGTGCAGGGCTCGTACGTCTACCTGGGCGCCCGCGGCACCGGCGGCACCGACCCGTCCACCTGGTCGGCGCAGAGCAGCTGGAACCAGCTGAACACCGGCTTCACCACCGGCGCCAACACCACCAGCGTCACCCTGTACGTCCACGGGTGGTACGGCCAGCCCACCTACTACGCGGACGACATCCAGCTGATCGGCCCGGGCGGCACCGCCACCCCGTCGCCGTCCGCCACCTCGGTCTCGCCGAAGCCGTCGGCGTCCGCCTCCGCGTCCCCCTCGCAGAGCGCCTCGCCCTCCGCCTCGGCCTCGCCGTCGCAGAGCGCCTCCCCGTCGGCGTCCAACTCGCCCAGCCCGTCCGGCTCGGCGACCACCCCGACGCCCAACACCGGCCTGCCCAAGCACCTGCTGACCGGCTACTGGCAGAACTTCGACAACGGCTCGACCGTGCAGAAGCTGCGCGACGTGCAGAACGCGTACGACATCATCGCGGTCTCCTTCGCCGACGCGACCACCACCCAGGGCGGGATCTCCTTCACCCTGGACCCGGCGCTCGCCACCAAGCTCGGCGGCTACACCGACGCCGACTTCAAGGCCGACATCGCCGCCAAGCACGCGGCCGGCAAGAAGGTCGTGCTCTCCATCGGCGGCCAGAACGGCGCGATCTCGGTGGGCAGTTCGGCCGCCGCGACCGCTTTCTCCGACTCGGCGTACAAGCTGATCCAGCAGTACGGCTTCGACGGCATCGACGTCGACCTGGAGAACGGCGTCAACTCCACCTACATGGCGCAGGCGCTGCACACCCTGCAGGCCAAGGTCGGCTCCGGCTTCGTGCTGACCATGGCGCCCGAGACCATCGGCATGTACTCCACCGCGGGCGCCTACTTCCAGCTGGCGCTGGCCACCAAGGACATCCTCACCGTCGTCAACACCCAGTTCTACAACTCCGGTGGCATGAACGGCTGCGACGGCAAGGTCTACACCCAGGGCACCGTCGACTTCATCACCGCTCAGGTCTGCACCCACATCCAGGGCGGCCTGCGGCCCGACCAGGTCGGCATCGGCGTCCCGGCCTCCACCAAGGCGGCGGGCGGCGGCTACGTCAACTCCACCGTGGTGAACAACGCGCTGGACTGCCTGGCCACCGGCAACCACTGCGGCAGCTTCGTCCCGCCGGCCAAGTGGCCGACCATCCGCGGCGCGATGACCTGGTCCACCAACTGGGACGCCAACAACGGCAACGACTTCTCCAACAACGTCGGCGCCTTCGTCCACGCCATGCAGTGACCTTCCGCCGGTGCGCCGCTCCTTGAGGGTGGGGCAGGTGCACACACAGGGGCCCGTCGTACCGCTGGGGGTACGACGGGCCCCGCCCCTTTTCTTCCGGGGCGGGACGCGGCGTCAGGACGTGACCAGGACCGCCGTCAGGGTGCCCAGCAGCATCGCCGGGCCGAAGGCCAGTTCGGTGCGGCGGCCGGCCCGGCGCAGCACCAGCAGGGCGACCGCCCACACCGCGGCGATCAGCCACATGTGGAGCAGACCGGCGTAGAACGTCCGCCAGCCGCCCAGGCCGAGCACCGCGCCGAGCGACGGGGCGAGCTTGACGTCGCCCAGGCCCATCGGCGCGAACAGCGCCAGCAGCAGGAACAGGCCGCCGAGCGCGCCCGCCGCCAGGGCGCAGCGCAGCCACACCTCCGGGCGGTGGTCGGCGACCGGGACCAGCAGCGCCGTCCCGACCAGCAGCGGCAGGGTCAGCGCGTCCGGCAGTCGCTTCACCGCGGCGTCCACGAACCCCAGCGCCACGCCGAACAGCGCCACCCAGACCAACAGCGGCAGCCACCGCCCCGGGGCGTGCGCGGCCAGCAGCGCGCCGACGGCCGCGGCCGCCAGTTCCACCGTCAGCGGCGGCGGCCCGGGCCGCTCCCCGCAGCGCACGCAGCGGCCGAGCGGCGTCACCGCGCAGGCCCGCCACGGCTCGCCGCCGGGCACCGCGTACCGCACCACCGCCGACCGCAGCAGCACCCCGACCAGCAGCCCGAGCACCGCTCCCAGCGTTGCCAGCATCCGACGCCTCCCCTGACGGCCCGCCGCGACCCTACCGCCGCACCACCGTTCGCCCGTCCGTGTCCAGGTGGCGAACACCACTCGGAACCGGGCCCGGGCCGCCCGTAAAGTAATCGGGCATGCAGGTCATCCAGTCCAGCAAGCTCGCCAATGTCTGCTACGACATTCGCGGCCCGGTGCTCGACGAGGCGATGCGACTCGAGGAACAGGGCCACCGCATCCTCAAGCTCAACACGGGCAACCCGGCCGCGTTCGGCTTCGAAGCCCCGCCCGAGATCCTCCAGGACATCCTCCGCAACCTGTCCTCCGCGCACGGCTACGGCGACTCCAAGGGCCTGCTGTCGGCCCGCCGCGCCGTCGTCATGCACTACGAGGACCGCGGCCTGCACGGCCTGTCGGTCGAGGACGTCTACCTGGGCAACGGCGTCTCCGAGCTGATCCAGCTCGCCATGACCGCCCTCCTCGACGACGGCGACGAGGTCCTCGTCCCCGCCCCCGACTACCCCCTGTGGACGGCCTCGGTCTCGCTGGCCGGCGGCACCGCCGTCCACTACCGCTGCGACGAACAGGCCGAGTGGTACCCCGACCTGGCCGACATCGCCGCGAAGATCACCGACCGCACCCGGGCGATCGTGGTGATCAACCCCAACAACCCCACCGGCGCCGTCTATCCGCGCGAACTGCTGGAAGGGATCGTCGAACTCGCCCGGCAGCACCGGCTGGTGATCTACGCGGACGAGATCTACGACAAGATCCTCTACGACGGTGTGGAGCACGTCCCGCTCGCCACCCTCGCGCCGGACCTGTTCTGCGTCACCTTCAACGGCATGTCCAAGTCCTACCGGGTGGCCGGCTTCCGCAGCGGCTGGATGGTGCTCTCCGGCGACCGCCAGCGCGCCCGCTCCTACATCGAGGGCCTCAACGTGCTCGCCTCGATGCGCCTGTGCGCCAACATGCCCGCCCAGCACGCGGTCGCCGCGGCACTCGGCGGACGCCAGTCCATCCGCGACCTCGTCCTGCCCGGCGGACGGCTGCGGGCCTCGCGCGACGCCGCGTACAAGCTGCTCAACGAGATCCCCGGCGTCTCCTGCGTGAAACCGAAGGGCGCGCTGTACGCGTTCCCGCGACTCGACCCGCAGGTCTACAAGATCAAGGACGACGCGCAGATGGTCCTCGACCTGCTGCGCGCCGAGCGGATCCTGATCGTCCAGGGCACCGGCTTCAACTGGCCCGACCCCGACCACTTCCGCCTGGTCACCCTCCCCCACCCGGAGGACATCACGGACGCCGTGACCCGCATCGGCGACTTCCTCTCCGGCTACGTCCAGCCGTAGAACGCACGACAGGATCCGGCCGAGGACGGGACTGCCGTCTTCGACCGGATCCTGCCGTTCGGTGCTACCGCCTCAGCCGAGGCGCTCGACCAGGGCCTGGTACTCGTCCCACAGCTCCTTCGGCGTGTGCTCGCCGAACATCTCCAGGTGGGCCGGGACCAGCGCGGCCTCCTGCTTCCAGAACTCGTTGTCGACCGAGAACAGCAGCTCCTGGTCGGCGGCCGGGATCTCCAGCCCGTCGAGGTCGAAGCCCTCGACCGTCGGCAGCACGCCGATCGGCGTCTCGACGCCCTCCGCGGTGCCTTCGAGTCGCTCGACGATCCACTTCAGGACGCGGCTGTTCTCGCCGTAGCCGGGCCACACGAACTTGCCGCCGGCGTTCTTGCGGAACCAGTTGACGTAGTAGATCTTCGGGAGCTTCGAGGCGTCGGCCTCGGCGCCGATCTTCAGCCAGTGCGCGAAGTAGTCGCCCATGTTGTAGCCGCAGAACGGCAGCATGGCGAACGGGTCGCGGCGCAGCTCGCCGACGGTGCCCTCGGCGGCGGCCGTCTTCTCGGAGGCGATGTTCGCGCCGAGGAAGACGCCGTGCTGCCAGTCGAAGGACTCGGTGACCAGCGGGACGGCGGTGGCGCGGCGGCCGCCGAAGAGGATCGCGGAGATCGGGACGCCCGCCGGGTCCTCCCACTCGTCGGCGATGGTCGGGCACTGCGAGGCGGGGACGGCGAAGCGCGCGTTCGGGTGGGCGGCGGGGGTGCCGGACTCGGGGGTCCAGTCGTTGCCGCGCCAGTCGGTGAGGTGCGCGGGGGCGTCCTCGGTGAGGCCCTCCCACCACACGTCGCCGTCGTCGGTGAGGGCGACGTTGGTGAAGACCGTGTTGCCCCAGAGGGTCTTGATGGCGTTGGCGTTGGTGTCCTCGCCGGTGCCGGGGGCGACGCCGAAGAAGCCGGCCTCGGGGTTGATCGCGTAGAGGCGGCCGTCGGCGCCGAAGCGCATCCAGGCGATGTCGTCGCCGATGGTCTCGACCTTCCAGCCGGGGACGGTCGGCTGGAGCATGGCGAGGTTGGTCTTGCCACAGGCGGACGGGAACGCCGCCGCGACGTACTTCGCTTCGCCGGACGGCGGGGTGAGCTTGAGGATCAGCATGTGCTCGGCCAGCCAGCCCTCGTCGCGGGCCATGGTGGAGGCGATGCGCAGCGCGTAGCACTTCTTGCCGAGCAGGGCGTTGCCGCCGTAGCCGGAGCCGAAGGACCAGATCTCGCGGGTCTCCGGGAAGTGCGAGATGTACTTGGTGCTGTTGCACGGCCAGGCGACGTCCGCCTCGCCCTCGGCGAGCGGGGCGCCGACGGTGTGCACGGCCTTGACGAACTCGCCGTCCTCGCCGAGCTGGTCGAGCACGGCCTGGCCCATGCGGGTCATCACGCGCATCGAGACGGCGACGTAGGCGGAGTCGGTGATCTCGACGCCGTACGCGGCCAGCGGGGAGCCGACCGGGCCCATGGAGAACGGCACCACGTACATGGTGCGGCCCTTCATCGCGCCCCGGAACAGGCCCTTCTCACCCGAGAAGATCTCCCGCATCTCGGCGGGGGCCTTCCAGTGGTTGGTCGGGCCGGCGTCCTCCTCCTTCTCCGAGCAGATGAAGGTCCGGTCCTCGACGCGGGCGACGTCGGACGGGTCGGAGGCCGCGTAGTAGGAGTTCGGCCGCTTGGTCTCGTCGAGCTTGGTGAAGGTGCCCTGGGCGACGAGCTGCTCGGCGAGGCGGTGGTACTCCTCCTCGGAGCCGTCGCACCACACCACGCGGTCGGGCTGGGTGAGCTCGGCAATCTCGTTGACCCACTCCACCAGGCGCTGGTGGCGGGTGGGCGCGGACTCGGTGAGCGCAGAGATCTGAGACGACACGATCGCTCCGTTTCACACCATCTCGGCCAGGAGACGGTGTCGCGGGGGTTGAGGGTCCTTACACGGTAGACCCGCCAACCGGCCCTCCATTCGTCGAAATGGCGTCATTGACGAGATCTTTACTACGGAGTGTCTTATTGGACTGGCCGAAACCGTCCCCCGCGAGCCTCCGAGAGCCCTTGATCACACTCCCCTAACACTCCAGAAAGTCTAAAAGTGAGGATCACCACTTTCCTACGCGCCGGTAACCTACGGTTCCGTAAGATGCTGCCCATGACCGCGGAAGCCCTCGAACTCGTCAAGCCCAAGTGGCGCGGCTGGCTGCATGCCGGCATGTTCCCGGCCTCACTGGCCGCCGGAATCGTGTTGATCTGCCTGGCCGACTCGACGGCGGCGCGGGTCGCCTGCGTCGTCTACTCGGTGAGCGCCTGGATGCTGTTCGGGGTGAGCGCGGTGTACCACCGCTTCACCTGGGGGCCGCGCGGCGAGGCGGTGCTGCGCCGACTGGACCACGCCAACATCTTCCTGATCATCGCCGGCACCTACACCCCGTTCACCATGCTGCTGCTGGAGGGCGCGCGACAGCAGGTGCTGCTGTGGCTGGTGTGGGGCGGCGCGCTGGCCGGCATAGCGTTCCGGGTGTTCTGGGTCGGCGCTCCGCGCTGGCTGTACACCCCGTGCTACGTGGCGCTCGGCTGGGCGGCGGTGTTCTTCCTGCCGGACTTCCTGCACAAGGGCGGCGCGGCCGTCCTGACGCTGATCATCGTCGGCGGCGCGCTCTACACCATCGGCGGAGTGATCTACGGCCTCAAGCGCCCGAACCCGTCACCGCGCTGGTTCGGCTTCCACGAGGTGTTCCACGCCTTCACCCTCGGCGCGTTCATCGTGCAGTACGTGGGGGTCTCGCTGGTGGCGTACACCGCCGCCGGCTGATCCGCCGCCGCACCGTTCCTGCTCGGCGACGCTGCCCGACGGCAGCGCCCCTCCCCTCAGTACCGCGCCGGCTGGGCGGCCCTCGCCTCCAGCCGCTCCCGGGCCCGACGGCAGCGCTCGCAGTGCGCCGCGTCGGGCCCTTCGCCTGCCGCGCGCTGGTGCGCCCGGCCGCGGAAGCGGTACGCGACCCAGGCCATCACGGCCAGCACTTCGACCGCGGAGACCAGCCAGACCACGCGGGCCCCGCCGATCAAGTACCCGGCTATGACGGCCAGCGCGGCCAGCACACCGACCACGCCGCTCCAGAACCCGGTCGCTCCGTACTCCATTGGCAAACCTCCCACCGGCCGACAGGTTATCTGACAGATCGTCAGAGAACTCCCCACCTACAGTGACACGTTCGGCACTCAGCGCGGGCGAACAGGGGATCAACAGCGCATCAATTCCAGAAGTGGGGATCCCGCAGCACGGGCTTCGGTTGACACTCGCCATCTTTTGAGAGCTACTTTCACTTGAGAGTAACCATCGGATGGGGGTTCCGTCATGTCTGCTCCACACCCGCGGCGCTGGATCGCACTTGTCGCGGTCGCGCTCGCCGTGCTCGTCATCGGCTTCGACACCACCGTGCTGAACGTCGCCCTGCCCGACCTGGCCCGACAGCTGGACGTCGGCACCGGGCAGCAGCAGTGGATCGTCGACGCCTACACCGTGGTGTTCGCCGCCGCCCTGCTGCCGGCCGGCCTGCTCGGCGACCGCTTCGGCCGCCGCCGCGCCCTGGTCGTCGGGCTCGGCCTGTTCGGCGCGGCCTCCCTGCTCGGCGCGCTCGCCTCCGGCCCCGGATCGCTGATCGCCGCCCGCGCGGCGATGGGCCTGGCCGCCGCGTTCGTGATGCCGATGTCGATGGCGGTGATCCCCGCGGTCTTCCCGCCCGCCGAACAGCGCCGCGCCACCGCGCTGCTGACCACCATGACCGCGCTCGGCGTGCCGCTCGGGCCGATCGTCGGCGGGCTGCTGCTGCGCGGCTACTGGTGGGGCTCGATCTTCCTGATCAACGTGCCGCTGGTGGTACTCGGCGTGCTGGCCTGCCTGCTGCTGCTCCCCGAGTCCGCCGACCCGGCCGCGCCCCGGCTCGACCTGCCCGCCGCCGCCCTCGCCGCGGCCGGGCTGTCCGCGCTGACCTGGGGCATCATCGAGGGCGCCGAACGCGGCTGGGGCGACGCCCCGGTGCTCGGCGCGCTGCTCGGCTCGGTGGTCGCGCTGACCGCGCTGGTGCTGCGCAGCCGCCGGCCGGACCACCCGATGCTCGACCTGCGACTGCTCGCCGAGCCGGTGTTCCGCTGGTGCGCGATCGCCGTCACCCTGGTCTCAGTCGTCCTGTTCGGCGGATTCTTCGTGCTGCCCGCCTACTTCCGGAGCGTGCTGGGCACCGACGCGCTCGGCAGCGGACTGCGGCTGATGCCGATGATGGGCGGCCTGCTGGTCGCCGCCCGGCTCGCCGAACGCCTGGTGCGCCGGTTCGCCCCGCGCGGGGTGATCTCCACCGGCCTGGCGCTGACCGCCCTCGCGCTGCTGCTCGGCAGTCGCACCGCGGTCGGCGACGGCTACGGGTGGACGGCGCTGTGGCTGTCGCTGTTCGGCGCCGGGCTCGGCCTGGTGCTGATCACCGCGACGGCCTCCGCGCTGCTCCTGCTGCCGCCCGCCGAGGCCGGGGTCGGCGCCGGGCTGGTGCAGACGCTCCGCCAGGTCGGCGGCGCGGTCGGCGTCGCCGTGTTCGGCAGCCTGCTGGCGGCCGGCTACCGCTCCGCGCTGGACGTCTCCGCGCTCCCGGCGGACGCCGCGCGCCTGGCCCGCGGCTCGGTGATCGCCGCCGACGCGGTCGCCGAACGGCTGGGCGACCCGGCGCTCGCCGGGTCCGCGCACGGCGCGTACGTGCACGGCATGGGCCTGGTGACGCTGGTCGCGGGGATCCTGGCCGCGCTGTCCGCGGTGCTGGTCGCGGCCCGGATGCCGAGCGGCGGCGACCCGGCCGCGCCGGACGCTCCGGAGCCCGCCGCGCCGACCGCTCCCGGGCCGCGGCCGCTGGCCGCGACGGTCGGCGATCCCGGAGAATCGTCGGCATGAGCACCCCGCGCAGCGCCCGGCCCCGCCCGTCCGAAGCCTCCCCCGGTTCGCTGGAGGAGCTGGTCGAAGCCCCGATGTCGCTGCGCGAGCGCAAGAAGCTGAAGACCCGTCAGGCCCTGCGCCGGGAGGCCTTCCGGCTGTTCGCGGAGCAGGGCTGGGAGGCCACCACCGTCGACCGGATCGCGGCGGCGGCGGAGGTCTCCCCGGCGACGTTCTTCCGGTACTTCCCGACCAAGGAGGATCTGGTCCTCACCGACGAGTACGACCCGCTGATGGCCGCCGCGATCCGGGCCCGGCCGGCGGACGAGCCGTTCCTCACCTCCGTCCGGGAGGTGCTGGTCGAGCTGGTCCGCCGGATCGCCGAGCAGGAGCGGGCGGAGCTGTACGAGCGGATGCGGCTGACCGCCTCGGTGCCGGCGCTGCGGGCCCGGATGCTCGACGGCGCCAACCAGCCGACCGGGATGCTGCTCGACCTGCTCACCGAACGGGCCGGATCGGACGCCCCCACCCTCGAACTGCGGATCACCGCCGCCGTGGTCTCCGCGACACTCGCCGAGACCTCGCTGTACTGGGCCGACCGCGGCGGCCGGGACGACCTCGCCGACCTGCTCGACCGGGCCCTGCGGCACCTGCAGGAGCTCGGCCGGCACTGACGGCGAGTCAGTTCACCAGCACCAGCTTGCCGGTGGTGCGGCCGGTGTCGCCGAGGGCGTGCGCCTTCGCGGCGTGCTCCAGCGGGAAGGTCCCGGCGATCTCGGCGCGCAGCAGGCCGCGTTCGGCCAGGTCGGCGACGGCGGCCATCCCGGCGTGGTCGGCCTCCACCAGCATCATCGCGGTGCGCACGCCGAGCCGGTCGGCCTCCTCGGCCAGCCCCTCGAAGGGGACGGGCAGGATCGACACCAGCAGGCCGCCCGGGCGCAGGGTGCGCAGCGACCGCAGCTGGTACTCCCCGCCGACGGTGTCCAGCACCACGTCGACGTCGCGGACCGCCTCGGCGAAGTCCCTGCTCCGGTAGTCGACCGGCTCGTCCACGCCGATGCCGCGCAGGAAGTCGTGCTTGCCCGCGCCGGCGGTGCCGATCACGTACGCGCCGCGGGCCTTGGCGATCTGCACGGCGAGGTGTCCGACGCCGCCGGCCGCGGCGTGCACCAGCACCCGGTCGCCGGCCTTCACCTGCGCGGTGTCGACCAGCGCCTGCCAGGCCGTCAGTGCGGCCAGCGGCAGCGCGCCGGCCTGGACGACGTCGACGCCGGCGGGCCGGCGCACGAACGCCCGGGCGGGGCCGGTCACGTAGTCGGCGTGGGAGCCGACGCCGTGCGGGTAGGGCAGCATGCCGAAGACCTCGTCGCCGGGCTCGAACAGGGTGACGCCGAAGCCGACCGCCTCCACCGTGCCGGCCACGTCCCAGCCGAGCACGAACGGGGGCTCGCCGAGGAACAGTCCGCTCGCCCGGTGCTTCCAGTCCGTCGGGTTCAGGCCGGCCGCCCGGACCTTCACCAGGATCTCGCTCGTGCCGGGCACGGGGCGCGGGAGTTCCACCAGCTGCAGGACTTCGGGGCCGCCCAGGACGTCCTGGCTGATCGCTCGCATCGTGTTCGTCGTCATGCCTCCAGCCTGGCCCGCCCGGGGCGCCCGCGGGAGTGGCATGATGGTCACCGTCCGATGGGATCCTGCCAGGAGGGCCGAGGTGCCGAACCCCGCGAAGACACCGCCGCACCGGATCGCGGTACTCGCCCTGGAGGGCGTGTACCCGTTCGAACTCGGCATCCCCAGGCGGGTGTTCGCCGCCGCCGGGGACCGCTACGAGCTGGCCACCTGCACCGTCGACGGGCAGCCGGTGCGCTCCGACGCGGACTTCACCGTCGCCGTCGCGCACGGCCCGGAGCTGCTGCGCACGGCCGACAGCGTGGTGATCCCGCCCTTCGACCTGGCGCTCGCCACCGGCGCGCCCGACCCGGCCGTGGCCGAGGCGCTGGCGATGATCCGGCCCGGCACCCGGCTGATCTCGATCTGCACCGGCGCGTTCGTCCTGGCCGCCGCCGGCCTGCTGGACGACCGGCCCGCCACCACCCACTGGGCGCTCGCCGACCGGTTCCGCGAGCTCTTCCCCAAGGTGCGGCTCGACCCGGACGTGCTGTTCGTCGACGACGGCGACATCCTCACCTCGGCCGGCGCCGCCTCCGGCGTCGACCTGTGCCTGCACGTGCTCCGGAACGACCACGGCGCGGCCGTCGCCAACCACGCCGCCCGGCTGGCCGTCGTCCCGCCGTGGCGCGACGGCGGCCAGGCCCAGTACATCGAGCAGCCCGTCCCCGCGGCCGGCGCGACCGGCACCGCCGCCACCCGCGAGTGGGCGCTGGCCCGGCTGCACCGGCCGCTGACCCTCGCCGAACTCGCCGGGCACGCCGCGATGAGCAGCCGCACCTTCGCCCGCCGCTTCCACGACGAGACGGGCCAGAGCCCCGGCCGCTGGCTCACCCAGCAGCGCGTCGCCCTGGCCCGTCACCTGCTCGAAGCCACCGACCTGACGGTCGACCAGATCGCCGGCCGGGTCGGCTTCGCCAACGCGGTGTCGCTGCGCCAGCACCTGCACTCGGCGATCGGCGTCTCGCCGCTCGCCTACCGGCGGACGTTCGCCGGGGCCTAGGCCTTCCGGCGCCGGCTGCGCACCCCGATCACCGCGCCTGCCACGGCAGTTGCGCCCAGCGCGGCGCCTGCGGTGAGCAGCGGCGCGGCACTGCGGGATTCGGCCGGGTCGGCCTGGAAGCCGCCCGCCCTGCCGGCGGTGTCGTACGCGGAGCCGGGCAGCTTGTCGCCGTACCGCTGGTGGACCAGCTGCTGGTAGGCGGCGACGGTGACGCCGTGCGCGCCGACCGAGCGGCGGGCGGTGTCGTCGAGCGGCAGGACCCGGCCGTCCTTGAGCTCGTACCAGGCGCCGAGCTGCGGTTCGCGGAAGGCGGTGCCGCCGTCGGCGGCGGCCCGGGCCGCGTAGTCGGTCTCGTCGCTGCCGGAGGCGATGTTGACCACCCGCCAACTGCCGTTCTGCTGTGCCGTCCAGACCGAGGCGCTCTGTCCGTCGGCGGCGACGGCCTTGGTGGCGGCGAACTCGACGGTGGCGACCGGCGCGCCGGGCCGGCCGGCCACGAACCCGGCGTCGAGGGTGCGGACCGGCACCGTGTCGCCGCTGAGTCGGGGCGCGGCCGCCTTCGCCGCCTGCGCCTCGTCGCTCGGGGCGATCGCCAGCGGCTGGGTCGGGGGCACTCCCCCGCGGGCGAAGAAGTGCCCCAACTGGTCGAGCACGGAAGGGTTCTGGGCGGCGGCCCGGGCGGCGGCGAGGTCGCCGGCTCCGGTCTGCCGGTCGGTGGCCTGCGCCTGCGGGGCGGCGGCGAGGCCGAGGGCGGCGGCCGCGGCGAGGGCTGCTGCGGCGCGGACGAGTCGGACGCGGTGGCTGCTCATGACGGGGCTCCTCACGCGCCGATCCGGTACAGGGAGTGGGTCCAGGAGAACGACCCGTTGCTCACGTAGTAGTTGTAGTCGCCCCAGTTGTAGCGGTAGTTGGACGGCCACGGGTCGCCCCAGTACAGCCAGTTGTTGCCGCTGTCGTAGCCGTACAGCACGTTCATGTGGCCGCCGCCGGAGCTCCACTGGATCCGGGTCTCCACCGGCCGGCCGGCGTCGATCTCGCCCTGCACGGTGGCGTACCGCAGGTAGCCGCTGACGTACGAGCCCGGGTTGATGCCGAACGCGTACAGCGCGTTCTGCACCTCGGCCAGGCTGGCCTGGCTGTTCGGACAGGTGGAGTTGGCGGAGCGTCCGAACGCGGCGTTGCAGAACTGGTTCTGGCTGTAGCTGTAGCCGTAGTACGCGGCGATGGTGTTGCCGCTCGCCGCCCAGCACCAGTTGCTCTGCTGCTGGGCCTGCATGGTCAGGTTGAGGGTGCGCGCGGTGCCGGCCAGGGCCGGGGCCTGCGGCTTCACGGCGGCGGGCGATATCGCGGCGGGGGTGGTGGCGGCCGCGGCGGGGGTGGTGGCGGCCGCGCTCAGGACCGGGGCGAGGACGCCCAGGGCGAGGGCGGCGACCGTCCGACGCAACCGCATCGGGGTGGGTGACATGGGGGATGTCCTCCTGGCAGAGGAGTGGGTGTGGGGGGCGGCGTCCGGACGCGCTGCCGATGAGCATCCGGCCGTTGACGCCGGGCGGTCAACGGCCGTGCCGGGCCCCGGAGTCCGGGTGTGAACGTCCCCCGCCGAGGTGTGAACGCGGCCTCGCTGGGCAGCGCGAATATCGACCGGGGCGGTGACAGGCCGTCCACAAGGTGTGAATATTCACGCTCAGTTGAGGAGGTGGCCTTGCAGCCGACCGCACCGCCCGAGCTGGCCCTCGCCCTGCGCACCGGACCGTTCCACCTCGCCCTGCGGGCCGCCATCGCCGCCCGCGGCCTGGCGCTCCACCGGCTGCGCCAACGCCTCGCGCAGCGCGGCGTCCAGGTCGGCGTCACCAGCCTCAGCTACTGGCAGCAGGGCCGGCGCCGCCCCGAACGGGCCGAGTCGCTGCGCGCCGTCGCCGTGCTCGAAGAGGTGCTGGAGCTGCCCGAGCACTCGCTCACCCGGCTGCTCGGCCCCCGCCGCAGCACCCCCGACCCGGCCGCGCCGCCGGTCCGCCCCTACCGCGACCTGATCACCCCCGCCGAGGCGGTGGACGGCCTGCTCGCCGTCCTCTCCGGCCCGCCCGACACCGGCCTGCACACCGTCACCCACATCGAACGGATCCGGGTCGGCGCGGACCGGCGGCTGCAGCGCCGCGACTCCCAGCACGTGCTGCGCGCCCACCGCGACGGCATCGACCGCTACCTGGCGATCTACCAGGGCGACCCCGGCTGCGACATCGACCGGGTCCGGGTCCGGGCCGAGGAGAACTGCCGGCCCGGCCGGATCCGCCGCGACCCGGCCGCGCACCTGCTGGTCGCCGAACTCCTGCTGGACCGCCGCCTGCGCACCGGCGACACCCACCTGCTGGGCTACGGCTTCGACGAATCGCCGTCGTCGCAGCCCAGCCGCGAGTACGTGCGCGGCTTCAACGCGGGCGCCGGGCAGTACGTGCTCCAGGTGACCTTCGACCCGGCCGCCCTGCCCGTCCGCTGCGACCGCTTCACCGTCCGCGCTCCCGGACAATCCCCCCGGGAGACCGAGGAGTTGACGCTCGACGGGCACCACTGCGCGCACCTGGTGGCCGAGGGCCTGCCGCCCTGCCTGCTCGGGCTGCGCTGGGACTGGGAGTGAGAGCGCTCCCTAGTTGGTGATGCGGCCGCCGGCCACGTCGACCGTCAGGCCGGTCAGCCAGCCCGCGCCGTCGGAGGACAGGAACAGCGCGGCCTCCGCCACGTCCGTCGGGGTGCCGAGCCGGCCCAGCGGGTGGGTGGCCGCGACCTTGGCCTGCACCTCGGCGGGCATCCGGGCCTGCACCTTCTCGGTCAGGATCGCCGACGGGGCCAGGCAGTTGACCCGGATGCCGTGCGGTCCCAGCTCGGTGGCCAGGTGCCTGGTCAGCATCACCACGCCCGCGTTGGCCACCCCGTACGCCAGGTTGGCGCCGCTGGGCTGCCGGCCGGCCGCCGAGGACATCGTCAGGATGCTGCCGGAGCCGCGCTCCAGCATGCCCGGCAGGAAGGCCTGCACGGTGAGGAACACCGAGGTCAGGTCGGAGTCCAGCACCTCGCGCCAGCGCTGCTCGGACAGCTCCGCCGTCGGCACCGGGAAGCCCTGACCGCCGGCGAACGCCGCCAGCACGTCCACCTCGCCGAACCGCTCCGTCACCGACCGGCGCACGCCGTCCAGCGCCCGCGCGTCCGTCACGTCGGCCACGGCGGCCGTCGCCTCGCCGCCCGCGCCGGTGATCTCCCCGACCACCGCCGCCAGCGCCGCCTCGTCCCGGCCGACCACGCACACCGACGCGCCCTGCGCGGCGAACGCCCGCGCGGTGTGCGCGCCGATCCCGCGCGAACCGCCGGTGACCACCACCGTCCGGCCCTCCAGCTCCGCGTACGTTCCGGTCATCTCGCTCAACTCCCTTGTGTCTGCGCTTCGTTCGGTCAGTGTTCGGTGCTGCGGCGGCGGGTCTTCGGCAGCAGGGCGGCCACGAACAGCAGCCACACCAGGCCGCCGAACCGGACCACCGGCAGCAGGTACATGAAGCCGTCCGCCACCAGGGCGAACAGCGCGAGCATCCCGGCGGCGGCCACCACCAGACCGGCCCAGGTCACTGCGCGGGGCAGCAGGTCGGCGAGCATCGCCGACACCGAGACACCCGCCGCCAGCAGGCCGAAGCCGACCGCGAACGCGGGACCGCCGGCCAGGAACGACACGTCCGCCAGCGCCCGGCCCAGCGCCGGCGGCGCGTCGGCCGGCAGCCGGCCGCCCGCCCACCCGGCGGCCGCGCTCAGCACCAGCGCGGACGCCGCGACCACGCCGCCGACCAGCGTGATCGCCGAGCCGGGCGCGGTGATACCGAGCGCCCGCAGCCGCCGGTAGAGCAGCGCCGCGCACAGTGCCAGCGGCACCGCCGCGGCGAGCAGCAGCAGCGCCCCGAGCCGGGCCGCCCCGCCGTGCTCCTGCGCGTACCGCACCACTTCGGCGCCGGTGGCGTCCGGGTGCGGGGTGGCGCGGTTGACCACGGTGTAGGCGATCGTCAGCGCGGTGACCGAGACGGTCGGGGCGAGCAGTGGCGGGCCGGTCTGCGGGCGGCTCTTCGACCGGCCGGCGGGAGCCGGGCGGGGCGGGGCGGTGGTGCTCATGGTTCCTCCCATGACGTCCGTGGACACGCATCCATCGATACACTCGAAATAATGATTACACCGTGGAACGATTGTCAAACGGGTACGATGTCGGCATGAGCATGGATCGAGAGGCGGACCAGCCGGACCAGCCGGACCGGCGCGGCGGCGGACCGCAGGGGCCGCCCGGCCCGGGCGGCGGGGCGGCGTTCCTGCTGGCACAGCTCGGCGCGCACGCCGCCGAGCGGTTCGCGCAGCGGATCGCCGAGCTCGACCTCACCCCCGCGCAGGCCGGCCTGCTCCGGCTGCTGGTGCAGACCCCCGGCCGCAGCCAGCGCGAACTCGCCGACGCGCTCGGCATGCCGCCCAGCCGCTTCGTCCCGTTCGCCGACGGCCTGGAGCAGCGCGGCCTGATCGAGCGCCGCCGCAACCCGGAGGACCGCCGGCTGTACGCCCTGCACCTCACCGACCGGGGCCTGGCCCTGCTGGGCCGGCTGCGCGACACCGCCATGGCTCACGAGCAGGACGTCACCCAGGCCCTCGCCCCCGAGGAGCACGCCCAGCTGATCGCGCTGCTCGGTCGGATCGCCGCCCAGCAGCAGCTCACCCCCGGCGTCCACCCGGGCTACCGCACCCTGCGTCCTCGCTGAGGCCCGCGCCTGGGGCCCGCGCCTGGGGCCCGCGCCTGAGGTCCTCGCCGAGGCCCGCGCCCGGGGCATGCGAAAGGGCCCCAGGGGGTTCTCCCCGGGGCCCTTCTCGTGGCGTGCTACTCGAAGGCGACCTCGGCCGCGTCGTTGACCGGCCGGTAGCCGAGCCGCTGGTAGATCGCGTTGCTGACCGGGTTGGACAGGTCGGTGTAGAGCAGCACCTCGTCCGCGCCGCGCGACTGCGCGTGCACGGTGACGGCGGCCGTCAGCGCGCTGGCGTAGCCGTGGCCGCGGTCGGCGGGCGGGGTGTAGACGGGGCCTATCCGGGACATCCCGGCGACGGCGGGGCTGGCCCCGGCGAGCGCGACCACCCGTCGGCCGTCGGTCTCCCAGAGCAGCAGGGTCTCGGCGGCGATCCGCTGGTCGGCGTCGGCGAACGGATCGGCGGGGGCCCGGAGTTCGGCCTCGACGCAGAAGTCCACCAGCCACTGGGCGACGGTCTCCCGGTCGGCGGGGGCGGCGAGCCTGGCGCGACCGGCGGGCGGGGCCGGCGGAGGCGTCAACTCGCCGAGCCGGAACAGCCGTTCGGCGTGATCCAGGCGCCAGGTGATGCCGGTGGTCTGCTGCCGCTCGGCGGCGAAGGCCAGGGCGGTGCCGTGCTCGCCGCCCACCGCGTCGGGGCGCTCGCCGTCGGCGGCGAGCCGCCGGGCCAGTTCCTCGGCGGCGACCGCCGGCATCCGGCCGAGCCGCTGCCCGTACGGCGGGGTGCGCAGGCAGGCCCCGGCGACGGCGCCGTCCGGGCCGTGCCACCAGCCGAAGACCGGTGACCGGTCGCCGTAGACGTGCAGGCCGTCCCGGGTGAGGCGGTCGAGGATGGTGAGCAGCACGGTGTTCTCGGCGGGGTCGGCCGCGAGGAACTCCCCGGCTGCGGTGCGGAAGTCGTCCAGTGACGTGGTGAGTGTCCAGCCCATGGCGCATCCTCCCCCACCGGCGGCGCCGTCGACCAGTGATTTCCGGTCGACGGCGCCGTTCCTCCGTCAGTGCGCGCGCAGGCGCTCCGCCAGCTCGGCGACGTCCGCGGTGGGCCGCTCGCAGGTGAAGTGCCGGCAGACGTACGCGGCGGGCTTCCCGTCCAACAGCGGACGGTCGGCCAGCAGCGGCACCTCGGTGTCGCCGACCTCGCCGACCGCCACCGCCACGCCGGGGGCGGTCGACCGCAGCGCGGCCAGGTGCAGCGCGGCGCGCCCGGCGTCGCCGGCCGGGCCGACCACCGCGACCTCGCGCGGCCCGTCGAGCAGCGCCTCCGCGACGGCCAGTCCCCAGCCGGTGAACCGCGGCGCGCGGGCGCCGAGCGTCGAGACGATGCCGAGCGCCCGCTCCGCGGCGGTGCGGTGGCGCGCGGACCCGGTGTACGCGGCGTAGGTGAGCAGCGCCCCGGCGGCGGCCGTCCACCCGGACGGGGCGGCGTTGTCGGTGGGGTCCTGCGGGCGGCGGATCAGTTGCTCGGCGTCGTCGGCGGTGTCGTACAGCGCGCCGGACTTCTCGTCCGTGAAGTGCAGCAGCACCAGGTCGAGCAGCTCCCCGGCGAGTTGCAGCCAGGACGCCTCGCCGCCGACCGCGTACAGCGCGAGGAAGCCCTCCGCGGTGTCCGCGTAGTCCTCCAGCACGCCCGCGTTCGCGCCCGCGACGCCGTCCCGCGAGGTGCGCAGCAGCCGGCCCTCGGCCGTCAGGTGGACGGCGATCAGCAGGTCGGCGGCCCGCTCGGCGGCCTCCACCAGGTCGGGGCGCTCCAGCAGCGCGCCCGCCTCGGCCAGGGCGGCGATCGCCAGGCCGTTCCAGGCCGCGACCACCTTGTCGTCCCGCGCCGGGGCGGGGCGCTTCGCCCGCGCCTCGAACAGCTTCGTCCGGATCTCCCGGTACCTGGCCGAATCCGCCGGGTCGTGCGGGAGCTGCAGCACCGAACTGCCGTGCTCGAAGGTGCCGGTGACGTCGAACAGCTCCACGGCGAGGGCGGCGTCCGCCTCCCCCAGCGCCTCCGTCAGCTGCTCGGGCGTCCACGCGTAGTACGCGCCCTCGGCCGTCCTCCCGGTCGCCGCGTCCAGCGAGTCGGCGTCCAGCGCGGACGCGAACCCGCCCTGCTCGGTGCGCAGTTCGCGCAGCAGGAAGTCGGCGGTCTCCAGCGCGACCCGGCGGGCCTGCTCATCGCCGGTGGCCCGCCACAGGTGCAGGTACACCCGCAGCAGCAGCGCGTTGTCGTAGAGCATTTTCTCGAAGTGCGGCACCGTCCAGGTGCCGTCCACCGCGTACCGGGCGAAGCCGCCGCCCAGCTGGTCGTAGATCCCGCCGCGCGCCATCGCCTCGCAGGTCCGCTGCACCATCTCCAGCGCGGCCTCCGAACCCGTCCGGGCGTGGTGCCGCAGCAGGAACTCCAGCACCATCGACGGCGGGAACTTCGGCGCCCGGCCGAACCCGCCCCGCCGCTCGTCGAACGACCGCGTCAACTCCACGACCGCGCCGTGCAGTTCACTCTCCCCGGGCGGCTGTCCGATGCCGCTGCCCACCGCGTACACCGAGGACCGCTCCGCGAGATCCCGGCCGATCCGCGCCGCCACCTCCCCGACCTCGGCCCGCCGCCCCGTCCACGCCTTGTCCACCCCCTCCAGCACCTGCCGGAACGACGGCATCCCGCGCCGCGGCTCGGGCGGGAAGTACGTCCCGAAGTAGAACGGCTCCTTCTCCGGCGTCAGGAACACCGTCATCGGCCACCCGCCCTGCCCCGTGGCCGCCTGCACCGCCTCCATGTACACCGCGTCGACGTCCGGCCGCTCCTCCCGGTCGACCTTCACCGCCACGAACCGCTCGTTCAGGAACCCGGCCGTCGCCTCGTCCTCGAACGACTCATGGGCCATCACATGGCACCAGTGGCACGCTGCGTAACCGACCGACAGGAGAACGGGCACACCGCGCCGCTCCGCCTCCTCGAACGCCTCGGGGCCCCAGGGCCACCAGTCGACGGGGTTGTCAGCGTGCTGCAGCAAGTACGGCGAGGTCGCGCCCGCGAGCCGATTCATACCGGCATCGTCGCACGTCCGGGAGCGTCCGGACCAGCATTCAAGGGGGCGGGCCGGGCGTGCGTACGGGGGGTCACCGTTGGGCGGGCTGGGGCTTCGGCGGGGTTTCGGCGGGGGTGGTCGGGGCGGGCTTGTGGTGGTGGAGGGAGAGGCCGAGGCCGATCAGGGCGGTGATCGCCATCATGGCGCAGCAGAACAGGACGACGTGGGCGTAGGGGGCGGCGGCGCCGGGGGCCGCGGGGGCGAGGATGGCGGCCAGGGCGGCGATGCCGAGGGCGCCGCCGATCTGGCGGACCGCCATGTTGAGTCCGGTGGCGCCGGCGAACCGGGCGGGTTCGACGGAGAGGGCCGCGGCGCTGGAGACGCCCGTGCTGACGGCGCCCATGCCGAGGCCGGCGAGCAGGCCGACCGGGAGCCACATGGTCCACAGCTGGGGGTGCGGGGAGAGGGCCAGGGCCAGCCAGAGGGCGGCGGCCACCACCGCGAGGGCGCCCAGGGACACCACGATCCGCGGGTTGCGCCGACTCAGCGTCCGGCCGACGACGCCGGCCACGATCGCCGAGAGGATCGCCCCCGGGCTCATCGACAGGCCCGCCGCGATCCGCGAGTAGTGCCAGACGTCGACCAGGAAGAGCGCGCCGATCAGCATCCAGGCGTACAGCGCGGCGCCGAAGAAGAGCGAGACGAGGTTGGCCAGCGCGAAGGTCCGGTTCTTCCAGAGCCCGGTCTCCACGGCGGGGGCCGGGTGCCGGCGGGAGCGGAGCAGGGCGAGGCCCAGCAGGACGGCTCCGGCCAGCAGGCAGCCGAGCACGCGGAGGTCTCCCCAGTGCCAGGTCGGGCCCTCCGTGACGCCGAGGACGAGCAGGAACACGCCGGTGGCCAGCAGCAGGGTGCCGAG
The DNA here is from genome assembly GCF_002803145.1 of Kitasatospora sp. CB02891. Classification (NCBI taxonomy): domain Bacteria; kingdom Bacillati; phylum Actinomycetota; class Actinomycetes; order Kitasatosporales; family Streptomycetaceae; genus Kitasatospora; species Kitasatospora sp. CB02891. The sequence goes on along the minus strand of NZ_NNBO01000014.1, from coordinate 89,540 downwards.
CGCGTCGGGGATCCGGCCGGTGGACCGCGACTTCGGCACCACCCGGATGCCCACCAGCAGCGCGATGCCGATCGGCACGTTGATGAAGAAGACCGACCGCCACCCGACGCTGTCGATCAGGATCCCGCCGAGGCTGGGCCCGGCGGCCGCGGCCGCCGACGCGGCGGCGGCCCAGATCCCGATGGCGCCGGCCCGGCGGGCGGGCGGGGTGTCGACCAGGACGACCGCGAGCGAGGCCGGGATCATGGCCGCCGCGCCGAGGCCCTGGAGCGCGCGGGCGCCCAGCAGCACCGGCAGGTTGGGGGCGACCGCGCACAGCAGCGACATGGCGGTGAAGACGCCCATGCCGGCCGTGTAGAGCGCCCGCCGGCCGATCACGTCCGCGAGTCGGCCGGCCGGTGCGAGGAAGGCCGCGAAGACGATGGCGTAGAGCGAGATGACCCAGGTGAGGTCCGTCGCGGAGGCCGTGGGGTAGCTGACGTGCATGTCCGTCACGGCCAGATTGGCGACGGTGGCGTCGAGGATGGAGAGGAAGATCGCGCCGGACGCCAGGGTCACCACCACCGGGAAACCGGGCTGTCCGGAAGGAGCCGCCGAATTCGTGGTCATGTGTTCAATTACTCCTTGAGGGCGGGCACTTCGATCAACCTTGGCAGGTTCGCGGCCCCCCCGCTGGCGGGATTCGGCCGCAGTCTTCAGCCCTGACGACGGTGTCCGAATTTCGCTGATCGGGTCGGCCGGAGGCCACGCCCGGCAGCCGGGGCCAGCCGGCCGCGTCCGGGGCGTCCCGCAGCGTCGGGTCGTCCCCCACCACCACCGGGTGGCCGACGGCCCGCAGCATGGGCAGGTCCGAGCCGTGGTCGCCGTAGGCGTGGCAGTCGGCCCGGCGGATGCCGCGCTCCCGGGTGAACCTCAGGACCGCGTCCGCCTTGTCCGGGCCGATCATCGCCCTGACCAGGCCGCCGGTGTACCGGCCCTCGGCCTCCTCCGGCTCCGCGCAGATCACCGCGGTCGCGCCCAGGAGTTCGGCGAGCGGGTGCAGGCAGGGCGGGAGGGAGCCGGAGACCAGGACGGTGGGGCGACCGCTGTCCGCGTGCTCCCGGAAGGCCCGGAGGGTCTGCGGCAGGAAGAGGCGGTCGCCCACCAGCTCGGAGGCGAACCAGTCGCGGCCCTGTTCGGCGACCTCCTTGACGTCGCTGCCCGCGAAGTGCCGGTAGTAGGCCTGTGACACTTCGGCCCTGGGCACGCCCCGGGCCGCCAGCACACGGAGCTCCGCGACCGCGTCGGCGAACGCCGAGGAGGGCCGTCCCGACGCCGCGAAGTGGTGGCGCAGGAAGCGGGGCATGCTCTGGATCGCGATCAGGGTCTCGTCCACGTCGAAGAACGCCGCCCCGGCCGGGGCGGGGGTCGTCGCCGCCCCGGTCACCCCCATGCGACGGGCAGCTCCTCCCAGCCGCCCAGCGCCGCGAAGTCCTTCCAGCGGAGTTCGTGCGGGCAGACCGCCAGCCGCAGCGTCGGGAACCGCTCGAACAGGGCCCGCAGGCTGATCTCCAGTTCGGCCTTGGCCAGACCGGCGCCGATGCAGAAGTGCGGGCCCGCGCCGAACGCGATCTGCGTCCGCTCGGGGCGCCGGATGTCGCAGCGGTCCGGGTCGGGGTGGACGGCGCCGTCGCGGCTGGCGGTGCCGACCGAGGCGAGCACCGCGGAGCCCGCCGGGATGACCCGGCCCCCGAGTTCGACGTCGGTGGTGGCGATCCGGATGGAGGTGCCGCCGCCGGGGCCGTTGAGCCGGATCAGCTCCTCGACGGCGCCGGGGTAGAGCTCCGGGTCGGCCCGCAGCGTGGCGAGCTGCTCGGGTTCGGACAGCAGGGTCGCCGTGCCGCCGCACAGCACCGTGACCGTGGTGTCGTGGCCGGCCAGCAGCAGCAGCACGCCGATCCCGATGATCTCGGCCTCGGAGGGCGCGCCCTCCTCGTCGTGGATCTGCACCAGGGCGCTGATCAGGTCGTCGCCGGGTTCGGCCCGCTTCTGCTTCACCAGGCCGGCGAAGTAGGCCCGCATCTCGTCGTTGGCCCGGACGATCTCCGCCGCGGAGTACTTGGTGAGCGACATGAAGTGGTCGCTCCAGGACCCGAACTTCGGGTGGTCCTCGAACGGCACGCCGAGCGCCCGGCAGACCACCCGCAGCGCCAGCGGGCGGGCGTACACGTCGGCCAGGTCGACCGGGCCGGTCATCGTCTCCATCGCGTCCAGGAGTTCGTCGGCCACCTGCTGGATGTACGGGCGCAGGCCCTCCACCCGCTTGTTCGAGAAGGCCCGGTTGGCGAGCCTGCGCAGGGCGCTGTGGCGCGGCGGGTCCATGTTGAGCAGGCTGTCCGGGTCCGGTTCGACGACCTGGGCGCGGGCGGTGCCCGGGGCGAACAGCGCCTCCCGGCTGAACCGCCGGTCGGACAGCACCGTCCGGACGTCCTCGTACCGGGTCACGAACCAGGCGGCGTCCCCGGTGGCCAGGGTGATCGGGCAGACCGGCTCCTCGGCGAGCGCCTGGGCGTACTCCTCGGGCGGCCTGGTCGGGTCCTTGCGCTTCACCGGGTAGGAGAACCGCGGGGCGTCGTTCGGCACGGTGCGCAACCTCTCTGCTCAGTCGTCTTCCGGTACGGGGGGAAAGGGCGGGTCCGGGGTCACCGGCAGGACAGCGCGGCCCGCACCACGTCGTCGAGTTCCGTCGCGTCCAGCTCGGCGACGCGTTCCAGTGCGGCCGTCAGCTCCGGGGGGACGCCCGTCGCGGCGAGCTTGTCCCGGACGAGCGTGCGATGGGTCCTGCGGGTCTCCGGGCCGGCGGATCCGAGGGCGCTGTCACTGGCCGCGGTGAGGACGCGCCCGTCCCGCAGGGTGACGCGCAGCCGGGCGCCGATCGCCTTGTCGGCCTGTTCGAAGGTCTTGCTCGGCTCGTCCAGCGGGGTCGGGTCGGCGAGCGCCGGCCCGCCGGCGAAGGCGGCGAGCCAGTCCCGGGCCCGGTCGCCGGCCTGGCGCAGCGCCTCCCCGAGCGGGGCGGTGGCGGCCAGCAGGCGGCGGCTCAGCTGTTCGTCGTACTCCAGGCGGACCTTGGCGGCCAGCTCCCAGCGGACGGGGTCCGCGAGGGCCGGTTCGGCCAGGTCGGAGGGGCGGACGCTCCCGGTGACGAGGGTCGTCGCCACGTTGTAGCCGACGGACACGTTGAGCGCCATGATCGCCGACCGTTCCCGGTCGAGGTACGGGGTGCCCTCGCCGTCCATGTGGATGGTCAGCCGGGCGGCGGAGACGACGATCTCCTCGATGTCGGCCAGGTCCGCCGGCGACAGCTGCCCGTGCAGCCGCGCCGCGCAGTCGACGGCGGCGTCGACGTACGCGCCGGCCGGGTGCATCTTGATGGTCAGGCTGTCGGTGTGCCAGCGGCTGCCGAGGCCGAGCGTGACCACCTCCGGCGACGGCACCTGGGAGAACTTCGCCAGCAGGCCGCCGGGGTGTTCGAGGATGTCGGCGGCGCCGCCGATCCCGGCCGCCGCCGCGTCGCAGGCGTCCAGGGCGATCCGCACCGGCACCGCCGCCGAGAGCACCTTGGCGTCGCTGCCCAGGACGGCGCGCCGCAGCGGCCAGGGCGGCGCGGCCAGCGCCAGCCCCCACGCGTCGACCCACTGCCGGACCGGCGCGCCCGTCACGTGCAGCCGGGCCGCGGCCGCGCCGATCAGCTGGGTGTACGAGGAGCCCTGGCCGCGCAGCGGGCCGAGGGCCGCCGCGGCGGTCACCCGGGCGGCGCACTCGCCGGAGGCGACCAGGGCGGCCAGCAGCTGCTGCCCGGTCAGTCGCCGTTCCTGCCGGTAGGCCAGCGGCACGTTGATCGACGAGTGGGTGACGTGGCCGACGTACAGGCTGTCCTCGAAGTAGAGGCAGGAGGACAGCCCGGCCAGGACGTAGGCGGCCCGGCCGGGGTCGGCGGCGGTCGGCGGGCCGAACGCGTCGACCAGTCTCCGCCCGAGCGGGTGGCCGAGGCTCGCCCGGAGCACCGCGAGGTGGGACATGAACTGGCTGGTCGCCGCGCCGACGATCCGCTCCGGCAGGTCGGCGAACCGCAGCCCGGACGCCCAGTCGGCGAGCTCCCGGGTGAGCGAGGTCTCCGTTCGCGCCACGCGGTCACCTCCCGTCTCAGCCGACTCCACGTCGGCTCTCGTCGATGGAGCGGACGGCACAGGTGGCCGCCAGGACCGACGCCCGGGCGGACGCCAGCGCCTCGCGGGCCGATTCGAGTGCCTCGTCCGCGGGGGAAAGGCCGACCTGCTCCTTGGCCGACACGATCTGGAGCGCGCACTCGACCGCGGCGATGCTCGCCTCGTCTAGCGCCACGGCCCGGTCGGACGTACGGAGCAGCTCGGCGAGGGCCGCGTCGAGCATTCCGTGCACGGACGGGCTCATCACCCGGTCTCCTCTCCCGGCCCGCTCAGCGCTGCGGCGCCCGCTTGCCGACCAGGAAGCGTCCGAGGACCAGGTGGTCGATCTCGGTGCCGAGGAAGCACTGGATCGCGTCGGCCGGGGAGTTGACGATGGGCTCGCCCGCGACGTTGAACGAGGTGTTCAACAGGCAGGGCACGCCGGTCAGTTCGGTGAAGGTCCGGAGCAGCTCGGCCAGCAGCGGGTTCGACTCGTCGGTGATGGTCTGCACCCGGGAGGTGCCGTCGACGTGGCAGGCCCCGGGGATGGCCTCCTGGTGCTCCGGCTTCACCGGGAAGACGAAGGTCATGTACGGCGAGGAGCTCTTCTTGCCCATCTCGAAGACCTTCGGCGCCTCGTGCTCCAGGACGACCGGGGCGAACGGCCGGAACGGCTCCCGGTGCTTGACCCGGGTGTTGATGATGTCCTTGATGTCGGGGAAGCCGGGGTTGGCCAGGATGCTGCGGTTGCCGAGCGCCCGCGGGCCGTACTCCGTGCGGCCCTGGAACCAGCCGATGACGGTCTTCTCGCTCAGCAGCTTCGCGGTCTCCCGGGCGAGGTCCGCGGGGTCGAGCTCGGTCCACTCGACGTGCTCGGCCTGCTCGCGGAGCGCCGCGGTGATCGCGTCGTCGTCGTACGAGGGGCCCAGGTACGGCGTGGCGGGCGTCCGCCTCGGCCTGCGCTGCACGCCGTTGACGAAGGCCGCGGCGCCGATCGCGACGCCCGGGTCGCTGGCGCCGAAGCTGACCTGGATGTCGGTGAAGCCCGACTCCTCCAGCAGCTTGGTGTTGTTGACGCAGTTGAGCGCCAGCCCGCCCTCGAAGACCAGCCGCGGCAGGTCGGTGCGGGCCTGGAGCGCGCCGAGCTGGTGGGCGGTGACGACCTCGATCATCTCCTGGGCGTCCCGGGCCAGCCGGATCCGGAAGTCCAGCTCCTCGCGCTCGCCCTCGCGGACGCCGTAGAGCTCGTCGAGCAGCCCGTAGTAGGCCCGGGTGCCGCTCGGCTCGTTGGCGAGGGCGAGCGCGTACCGGCCGTTCTCCTGCAGCTCGACGACGTGCTTCAGCAGCGGGTTGTCCGACCGCGGCCCGGTGAAGCCGGCCAGGCCCATCACCTTGTACTCGTCGTTGTTCGGCATGAACCCCAGGTAGCGGGTGATCTCGCCGAACAGCAGCGCCAGGGAGTGGGTGACGCCGACGACGGTGTTCTCGAAGACCTGGATCCGGCCGTCCCGCACCTCGCCCATGATGGACGAGAGCCGCTCGGCCCGGCCGTCGCTGATCAGGAAGGCGGTGTCCTCGCCGCCCGCCAGGTAGTGGCCGCACATCAGGTGGGCGAGGTGGTGCGGCACCAGGACGAGCTTGTCCGCCGGGATGTCGAGGCCGGTGCGCCGCCGGAGGTCGGCGAGGATCGCCTCCTTGCTCACCAGGCCGGTGTAGAGATCGCCGAAGCGCCGCAGCCGGTCGAATTTCTGCTCGACCGTCAGGCCGGCCCCGCTGATGTCGCCGATCATGTCGGCGGTCAGTTCGGGCGAGAAGGCCCACGGGAAGGCGAAGAAATCGACGTCCTCCAGGGACTTTCCGGCGGTCTCCAGGCACCAGCGCACGGAATTCACCGGGAAGTCGGAGGTCTTCTTCTCCCGGTTGAGCCGCTCCTCCTCGACCGCGGCCACCAATTCGCCGTCCACGAACAGGGCAGCCGCCGCGTCGTGCCCCAGAATGCTGTGCCGGTCGATGCCGGTCGCCCCGTACAGCCGGCCAAACGTTTCAGCGCCGTCGGTAAAACCGTTGTACCCAATAACGATCACGGTGAGCTCCTCTGCCGACCATCACGGTCCCCGAGCGATGACTGCGCGGACCATGCTTCGGCGTCGGGCTGGCACGGCGCTGAAACGGGGCTGACACGGCCAGGTCAGCGCACCGGATTGCCGAGTCGGTCGGCCAGCGCGCGGATCACCTCGGTGCCCAGCACCGCCTGCCCGCGGGCGTTGAGGTGGATGCCGTCGCCGGACCAGATCGAGGCCTCCCGGGACGTCGGGTGGCTCTGCATGTCCAGGTACACGGCCTTCAGTCGCTCCGACACGGCCTGCATGCGCACCGAGATCGCCGCCAGCCGCTCGCGCGCCACCTCGCGGTACCTCGGGTCGAAGTGCGGGTTGCCGACGATGTCGAAGAAACCCGAGGTCACCAGCGTCGCGCCGGTGGCGCTGAGCGGCTCGAACAGCGCCGTCAGCTGCTCCTCGACGGCGTCCGGGTCGAACTCCCGGCGGAACGCGTCGTTGCCGCCGCAGAACGCCACCACCAGGTCGGGCTCGAAGTCCAGGGCCGCCTGCAGCTGGCTCTCCCGGACCTCCGCGGTGAGCAGGTTGCGCCGGCCGAGGTTGACGTGGACCAGCTCCGGCTGGACCGTGCGCAGCGCCGGCACCACCAGGTCGAACCAGGCGCCCAGTCCGTAGCCGGCGTACGGCTCGGTGACGCCCTCGGCGGCGCTGTCGCCCACGATCGCCAGGCGGGTCCACGGCGCTCCGGTCAACAGGCGTCCGCCTTCGGTCGGGGAGAGCACATAGGGGTCGGTCGACTCGGACATCGTCGTGGTCCCTTCCTCGATATGAATGGCCTGGAGATCGCCGACTCACTGTCGCAGCAGGACAGCGACCGGGCTGGCGGGTTTCGGCCGTGTTCGTCCGCCGGGCGGCCGGGGCGGGCGTCCCCGCCGTCCATGACCGAAAACTGCCAGCCTCCGGCCACCGGGTGGGCCACGATGGAGAGATGATTGACGACGAGAAGCGCTACCAGGCGATGCGCAGCAAGGACAGCCGTTTCGACGGCTGGTTCTTCGTCGCTGTGCGGACCACTGGTATCTACTGTCGTCCGAGTTGCCCGGCGGTCACCCCGAAGCGGGAGAACGTCCGGTTCTACTCGTCGGCGGCGGCCGCGCAGACCGCCGGCTTCCGCGCCTGCAAGCGGTGCCGCCCCGACGCCACCCCCGGCTCCCCCGAGTGGAACGTGCGCGCGGACGTCGTCGGACGGGCCATGCGGCTGATCTCCGACGGCGCCGTCGACCGCGGCGGGGTGTCCGGCCTGGCCGGTGAACTGGGGTACAGCGTCCGGCAGTTGCACCGCCTGCTGACCGAGGAGATGGGTGCCGGCCCGCTGGCCCTGGCGCGCGCCCAGCGCGCCCACACCACCCGCGTCCTGCTGGAGATGACGGACCTTCCGATGGCCGAGGTCGCGTTCGCGGCCGGCTTCTCCAGCGTGCGGCAGTTCAACGACACCATCCGGCAGGTCTTCGCCCGGACGCCCTCGGAGCTCCGGTCGCGGGCCAGCAACCTGGGCGGCTCCGACGTGGTCGGCACGATCCGGCTGCGGCTCCCGTTCCGGCCGCCGCTCGACCACGCCCGGCTGTTCGGGTTCCTCGCCGCCCGGGCGGTGCCCGGCGTCGAGGAGTTCACCGGCGGCGCGTACCGGCGGGTGCTGTCGCTCCCCCGTTCCACCGCGGTCGTCGAGCTGTCCCCCAGCGACGGGCAGCCCTTCCTGTGGGCCCGGCTGTGGCTGGACGACCTGCGCGACCTCGGCGCCGCCGTCCAGCGCTGCCGGCGGCTGCTCGACCTGGACGCGGACCCGCAGGCGGTCGTCGAGACGCTGAGCGGCTGCGCGTTACTGGGGCCCCGGGTCGCCGGGTCGCCGGGGCTGCGCTCACCCGGCGCCGTGGACGCGGCGGAGCTCGCCGTCCGGGCGCTGCTCGGCCAGCAGGTCTCGGTGGCGAGCGCCCGGACCTCGGCCGGCCGGCTCACCGCCCGGTACGGCAAGCCGCTGACCGCCCCGAACGGCGGGCTCACCCACGCCTTCCCCACGCCGGAGGCGCTGGCCGCCGCCGACCCCGCCGACCTGCCCGTGCCGCAGGCCCTGCACGGCCTGGCCGAGGCGCTCGCCTCCGGGCGGCTGACGATCGGCCCCGGGACGGACCGGGAGGAGAACGAGGAGCACCTGCTGACACTGCCCGGGATCGCGCCCCGGACGGCCGGCTACATCCGGATGCGGGCCCTCGGCGACCCGGACGTCTTCCTGCCCACCGACCTGGGCATCCGGCGGGCGCTGGAGCGGCTCGGCCAGCCCGGCGACCCGCACCACGCGCTGGCGCTGGCCCGGCGCTGGCGCCCGTGGCGCTCGTACGCCCTGCACCACCTGTGGTCCGTACTCACCCCCTGACCGAACCGATTCCAGCCGTTTCCCCGAAGGACGTTTGCTCCGTGCCGCACGCACCCGACGACCCCACCGGCCCGCAGGCCCAGGACACCCTGTTCGCGCTCCCGGCGGAGCCCCCGTCCGTCCCGCCGACGGAGTTCGCCGAGCCGCTGGACGGCCCGGTCCGGTACACGCTGAGCCCGTCGCCCGTCGAGGACCTGCTCCTCGTGGGCGACGGGCGCTCGATCCTCGGCATCTACATGACGGAGCAGCTGTACGGCCCGGAGATCGGGCCGGACTGGGTGCGGGACCCGGGGCTGTTCAAGGAGGCCGAGCGCCAGCTGGACGCGTACTTCGCGCTGGAACTGCGCGTCTTCGACCTCCCGCTCGCGCCCCGGGGCACCGCGTTCCAGCGCACCGTGTGGCGGGAGCTCACCCGCCTGCCGTACGGCGTCACCACCTCCTACGGGGCCATCGCGGCGGATCTGGGCCGGCCGTCGGCGGCCCGGGCCGTCGGCATGGCGAACGGACGGAACCCGGTGGGGATCGTGATCCCGTGCCACCGGGTGGTCGGCTCCGACGGGTCGCTGACCGGGTACGGCGGCGGCCTGCCCCGCAAGCGGCGGCTGCTCGACATGGAGCGCCGCAACCGTCACTGAGCGGGTCTGCGCTCCTCGCCGGAGCGGCGCAGCGACCAGATCTCCTTCCCGGTGCGGATGTCGGGCGCGCCCGCGGGCGGGTCCTGGATCACCGTCAGCAGTTCGGGGTTGATCAGTCCGAGCAGTGCTTCCACGATGTGCGCCGGCCAGCCCTCCTCGTCGTCGGGTGCCGGCCCGGGTTCAGGCACGGCTGAGCAGGAGCACCGCATTCTGCCCGCCGAATCCGAAGGAGTTGCTGACCGCCACCTCGACGGGGGCGGTGCGTCCCGCCCCGGCCACCACGTCGATCTCGATCTTCGGGTCCTGGCGTTCCAGGTTGGCCGTCGGCGGGATGAAGCCGTGTTCCAGGGTCAGTGCCGTGGCGACCGCCTCGATCGCGCCGGCCGCGCCGAGCGCGTGCCCGACCACGCCCTTGACGGAGGTGACGGCGGGGCGTTCGCCGAACACCCGGCGGATCAGCCGGGCCTCCGCGAGGTCGTTGAGCGGGGTGGACGTGCCGTGCGCGTTGACGTGGTCGACGTCGGCGGGGCCGAGCCCGGCGTCGGCGAGCGCCGCGCGCAGGGCCAGTTCCGCGCCCGCGCCCTCGGGGTCCGGCGCGGTCGCGTTGTGGGCGTCCGCCGAGGCCCCGTAGCCGCTGACCCTGGCCCGGATCCGCGCGCCGCGGGCCCGGGCGTCGGCCTCGCGCTCCAGCACCAGGACGGCGGCGCCCTCCGCGGGCACGAAGCCGTCCCGGTCGACGTCGAACGGGCGGGACGCCGCCTGCGGGTCGTCGCGCCCGGACAGCGCGCCCATCTGGCTGAAGCCCGAGATGATCGAGGGGATCATGCAGGCCTCGGTCCCGCCGGTGATCACGATGTCGCAGGCGCCGGACCGCAGGAGTTCGCGCGCCGTGCCGATGGCGGTCGTGCCCGAGGCGCACGCGGTCGCGGTCACCAGGTTCGGGCCGCGCGCACCGCACTCCATGGCCACGTACCCGGCGGCCATGTTCACCGCCAGCATCGGGATCAGCAGCGAGGACACCTTGGTCGGCCCCTGCTCCAGCAGGACGTGGTGCTGCTTCTCCCAGGTCGCCGCGCCGCCGATCCCGCTGCCCAGGACGACGCCGACCCGGGCGCCGTCCCATCCGCTCGGGTCGAGGCCCGCGTCGGCGAGCGCCTCGGTGGCGGCGGCGACGGCGAACTGGCTGCACCGGTCGAGCCGCCAGGCCTTCCGGCGTCCCACCGCGCGGACCGGGTCGAAGTCCTCGACCGCGCAGCCGAACCGGGCCGGGAGGCCGGCGAGTTCGGGGACCGGCCCGGCCGCGGTGCGCCCGCCCTCGCAGAGCCGGTCCCAGGCGGCCTTCACGCCGGTCCCGGCCGCGGTCACCATGCCCACGCCGGTGACCGCGGCGTGGAACGGCTCGCGGTCGGTCGTCATCCGATGCTCACCGCCTTGGCGGCGATCGCCTCGGCGGCCTGGCCGATCGAGTCGGAGGAGCGGATGTCGTCGTCCTCGATCTTGACGCCGAACTCGTCCTGGGCGGCCAGGCCCAGCTCCACCAGGGCCAGCGAGTCCATCTCCAGTTCGTTGAAGGTGGTCTCCGTGGAGACCTCGTCCGGCTCGATGCCGAAGCCGCGGGTCAGCAGACCGACCAGGCGGTCGTAGACGTCGTTCATGAGCGGTCTCCTCTGTTTCGGTGCGCGATGACGTGCAATGACGTGCAATGACGTGCGGTGACGCGGCGTGCGGCGGTCGGATCAGATCGGTGTCACGTCGGGCCAGCGGACGGCGCAGGCCCCCCAGGTGATCCCGCCGCCGAAGGCGGTCATCACCACCCGGTCCCCGGGGCGCAGCGCGCCGCGCTCCACGGCGTCGGCCAGGGCGAGCGGGACGGCGGCCGCGGCGGTGTTGCCGACCCGGTCGAGGTGGACGGCGCAGCGCTCCCGCGGCAGCTTCATCCGGTCCGCGACGGCGTGCATGATCCGCAGGTTGGCCTGGTGCGGGACGAGCAGGTCCACCTCGTCCACGCTCCAGCCGGCCCGGTGGGCGACGTCCAGCGCGGAGGCCGCCATCCGTTCGACGGCGCTGCGGAAGACGGTCTTCCCGACCATCCGGAAGTACGGGTCGTAGCCGGGCCCGGTGCGGGCGGTGAACGGCTCCCGGGAGCCGCCCGACGGGACGGTGATCAAGTCGCTGCCCGTTCCGTCGCTGGCCAGGTCGAGCGGTCCGAGGGCGCCGGGCGCGTCCGGGTCGCCGGCGGTGAGCAGCACCGCCCCGGCGCCGTCGCCGAAGATCGCCCGGGTGGAGCGGTCCTGCGGGTCGAGGATGCTGGAGAACTTCTCCGCGCCGACGACCAGCACGGAGTCGACGGTTCCGGCGGCGATCAGGCCGCCGGCCACGCCGAGGCCGTACAGGAATCCGGTGCACACGGCGGCCACGTCGAACGCCGGCACGGTGCCGAGGTTCAGCCCGGTGGCGACCAGCGGCGCCGTGGCCGGGCACGGCCGGTCGGGCGTGGTGGTGGCGACCACCACGCAGTCCGCGCCCTCCCGGCCGGCCGACTTCAGGGCCCGGCGGCCGGCCTCGACGGCCAGGTCGGAGGTGGCCGTGCGGTCGTCGGCGGTGTGCCGCTGCCCGATGCCCGTACGGCTGCGGATCCAGGCGTCGTCGGTGTCCAGTTCCCGGGCGAGGTCGTCGTTGGTGACGATCCGGGGAGGCAGCCACGAGCCCAGGCCGCTGATGACCGCCGCCCTGGTCATCGGCCCGCCGCCGACACCAGCGAGGCGTCCTGCTGCTCCAGCACCCGCACCTGGTCGCTGACGTCGCCGAGGTACTCGGAGACGTCGAGGTAGGACCTGAGCAGCCGGACCTCGACGTAGGGCAGGCCGTGGGTGAGGCAGTAGTCCTTCACCACCGGCTGCGCGCGGTGCAGGTTCCGGCGCGGCATGTTCGGGAAGAGGTGGTGCTCGATCTGGTAGTTGAGGCCGCCGTAGAAGAAGTGGGTGATCCGGCTGGGCAGCATGTTCCGGGAGGTGACGACCTGTCGGGTGATCCAGTCGAGCTCCTCCTTCTCGCCGTCGCGCACCGGCAGGCCCTTGTGGTTGGGCGCGAACAGCAGGCCCATGTAGAAGCCGAACAGCGCCTGGTGGACCACGATGAACGCGACGGCCTTGAGCGGGGAGAGCACCAGGAAGACCGCGGCCAGGTAGGCCGCCAGGTGGATCGACAGCATCAGCAGGTCGGCGCCCTTGTTGCGCTTGAGCGCGCCCCGCCTGGCCGCGACGTAGCCCGACAGGTGCAGGCGCAGGCCCTCCATCATGATCACCACGTAGAACATCCAGGACTGGTGGCGCACGATGAAGCGGCTCAGCGGCGTGGTGCGCTTGTGCCGGTCGCCGCTGTCGAAGATCACCTGGCGGCGCAGGATGTCGGGGTCGAGGGACAGGTGGTTGGGGAAGTTGTGGTGCTTGGTGTGGTGGCCGACCCACCAGCCGAAGCTGACTCCGGTCAGCAGGTTGCCGTGGATGTAGCCGATCAGGTCGCTGGCCCGGCGGGTGCGGAAGATCTGCCGGTGGCCCGCGTCGTGCCCGACCAGGTCGGTCTGCGCGAAGCAGAAGGCGAGGAACGCCGCCACCACGAGCTGGAGCCAGCTGTCCCCGAGGAACGCGAAGGCCGTCCATCCGGCCGCGAGCAGGATCAGGTTGGAGACGATCTTGTAGACGAAGAACCACGGCTGGAGGTCCATCAGGCCGGCGTCCTTGACCACCTTGGTGATCTCGTCGTAGTTCGCCGTCGCCGCCTGCCTCCCGGCGCCGTCCGACTGCGTCATATCGCCTCCTCCAGCCCCATGTAGGCCAGCCGGGCGCGCTGCATCCGGTCGGCCCAGGCCTGCCCGGTCGCCATCCGCTCCTCGGCCGTGGTGTCCACCAGCCGCCGCCCGGGCCAGACCTCGTAGTCGCCGAGCAGCTTCCCGTGCTCCTCGATGCCCTGCTGGAACAGCGACTCGCGCCGCTGGAGCATGTCGTGGGTGGGCAGCCGGCCCCACAGCCGGTAGCCCTCCCGGATCAGCTCCAGCACCCGCGGCTTGTCCTCCGGGTGCTTCAGCAGGTGGTCGCGGACGATGGCGCTGCCGACCGTGAGGTGGCGGATCTCGTCGATGCCGGCGCCGCGCTCGATGTCCGCGGCGGCCGGGTCGAACACCCGCCACTTGCGCTCGCTGAGCTCCGCTGACGGCGCCAGCACGCCCTCGACCAGGACGGTCAGCACCAGCACGCCGCCGATGAAGTCGCCCTCGTCGCGCAGCACCCGCAGGCCGAACTCCTCCAGCGGCACCAGCACGCCGTCCCGGTCGCGCTGCGCGAGCCGGTCGACGGACTGCCACAACTCGGCCTTCGGGATGCCGAGTTGCAGCAGGTGGCTGCGGAAGACCATGGCGTGCCTGGCCTCGTCGAGCAGCTGCGTGGAGTAGAACTCCAGGCAGTCGTTGTCGGGCGCCAGCGCGACCATGTACGCGATGGCGCGGGTGGCCTTCTCCTCCGCGATCGAGCGGAAGGCGAGCTCCATGGTGAGCGCGCTGTTGAGCGGGCCCGGCTCGCTGACCACCGACAGCGGGCGCACGTCGTCGGCGTGGCCGAGCACGTGACCGCGCAGCGTGCCCTGCGGGACGGCCGCCAGCCAGTACTTCAGGTCGGCGGAGGCCGGTGTCAGTTCGAGGTCAATGGCGCCGTCGACGAGCGACGGGGCGCGCTCCCAGTCCGCCTCTGCGGGAATGTTCTCGGACACGGTCATCAATCCCTCTCGGTGTGCAGGGTCGCTTCGGTCAGCCCGTGCAGGCCGCCCGCGTAGTTGAGCAGTGGGGCGCCGGCGCCGCGGACCGCCCGTTCCACCTGGGCCAGGACGAGTTCGTGGTCGCCGACCTCGACGGTTCCGCGGACCCGGCAGGTCAGCCAGCCGACCGCGCCGACCAGCACCGGGACCCCGTCCTCGGCCAGGTCCGACCAGGCCTCGCCCGCCAACTGGCCGACGCCCCGCGCGCGGTGGCGCCGCGCGAAGTGCCGTGCCAGGTCGGCCTGCCGGGCGCCGAGCGCGTTGACCACGAAGGTGCGGGTGCTCAGCAGCGCCTGCAGGCCGCGGCTGCCGCGCCGCAGCGCGACCGAGACCATCGGCGGCCGGCGGGACGCCAGGGTCAGGGTGCTGACCGTCACGCCCTCGACGTCCTGCGCGTCGCCGCAGGTCAGCACCGCGACGCCGGTGACGAACTGTTCGAGGATCAGCCGGTGGGCGCCGTCGGCCTCGTTCGGGCCCGCCGCGGCGGACAGGTGCTGGGCGGTCGCCCCGGTCACCGGGCGCCCAGCGCCCGGGGCGGCAGCAGCTCGCCGGTGGAGGCCAGGTACTCGCTGGAGAACCGGCGGTAGGCCGGGTGGGCCTTCGGCTCGAAGTGCAGCCCGAACGGCTTGAGGAAGTTGCCGAAGATCGCGCGGTCCCCGAACAGGTGGATGGGCACGACCAGCAGGGCCCACTCCGCCCCGGCCAGCCAGATCCAGGCCAGCACGACCAGTCCCTGGGTGACCATGCTGTGCATGGTGTTGTAGAGGACGTAGTAGACCTTGGGGGTCGGGGCGTCCGGGTGTCGGTGGTAGCGGAGCGCGCCGGGCAGGTAGCCGATCACGTCGATGTACGCGAACAGCAGCACCGCCGGGAGCCAGCGGACCTCCCCGATGTGCGCGAAGAACAGCACCACGGACACCAGCAGTCCGAGCCCGTACTCGGCGCGCACCAGCCAGGCCGTGGCGCCGGTCATGAACAGGTTCTTCTGGTCCATCTCAGCCCACTTCCAGTGCGGAGTCCGGGATCTCCGCGGCGGGCTCGGCGACCGCCCGGGCCACCGCCTCGTCGCCGACCACCCGGGCCGTGCCGAACAGGCCGACGACCACCCGGGCGATGGTCTCCTTGAACACCCGCACCGCGACCGGGTCGAGGATGCCCGCGAGGCTCGGGATGCCGAAGTCGAACTCGGCGGAGAAGTGCACCCGGCACTCGCCGTCGACCTCGGCGATCCGCCAGCTGCCGGCGAACGAGTCGAAGTCGCCGTCGAGTTGGGAGAAGTCGATGGTCAGGGCGGCGACGTCGAACCGGTCCTCCTCGGTCCAGCGGAGGATGCCGTTGCGGAAGTACACCTCCCAGTCGCTGGTCTCCTCCGCGTCGCCGATCCGGTGCACGGTCACCGCCCGTACCACCGGCACCAGTTCGGGGTAGCGGGCGAAGTCCCGCACCCGCTCGAAGACGGTGACCGGATCACCGTCGGGTACTGCGACAGTCACCTCGACGCTACGCATGGACGGTTCCGCCTTCACCAGTCGGCGCGTACCGGGCAGCCTGCTTCCGGCACGCGTTGTCGAATGCCTCGTAGAGGTGATCCACCTCCGCGCGGGTCAAGATCGCCGGCGGCGTGAGCCGCAGCACCAGGTGCGAGTTGAGCGAGTGGTTCGCCACCACGCCCTGCATCACCAGCTCGATCAGCAGGTCGCCGGCGATGCCGGGCTCGGCGAACTCGAAGCCCAGCAGCAGCCCGCGGCCGCGGACCGCGGACACCGCGGAGCCGAAGTGCCGGCGGACGATGTCGCCCAGCCCGAGCCGCAGGTCGGCGCCCAGCTCGTGCGAGCGGGCGACCAGGTTCTCCTCCTCGATCGCCGCCAGCGCCCCGCGGGCCGCGGCCATCGCCAGCGGCACCCCGGAGAACGTCGAGGTGTGCAGGTACGGGTCCTTGTCGAAGACCGAGAACGCCTTCGCGGTCGCCACCACCGCCGACACCGGGACGATGCCGCCGCTGAGCCCCTTGCCCACCAGCAGGGCGTCGGGGGTGACGCCCTCCCGGTCGGCGCCGAACCAGGTGCCGAGGCGGCCCAGTCCGGTCTGGACCTCGTCGAGGACCAGGAACGCGTCGTGCCGGCGGCAGGCGACGGCCACGTCCCGCAGGTAGCCGTCCGGCGGGACGATCACCCCGGCCTCGCCCTGGACCGGCTCGATGACCACGCAGGCCCGCCCGGGCATCGTCCGCAGCAGCTCCTCCAGGGCCTGGGCGTCCCCGTACGGGACGTGGTCCACGCCCGGCAGCAGCGGGCGGAACGGGTCCTGGAACAGCGCCTTGCCGGTGAGGCTGAGCGCGCCCATGGTCTTGCCGTGGTAGCCGCCGTGGGTGGCGATCAGCCGGTCCTTGCCGTGCGTCCGGGCCATCTTGATCGCGGTCTCCACCGCCTCCGCGCCCGAGCCCGCGAAGTGCACCCGCTCCAGGCCGCTCGGCGCGACCTTGACCAGGGCGTCCGCGGCCAGCGCGGCCTGCGGCTCCAGGAAGATCCGGCTGGCCACCGGGTGCCGGTGCAGCTGCTCCTCGACGTAGCGGGTGACGATCGGGTGCCGGGCCCCCATCAGGAGCACGCCGTACCCGCCGCAGTTGAGGAACCGGCGGCCCTCGGCGGTGGTCAGCCACGCGCCCTGGGAGCCGGTCTCCACGTGCCCGCCGAACAGCTCGCCCAGCGTGGCCCGGCCCTTGTTCAGCCGCCTGCGGTACAGCCGGCCGAGCGTCTCGCGGTCGACCTCCGCGGGCTGGTAGCCGACGTCAGTCCTGTTCATCTCACTCCTCAGCTGAGCCGCAGCGGACGGCCGGCGGTGTGCTCCAGCAGGGGGCCTGCGAAGCTCGCGCGGGACGGCGGGTGGAACGACAGGCCCTGGGCGGCGGCGGTGAGGTAGGCGACGTCGGAGGACGAGATGAAGGCCATCCCGCCGAGCGCCTCGGCGGCCCGGTGGGCCGTCTCCGCCAGCGCGTCCTGCGCGCCGTAGCGGGCCAGCAGCGCCTTGCCGAGCGCCTCGTTGCCGGCCTCGCCGTCCATCACCATCCGGGCGACGCCCTCCAGCAGCAGGTTGGCGGTCTCCAGACGGGTGATCAGCTGGGCCCGGTCGGAGTCACTGCCCCGGCCGCTGCTCAGCACCTTCTCCACCAGGCCGGTCACGATGCCCAAGTAGGAGGCGGAGATGAGCAGTTCGAACCAGATGAAGCCGACCGTCTGGAGCTGGTCGAGCTCGCCGGCGTCGCCCAGCTCGGTCCGCATCAGCTGGCGCTCGTCCACGAAGACGTCCGTGAGCCGGACCTCGTCGCTCTCCGCCCCGGCCAGCGCGAAGGACGACCAGAACGGGTGCACGGTGATGCCCTCGGCCTGCCGGGGCACCAGCAGCACCGCCATGTCGCTGCCGCCGTCGGCCCGCGGCAGGGCCGTGCTCGCGGTCAGCAGGTCCATCGACTGCGAGAGGCTGCACGGCTTCTTCGAGCCGTTGATCAGGTATCCGCCCTCGGTCTCCCGGGCCCGCATGGTCGGGGCGAGGATGCCCTGGCTCGGCCGGCCCTCGGCGAACCCGGAGGCGACCAGCAGGTTCTGCGAGCAGATGCCCTCCAGCAGCGCCCACTCCACGCCGCTGCTCTGCAGGCTCTCGGCCAGGGTGAACAGGGTCGCCACCGAGAAGTGGTGCATGGTGGTCGCGACGGCGAGCGACGGGGCCCGCAGGGCCAGCGCCCGGGTCACCTGCAGCGCCTGCAGCGGGTTCGCCCCGGAGCCGGAGTAGCTGGTGGGGACGACCAGCCGGGCGCCGCCGGCGGCGCGGAACAGGTCCAGGGACGAGCTGCCCGGCTGCTCCAGCTCGGTCAGCGGGACGGCGGCCAGCTTGTCCTGCAGGCCGGGCAGGAACTCCTCGCACGACGCGCGTGCGGCGTCCAGTGAGCGCATATCGGTTGTCGACTCCTTGTCGGGTTTGGGCCGGTGCACTGCTCCACGGCCGGGCGCGTCACGAGCGTTGGGCTTCCAGCGCCTTCCAGGCGTCGAAGACCGCCTCCCGGGGGCGCGAACCGGTGCTGACGCTCACGCCCTGGATGTGCGAGGTGCGCAGGATCGGGTAGTTGGCCTCGCCGAACACGCCGCCGGTCAGACCGGTGCCGCCGTGCGTGGGCAGGTAGGGCAGGAAGCCGATGTGGGAGTCGTTGACCTTCAGCAGCCCGCCGACGGTGACCCGGGCCAGGACCTGCTCGACCACCTCCGGGTCCTTGGCCCACAGGGAGTTCCGCAGCCCGTACTCGTTGGTGTTGAGGTGGCCGATGAAGCGCTCCAGCAGCACCTCGTCGGGCGCCTCCTCCGCGATCACCAGCGGCAGCAGCGGGAAGAAGGTCTCGTGCCGCACCGCGTCGATCTCCCGCGCGGACTCCAGCCCGCGGACCACCACGACGGTGGGCTCCAGGAAGATGCCCGCGGGGTCCCGCGTCTCGTCGGCCTGCATGGCGTGCCCGCCGCAGGCGAGTTCGGCGCCCTTGTCCAGCGCGTCCTGGAGGCACTGGAAGAACTTCTCGTTGCGCAGCACCGGGGTGAGCAGCACGTCCGGCTGGCTCGGGTGGCCCGGCAGGATGTGGCCGACGTGGCGGACCAGGTGCTCGATCAGCTCGTCCGCGACGGCGGGGTGGACCACGACCTGATTGGGGATCATGCACAGCTGCCCGGAGCCGTAGAAGCTCTCGGTCAGCGCCTCGGCCGCCAGGTCGAGGTCGGCGTCCTTCCAGATCACCACGGCGTCGTTGCCGGCCAGTTCGAGGATCGGCTTCTTGCCGGCGGCGATGCAGCGCTCCTGGAACCTGATGCCGTTCTCGCTGCTGCCGAAGTACATGACGTCGTCGACGTGCGGGCTGTCCAGCCAGGCCGAGAGCATCGGCGCCGGGTCGCCGCACACCACGTTGAGCGTGCCGGGCGGCGCCCCGATCTCGTCCAGGACCGGGACCACGATCTCGTGCAGGACGTACATCACGCCGAGCGGTGCGCTGCGCGGCGCCCGGATCACCAGCGAGTTGCCGGCCATCAGGGAGGTGACGCCCAGCAGCGCGCTGGAGAGCGGCGCGTTCTGCGGCGGGTTGAGGCAGACCACGCCGTCGGGCCGGCGCCGGACCTCGATCCGGCGCTCGCCGCGGTGGAACTCCTGCAGCATCTGCGAGCGGTAGAAGCCCAACGACTCCGGGCCGAAGCACTCGAGCATGCCGGAGACCTGCCAGCGGGCCAGCGCCAGCGGGTGGCCCTCCGCCACCAGGATCTCGGTGATCTCCTGGGCCTTCTCCGCGAGCCGGGCGTGCAGCAGCTCCCCGAAGCGTTCCAGGCGGGTCTCCAGTGGGAAGGACACCCACTGGCCGGCGGCGACCGCAGCCGCCTCCAGGGCGGCGTCGACCGTCGCCCGGTCCGCCTTCGCGACCCTTCCGACGATGGCGGCCGGAAGGTTTTCCGGCCGAATTCGACCCTGCTCGAGTTTCCTTTTCAGTGTCAGACCGGCGAACGCGTCCTCCAGCAGGGTGCCGGAGTCAATGACATAGACCCATTGATCACTCTCCAGGGTCTTTCCGTTGACATAGGAGCCATAGGTTCGCAGGGGCAGCGAAGCAGTGGACACTCTCACACTCCCTGTCCGGGCGCATTGACGCGGATATTCCGAAGCACCCGAGAACACTCTCAGCGGCACCTGAAAAAGCGCTGACAGGACGCTGAAACGGGACTCTCAGCCGCCTCCAAGGAGCCATTGCTACGTTGCTTCCCACCTGGCGGGACGAGTCGAGGGGCAGAAGCGGATGGTGCGATCCGGAAGTCGGCCGGAAGGGATCTCCACAGCGGGGGACGCGGAGGTTGTGGATCGCGCATTGCCGGTTCTGGAGAAGTACGGGGAGAATGCGAGCGCTTTTCTCGCCCTCAATGCCGGGAACGAGTTCTTCACCCTGCCGGACGAGGACGGGCTGATCGCCTACCGCCGCGCGGGGCGCTACCTGGTGCAGTTCGGCGGCGTCTTCGCGGCGCCCGAGCGGCAGCCGGTACTGCTGCGGGAGTTCCGGGCGGCGGCCGCCCGGGAGCGGCGCCGGATCGTCGGCGTGCAGCTCCAGCGGGCCGATGCCGAGCTGTACCGCGCCGCCGGGTTCACGATCAACCAGGTGGGCGCGTCGTACTCGGTGGCCCTGCCGGACTTCTCGCTGCGCGGTTCGAAGTTCGTGAAGCTGCGCAACAAGATCTCGCGGGCCGGCCGCAGCGGGCTGGAGGTGCGCGAGGTGGACTTCGCCGAGTACGCGGACCGCATCGCCGCGATCGACCGGACCTGGCTGCGCGCCAAGGGCCGGCACGTCAAGGAGATCGAGTTCCTGGTCGGCCAGCTCGGCGGCCCGGCGCAGCGGCTCCGTCGGCTCTTCGTCGGCCTGCTCGACGGCGAGCCGGTCGCGTACATCTCCTACTCACCGGCGTTCGGTTCGCGGCCGGGGTGGCTGCACGACCTCAGCCGGCGGTTGCCGCAGACCGTCCCCGGTGTGATGGAGGCCGTCAACGCGCATGCGGCGGGGCGGTTCAAGGAGGAGGGCGCGGGCTGGCTGCACTTCGGCTTCACGCCGTTCACCGGCCTGGATCCCGAGCACGAACTCGCCGGGCACAGCCCGCTGACCGCGAAGTTCATGCGCCTGCTGGCCGAGCACGGCGGGGCGGTGTATCCGGCGCAGACCCAGCTCGCCTACAAGGAGAAGTGGGCGCCCGGACCGGCCCTGCCGGAGTACCTGGCGTTCGACGGAGGTGCGCGCCTCGGCGCCGTCTGGCAGATCCTCCGCGTGACCAAGTCGGTCTGAGTGCGCCGCCGGCGGGCCGCCGCGTGGCCTGCCGATCGGTCGGTCCGCTCAGGTGCGGGTCGGGGCGTTGTTCAGGATCTGCTGGAACTTGCGCTTCAACCGCGGCGACGGTTCGAGGCCGAGGTCGTTGGTCAGCCGGTGCCGGGTGCGGTGGAAGACGTCGAGGGCGTCCGCCTGGCGGCCCGAGAGGTACAGGGCCGTCATCAACTGCTCGCAGAAACGTTCCCTCAAGGGGTGCTGGAGGCAGAGCTGCTCGATCTCCGGCACGACGATCTGGCTCTGGCCGACTTCGAGCTTGGCGTCGATCAGCAGTTCGAGGGCGACCAGCCGGGTCTCCTCCAGCCGCACGTACGCCGTCCGGCAGATCATTCCGTGGCCGGCGTCCAGCAGCGCGGGGCCGCGCCAGAGCGCGAGACCCTCGGTGAGCAGCTCGACGATGCGCTGCGGCGGCTCCCGCCGGTACCCTTCGAGGCCGGCCACGATGCGGCTGAACCGCTGGGCGTCCACGAGGTCCGGATCGACCCGCAGGACATAACCGGAGTGAGTGGTTTCGATCAGATTGCGGAGCTGGGGCTTTCCGGAACGTTCGGCAAGTATTCTGCGCAATCGTGCGACATGGCTCTGAAGTGAATTCGCTGCATTGCGCGTAAGTCGCTCACCCCACAATTCGTCGATGAGTTCACTGGAGGAGACCGACATTCTCGGAGAGAGTGCCAGTGTGGCCATGATCGCCCGGAGCTTCTCGCCCGGCAGATGGATCGATATGCCGTCGTCCGTCAACTCCAACGGCCCTAAAAGATCGACTCGCATCGCGGCTTCCCTCCCTTGGGGGGCATTTCTCGCTGTGCACTCGTGATCATTCCCGGTTGATCCTAAGCTGGGCCCCAAGCGCTGTCAACGAAAACCGGCCCGTACGCGCGCCGCTTTGACGGCTGTTATTCGATTCGACACAGTCGGCCGTGGCGAAAAATCGCCCCACGGCCAGGATGCCGTCAACTACCGATGGTATTGGTGTGATCGCATTCTGTTGCCGCACGTGCCATGCGCGTTCGCCCCCTTCGGTCGGACGCGGATCATGCGGAACCCGATCCACCCCGACCCGGGCGGCGGCCCGGTGCCAACCTCTGACGACAGGAATGTGCGATGGCGACGAACCGCACCCAGCCGGTCCGGTGGCAGGAGCCGCACCATCTCTCCGAGGGGAAGGTCCGTCAGCTCCTGACCTCGGCGCCCTGGGGCCGCTTCGTGGTCCTCGGCGACAGCGTCGCGGCAGGGGCGGGCGACCACTCCCACGGCTACCGGTCCGAGTACTGGGCCGACCGGGTGGCGGCGATGCTGCGCACCGCGCGGCCCGGCCTCGCCTACCTCAACCTCGGACGGCGCGGCGCCGCCGGCCCCCAGGTGCGCTCGCGGCAGCTGACCAGGGCCCTGGCCTTCCGGCCCGACCTGGCCGCGATCGCCGTCGGCCGGGACGACATGCTCGGCGGCTCGTTCGACGCCGAGATCTTCGCGGCCGAACTCAGCCGGATCATCGCCCCGCTCCGCGCCGTCGGCTGCGACGTGCTGACCTTCGGACTCTTCGACATCAGCAGGTCCAGGTCGGTGCCGCAGCACCGGAAGGCGGCGCTGCGCGAACAGGTCCGCCTGCTCTCCGAGCGCACCGAGGCCGTCGCCCGGCGGCACGGCGCCATCCACGTGGACCTCACCACGCACCCGGCCGGCGAGGATCCGGGGCTCTACAGCAAGGACGGGAACCACCCCACCGTCCGCGGGCACGCCATCGCGGCCGCCTCGGTGATCCACGAGCTGAGCAACAGCCGGAGCACCTTCTCGCTCCTTCGGCACACCTCGACGCTGGCGACCTGACGCCGGCCGGAAGCACTGCGCACATCGGGGCGTCCCGCGCCCTGCCATTGTCATGTTTCGGCCGATTTCCGCGAGGCCCGTCGGCGCCCCCGCCACTGACACGGCGATCTCAGCGGGCTTCCAGCGGCCGCTGCCAGAGTTGTCCCCGCAGCCGGGCAGCAGACGTTGGCACGGCCGGGCAGCAGGCGCTGGAACAGCCGGCCGCCGAGGAGAGGTTCCCGTAGCGGCCCAACGGGGGTCGGGCCAGGGCCCGACCCGGGCGCAAGCCCTCGCAGGTTCGAATCCTGCCCTCTCCGCACACCGGCGAAGCCCTCCGACCCGCCGTCGCGGGAGAAGAGAGAACCGATGATGGTCGCAGGCCCTTGGGCCCGCCGTGGCGTGCTCATCGCGAACCCCGTCGCGGGCCGGAAGGACCCGGCGCTCATCGACGCGGTGATCCGTCACTGCTCCCCGCTCGTCGCGGAGTTGAGCGTCGTGCTGACCTCCGGCAGCGGCGCCGCCCAGGCGGCCGCCCGGGACTGCGTCGGCGACGCCGACCTGGTGGTGGTCGTCGGAGGCGACGGCACGACCCGCGAAGTCGCCTCCGGGCTCGCGCGCGCGGCCGGCGAGGACCCGGCGGCCGACCTCCCGGCGATGGTCAACGTGCCTGCCGGGACCGGGAATTCGTTCTACCGCGAGATCTGGTCCGACCGCCCGTGGCAGGAGGTGCTCAGCAGTTCGCTGAGCGGCGCCGGCCCGCGGCTGCGCAGGGTCGACATGGCCCGGATCCGCGAGACGGACACCCTGGCCCTGCTGGGCGCCTGCTCCGGGCTGGTCGCCGAGGCGCTGATCACCGCGGCCCGGCTCCCGGAGCTGGCCGGCCGGGACCGCTACCGCGAGGCGGTGGCCCTGACCCTGCGCACCTTCGAGGCGTACCCGGGCCGGGTCCTGGTCGACGGGACGGTCGTCCACGACGGCGCCGCGGTCCTGGCGAACGTCGGCGGGGGCCGCTACCGCGGCGGCCAGTTCAAGGTCCTGCCGCACTCGGTCCTGGACGACGGCCTGCTGGACGTCTGCGTCGTCGGCGGCGACCTCGACCCGCGCGAGCTGCCGGGCCTGACCGCCCGGGGCGACCACGTCGGCCGCCCCGAGGTGGTCTACGCCCGCGGTCGCCGCATCGTCATCGAGCGCACGGACGGCTCCCCCCTGACGTTCGAGCACGACGGCGAGCTGGTCCGCACGTCGGCATCCCGGTACACGATCGAGGTGCTGCCCAATGTTCTCCCGGTGCTCGCACCGTCAGGGACGGTGTGAACCCGGGCTCGGCGAGAAGGCGGAGAACTGTCCATGAATCACTCTGACGAACTCAACGAACGTGCGAAGTCCACGAGTTGGACCTTTCCGATGGCCGGCGACAACCACTTCAGCTGGGACTACGACTCCGGACGCGAACGACTGCTGAATCTCTATCAG
Source organism: Kitasatospora sp. CB02891 (assembly GCF_002803145.1). NCBI lineage: Bacteria > Bacillati > Actinomycetota > Actinomycetes > Kitasatosporales > Streptomycetaceae > Kitasatospora > Kitasatospora sp. CB02891. The sequence continues at coordinate 65,268 of NZ_NNBO01000014.1, read as the reverse complement.
AAGGGCAAGGACAAGCAGTGGGACAGCGCCACCCGCATCGACTGGTCGATCGAGGTCGATCCGTGCGACGCGCTGGGAACGCCTGAGAAGACGCTCGCGCTCTACGGCTCCCGCCAGTACGAGAAGCTGAACGCGGCGGAGCGCCGGGAGATGCGGCAGCACATGGCCGCCTGGGAGTTCAGCCAGTTCCTGCACGGCGAGCAGGGGGCGATGATCTGCTCCGCCCGCATCGTGCAGTCCGTCCCGGACATCGACTCCAAGTACTACGCGGCGACCCAGGTCATGGACGAGGCCCGGCACGCCGAGATCTTCTCCCGCTTCCTCGGCGAGAAGATCGGGCTCACCTACCCGATCAACCCGCACCTGAAGTCCCTGCTGGAGGACGCCCTCAACGACTCCCGTTGGGACATGCCCTACCTGGGGATGCAGGTGCTGATCGAGGGACTCGCCCTGGCCGCGTTCGGGATCCTGCGCGACCGCACCGACAAGCCGCTCCCCAAGCAGATCCTGGCGTACGTGATGCAGGACGAGGCCCGGCACGTCGCCTTCGGCCGGCTCGCCCTGCGCGACTACTACGCCCAGCTGTCCTCCCGCGAGATCGCCGAGCGCGAGGAGTTCGTCGTCGAGGGCTGCTACCTGATGCGGGACCGCTTCCGCATGCAGGAGGTCTGGGAGAACCTCGGCTTCGACATGAAGGAGTGCATGGAGTACATGAACCGCGGGCCCCGCATGCGGGCCTTCCGTTCGCTGCTCTTCGCCCGGATCGTCCCCTGCGTGAAGGACATCGGCCTGTGGGGGCCGGCCGTGCAGAACGCCTACGCCGACATGGGCGTCCTGGAGATGGGCAACAGCGACCTGCTCAAGCTGATGTCCGAGGACGAGGCGCAGGCCGACGAACTGGACCGGGAGCGGGCGGAGTTGCAGGCCCGCGTCAACGAGATCGACGAGGCCGTGGCACTCGGCGCGGCCGCCGAGTAGCGCCGGGCGGATCCGACGACGACGGGCGGTGGGACGGCGGGGACGCCGTCCCACCGCCCGTTCCGCGTCCGCGGTGCAGGCAGGGAGAAGGCCGGCGGGGGTCGCCCGCCGGCCGTGGTCGTTCCCGGTTCAGAGCAGGACGAGCGAGCGCCCGCCTTGGTGCGCCGCCAGGCGGTCGAAGGCGCCGGCGACCCCGTCCAGCGGGATCCGGTCGCTCACCAGTGCACCGATGTCCATCCGCCCGGCCCGCACGTGGTCCAGCAGCACCGGCACGTCGCGCTCCGCCGTGGCGTTCCCGTGCAGGCACCCGACCAGCCGTCGCGCCGAGTGGAACAGTTCCAGCGCGGTGAAGGAGACCCGGTCGTCGCGGCCGCCGGCGCCGACCACCGTCACGGTGCCGCCCCGCCGCGTGCAGTCCCACGCCTGACGGACCGTCGCCGCGCCGCCGACGCACTCGATGGCGTGGTCGCAGCCGCGTCCGTCCGTCAACTCCCGTATCTCCTCCAGCAGATCGGGCGACGCGGGGAGGAAGTGGGTGGCGCCGCTCTGCCGGGCGGCCTTCTCCTTGTCCGCCGAGGCGTCGACCGCGACGATCGTTCCGGCGCCGACCAGCCGCAGGGTCTGCAGGGCGATCCGCCCGACCCCGCCGACGCCGAACACCACGGCCGACTGGCCGGGCCGCACCCGGGCGCAGTTGACGACCGCGCCGAACCCGGTCAGGGCCGCGCAGCCGAGCAGCGCGGCGACCTCGGGCGGCACGTCGGAGGGCACCTTGACGACCCCCGATTCGGGCAGCACGGTCTCCTCGGCGAAGGCCGCGACGCCCAGGCCCGGGTAGACCGGGGTCCCGTCGGCGAGCCGGCCGTACGGCTTGCGCGAGACCAGGTCGGAGTACGAGCAGAGGTAGGGCTCCCCGTTCCGGCAGAAGGCGCACGCCCGGCACGGCGCCCGCCAGTTCAGCACCACGTGGTCGCCCGCCCGGACGTGCTCCACGCCGGAGCCGACCTCCGTCACCACGCCGGCGCCTTCGTGGCCGAGCACCGCGGGCGTCTTGTGCGGGAGCGTTCCGCGGTGGAGCGACAGGTCGGAGTGGCACACCCCGGCCGCGACCAGCCGGACCCGCACCTGCCCCGCTTCCGGGCCGGCCAGGTGCACGTCCTCGACCGAGAGTCCGCCGCCGGCCCCGGTGGTCACCACTGCCCGTGTCATCTACCCACTGATCCTCTCGTCGCCTGCGCGCGTCGCGGTGACGCGCGTCGGGGCCGCCACGGCCGCGCCTACAGCTGCAGGGCCTTGTGGACGGTGAACTCCTCGATCCCGGCCCGGCCGAGCTCCCGCCCGTGACCCGACTGCCGGACGCCGCCGAACGGCGCCAGCGGGTTGAACCGGCCGCCGTTGACGTCCACCTGCCCGGTGCGCATCCGCCGGGCGAAGGCCACCGCCCGCTCCTCGTCCCGCGACCACACGGCGCCCGACAGGCCGTAGGGCGTCCCGTTGGCGATCGCGGCCGCCTCGTCCTCGTCGCGGTAGCGCAGCACGGACAGCACCGGCCCGAAGATCTCCTCCTGCGCGATCGACATGCCCGGCTCGACGCCGGCGAAGACCGTCGGCGTGACGTAGTGCCCCACCGGCAGGTCGTCCGGGCGCTCCGGGCCGCCCGCCACCAGCTCGGCGCCCTCGGCCAGTCCGGCCCGGATGAAGCCGCGGACCCGCTCCAGCTGGGCGGCCGACGCCAGCGGCCCCAGCCGGGAGTCCGGCGAGCGCGGATCGGCCGGCCGGTAGGCCGCGGCCGCCTGCACGGCGAGCTCGACCGCCTCGTCGTAGCGGTCGGCGGAGACCAGCATCCGGGTCCAGGCGTTGCAGGACTGGCCCGTGTTGAGCATGACGCTGGAGACGCCGGCCGCCACGGCCCGCTCCAGATCGGCGTCGGGGAGGATCACGTTGGCCGACTTCCCGCCCAGTTCGAGCGAGGTGCGCTTCACCGTCCCGGCCGCGAGCGCGCCGATGCGCCGGCCGACCTGCGTCGAGCCCGTGAAGGAGATCATGTCGACGTCCGCGTGGCATACCAGGGCCTCGCCGGCGAGCGGCCCGGTCCCCGTCACCAGATTGAACACGCCCGGCGGGAAGCCCGCGTCGTGGACGGCCCGGGCGAGGGCGAGGGCGGTCAGCGGCGTGAGCTCGGAAGGCTTGAGCACCACGGTGCAGCCGACGGCGAGCGCCGCGGCGACCTTCGCCACCACCTGGTGCAGCGGGTAGTTCCACGGGGTGATCGCCCCGACCACGCCGACCGGCTCGCGCAGCACCAGCGAGCTGCCGACCCGCTCGCTCAGGACCAGGTCGGGAAGCACGCCGAGGTAGGAGTCGAGCACCGCCAGCGGCAGTCCGACGTGCACCTTGCGCGCGATGCGCACCGGTGCCCCCAGCTCGGCGGTGACCGTTCCCGCCAGGTCGTCGGCGCGCTCGCCCAGCGTCTCGCGCAGCCGTTGGAGACACTTCGCCCGCACGGCCGGGTCGCTCCCGGCCCAGGACGGGAACGCCCGTACGGCGGCCGCCACCGCGGCGTCCACGTCCGCCTCGCCGCCCGCCGCCACGGCTCCGATGCACTCGCCGGTCGCCGGGTTCTCCACCTCGATCGGCGGCGTGCCCAGGACGGCCGGCCGCCAGCCGCCCTCCACGTACAAACGGTCAGTCTCGTGCACGGGAAACCTCCGGGACCCCGGGTCGGATCGCCCCACCCTCGCGCAGTCCGCTGAAACGGCGCTGACACCCCGGTCGCAGCCTCAGGCGGTGGCGGCGCCCCGCACGCGCCCGACCTCCTCGGCGAGCAGGACGTCCTGGAGGAGTTCGAAGTGGTCGACCCGGCGCAGCCGGAAGGTGTCCCGGATGCCGCGCTGGCGGGCGAGGGCGTTGAGGTCGTTGAAGTTCCGCTCGTAGTGGGTCGAGAAGACCACCTTCACCCCGAGCCGGTGCCCGCGCAGCAGTTCGATCCGCTCCATGAACAGGTCGTACCGGCCGTCCGGCTCCCAGTAGTCCCACACGTCCATCGCGTGCCGCTGGATCTGCGCCAGGTTCTTGGCGCTCACCTTGTGCAGGTACTCGCTCAGGTTCTGGAACTCCACCAGCGTCTCCGGGATCCGGGCGATCCGCTTCAGCTCCTCCAGCGGCGAGCCCGGGTCCAGTTGGGAGAGCCCGCGGGAGACCATCATCGTCGAGTGGTTGATGTTCGGATCGAGCAGCAGCACGCCCGACACCGCCGGCTTGCGCGAGGGGTGGTCGCGCCAGAGCTCGCCGAGCCTCAGCAGCATGTCGGCGCCCAGCGAGAACCCCACCAACGTCAGCCGCTTGTCGGGGAATTGGCGGTGCAGGTTGTTGATCGCGCCGTTCACCAGCTCCGCGTGGGTGGTGAGGCCGATCGGGCGGTAGCGGTCGTCCCTGGTCTCCCGCGCGTTGAACCCGAACAGGGTGATCCCCGCCGTGTGCTCCTCGGCGACGTGCATGTACGGCCGGAAGTCGTCGGCGTCCAGCCCGAGCCCGTGCAGCAGGACCACCAGGTGCGGGGACGAGGTCACCCGCTCCAGGTAGTGCAGCTCCCGGCCGATCACCGCCTGGTCGCTCGGCAGGTCGCTCTCGAAGTCGTCGGCCTCGATGTCGAACGAGCGCTCCACGATCCGGCGCGTCGCGTACCGCCGGTGGTCCATCAGCCCCCGGGCCTGCCAGGACAGCGCACCGGCGCCGAGCGCCGTCGCCACCGCGAGCCCCCAGCCCGACGCGTGCTGGAAGAGCCAGGCGATCGAGCCGCGGACCTGGTCGCTGTAGATCCCGATCGCCACGCTCGCCACCGCGCCGAACACCCCGAGCGGCTTCGACCAGCGCGCCGCCGCGCCGGCTCTCAGCGCGCTCCGCACACCGGTGCTCATGAACCCCCGCCCGTTCCGGGCCCGATGATGGCGGCGAGGTCGGCGCCCGCCGTCACCCGCCCGATGAAGTGCGCGTCCTCGGCGTCCGCCAGGTGCAGCGGACGAGGGTCCCCGGCGAGGTAGCCCGTCACCCGGCTGCCCTGCCGGACCAGGTCGTGGCTCGGCTCCATGCTCAGGAACAGCCCCGGGGCGGCCAACTGCCCGACGAGCTCGGCGATCAGCCGCTCGCGGACCTCCCGCTCGTACTGGTACAGCACGAAGTTGCAGGTGATCACGTTGAAGCGGTGGGTGCGCAGGAAGCCGGCCAGCTGCGCCCGGTCGAGGACGTCCAGGGCCGACAGCCGGACCTGGCCCGCCGTCGCGGCGGCGCGCTCCAGCGACCAGACCAGTTCGGACCAGCGGTCCTCGTAGTAGGCCGACGGGCCGTGGCAGGAGCCGACCCAGTCCGTCGTCGGCAGCGGCGCGGCGTCGATGCCGTGCCGGACGGCGAGCGGGATGTCGAGGTACGGCGGGCGTTCCGGTAGCCACGTCAGGTCCGCGGCGAACCGGTCGAACACCTCGCGGTTGTTCAACTGGCGGGGCAGCGCGCCCAGGCCCGTGCCGACGTCGAGGAGCCGGACCTCGTCGACGCCGAAGTGCCGCGCGAAGCCGCCGATCAGCAGCTGCGGCACCAGGAAGCGGCGCGCCCCGGTGAACGAGTTGGAGTGCGAGGTGAGCAGGTCCACCGCCTCGGTCTCGTGGCGGTCGAGCGCCGCGCCGAGCGAGCGCGAGCGCTCCGCGGGGAGGGCCCCGGGCTCGAACACGGACGCCACGTCCGGGTGCGTCGACGCGAGCTGCCGGACGGCGATGCCCAGCAGGGTGATCAGGTGGGAGTCGCTCATGCTGGGCCGCTTGTGCCGGACCGCGGCCAGGATCCGGTCCAGGGCCGGGTCGCTCGACGCCGTCAGGTCCAGCAGGGCCCGGTGGAAGGCGTTCCACCCGTGATGGCCCTGCTGGTGCCCCTGCATCGCCGCCAGCGTGCGGCTGAACGAGGCATGTCGATCACCGGTCACAACTTCCCCCTCCTGGCTTCACGGATCGCATTTCCCCAGGTGCATTGACGATGCGGCCGGTAAATCGATCAAGGAATCCCCCGCGCCCCCGCAAGTCCATCCTTAGATTCCAACCGCCGTCGCGACTCAAACGTCAGAACGAAACCTCCGGGCGCCCGATCTCGCACAGACCTGCCGGAACCCGCTGAAACCACCGGCATTCTGTGATACCCCTGATTCCACCGAATGCGCCGACCGACGCCGAACGGCCGGCGGTCGATCATCGAACGCTCACGAGAAGGTCCGCCCTGATGTCCTCAGCGCAATCCCTCGCACAGGTCCGTCCGCGCACGGCCGGGCCGCTCTCCTGCCTCGAACACCGGGCCGACTCCTCGTCGATCGTCGTATTCCTGCACGGCCTCGGCCTGGACGCCCACGACTTCGTCGACTATCTCGCGCACCACGAGGCACAGCACGGCATCGCCGTCACTCTGCACGGCTTCGACCCCGGACCGCAGCAGGCCTTCCCGCCCGTCGCACTGTCCACCCACATCGCGATGACGGCCGACGCGCTCACCGCCGTCGCGGCCGAGAATCCCGGCAAACGCATCGTCCTGGTCGGATTCTCGCTCGGCGCCGATCTCGTTCTTCAGCTCGCCGAATTCTGGGCGCAGCACCGTTCCCGCGCGGTGCCGATCGAATCCGCCGTCCTGCTCGATCCGAATGTCAATCAATCGACCATGATGATTTCCCGCCTGTTCGCGGCGGCGGACCCGGCCGATCCGAATCCGACATTCGAGCGACTGCGGGAAACGGCCCAGGATCCGGACGCCGAACGCGCCCTCGCCGAATACCTGTCGAAAATCGGCTCGAAGGATTTCGCCCAACTCCAGCAGCTCTCCCGGGACGTCCTGGCGTACTGGCCGACCAGCGGATACCGCCGACTGGGCGAACGCCTGGCCACCGTCGCCGATTTCGCCGCGACCACCCGGGTGTTCCTGTCCGCCCCCTACGCGGAACACCTGCCCGGCATGACGGCCGCCGTCCCGTCCCCCGCCGCCACGACCGTTTCCTTCGAACTGACCGCACTCGACCACTTCGGCCTGATCAGCAACGAATCCCTCTCCGCGTTCCTCTCCCACGCCCTCTGACCCGACCGAACGCTCCGAAGCCGCACATGCCCGACCGGGCGAGCGGCAGCCACCGCGAGGGGCCGGTGTTCACCGGGGCGGTGCGGGTCGCGGCGCCGTTCGCCGTGGATGTGGACCTCGGTACGGGATGAGCCCGGAGGTCACTCGTCCTTGGGGTCGGGCTGCTCGGTGAAGTCGATCTTCTTGAAGCGGGCGTTCATGGACTTCAGGAGGAACCAGGTGGCGATGCCGAGGACGGCGAAGACGACGAAGCCGAGGAGGCCGGGGGTGACCTTGGTTTCGTCGAGGGCGAGGTCGGCGGCGAGCTGGGTGACGTTCACGGGGGTGCTCATTCGTCCATGGTGACCCGGCCCTACGCGGGCCGGGTCACCGGGGGGTGGTACGGGATTACTTCCGGAGGCCGGCGAACAGGTCGGTCTCCGGGAGGTCGGTGTCGACCAGCGACTTCGCGAGTTCGTAGTCCTCGGTGGGCCAGACGTCGCGCTGGATGTCGATCGGGACGCGGAACCACGGGCCGTCGGGGTCGATCTGGGTGGCGTGGGCGATCAGCGCCTTGTCGCGGATCTCGAAGTACTCGCCGCACTCGACCCGGGTGGTGATCTCCCGCTCGGCGCGACCGGACTTCTCCCAGCCCTCGATCCACTCGCCGTAGGGCGAGTCGTGGCCGTTGTCGGTGAGGTAGGCGTGCAGGGCGCGGATGCGGCCCATCGGGAAGCCGTGGTTGTAGTAGAGCTTGAGCGGCTGCCAGGGCTCGCCGGCCTCGGGGTAGGCCTCCGGGTCGGCGGCGGCCTCGAAGGCCGCCATGGTGATCTTGTGGGTCATGATGTGGTCGGGGTGCGGGTAGCCGCCGTTCTCGTCGTACGTGGTGATCACGTGCGGGCGGAACTCGCGGATCAGCTTGACCAGAGTGCCCGCGGCCACGTCCACGTCCTCGAGGGCGAAGCAGCCCTCGGGCAGCGGGGGCAGCGGGTCGCCCTCCGGCAGGCCGGAGTCGACGTAGCCGAGCCAGGCCTGCTGGACGCCGAGGATCTCCCGGGCGGCGTCCATCTCCTTGCGGCGCACTTCGTGGATGTTCTCCTCGACCCACGGGTCGCCCTGCAGCTTGGGGTTGAGGATCGACCCCCGCTCGCCCCCGGTGCAGGTGGCGACCAGGACCTCCACCCCCTGGGCCACGTACATCGCCATGGTGGCGGCGCCCTTGCTGGACTCGTCGTCCGGGTGCGCATGCACCGCCATCAACCGCAACTGCTCGCTCAACGCCTGGGTCCCTTCCAGGTACAGGTATGTCCGCTTCCGTCGGGCCGGCTCCCCCGCCGCCTGTGGCGCGGACGTGCCCCTCCTATAGTGACGGACTGGAGGGCGCGTCCATTCCCGCGGACGGCCGAACGCCCCTCCGCGAAAGGACCGAGCCGCACCATGGACCAGAGCCCTACGCCCCAGCCGCCCCTGGCGCCCCCCGCGGGCCGCTACAGCCGGGCCGACGACCGGACCACCGACCGTCGGCTGCGGATCGCCGGCGCGGTGTTCGGCGTGCTGCTGGTGGGCCTGATCGCCTGGCTCGGCGGCTCGTACCTGCTGCGCGAGACGAAGCTGAACGGTACGGTGCCGACCTTCCAGACGGTGTCCGACAGCGAGGTGCAGCTGCAGCTGTCGGTGCGCAAGAGCGACGGCACCTCCGGGGTGTGCACGGTCCGCTCGCAGGGCGCGGACGGCGCGGTGGTCGGCCAGTCGGACTTCCAGGTCCCGGCCCAGGGCACCACCTACGACAAGGTCGTGACCCTGCGGACCACGTCCCGCGGTTCCACCGCCGAGCTGCTCGGCTGCACCCCCGACAAGTAGGGACACCCGCCGAGGGCCTTTGCTCCGCTCACCCTTTCGAGCGCATAGTCGAAGGAGCGGCACGCCCTCGGCGCCCGCGGCCCCTCCCGCCCGTGCGGAGAACTTGTTAGGCTCGTGATTTCGCCCCTTCCCTGCCGAACGGCACGGAAGCGGGCGTTGCTTTGCATCTGCCCAGAAAATCGACCACTGCTGCCGAACCACCCTCGCAGCAGCGCCAGCACCGACGAGGAGCACCCTGTGACCCAGACCAACGATGACGTGACCTGGCTCACTCAGGACCACTACAACAAGCTCAAGGCCGAGCTTGACCACCTGACCGGGCCCTGGCGCATCGAGATCGCCCAGAAGATCGAGGCCGCGCGCGAGGAGGGCGACCTCAAGGAGAACGCCGGCTACCACGCGGCCAAGGACGAGCAGGGCAAGACCGAGGCGCGGATCCGCCAGCTGTCGCAGCTGCTGGAGCGGGCGAAGGTCGGCGAGGCCCCGGCCGACTCCGGCGTGGTGGCCCCCGGCATGCTGGTGAAGGTGGCCTTCGACGGCGACCTGGACGACACCATGGAGTTCCTGCTGGCCTCCCGCGAGGTCACCGACGGCGACATCGACGTGTACTCGCCGCAGTCGCCGCTGGGCCGCGCCATCACCGGCAAGTCGGTCGGCGAGGACGCCGTCTACGAGCTGCCGAACGGCAAGAAGGCCGGCGTGAAGATCGTCGACGCCAAGCCGTTCTCCGGCTGAGCCTCGCGCCCGACGACGGACGGCCGCTCCCCCGGGTGGGGGGAGCGGCCGTCCGGTCGTTTCCGGCCCCGGCGGGTCAGCCCGCGGCGCGGCGGTACTTGCGCACCGACAGCCAGGAGAACAGCACCGTGATGATCAGCGACCAGCCGATCGACACCAGCACGGCGTGCTGCATCGGCCAGACGTCGGGGGCGGGGCCGAGCTGGTTGCCGAACAGGCTGCGGCAGGCCTGCACGGTGGCGGAGAACGGGTTCCAGTAGGCGATCGGCTGCAGCCAGCCCGGCATCGAGCTGACCGGCACGAAGGCGTTGGAGATGAAGGTCAGCGGGAACAGCCAGATCAGGCCGGCCGAGGTGGCGGCCTCGGGGCTGCGCACCGACAGGCCGATCAGCGCGCCGATCCAGGAGAACGCGTAGCCGAGCAGCAGCAGCAGGCCGAACGCGGCGAGCGCCTTCAGGAAGCCGTCGTGGATCCGCCAGCCGACCAGCAGCGCGACCAGGGCGAGCACCACCACGGTGATCGCGGTCTGCACCAGGTCGGCGAGGGTGCGGCCGGTGAGCACCGCGGCGCGGGACATCGGCAGCGAGCGGAACCGGTCGACCAGGCCCTTGGTCATGTCCTCCGCGATGCCGGCCGAGGCGCCGGCCACCGCGAAGGTGACGGTCTGCGCGAAGATGCCGGCCATCAGGTACTCGATGTACACCTCGTGGCTGGGCGTGGCGCCGGGGATGCCGATCGCGCCGCCCATCACGTACGAGAACAGCAGCACGAACATCACCGGCTGCATGAGGCCGAACACCACGATCTCGGGAATCCGGGTCATCCGGCGCAGATTGCGCTTGGCGACCACCCAGGAGTCGTGCAGCATCGCGGGCACGCCGCGCCGGGGGGTGACGGGGACCGGGCCGATCGCCGCGTCGGGCAGTGCGGTGGTCATCTCAGGCGTCCTTCCCGTGGCCGCGGCGGCCCTTCTTCGCCGGGTGCTCGCCCTCGTCGGCGGTGTTCCCGTCCTCGGTGGCGTGGCCGGTGAGGGAGAGGAAGACGTCGTCGAGGGTGGGGCGGCGCAGGCCGATGTCGTCGATCTCGATGGAGCGGGCGTCCAGTTCGCGGATGGCGTCGGCGAGGACCTTGGCGCCGCCGCTGACCGGGACGGTGATCCGGCGGGTGTTCTTCTCGACGGCCGGGTCGCCCTTGGCGAACGGGGTGAGCGCGGCGATCGCCTCGGGGACCAGGTCGGGGCGGTGCACGACGACCTCGATGCGCTCGCCGCCGATCTGGGCCTTCAGCTCGTCGGCGGTGCCGCGGGCGATCACCTTGCCGTGGTCGACCACCGCGATGTCGTGGGCGAGGCGGTCGGCCTCCTCCAGGTACTGGGTGGTGAGCAGCAGCGTGGTGCCCTGCTCGACCAGGGTCTCGATGACCTCCCACAGGGCGAGCCGGTTGCGCGGGTCGAGGCCGGTGGTGGGTTCGTCGAGGAACATCACCGGCGGGCGGACCACCAGGGCGGCGGCCAGGTCGAGGCGGCGGCGCATGCCGCCGGAGTAGGTCTTGGCGGTGCGGTCCATCGCGTCGGAGAGGTTGAACCATTCGAGCAGTTCCAGCGCCCGCTTCTTCGCGTCGCGGGCGCTCATCTGGTAGAGCTCGCCGACCATCTGGAGGTTCTCGCGGCCGGTGAGGTACTCGTCCACGGCGGCGTACTGGCCGGACAGGCCGATCAGGCTGCGCACCCGGTTGGGGTGCTTGAGGACGTCGACGCCGGCCACGGTGGCCCGGCCGGAGTCGGGTTGGAGCAGGGTGGTCAGAACACGCACCGCGGTGGTCTTGCCGGCGCCGTTGGGGCCGAGCAGTCCGAGCACGGTGCCTTCGGGGACGTCCAGGCTCACGCCGTCGAGGGCGCGTACGTCACCGAAGGTCTTGACCAGGTTCTCGGCTTCGATGGCTGCCGCCATGGTCCTGCCTCATCTCCCTGGAGTCGGGGGGCGAAATCGGTGGACGAGTGCGTTTTGGGCGCAGATCACCCACTCTGTTACCCGAGCCCGCAGACGGCAAGCTCGCGATACATCGCAAGATGCTGCCACTCGCGATATATCGCGTCAACCCGATCGGGTGAGCCGGATCCCGGCGCCGCGGCGCGGCCCGGCGCCGCGGTTCAGTACCGCGGTTCAGTACCGCGGTTCAGTGCGAGACCACGAAGCCGTCCTCGCGCAGCTCCCCGATCACCGCCGCGCAGTGCTCCGGGCCCTTGGTCTCCAGGTGCAGGTCCACCTCGACCTCGGTCAGGCCCAGTTGCGGGTCGATCCGCACGTGCGCGACGTCCAGCACGTTGGCGTCGACCCGGGTCAGCACGCCCAGCAGGTCCGCCAGCGCGCCGGGCTTGTCGGCCAGCCGCACCCGCAGCGACAGGTAGCGGCCGGCCGCGGCCAGGCCGTGCCGCAGCACCCGCTGCATCAGCTGCGGGTCGATGTTGCCGCCGGACAGCACCCCCACCACCGGGCCCTCGAACCGGCCCGGCTCGGCCAGCAGCGCGGCGATCGGCGCCGCCCCGGCGGGCTCGACCACCAGCTTGAGCCGCTCCAGCCCGACCAGCAGGGCCCGGGACAGCTCGTCCTCGGAGACCGTCCGCACCCCGTCCGCCAGCGAGTCGACCACCTCGAACGGGATGTCGCCCGGACGGCCGACCATGATCCCGTCGGCCATGGTGGAGAACCGCTCCAGCGAGACCGGGCGGCCCGCGGCCAGCGACGGCGGGTACGCCGCCGCGGCGGCCGCCTGCACGCCGATCACCCGGACGTCCGGACGCAGCGCCTTGATCGCGATCGCCACGCCGGCCAGCAGCCCGCCGCCGCCGGTGCCGACCAGCACGGTGCGCACCTCGGGGCACTGCTCCAGGATCTCCAGGCCGACGGTGGCCTGACCGGTGATCACGTCCCAGTGGTCGAACGGGTGGATGAAGACCGCGCCGGTCGCGTCGGCGTACTCGCGGGCCGCCCGCAGCGCCTGGTCGACGTTGGCGCCGTGCAGCCGCACCTCGGCGCCGTACTCGCGGGTGGCGGCGACCTTCGGCAGCGGCGCGGCGAGCGGCATGAAGACGGTGGAGCGCACGCCGAGCAGCGCGGCGGCCAGCGCCACGCCCTGGGCGTGGTTGCCGGCGCTGGCGGCGACCACCCCGGCGGCCCGCTCCACCGGCAGCAGGCCGGCGATCCGCAGGTAGGCGCCGCGCAGCTTGAACGAGCCGGTGCGCTGGAGGTTCTCGCACTTCAGGTGGACGGGGGTGCCGGCCACCCCGGACAGGTACCGGCTGCTCTGCATGGGGGTGACCCGGGCCACCCCGGCGAGCATCTTCTGTGCGCCCCGGACGTCGTCCAGCGTGATCGGCCAGTTCTGCATGAAGATCAGCCTAGGTCCGGACGGTTCCGGTGCAGGCCCGGCGCGCGTACGCTGCTGGGCACGAGTCGCCCGCACCATCACGTGAGCCGCGATGAGCCCTTCCCTGCCCGACGTGCCCGACGCCCCCGATCCCGACCCCGATTGCCGACTCCCCTACCAGGTCGCGGTGTTCGCCCGGCGGCTCAGCGCCGTCGGGGAGCTCGACCGGGCCGCGTTCCTGCTGCTGGACCAGCTCGCCGCCGGCGGGCCGGCCAATGTGAAGACGCTGGCGGCCGCACTGGGCGTGGACTCCTCCACGGTGACCCGGCAGGCCGCGCCGCTGCTGCGCGAACGGCTGCTGGCCCGGGTGCCGTACCCGGCGGACCGGCGGGCGGTGCGGCTCGCGCTGACCCCGCTCGGGGCCGGCCGCCTGGCGCAGGTGCGCGAGCGGCGGCGGCGGCTGATCGCCGAGTTGACGGCGGGTTGGACGCCGGACGAGCGCACGCTGTTCTGCGCGCTGCTGGCGCGGTTCAACGACGGCCTGCGCGACCGGCGTTGAGCCCGGCCCGCCGCACCGCGCAGAACGGCGTCGAGCCCCGGGCGGTTCAACGGCGATCCGCACGGCCGCCGTTGAACCGCCCCGGAACGGGTCAGCCGAGCGCCTGCTCCAGGTCGGCGAGCAGGTCGGCGGCGGACTCGATGCCGACCGAGATGCGCACCAGGTCGGCGGGCACCTCCAGCGGGGAGCCGGCCGCGGAGGCGTGGGTCATCCGGCCGGGGTGCTCGATCAGCGACTCGACGCCGCCGAGCGACTCACCGAGGGTGAACAGCTGGGCGCGGTTGCACACGTCGACGGCGGCCTGCTCGCCGCCGGCCACGCGGAACGACACCATGCCGCCGAACGCCTTCATCTGCTTGGCGGCGACGTCGTGCCCGGGGTGGGTGGGCAGGCCCGGGTACAGCACCTGCGTCACCTTCGGGTGGGCGGACAGCAGTTCGGCGATCCGGGCGGCGTTGTCGGAGTGCCGGTCCATCCGGACGCCGAGGGTCTTGATGCCGCGCAGCACCAGCCAGGCGTCGAAGGGCCCGGCGACGGCGCCCATCGCGTTCTGGTGGTAGCCGACCTCCTCGGCGAGGCCGGCGTCCGCGACCACCAGGGCACCGCCGACCACGTCGGAGTGGCCGCCCATGTACTTGGTGGTGGAGTGCACGACGACGTCCGCGCCGAACGACAGCGGCTGCTGCAGGTAGGAGCTGGCGAAGGTGTTGTCGACGATCAGCCGGGCCCCGGCGGCGTGCGCGATCTCGGCGACCGCGGCCAGGTCGGTGATGCCGAGCAGCGGGTTGGACGGGGTCTCCACCCACACCGCGCGGGTGTTGGGGCGGATCGCCTCGCGGACCTTCTCCGGGTGGTGGGTGTCGGCGACGGAGAAGTCGACGCCCCAGCGGGTCAGCACCTTGGCGAACAGCCGGAAGGTGCCGCCGTAGGCGTCGTTGGGGATGACGATGTGGTCGCCGGGCTTGAGGAGGGTGCGCAGCAGGGTGTCCTCGGCGGCCAGGCCGGAGGCGAACGCGAAGCCGCGGGAGCCGCCCTCGATCGCGGCCAGGCACTCCTCCAGGGCGGTGCGGGTGGGGTTCGCGGAGCGGCTGTACTCGTAGCCCTCGCGCAGTCCGCCGACGCCGTCCTGCTTGTAGGTGGACACCTGGTAGATCGGCGTCACGACTGCCCCGGTCCGGGGGTCCGCTTCCTGGCCCGCGTGGATGGCGAGGGTCTCGAAGCCGTGGGAAAGCTGATGCTCGGTCATGCCATTGAGCCTAGTGCGGCGGACGGATCACGGGCAGCGGTTGGGCGGGTGCGTCGTGGCAGCACGCCAGGTTGCCGTTCCGTCACCTCAATCGCCTCGCAAAAGGCCAGGTCGTACCGCTACGATCTGCCAGCCGCACACATGATCGACACTTGGGGGCGCGGAATGTCCACCGAGCGCACCGGCATGCGCACATCCACCCGGGCCCTGCTGGCGGTCACGCTGCTCGCCGGGTTCTACCTGCTCGCGGCGGCCATCGTGGTCGGCCTGATCTGGCTGAACGTCGAACTGGTCGTCAACTCCGACCGCTTCC
This sequence comes from Kitasatospora sp. CB02891, assembly GCF_002803145.1. NCBI lineage: Bacteria > Bacillati > Actinomycetota > Actinomycetes > Kitasatosporales > Streptomycetaceae > Kitasatospora > Kitasatospora sp. CB02891. The sequence goes on along the minus strand of NZ_NNBO01000014.1, from coordinate 50,133 downwards.
ACTCGGCCATGGTCAAGCTCTGGCTGCTCAGCGCCGCCATCGCCTACCCGGTGCTGCGGGTGGTGTTCCTGACCCGCCGCAAGCGCGACGACAGCCACGACGGCCTGCCGCTGACCCGCGAGGAGCAGCCCGAGCTGTGGGCCCGGGTCGACCGGATCGCCGAGGCCACCGGCGTCCGCGGCCCGGCCGAGATCCGCCTGGTGCCGCAGGTCAACGCCGGCGTGTACGAGGAGACCAAGCTGCTCGGCCTGATCCCCGGCCGCCGCCACCTGGTCATCGGCGCCCCGCTGCTGATCGGCCTGACCGAGGCCGAGCTGGACTCGGTGCTCGCCCACGAGTTCGGCCACTACGCCAACAACGACGTCCGCCTGTCGGGTGTCACGGTGGCCGGCCGCACCGCCATCGGCCACACCATCGCCACCCTGCACCGCCGCGCCGACCAGCACGTGGCCGACCGGGCCGCCGAGATCGCCGACGACAACGCCTACCGGAAGGCCCGCGGCCGCAAGGCCAGCGACGAGGACGCCGGCAACGGCGGCATCGAGCGCTACCTCGCCAAGTTCTTCACCCTGTACGCCAAGCTGTACTTCCGGGTCTCCGAGTCGATCAGCCGCAGCCAGGAGTACGCCGCCGACCGGCACGCCGCCCGGATCGCCGGCCGCGACGCCACCGCCTCCGCGCTGCGCCGCCTCCCCGCGCTGGACGCCGCACAGAGCTTCTACCTGGACAGCTACGCCACCATGGGCGTGGGCGCCGGCCTGCTCCCGCTGCCCGGCCAGTTCTTCGGCGGCCTGGGCCGCCTGCTGGCCGACCCGGAGCGCCGCGAGGAGCTCGCCGAAATGGGCCTGGACCTGCCCGACGAGCAGCCCGACCCGTACGACTCGCACCCGCCGATCCGCCAGCGGGTCGCCGTGATCGAGGCCCTGCCGGACAGCCCGGGCCTGCCCGGACTCGGCGAGGACCGGCCCGCGCTGGGGCTGCTGCGCGACCCGCAGCAGCGGCTGGCCGAGCTGGAGACGCTGGCGCTGCCGCCGGAGGTCGCGCAGATGCGCCGCCTCGACTGGCCGGACCTGGTCCACGAGGCGATGCTCACCCACGCCCGCGAGAACGCCCAGCCCGTCCTGCGCGCCCTCACCGACAGCGGCCTGCACGGCACCGTCGAGGCGATGCTGGACGCACTGGACGCCGGGCGCTCGGAGGAGATCGCCAGGCGGCTGCCGCAGAGCGAGGAGGCCGCGCAGGCCACCGGCCGGGCCGCCCGCGAGTTCCACCGCCCGCTGCTGCGGAAGGCCCTGCAGTCGCTGACGGTGCTCGCCCTGGCCTCGCAGCAGCTGGCCCGCTGGGAGCTGTCCTGGGGCCACCCGGCCGCCCTGGCGCTGTCCGACGACGCCGCCGAGCGGCTGCCCGCCGCACTGGACGCCGCGGTCGCCGACGCCCCGGACACCGCCCCGCTGCGCACCCTGCTCGCCGAGCTCGCCGCCCCGGCCGGCGTGCAGTCCTGACGTCCCGCCACTCCTGGAGCTGAACCACCCGATGGCCCGTCTGATCGTCATCGTCCCGCTGGTCCTGCTGGTCGGCTTCAAGCTGGCCACCTGGCTGATGGAACGCCGCACCGCCAAGCTGAAGACCGCCACCGAGGAGGCGAAGGCCACCATCGCCCGGGTCGAGGAGGCCACCCGACCGACCATCTACCCGTCCGAGCACGGCCTGGTCGGCCGGGCCGAACTGGTCGCCGACCCGGGCCTGACCGGCCCGGACGTGGACGCGGCGCTGGCCGCCCTCAAGGACGGCGACCGGCAGCCGGCCGTCGCGCTGCTGGCCGCCGCCGCGGGCGACCACGACCGGCGCTGGGGCCTGATCGGCCGGTTCGCCGAGCCTGCCGCCGAGGACGACGCCTGGCTGCTGGCCTGGCGCGCCGAGCAGCCGGACAACGCCGACGCGGCGCTGCTCACCCTGGACGCGCTGATCGACGTGGCCTGGAAGGTGCGCACCAGCAACAGCGCCGGCCAGGTCACCGCGGAGCGCTGGGCCGCCTTCGCCCGGGTGCTGTCCGAGGCCGAGACGGCCGCCGCCGACGCCGTCCGGCTGGCCGACCCCGCCGACCCGCTGCCGTTCGTCGCGCAGATCCCGCTGGCGATGGGGCAGAGCTGGGACAACGAGCGCTTCCTGGCGCTCTGGCAGGAGATCGCCTCCCGCGACCCGCACAACTTCTCGGCGCACGCCAACGCCCTGCAGTACTGGTGCGCCAAGTGGAAGGGCAGCCACGAGAAGATGCACGCCTTCGTGGACGCCGCGATCGCGGCCGCCCCGAAGGGCAGCCTGCTGTCCGCGTACAAGCTGCAGGCGTACTACGAGCAGTTCCAGCGGGACCGGTCGCCGCGCGACGCGTACGCCGCCCCCGAGGTGCAGGCCGCCGCGGACGCGGTGGTCGCCGCGCTGGAGGAGGCGGACCCCGACGACCGCCACCGCAGCTTCGCGCACGGCTGGCTGGTCTGGGTGCTGGCCCGGGCCGGCCGCCCCGCCGACGCGATGGCGCACCTGCGGGCGCTCGGCCCGATCGTCCCCATTCCGTGGTCGTACTGGGGCAGCCCGGTCGACCGGTTCGTCGAGGAGCGCGTCGAGATCGTGCTGGCGGCCACTGCGGAGTGACCGCCGTGCCTGGCGCGGACGGCGCCGGGTCACCAGGATGGGAAGCGTCAGCCGCGCCCCCGCCGCCGAGCCCGGCGACGGGGGCGCGGGGCGTTGTCGGCCGGAGGTGAGCCGTAATGGCCGGAATGATGCGGATGAGTCTGGACTCCCCCGAGGAGGTCCGCCCGTTCGAAGGCGGCAAGGGCCAGGTGGCGCTGGTGAACCTGAAGGCCGGCGGGGTCGGCCGGGGCGTGTTCGAGCCCGGCTGGCGCTGGTCGGAGCACGTGAAGCCGATCGCCGGCACGGACAGCTGCCAGGCCTCGCACGCCGGGTACGTGATCTCGGGCCGGATGCGGATCGAGATGGACGACGGCCAGGCCGAGGAATTCGGCGCCGGCGATGTGATGATCTGCCCGCCCGGCCACGACGCCTGGGTGCTCGGCGACGTGGCCTGCGTGGTCGTCGACTGGCAGGGCTTCACGGACTACGCGAAGCGGCAGTGACGATCCGGATCGGTGAAGATCCCGAGCGGTGACGATCCCGAGCGGTGAACGCCCTCAGCCCGCCCGCCGCACCTCGTGCATGAAGCAGCCGAACCCGACGGCCCGCACGTGCACCACGGCGGTCTCCGGGTCGTCCAGCAACTCGGCGGCCAGCTCAGGCAGTTCGGCCGGCTCGCCGACCCGGCCGGCCAGGATCCGGCCGTCCGCGGAGTAGGCCCGCACCACCCGCTGCCCGCCGTGGAAGGCGTCCGGCCAGCCGCCGGCGAAGCCCTCGCACGGGTCGGCGTGCACGTACACCGGCCCGGTCTCCAGGTACGGGCCCGGGTCGCAGCCGGTCTCCTCGGCCCAGCGGCGCAGCGGCGCGTAGGACAGCAGGGTGATCCGCTCGCCGGCGCGGGCCCGGGTGAGGCAGCAGCGCAGCGGCGCACCGGCGTCCTCGGTGACGGTGACGGGGTGGCAGCGCCCGCTGTCGTCGAGCCGGCGCAGTTCGGCGAGCGTCCCGGCGGGGATGGCCCGCACGTCGAAGGCGGTGTCGGTGGTGTTCATGCGTCCCAGCCTGCGCCCGCCGCCCGCCGCGTTCCGGCGGATTCCGGACATCGCGTTGGACGGCCCACGGCCCGCCGCAGCCGGGGCTGCGACGGGCCGCGGGGCGGGGCCGGGCCGACGGGGCGTCAGCCCTTGACGACGGCCGCGAAGTCCTTGATCTCCTGGAAGGACAGGCCGGCCGCGTTCAGGTTCGCGGCCTTCTCGCGGTCGACGCCGGCGGCGGCCAGCTCGGCGTACTGCGCCTCGGTCAGCGGGGCGACCGGGCCGTCGGCCCCCGCGGCCGAGGTGCCGTCGGCGGTGGCCATCTTCATGGCGATCTCCTGGAGCTTGCCCAGGTCGAGCTCGGCGGCGCCGGCGGGCGCGGAGACGGTCGGGGCGTCGACGGCGAAGCCGAGCCGCAGCGGGAAGTGCGCCGCCGGGTCGGGCTTGTCGGCGAGCTGCATCAGGTCGAAGGTGACGGCCTGCGCCTTGCCGCTCTTGATCAGCACGTCCACGGCGAGCTTGCGGTCCGGCACCTTGGAGAGGCCGTCGGACGGGACCGGCGGGAACGCGGAGATGCCGGAGCCACCGGTGGCGCCGGTGGCCAGCTTCTCGAAGGCCTTCACCAGACCCTCGACCAGCGGACGGGCGGGCGCCGAGACCTGGATGACGTCGGCGTCACCGGACTTGCCCTTCTCCTCCACGGAGATGTTCTTCGACACCACGTCCTTGACCGACTTGCCGAAGCGCTCCAGCTCCGCCGGGTCGAAGCTCGGCACCGCGCCGAGCGCCGGGCCGTTGCCGGTGTCGGCGGACTTCTTCTGCTGCTCGCCGAGCTCCTTGGCCTTCTTCAGGTCCATCGAGACCCACTTGCCGTCGACGGCGTCCTTGAACGCCCCGGCCTCGGCGGGCAGCGAGCCGGCGAACTCGTCGACCCCCTTGGTGTCCTCGCCCATGAGCTGGGCGATGCCGCGGGCGTCGACCTTCAGGTACATCCTGTCGCCGACCAGCCGGATGTCGGCGAAGGTCTTGCCGGACTTCTTGGTGCCCAGCGAGTAGGCGAGCGCCACGCCCTTGAGGTCGTAGTCGTTCACCGCGCCGAGGGCGTTGCCGGACTTGAACGCCTCGGTGTCCTTGAGCGGCTTGTCGGCGCTCATCGACACGTTCAGCGTCAGGTCGGAGAGGACGTCGGCGTCCTTCTGCTCGATCGGGTCGTCGACGGCCTTGCCGAACGCGACGATCTGGTCGGCCGTGGCGTCGACGGACAGCTGGAAGCCGACCGACTTGGCGTCGCCGAGCTTCTCGAACGCCCCGGAGAGCTTCTCGCCGGCGGTCAGCTGCTTGACGGTGCCGCAGGCGGTGACGCCGGCGGCGAGGAGAACGGCGCCGGCGGTGACGGCTATACCGGCGCGGACGGAGCGGCGAAGGGCAGTGTTGATGGCTGAACTCCTGTGCCTGAAAGCGGACGCGGGCCCGATCGGCCCTGCCGCGGGGGCAAGCTCAACACATCGACGCATCCCCCCGCATGCGAATTTTTTACCATCCGTTTAGGACATTCACCGGGCCGCCCCCGCTCCCGCGCTCCGCCTCCACGGCGCGTCAGATCGCGCTGCCGGCCTTCCAGTCCGCCCAGGACATGTTCCATCCGTTCAGGCCGTTGGACGGATTCACCGTGCGGTCACCGGAGTTGACCACCTCGACCACGTCGCCGACCATCGAGCTCGCGAAGAACCGGGCCGCGCTGGTGTTCGGGTTGCTGCCGCCCTGCACGTCCTGCAGCGCGATGCAGCCGTGGCTGGTGTTGGAGTTGCCGAACTGCGAGGCCGCCGACCAGTAGTTGCCGTGGATGAAGGTGCCGGAGGTGGTGAGCCGCTGGGCGTGCGGCACGTCCGGGATGTCGTACTCGCTGCCGAGGCCCACGGTGGCGGAGTTCATCCGGGTCTGCTGGTAGCGCTCGGAGATCACCATCCTGCCGCCCCAGGTGCGGTGGTCCGGCGACCCGCCGATCACGGGGTAGGTGGCGCTGACCTTGCCGTCGGTGGTGACGGTGAGGGTGTCGGCCTTCAGGTCGGCGACCGAGACCTGACTACGGCCGACGGTGAAGGTGACGTTCTTGGACTGGGTGCCGTAGACGCCCTTGGCGCCGGCCACGTCCTTCAGCCGCAGCTTCAGGGTGACGGTGGTGCCCTTGGCCCAGTACTGCGCCGGGCGGAAGTCCAGCCGGGTGGAGTCGAACCAGTGGCCGACGATCTCCACCGGCGGGTCGGCGACCACGGTGATCGCCTGCTGGACGGCCGCGCGGTCGGTGATCGGCTTGTTGAAGTTGATCGACACCGGCATGCCGACGCCGACCGTGGAGCCGTCCTCGGGGGTGAAGTAGCCGACGAAGGTGTTGGCCGGGGAGGCGGTGGAGAAGCTCGCGTTGGCGTCCGCCGGACGCTTCTCCTTGTCCTCGGCGGCGGCCGCGACGGTGTACTGGGTGCCGCTGGCGAGCGGCGCGGTGGACGTCCAGCTCGCGCCGTCGGCGGCCGGCTGTCCGGCTATCTGCTTGCCCGTGCTGTCCGTGACGGTGACCGAGGTGAGCGTGCCGTCGGCGACGGTGACGGTGACCGGCTCGGCGAAGGGTGCGGCGGTCGCGCCGTCGGCGGGGGTGATGGTGATCACCGCGACGGACGCCTTCGGGCTGACCGACGGGCTCTCGCCGCCGGCCGCCGGGGCGGTGCCGCCGGAGGCGGGCTTGCCGCCTCCGCCGCTCTGGCAGGCGGCCAGCAGCAGCACCGGGGCGCCGAGCAGTCCGGAGAGCACGCCGCGGCGGCTCCAGTTGCCGCCGAGCGGCCGCTCCTGCTTGTCCGCTGCGGTCACGTCCACGCTCCTCGGTGCCGAGATCACTCAAGATCACTCAAAAATGTGCAGATCATACGAGAGTACTCAACAGCCTGACAGAACGGACAAAGAAGGCCCGGTCCGGAAACTCCCGGACCGGGCCTGGGCGCGAGTCGCGCCGGGGCTCACTGCACCTCGTACTCGTCCCAGCCCTCGTCGTCCGGGTCGTAGTCGGTGGTGGCGGACTCCCAGGTGGCGGAGGCGAGCTCCACCCCGGGGACCTCGCCGAGCAGCGCCACCGGGTCGACGAAGTGGGCGAGCGAACCGGTCGGGTCCACCTCGATCGCCTCGACGGCCTGGGCGCGCTCCTCGTCGTCCAGGTACTCGTCGTCGGCGACCTGGGTCAGGGCGGCGACCTTCAGGGCCTGCTCGTCGGTGATCTCGGCGATCAGCTCGATGGTGAGGCGAACGTAGCGCGGTGCGTCCTGCTCGGGCAGGTCAGTGCTGGTCATGACTGCGAGCGTAGGGGGTCGCACGGCCATCGGGAAACGGCGGCCCGGCCCCCGCACGCGGCGAGGGCCGGCCCGGGCGTCGCCCGGACCGGCCCTGCCGCCTCCGCGTGCACTCCCCCACCCGGGAGTGCGCGGAAGCCGCGCCTCGCGACGCGTGAGCTGCCACGGGTGCCGTCGACACCCTGGGCCTGCCAGGGGCGGGACGACGGCGGCCCCCGCGGACCGGAGCCGGCGGTCGGATCAGGCCGACCGTCGGATCCCCGGTGACCGCGAAGGTCGGAGAGCCGCTCCCGCCCCCGCCGTCACCGTGTTCGGCTTCTCTTGCCGTGCCCACCACAATGCCGGAGCCGTGTTAACCCGATGCTGCGTGCTTGTGACGTCCACGTACCGGCGGGCGGGCACGGTCGACGCAACGTCAGTGGCCGGCCCGGGCGGTCAGGAAGGCCAGCAGGTCCTGGCGGGTGACGATGCCCTGCGGCTTGCCCTCCACCAGCACCACCACCGCGTCGGCCTTCTCCAGCACCGACATCAGGTTGGTCACCGACTCGCCGGAGCCGACCACCGGCAGCGGCTTGGACATCACGTTGTCCAGCGTGTCGGTCAGCTCGATCCGCCCGTTGAACAGGCCGTCCAGCAGCTCGCGCTCGACCACCGAGCCGACCACCTCGCCGGCCATGATGTCCGGGTGGCCGGCGCCCGGGGAGACCACCGGCATCTGCGAGACGCCGAAGTCGCGCAGCACCCGCACCGCCTCGGCGACCGTCTCGCCCGGGTGCATGTGCACGAACTGCGGGATGCCCTCGTGCTCCACCGCGTCCTTGCGGGCCAGCACCTCGCCGATGTGCGCCTCGTCGGCGGCGGTCGGCAGGAAGCCGTAGTCGGCCATCCAGTCGTCGTTGAAGATCTTCGACAGGTAGCCGCGGCCGCCGTCCGGCAGCAGCACCACCACGACGTCGTCCGGCCCCAGCTCGCGGGCCACCTCCAGCGCGGCCACCACGGCCATGCCGCAGGAACCGCCGACCAGCAGGCCCTCCTCCTTCGCCAGGCGGCGGGTCATCTGGAACGAGTCCTTGTCGGAGACCGCGACGATCCGGTCCGCGACCTCGCGGTCGTAGGCGGTCGGCCAGAAGTCCTCGCCGACGCCCTCCACCAGGTACGGACGGCCGGTGCCGCCCGAGTACACCGAACCCTCCGGGTCCGCGCCGACCACCTGGACCTTCCCGCCGGACGCCTCCTTCAGGTACCGGCCGGTGCCCGAGATGGTGCCGCCGGTGCCGACGCCCGCCACGAAGTGGGTGATCCGGCCGTCCGTCTGCTCCCACAGCTCCGGGCCGGTGGAGTGGAAGTGCGACGCCGGGTTCTCCGGGTTCGAGTACTGGTCCGGCTTCCAGGCGTTCGGGGTCTCACGGACCAGCCGGTCCGAGACGTTGTAGTACGAGTCCGGGTGCTCCGGGGCGACCGCCGTCGGGCAGACCACGACCTCGGCGCCGTACGCCCGCAGCGTGTTGATCTTGTCCGTGGACACCTTGTCCGGGCACACGAAGATGCACTTGTAGCCCTTCTGCTGAGCCACGATCGCCAGGCCCACACCGGTGTTGCCGCTGGTGGGCTCGACGATGGTGCCACCCGGCTTGAGCGCGCCCGAGGCCTCCGCCGCCTCGATCATCCGCATCGCGATCCGGTCCTTCACCGAACCGCCGGGGTTGAAGTACTCGACCTTCGCCAGCACGGTGGCGCTGATGCCCTCGGTGACCTTGTTGAGCTTCACCAACGGGGTGTCGCCGACCAGCTCGATGATCGAATTGTGGTACCGCACGGGGGTCCTCCCGGTCCATGGCAGCCCTGATTGCCGAAACCCCCAGCCTAGGGCCCCCTTCCCACCCACCGGGCCCATCCGTCCCATGTCTCCCACCCCACCCGAACAAACCGCTCCCGGCCGGGGTCGGCACTCCGTCTCCGCCGAACAACAGCGCTCCGAGGGGGCACTCCGCCGCACGGTCTTCGGAAAGCCGGCCGGCGCCGCCCGCGGCGGGCCTGCCGCTCCGGGGCGCAGCGGCTCCGGGCGGGTGGTTGGCGGAGGCGGGCGGTAGCGGATCGGGGTGAGCGGGTACGAGTGTGGGTGGAAGAGGAGAGGGGGTGGCCGAATGGCCGGCTCGCAGGCGTCGAGGGCGCGGGTGGCGCGGCGGATCGCCACCGCCGCAGCGTACGGCGGGGGTGGGCTGGGGCTGCTCGGGGTCGGGGTGGCGGGGGTGCTGCTGACCGAGAGCCGGATGGCGATCCGGGCGATCGGGAACCTGGGCGGCGATCCGCCGCGCGCGGACGGGCTGCACGGGGAGGCGTTCGCCGATCCGACGGACGGCCGGTCGCCGTTGGTGATGGCGTTCCTGGGCGATTCGACGGCCGCGGGCCTGGGCGTGCAGCGGGCGCAGGAGACGCCGGGCGCGCTGCTCGCGTCGGGGCTGGCGTCCGTCGCCGAGCGCCCGGTGCGGCTGTTGAACGTGGCGAAGTCCGGCGCCCGCTCGGGCGATCTCGCGGGGCAGCTGGAGCGGGCCCTGCCGCACTCCCCGGACATCGCGGTGCTGATGATCGGCGCCAATGACGTGACCAGGCACGCCCCGGCCGCCCGCAGTGTGCGGGAGCTGGGCGAGGCGGTGGGCCGGCTGGTCTCGGCGGGCTGCGAGGTGGTGGTCGGCACCTGCCCGGACCTGGGGACGATCAAGCCGGTGCGGCCGCCGCTGCGCTGGGTGGCGCGGCGGCTGAGCCGGCAGCTCGCGGCGGCGCAGACCATCGCGGTGGTGGAGGCCGGCGGGCGGACGGTCTCGTTGGGTTCGCTGCTGGGCCCGGAGTTCGCGACGCGTCCGGAGCTGTTCGCCGCGGACCGCTACCACCCGTCCGCGCAGGGCTACGCGACGGCGTCGATGGCGTTGCTGCCGTCGGTGTGCGCGGCGCTCGACCTGTGGCCGCAGGACACGCCGTCCGCGGTGGGCGGGCCGGTGGAGCCGCAGGCGGTGCTGCCGGTGGCGGTGGCGGCCGCGGCGGCGGCGGGGCGTTCGGGCACCGAGGTGACGGCGGCGGGCCCGGCGAACGGGACGTGGCGGTGGGCGACGCTCAAGCAGCGGTTCCGGCTGGCGCTGCCCGGCGGCGAGCCGGAGCCGGAGGCGGTCGCGGAAGGCGGCCGGCCGCGGGCGATCGCGTCGGCCAATTCACATCCGGAGGCGGATGACGCCGGAGCTACCAAGCGGTAACTTTCCCGGGAGATCCACCGGATCGCGTCCCGAGGTCACTCAGCGAGGAGCCCGCCATGCCCGAAGCCGTCATCGTCAGCGCCGCCCGTTCGCCGATCGGCCGGGCCTTCAAGGGCTCGCTGAAGGACATCCGCCCGGACGACCTGACCGCGCAGATCATCGGCGCCGCGCTGGCCAAGGTCCCGCAGCTGGACCCGCGCACGATCGACGACCTGATGCTGGGCTGCGGCCTGCCGGGCGGCGAGCAGGGCCACAACCTGGCCCGGATCGTCGCCGTGCAGATGGGCATGGACTACCTGCCGGGCGCCACCATCACCCGCTACTGCTCGTCCTCGCTGCAGACCACCCGGATGGCGCTGCACGCGATCAAGGCCGGCGAGGGCGACGTCTTCGTCTCGGCCGGCGTGGAGACCGTCTCCCGGTCGATCAACGGCACCTCGGACGGCATGCCGGGCACCATGAACCCGCTGTTCGCCGACGCCCAGGCCCGCACCGCGCACCGCGCCGAGACCGGCGGCGGGGAGTGGCACGACCCGCGCGAGGACGGCCTGCTGCCGGACGCGTACATCGCGATGGGCCAGACCGCGGAGAACCTGGCGGCACTGAAGGGCATCACCCGGGCCGAGCAGGACGAGTTCGGCGTCCGCTCGCAGAACCTGGCCGAGGCCGCGATCAAGGCGGGCTTCTGGCAGCGCGAGATCACCCCGGTGACGCTGCCGGACGGCACCGTGGTGAGCGCGGACGACGGCCCGCGCGCGGGCGTGACGCTGGAGGGCGTGTCCGGCCTGAAGCCGGTGTTCCGCCCCGACGGCACCGTGACGGCCGGTAACTGCTGCCCGCTGAACGACGGCGCGGCCGCGCTGGTGATCATGTCGGACACCAAGGCGCGCGAGCTCGGCATCACCCCGCTGGCCCGGGTGGTCTCCACCGGCGTCTCGGCGCTGTCGCCGGAGATCATGGGCTACGGCCCGGTGGAGGCGTCCAAGCAGGCGCTGAAGCGGGCCGGCCTGTCGATCGGCGACATCGACCTGGTGGAGATCAACGAGGCGTTCGCGGCGCAGGTCATCCCGTCCTACCGGGACCTGGGCATCGACCTGGACCGGCTGAACGTCAACGGCGGCGCGATCGCGGTGGGCCACCCGTTCGGCATGACCGGCGCCCGGATCACCACCACGCTGATCAACTCGCTGCAGTGGCACGACAAGCAGTTCGGCCTGGAGACCATGTGCGTCGGCGGCGGCCAGGGCATGGCGATGGTCGTCGAGCGACTGAGCTGACCGCGGCGGCGACACCGTGACGGACGTCTCACCCGTCCGGAGTCACCGTCCGTAATTGAGGGCCGGATCACACTCCAGGTGCGATCCGGCCCGATTTTCTGCCTTCCGGGACCGAAATGTCGACGCACCGGATTGGATCAACTCCGCTGCGTGGAGCGGCATTACCCAACAATTTAAGGACAAGTAGGAAAGTCACTGGCAAATCGGACATCCGCCTCTGCAGTAACGGCCGCGAATACGGCAGTGTGGAGCCGTAACCCCGTTCCGCTCCTCGTTGGGAGTACGTTCCGTGAGCGTCGTCTACACCTCCCTGCTGCTGGCCCTGATCGCCCTGACCGCCGCCGTCCTGCTCCACCTCCGCGCCCTGGGGCGGAAGTTGGACGCCGCGCAGCCCACCGCGCAGCCCGCCCCGCAGCTCGACGAGGCGCTGATACGCCGCGCCGTGGCCGAGGCGCTCGCCGCCGACCGGGAGCGGGAGATCACCGAAGCCCGCGCGTTCTGGGCCGAGCAGGAGGCGCGCGCCGCCGAGGACGCGCCGCTGTTCGACACCCCGTTCACGGCCGCCGGCGAGGACTGGCCGATCTTCTTCCCGCGCCCGACCGGTCCGCAGGAGGCCGCCGACAACCACGGCGTGATGGACCCGGAGTTCGGCGAGGCGCTGCGGAACGCGCTGGAGGACCTGGTCAAGGACGGCCCGGCGGACGGCGGTTCGGCGGACGGCGGCCTGCGGGGCGGCGGCTTCCCGGCGCCCGGCGACAACAGTGACGTGAAGGCCCGCCGGGAGGCCGACCTGCTGGCCACCGGTCTGGAGGCCGGACTGCTGGACGCCGAGAGCGAGCCCGCGGCCGCGCCCGACCCGCGCCGGCACCCCTCGCACCCGGACTTCGTGCCCAGCCCGACCCCGTCCCGCGAGTGGACCGACGACCGGCTCGCCGCGCTCGCCGAGGAGCGGATCGCCCTCACCGACGTCCGCCCGGGCCCGCTCGGCACGCTGGACGTGTACGCGTTCGCCGACGGCACCACGCTGTGCGTGGCCCCCGGCGACCGGGAGGCGGCGTACCGGCTGATCGACGCCGTCCGGGCCGGCGAGGACGTCCGACTGCTCGGCGGCTCGCGGTTCTCCGGGTCGTACTCGCTGACCTTCTCCACCGACGGCGACACCGTGTACGTGCTGGCCGACCGGGTGGTCGCCTCGATCTGAACCGCGCCCGGAGGGGCGTCGGTCCGCACGGCAAGGGGTTGCCCGGGCGGACCGGCGCCCCTTCGGCGTCCCCCGGGCGGGCGGTCGGGCGGTCAGGCGGTCAGCCGGTCGGTGTCCGCGACGTCGTCGAGCGCGGCGGCCAGCGCGGCGGGGCGGTCGGCGGCCGCGGCGGCCAGGTCGTGGCCGGTGACGGCGAGTTGGTCGCCGACGGCGAACGCCCCGCAGTCGGGGACGGGCAGCGGCGGCAGGCCCTCCAGCGTGCGGGCGGCGTCGGCCAGCCGGCCGGCCAGCGCGAGCACCGCGGCGGCCCGCGAGGGGTGGCCGGGGACGGCGCCCAGCAGGCGGCTCTGCGGCATGGCCCGGAAGCGGTCGGCCAGCCGGTCCACGGCGGCGGTCAACTGGGCGGGGGCGGCGGGGTGGTGCTCGTCGGACATGGCCCCGAGGGTAGCCAAGCCGGGGCCGGAGCGGACGCGGCGGGCCCCGGAGGAGTGCTCCTCCGGGGCCCGCCGCGAGTTGTCCGAGCGCTGCGATCAGTCGTCGCCGCGCAGGATGGCGATCAGGCGCAGCATCTCCAGGTAGATCCACACCAGCGACAGCGTCAGGCCGAAGGCGGCCCGCCAGGACTCGCGCTCGGGGGCGCCGTACCGGATGCCTTCCTCGATCTCGTTGAAGTCGAGGGTCAGGAAGAACGCGCCGAGGGCGATGCCGACCACGCCGACCACGATGCCGAGCGGACCGGAGCGGAACCCGAAGTCCGCGCCGAACATGGTGGCGACCAGGTTGACGAGCATCAGGATCACGAAGCCCATCGCGATCGAGACGCCGATCCGGGTGTACCGGGGGGTGACCCGGATCTTCCCGCTCTTGTAGGCGATCAGCACTGCCGCGAACACCGCGGCGGTGCCCAGCACGGCCTGGACGGCGATGCCCTGCAACAGGGTGTTGAGGGCCTTGCTGAGCGCGCCGAGGAAGAAGCCCTCCAGGGCGGCGTAGGCCAGGATCAGCGCCGGGTTGACGCTGCGCTTGAAGCTGACCACCAGGCCGATGATCATCGCGGCGAACGCGGCGACACCGGCGATCGCGTACTTCTCGACCGGGACCACGAACCAGGCCACCGCGCCGGCGAGGACCAGCGTGAGCAGCGTCATCGCGGTGCGGGCGACCACGTCGTCCAGCGTCATCCGGCCGGTCTGGGCCGGGCCCGCGGCGGGGGCGCCGTACATCTCGGCGAGCTGCTGGTCGGTCAGCGACTGACCGCCGGGCCGGCCGTAGGCGTTGTCGGCGTACGGGTTGTTGGCGTACGGGTTGTTGCCGTACCCCGGGGCCTGCTGCCCGGCCGGCTGCGCGCCGAACCCCGCGTACTGGTTGTCGCGGGTGAAGGACCCCTCCCGCGAGAAGACCGGGTTTCTGCTTCTCATCACATTCCTTCCGGGGCGGCACAGCACCACCCATACAGAGCACAAGAGTAATGGTTTGGCAAAGTATTCCGCGTCAGCCGTGAGAAGGATCCCGTGTCGCCTGCGCGCGGACCCCTTGAGGGGGCAGGGTGGGGGACGCAACTGACACACGACCAGAAAGGCGGCCCCCCGGATGGCCGAGGAGCTGTACGCCACCCTGAAGACCAACAAGGGCGACATCGTGATCCGGCTGCTGCCGAACCACGCCCCCAAGACGGTCAAGAACTTCGTGGAGCTGGCGACCGGCGAGCGCCAGTGGATCGACCCGAACACCGGGCAGCCCAGCAACGCTCCGCTGTACGACGGCACGGTGTTCCACCGGGTCATCGAAGGCTTCATGATCCAGGGCGGCGACCCGCTGGGCAACGGCACCGGCGGCCCGGGCTACAAGTTCGCCGACGAGTTCCACCCCGACCTGGCGTTCACCAAGCCGTACCTGCTGGCGATGGCCAACGCGGGCCCGGGCACCAACGGTTCGCAGTTCTTCGTCACGGTCGGCGCGACCACCTGGCTGACCGGCAAGCACACCATCTTCGGCGAGGTCGCGGACGAGGCGAGCCAGAAGGTGGTGGACGCGATCGCCACCACCGACACCAACCCGCGCAACGACCGTCCGGTGCAGGACGTGGTGATCGAGAAGGTCGTGATCGAGACCCGCTGACCCGGGCCCGCACGGACAGCGCCGCCCGCTCCCGGTCTCCCGGGGGCGGGCGGCGCTTTCGTTCAACCGGCCGTCAGTCGGTCTTGATGCTGCTGAGGATGTCCATCCGGGAGGCCCGGCGGGCCGGCCAGAGGGCGGCGATGATGCCGACCAGCCCGGCCAGCAGGAGGAAGAGCGCCACGCTGCCGTACGGGACCGCGGTGGTCAGCCCGTTCAGGTCGGCGGCGAGCACCCGGGTGGCCGCCCAGGCCAGGAAGCAGCCGAGCCCCACGCCGATCAGGGCGCCGAACAGCGAGATCACCACGGACTCGATGCGGACCATCCGCTTGATGCCGCGCCGGTCCAGGCCGATCGCCCGCAGCATGCCGATCTCGCGCTTGCGCTCGAACACCGACATGGCCAGCGTGTTGATCACACCGAGGACCGCGACCAGCACCGCCATGCCGAGCAGGCCGTACATGATGTTCAGCATCGTCGTGATGATCCGGCTGAACTCGTCGACCTTGTCCTTCTCGGTGAGCACCTGGATCACCGGGTTGCTGCCGGTGGCCTCCTTGACGGCCTGCTTGAGCGCGGGGGTCGCGCCGTCCTTGCCCTTGACCAGGATCTCGGTGATGAAGGAGTCGGAGTCGTACTGGTCGATCAGCGTGTTGGACGCGATGACCGGCGACAGGGCGTCGTTGCGTTCGAACACGCCGCCGACGGTGAGGTCGACCGTCTTGTCGCCGTCCACCTCGAGCTTGAGGGTGGAGCCCTGGTGGAGCTGGTGCTTCCCGGCGAACTCGTCGTTGACCAGCAGCTGGCCCTGCTTGAGCGCACCGGTCGAGCCGGACGTCATGTCGACCTTCACCAGCTGGTCGAAGGCGGCGGCGTCGAAGCCCTGGACGGCCTTGCGGTCCCCGTCCATCGTCCACATCACGTTGCCGACCGGGCTGGCCGCGGTCACCCCGTTCGCCTTGGCGATCACCGGCGCGAGCTCGCGCGCCACCTCGTCGTGGTTGGCCATCGAGACCGTGTAGTCGGCCTTCATCGAGCCGGCGACGAGCCGGGTGACGGTGCTGGTGACCGAGTTGCCGATCACCGTCACGGCGGTGACCAGGGTCAGGCCGATGGTCAGCGCGGCCGCGGTGCTGGCGGTGCGGCGCGGGTTGCGGACCGCGTTGCGGCGGGCCAGCTTGCCGGGGGTGCCGAACACCTTGCCCAGCAGCGGGCCGACCAGGGCGACCACCGGCCGGGACAGCAGCGGCAGCAGGACGAACACGCCGATCAGGGTGAGCGGGGCGCCGAGCTCCAGGTAGGTCCGACCGCCACTGCCCTTGCTGAACGCGCCGAGCAGGATCAGGGCGATGCCGCCGCCGGCCAGCAGCGCGCCGATCGAGTTGCGGACCACCAGGCCGCGCTGGGTGCTGGGCAGGTCGCCGCTGCTCATCGCCGCCACCGGGGGGATCCGGGAGGCGCGGATCGCCGGGATCAGCGCGGAGAGCACGGTGACCACGATGCCGGTCACCAGGGTGCCGATCACGGTGGCCGGGGCGATCACCAGCGAACCGGTGGGCATGCCGTCGTTCATGCTGGACAGCAGGGACTGCATGCCGGCGCCGATGCCGATGCCGAGGAGCAGGCCGGACACGGAGGCGATCACGCCGATCAGCAGCGCCTCGACCAGCACCGAGTTGGTGACCTGGCGACGGCTGGCGCCGACCGCGCGCAGCAGCGCCAGCTCCTTCAGGCGCTGCGCGATCAGCATGGTGAAGGTGTTGACGATGATGAAGATGCCGACGAACAGCGAGATGCCGGCGAACACCAGGAGCATGCTCTTCATGCCGGTGACCGACCGGGTCACCATCTTGGACTGCTCGTCCTTGAGCTGCTGGCCGGTCTCCAGGTCGAAGACGTCGCCGGGCAGCTTGGCCTTGGCCGCGTCCAGCAGCGCGCTCTCCGCGACGCCGGACTTGGCGGTCAGCGCGATCGAGCTGTAGTGGCCGGCCTCCAGCAGGCGCTGCTGGGCGGTGGCGGTGTCCATCAGCACCAGGGTGCCGCCGGAGGTGACCTGCGGGTCGTCGGAGGTGAACACGCCGGTGAGCGTGGTGTCCTCGGCGGCGCCGTTGCCGGCCACCCGGACCTTGTCGCCGACCTGGTAGCCGGCCTTGTCGGCGGCCTGCTTGTTGAGCGCGATCTCGCCGGTCGCCTTCGGGCCGCGGCCCTGCACCATCTGGTAGCGGGAGTCCTGGCCGGAGGCGTCCGGGGCGAAGTTGGAGCCCTGGGCGCCCCAGGCCTCGCCGATCAGGTTGCCCTTCTTGTCGGCGACAGCGGTGAAGCCGGTGACCACGCCGCGGGCCCGCTCGACGCCCGGCAGGGCGGCGAGGTCCTTCACGGTGGCGTCGGTCAGCGCCTCGCGCTTCTTCTCGCCGGCCGCCTTCGGGCCGTTCTCGGCGCTGCGGGACCACTTGTCGGAGACCAGCACCGAGACGTCGGAGTAGCTCTTGGAGTAGCTGGCGCGGACGGCCTGGCCCATGGTGTCCGAGAACACCAGGGTGCCGGCGACGAAGGCGGTGCCCAGCATGACGGCGAGTGCCGTCATCAGCAGTCGGCCCTTGTGGGCCAGCACGTTGCGCAGTGCGGTGCGATACATGGGGTCAGTCCTGGGGTGGTGTGGTCGGTCGGCTGCTGAGGGTCCGTCAGCTGGTGCGGCCCTTGGCGTCGAAACGACGCATCCGGTCGAGGACGGAGTCGGCGGTGGGGTTGGTCAGCTCGTCGACGATCCGGCCGTCGGCGAGGAACACCACGCGGTCCGCGTAGGAGGCGGCCACCGGGTCGTGGGTGACCATCACCACGGTCTGGCCGAGTTCGCGCACCGAGTTGCGCAGGAAGGACAGGATCTCGGCGCCGGAGCGGGAGTCCAGGTTGCCGGTGGGCTCGTCGGCGAAGATGATCTCCGGCTTGGAGGCCAGCGCGCGGGCACAGGCCACGCGCTGCTGCTGGCCGCCGGACAGCTGCGCCGGGCGGTGCGAGAGCCGGCCGGACAGGCCGACGGTCTCCACCACGCGGTCCAGCCAGGCCTTGTCGACCTTGCGGCCGGCGATGTCCATCGGCAGCGTGATGTTCTCCAGCGCGGTCAGCGTCGGCAGCAGGTTGAACGCCTGGAAGACGAAGCCGATCTTGTCGCGGCGCAGCTTGGTCAGCTGCTTGTCCTTCAGGCCGACCAGTTCGGTCTCGCCGATGGTCGCCGAGCCGGAGCTGACCGTGTCCAGGCCCGCCATGCAGTGCATCAGGGTGGACTTGCCGGAACCGGACGGGCCCATGATCGCGGTGAACTCGCCCTGGCCGAAGGAGACCGAGACGTTGTCGAGCGCGACGACGCGGGTGTCGCCTTCGCCGTAGACCTTGTTGAGACCGGTGGCGCGGGCCGCCGCCAGACCGGTGTGGGCTGCGTACGCGGTCGAGGTGCTCACGAAGGGGACTCCTGTCCGGGAGATGCTGGTTCGTCACTGGAGGGCGGCCCGCACGTACCGGCGACCGCTATCCCATCCTCTCCTTCGTGATCATGGAAATTCGTCGCTCCGTCGAACGGTTGCCGCCCCGCCCGCAGGCGTACGACCGCCGCCGGGCCCTCCTCCTCCGGTATGACTCAATCCCCGAGAGCGGCGGGTGGCCGAGAACCACCGAAGGGTGGCCGAAATGACAGACGCTTCGTCAGATGGCATGGAAGCATGACAACTTCCGTCCCTGGAAATATGCGAAACCGTCGTCCGGCCGACTAGGCTCAGTAATCGAGCTCAATGCGCTCCCAGGCCCAGATGGTGGAACGCAGACACGGGCAGCTTAAAACTGCTTGGCCGGAAGGCCGTGCCGGTTCGAGTCCGGCTCTGGGCACCAGTCTGCATATATGCCGTGACCTGCGGTGATGGGCCGACTACCGGCCGGCCGACCCGCTCGGCACCCCGAGCGGCGTGACGCACCGTCACTTAGGCGGCCGTTCCCTCGCTTTGCGTAGCCCCGGAGCGCACCCGCGCGAGGCGCCTCCGCGCCCTGCGAATGAACACTTCGTTCACAACAGAGGGTTGACGTCGTCCCGTTCACCGCCGCATGCTGCTGCCATGACCGACACCGACCCGTTCGCTCCCCCGCACCCCGAGACCGCGCGCACCGAGCGCGTCTGGACCTCGCTGTTCCGGATCGCCGAGCGGCACGCCGCCACCGACGAACAGCGCCGCCGCCAGACCAACCCGGCGATGCTCGCCCCGCACGAGGCGGTCCGGCTGGTCGCCTTCCTGCTCAGCGGCGCCGCCCTCGCCGAGGACGGCGAACCGGAGGTGGACCGCGCCGACGTGACGGCCGCCCTCACCCTGCTCCCCCTGGTCCGGGCCGAACTCGACGAGCTGGAGGCCGGGTTGCTCACCATGGCCCGCGGCCGCGGGATGACCTGGCAGGAGATCGCGTTCGGCCTCGGCCTCGGCACCCCGCAGGCCGCCCGCCAGCGCCACGAACGCCTGAGCGACCGCACCGCACCCGCCGACCAGGCCTGACGGCGGCCCGGAGAAGCCCGAAGGCCCCCACCCGGCGGGGGTGGGGGCCTTGGTCAACCGATTGCTGTACTCCGCCCGGCAGCAAGGCCGGCTGAGCACCACGGAGGACGTGGTCCGGCGGCGTTGCCGGGCGGAGGGCCTCCGACTCGTAACCCGAACTGGCGGGTCTGGTCGCCTACTTGCTAGAGGCGAGTTCCTTCTTCGGCTCGGCCGCGGCGGCCGGCTTCGGCGGAGCGGTCGCCTCCTGGAAGGCGTCGAACGGCTTCTCCATCTCGGAGAGGCCGACGGTCTCGCGCTTGAGGAACATCGCCAGAGTCCAGTCGGTGAAGACCCGGATCTTGCGGTTCATGGTGGGGACCATCGCACCGTGGTAGGCGCGGTGGAAGTACCAGGCGAGGCGGCCCTTGAGCTTGACCTTGCCGAACAGGATCGCCACACCCTTGTGCAGGCCGAGGCCGGCCACCGCACCGAGGTTCTTGTGCTTGTACTCGGCCTGCGGGAAGCCGCGCATGCCGGCCACCACGTTGTCGCCGAGGACGGCGGCCTGACGGACCGCGTGCTGCGCGTTCGGCGGGCACCAGGCGCCCTCACCGGCGGCCAGGTCGGGGACCTGGGCGTTGTCGCCGGCCGCCCACACGTAGTCGAAGCCCTGGACCTGCAGGGTCGGCTTGGTGTCGACGTGGCCGCGCGGGCCGAGCGGCAGACCGAAGCGGTTGACGATCGGGTTCGGCTTCACGCCGGCGGTCCACACGATGGTGGAGGCGTCGAACTCCATGCCGTTCTTCAGCACCACGTGCTGGTCGACGCAGGAGTCCATCGAGGTCTCGATGTAGACCTCGATGTTGCGCTCCTCCAGGCGGCCCTTGGTCCACAGACCCAGGTCGGGGCCCATCTCGGGGAGGATGCGGTTGGCCGCCTCCACCACGACGAAGCGCATGTCGTCACGGCTGACGGTCTTGTAGATCTTGGCGGCGTCGCGCGCCATGTCCTCGATCTCGGCGACCGTCTCGATGCCGGCGAAGCCGCCGCCGATGACGACGAAGGTCAGCGCCTTGCGGCGGACGTCCTCGTCGGTGGTCGACTCGGCCTTGTCCAGCTGCGCCATGACGTGGTTGCGGAGGCTGATCGCCTCTTCCACCGTCTTCATGCCGATGCCGTGCTCCGCCAGGCCCGGGATCGGGAAGGTGCGGGAGACCGAGCCGGTCGCCACGACCAGGTACTCGAAGGGCAGTTCGTAGGACTCGCCGGCCGCGGGCTGGATGGTGGCGACCTTGCGGGCGTGGTCCACCTCGGTCACGTGACCGGTGAGCACCTCCGCCTTCTTCAGGGCGCTGCGCAGGGGCGCGACGAGGTTGCGGGGGGCGACGTTGCCGCCGGCCGCCTCCGGGAGGAAGGGCAGGTACGTCATGTACGACCGCGGGTCGACGACCGTGACGGTCGCTTCGCCGTAGCGCATCTTCTTGAGGATGCGCATCGCGGCATACAGGCCGACGTAACCACCGCCGACAATGAGGATGCGAGGACGCTCCGTGGTGCTCATATCCGAAAGTATCCACCCCCGCCTGATGGGCCGTTCGTGAGGCCCATCACAAGCTTCTGGACACCGGCTGCTACACTGCGCGCCCACACTTTCGGCCCGTCGGCTCCCGCCGGCCCCCGCCGGCCGCCCGCCGCGACCGGCGCGGCACCCAGTGCCTCGCTGAGCAGCAACGATCCTTGCGCCGCACGGGTTCCCGGGTGCACTTTCGATTTCTTCGGCGTGAACGACGGGTGGCCTGCGATCCCATGAACCACCCGCCCCGGGCGCCTTCGGTCCCACATATCGGACGAACCGATCACCGCGCTGGGCCGAAAGGCCCGATCGCCATGTGAAGAAATTCACGAAGCTCGTTGCCGCGACACGCCGGGAGGCCCGCTCGGGGCCTCCCGGCGCGCCCGGGTCAGGCGATCGACCAGGCGATGCCGTCGAGGATGTCGTGCTCGGAGACCAGCAGTTCGGTGGCGCCGGTGCGCTCCATGATCTCCAGCAGGACCAGGGCTCCGGCCGCGATCACGTCGACCCGGCCGGGGTGCATCACGGGGACGGCGGCCCGCTCGGCGTGCGAGGAGTGCAGCAGCCACTCGGCGGTCTCCCGCACCTGCTGCACGGTCAGCACCGCGTGGTGGATCCGCTCGGAGTCGTAGCCGGGCAGCTCCAGGGCGATCCCGGCGACCGTGGTGACGGTGCCGGCCAGACCGACCAGGGTGGCGTCCCCGGTCAGCGGGACGCTCTCCGCGACGGCGTCCAGCGCGGCCCGGATGTCGGCCCGGGCGGCGGCGATCTGCTCCTCGGTGGGGTGCCCGCCCGCGAAGTGGCGCTCCGTCATCCGCACGCAGCCGATGTCCATCGAGTGCGCGGCCCGCACGTCCTGCTCGCCGAGCACGAACTCGGTGGAGCCGCCGCCCAGGTCGAACACCAGGTACGGCGGGCGGTGCGGGCCGCCGAGCAGCTCGCGGGTGGCGCCGGTGAAGGAGAGCCGGGCCTCCTCCTCGCCGCTGACCACGCTCGGGGTGATGCCGAGGATCTCCTTGACGCCCGCGGTGAACTCGGCGGCGTTCTCGGCGTCCCGGGAGGCCGAGGTGGCGACCATCCGGATCCGCTCCGGGCCGACCCCGTGCGCGGCGATGACCTCCGCGTACTCGCGGCAGGCCGCGAAGGTGCGGTCCAGCGCCTCGGGGTGCAGCCGGCCGGTCCGGTCGACGCCCTGGCCGAGCCGGACGATCAGCATCCGCCGGTCCAGGTCGACGATCTCCCCGGTCTCCGGGTCCAGGTCGGCGATCAGCAGGCGGATCGAGTTGGTGCCGCAGTCGATCGCGGCGACCCGGGTGCTGCTCACGACTCGTCACCCTCCACGGTGTCCTCGGCGTCCCCGGCGGCCTTGCGGGCGGCGGCCCGCTCGGCGGTCAGCGCCTCCTTGGCGGCGATCACCGCGGCGTGGTCCTCGGCCTTGGCGCGGTTGCGGACGACCCGCTCACCGGCGGCCTCGACCTCGGCGGGGCTGACGCACGGGCCCTTGGCCCACCAGTCCTCCAGCATGCCGATCGCCTCGTCGCCGAGCGGGTTGACGCCCTCGCCGGCCGCCAGCGAGTGGCCGACCAGCACGTGCAGGCACTTGACCCGGTCGGGCATGCCGCCGGCGCTGGGGAAGCCCTCCAGCACCTCGATGGCGTCCCGGCGGGCGATGTAGTCCTCGTGCGCGGCCCGGTAGGCGGCGGCGAGTTCCGGGTCCTCGGCGAGCCGGGCGCTCTGCTCCTTCATCACGCCCTCCGCCTCCAGGGTGCCGATCAGCGAGGCGGCCTTGGGGCAGGTCAGGTAGTAGAGCGTCGGGAACGGCGTGCCGTCGGGCAGCCGGGGCGCGGTCTCCACCACGTCCGGGTTGCCGCACGGGCAGCGGTGGGCGACGGCGCGCAGCCCGCGCGGCACCCGGCCGAGCTGGGCGGCGATGGCCGCGACGTCGTGGTCGGAAACAGGAGGGTTCTGGTTGCTCATCAGCAGTCTGTTCGTCGGATGGGGGCGGGTGGGGTGACGTGGCGTCAGGGCCGTCAGGGGACGGCGGGCGGTGCGGCGAGTGCGGTGTCGGCGGCGTCCACCGAGTCCCAGAAGGAGGAGTACCAGGGGCGGGCGGCCTTCGGGTGTCCGGTGGCGTCCGAGGCGGACTGCTTGTCGCCCGGCGCGGGCGGCGGGGCGACCGAGACGAACGGGGTCTCGCCCGGCAGCGCGTAGTGCAGCCGTTCCCGGGCCTGTGCCTTGACGTACTCCGGGTCCTGCCAGCGGGCCCTGGCCCGGCGCAGCTCGTCGACCTGCTGGCGGGCGTGTTCGGCCTTGGCCCGCTGATCGGCGATCTCACCCCGCTGGGCGATGTACTGCCGGGCGGGGTAGGCGAGTATCGCCACCAGTGAGCACAGCACGAGCACCAGCACGGTGGCCCGACTGGTGAAGCGCGGGCGCGCCGCCAGTCCGGGGATCCTCCACTTGGCCATCTGGTCGCCCCTCCTGCGCATGCCGGTGCCCCGGCCCACCCTACGCGGTGGGGGCCGGGGCACCGGTCACATCGAGCTCAGTGGCGGATCAGCCCTTGCTGTGCTCACTTGTCCGCAGGGCGGAAGCGCGGGAACGCGCCGCGGCCCGCGTACTCCGCGGCGTCGTCGAGGATCTCCTCGATGCGCAGCAGCTGGTTGTACTTGGCGACGCGCTCGGAGCGGGCCGGGGCGCCGGTCTTGATCTGGCCGCAGTTGGTGGCGACGGCGAGGTCGGCGATGGTGACGTCCTCGGTCTCGCCGGAGCGGTGCGACATCATGCAGCGGTAGCCGTTGCGCTGGGCCAGCTCGACGGCGTCCAGGGTCTCGGTGAGCGAGCCGATCTGGTTGACCTTCACCAGCAGCGCGTTGGCGGTGCCGGTCTCGATGCCCCGGCGCAGGCGCTCCGGGTTGGTGACGAACAGGTCGTCGCCGACCAGCTGGACCTTGTCGCCCAGCTTGTCGGTGATGGCCTTCCAGCCGTCCCAGTCGGACTCGTCCAGCGGGTCCTCGATGGAGACCAGCGGGTAGGCGGCGACCAGCTCGGCGTAGTACTCGACCAGCTCGGCGGCCGACAGGGCCTTGCCCTCGAACTGGTAGGCGCCGTCCTTGTAGAACTCGGAGGCGGCGACGTCCAGGGCGAGCGCGACGTCCTTGCCCGGGGTGTAGCCGGCCTTCTTGATGGCCTCGGTGATCAGGTCGAGGGCCTCGCGGTTGGAGTCCAGGTTCGGGGCGAAGCCGCCCTCGTCGCCCAGGCCGGTGGAGAGCCCGCGCTCCTTCAGCACGCCCTTGAGGGTGTGGTAGACCTCGACACCCCAGCGGACGGCCTCGGAGAAGGACTCCGCGCCGATCGGGGCGATCATGAACTCCTGGATGTCGACGTTGGAGTCCGCGTGCGAGCCGCCGTTGAGGATGTTCATCATCGGGACCGGCAGCACGTGGGCGTTCGGGCCGCCCAGGTAGCGGAACAGCGGCAGGTCGCTGGCCTCGGACGCGGCGTGCGCGACGGCGAGCGAGACGCCGAGGATGGCGTTGGCGCCGAGCGAGGACTTGTCCGGGGTGGCGTCCAGGTCGAGCATGGCCTGGTCGATCAGGCGCTGCTCGGTGGCGTCGTAGCCGACCAGCTCTGGGCCGATCTGCTCGATGACGGCGAGGACGGCCTTCTCGACGCCCTTGCCGAAGTAGCGGTTCTTGTCGCCGTCGCGGAGCTCCAGCGCCTCGAAGGCGCCGGTGGAGGCGCCCGACGGGACAGCCGCGCGACCGGTGCTGCCGTCGTCGAGACCGACCTCGACCTCGACCGTGGGGTTGCCGCGGGAGTCGAGGATCTCACGGGCTACGACGACATCAATGGACGGCACGAGGCATCTCCTAGCGGAAGCGGATGTGTGGTCGTTACGCCCAGAGCCTAGCCGCAGACATGCCTGCGGCCACGCCCGGCCGGGCCCCGTCTCACCGTGTGGCCCGGCTACTCACTGGTAGTTCACCTGTTTGCCCGCCACCGGGCCGTTCCGGACGGCGCGAACTGCTCGGCGCGCGCCCGGAACGGACGGAGCGTCAGCCCGGCCGGCCGACGCTCCGCGGCGTCACATCGAGAGGACCTGCCCGGGGACGATCAGGTCGGGGTTGCCGCCGATCACGTCGCGGTTCGCCTGGAACAGCTGCTCCCAGCCGCCGGACAGGTTCCGCGCGACGGCGATGCCGGACAGCGTGTCACCGCTCTGCACGGTGTACTTCCCGGCGGCCTGCGAGGTGGTGGCCGGCTTCGGGGACTTGTAGCCCTGCTGCGGCTGCTGCGCCTTCGGGGTCTGCTGCTGGGACTTCGGCGTCTTGGTCGTCTTGGTCGACTGCTGCTGCTGCGGCGTGGCCGGGCGCTGCTGCGAGCGGGAGGCGGTGTCCTGGGAGCTGCTGCTGCCGCCCTTGGTCAGGCCGGCCTTGCCCGAGCAGACCGGCCAGGCGCCGGGGCCCTGGGAGGCGAGCACCCGCTCGGCCACCGCGATCTGCTGGGAGCGGGAGGCCTGGTCGGCGCGGGACGCGTACTCGCTGCCGCCGTAGGCGCGCCAGGTGGAGGAGGAGAACTGCAGGCCGCCGTAGTACCCGTTGCCGGTGTTGATGGCCCAGTTGCCGCCGCTCTCGCACTGGGCGACGCGGTCCCAGGTGTCGGCGGGCGCGGCGGCCGCTCCGGTGGCGGACAGCAGGGGCAGGGCCAGGCCCACGGACGCCACGCCTGCGGCGGCGACGACCTTCTCGGCCTTGGTACTACGGCGGTGACGGCCGGAACCGGTGAACAGCATGGGACTTCCTCTCCGCACGCCTGCGAGGTGAGCTGTCGGGTTCGGACCGGGAGGCTGGCCCGGCCGCCGGGGAGCGGGGACGCGACTGCGTCCGCTCCCGGGCGGCTTCACCCCAAGCCGTCGGAACTGCTACGGCGTTCACACCTGGGTCCCCCGCTCCTGTCCGAATTCCTGGTCGGTGTCCCGAGGGCGCGGTGGACAGGACTCGGCGTGCCGCGTTCGGGGCCCACGGCTGCGGGCAGATCGGAGAGTAAGCAGAGCTGATGAGCAATCACAAGCTCATATCACCGGTATCACGCCGAAATTACGGACCTTCACATCTCGTGCACAAACCGTCCATGTATGTCCGCATTCGCCCCTCCAGGGGCGCACCGCGCGCCCCCGGCACGGCAGTTGGCCATCCCGCGCGGGAGCAGGTCGGCCGCGGTCGAAACCGGGGTCAGCGGGGCGTGAAGGAGACCGGGAGCTCCCGCAGCCCGCGCATGATCAGCCCGCCCCGCCAACGGAGTTCGGCCGGATCGGCGGCGAGCTGGAGGTCCGGCAGCCGTGTCAGCAGTGTGCCTATCGCGCGCTGCCCTTCGAGCCGGGCGAGCGGCGCGCCGATGCAGTAGTGGATCCCGTGCCCGAAACCGAGGTGCGGATTGTCCGTCCGGGCCAGGTCCAGGGTGTTCTCGTCGGAGAACCGGGCCGGGTCGCGGTCCGCCGCGGCCAGCACCACCAGCACCGGATCGCCCACCGGGACGTCCACCCCGCCGATGGCCAGCGGCCGGGTGGCGAACCGCCAGGTCGCCAGCTCCACCGGGCCGTCGTAGCGCAGCAGTTCCTCGATGCCGGTCTCCAGCAGGCCCGACTCGCCGCGGGCCAGCGAGTCCTGGAGCAGGGTGCGCTGGCTGGGGTTGCAAAGCAGGGCGAAAAGTCCGTTTCCGACCAGATTGATGGTGGTTTCGAACCCCGCGAAGAGCAGAATGAAGGCCATCGCTGCGGCCTCGTTCTCGGTCAGGTGCTCGCCGTGGTCACCGGCCCGGATCAGGCCGGAGATCAGGTCGTCGCCGAGGTCGGCCCGCTTGCGGTGGATCAGGTCGGCCAGGTAGCCGCGGATCTGCTTGACCGCGCGGCCCACTCCCCCGCGCTTGCCGCCCGTGTGTCGGATCATCATGCCGGCCCAGTCGCGCAGGTCGTCCTGGTCCTCGGCGGGGACGCCCAGCAGGTCGCAGATCGCGTAGATCGGCAGCGGGAAGGCGAACTCGTGGATCAGGTCGGCCTCGCCGCGCTCCGCGAAGGAGTCGATCAGCCGGTCGGTGAGCTGCTGCACCCGCGGTTCGAACTCGGCGACCCGGCGCGGCGTGAACGCCTTCGACACCAGGCGGCGCAGCCGGGTGTGGTCCGGCGGGTCGATGTTCAGCAGGTGGGTCATCAGGTCGGCCTGCCGCTCGCCCGGGATGCCCACCCGGCCGGTGCGGTGCGCCTGCTCGCTGTGGTGCGCCGGGTTCTTGGAGAGCCGGGAGTCGGCCAGCGCCTGCCGGGCGTCCGCGTACCGGGTGACCAGCCACGCCTCCACTCCGCTGGGCAGGGTGGTGCGGTGCACCGGGGAGTGCTCCCGCAGCCAGGCGTACGCCGGATAGGGGTCGGCCGCGAACTCCCAGGTGAAGAGTTGCGGGTGGGCGGCGTGGGGCTGATCTGGCATGTCTTGACCGTATCTGGAACCGCCGTCGCGTGAGTCTGGTCACCTGGCGGGTAATCCCTGTTGCGGAGCGTCGGGGCGAGCCTACGATCCTCCGATGAAGCACAGTGGGCGGCGTGCGGACCGCCCCGGTTTCGCTCTGAAAGGGGAGCAGGCCATGCGAGTAGCCGGTGCAGTGGTCGTCATCGCGGTGCTCGACGGGGGCGAGGGGGGCGACCTGGCCCGCCGGTTCTCCGCCGCCGGAGCCGCCGGCCTGCTCATCGCCGATCTCCGCCCCGGCGTCGCGGAGGACCTGGCGGCCGAACTCGACCGTCCCGGCTGCCCCGTGGTCGGGGTCTCCGGTGACGTCCACCACCCCGCCGACATCGCCGCGCTGGTCGACACCGCCGCCAAGCACCTCGGGCCGATCGACCTGTTCGCCGTCGCCGGCCCGGACGGCGAGCGGGTCGTCCAGCTGGTCGAGCTGCCCGGCCACCTCGCCCCGCTGGCCGAGGTGCTGGCCCTGGTCGGCGAGGCGATCGGCGAGGTCGTCCCGGCGCAGCGCCGCCCGGTCACGGACGTCCCGCTGGCCGGCTGACCTCCGTCAGTCCGTCTCGGGCAGGCCCTCCGCGGTCCGCACCGCCCGGCGGTAGCGCCGGGCCGCGGCCCGCAGGGCCGCGTCCACGTCCACGCCGTGGTCGTAGCCGCGCTGGGCGATCGCCAGCAGCAGGTCGCCGGCCGACTCGGCGGTGAGTTCGGCGGGCAGCTCGTACGGCGCGTCCGGCACCCCGGTGAACCGCGCGCGGCGCACCCGGGAGACCAGCTTCGCCGCGTAGGCCAGCGCGGGCAGGCCGGCCGGCACGCCGTCCAGCACCGATTCGCGCTGCTTCTCGGCGGCCTTCAGCTGCTCCCAGTTGGCCTCCGTCTCGGCGGAGTCCTCGACACTGACGTCGCCGAACACGTGCGGGTGGCGGTACATCAGCTTCTCGACGATGTCGCCCGCCACGTCGTCGATCGAGAACGGGTCCTCGGCGTCCTCCTCGGCGATCCGGGAGTGGAAGAACACCTGGAGCAGCACGTCCCCGAGCTCCTCGCGGAGGGTCGGCCGGTCGTCCTCCTCGATCGCCTCGACCAGTTCGAACGCCTCCTCGACCAGGTACTTCACCAGGCTCCGGTGGGTCTGCTCGGCGTCCCACGGGCAGCCGCCGGGCGAGCGCAGGCGGTCCATCACCGAGACCAGGTCCAGCAGCCGGGCGCCCGGCAGGTCGTACGAACCCGGCAGCACCTCGATCTCCGGGTGCTCGCCGGCCTCCTCCACCGCGATCCGGGCCAGCGCGTCGGTCAGCCCCGGGTCGCCGTCCGGGCTCTCCAGCCACACCGCGGGGGCCTCGGCGAGCAGTTGCCGGGCCAGCGCCGGGGCGGTGCCCCGTTCGACCAGCCGGGGCTCGACGCCGGCGGCGCGCAGCGCGGGCAGCTGCGGGTGGTCGGCGACGCCGACCAGCACCACGGGCGCCGAGCGGAGGGCCTCCCAGGCCGGCCAGCCGAGCAGGCCGGGTGCGACGCGGTGGGTGGTGGTGAGCAGGATCAGCTTCGGAGTGTCCACGGCACCGAACCTACAACGACGCCGGACGGGGCGGCCGAGCGGTTTTCCCGCGCGGGGCCGGTCACCCGGCGGGCTGCAGCATGACCTGGCGGGTGACGGCCAGCAGGTCGGCGGGCGTCAGCTCGGCCAGCAGCGCGGTGGCGTGCTCGATCAGCGCGGCGGCCGCATCGGTGAGCGCGGCGTCGTCCAGCGGGCGGCCCGGCAGGGCGAGGCTGTCGGCCAGCAGGCTCTGCGCGACGGTGTACAGGTTGGCGCTGGCCGCCTCCCGGATGGTCAGCGACAGGTGCGTGGACGGCGCGCCGTCCTCGGCGCGGGCCCGGTGCGCGAACCCGCGCGGCACGTACAGCACCTCGCCCGGCTGCAGGACGGTCTCCAGCAGCACCTCGCCCGGGTCGCCGTCCTCCCGGTCGGGCACCCAGTTGCCGTCGGCCGGCCCGCCGTGCACCCACCAGCGCTTGGCCCCGGAGATCTGCACCACCAGCACGTCCGCGTCGTCGCGGTGCACCGGGCGGCCCTGGGTGCCGGGCGGGGTGTGGAACCAGAACGCCTCGACCTGCCGGCCGATCTCCGCGGCCAGGCCGCGGGCCAGCTCGCGCACCCCGTCGTGCCACTGGTCGACGTAGCGCAGCAGCAGCGTCGCCTGCTCGTCCCGGATCAGCGCCCGCACGGCCGCGCCGTCGGCGTACCCCCCGACCACCTCGCCGAGCACCACCCGGGGCGGGCAGAACCGCTCGACGGGCAGGTGGGCGTCGCGCTGCACCAGGCCCAGGTACGGCACCTTCAGCAGGCCGTGGTCGAGCAGTCGGTCGAGTTCGGCGGCGGGCAGCACGTCCACCGGCGGGCGCGAAGGGCGCAGCACGGCCGGGGTGGTGCGCCACAGCTCGGTGCGGAACTGCTCCTCGTCCGCGACGAAGCGGCTCAGCCAGGTCTCGGTCATGGTCGGGTCTCCTCTGAGGCTCGTGCAGCGGGGTCGGGCGGCGGGTCGAGGCGGGTGGGTTCGGTCCGCGGGTTCAGGCGGTGGGACGGCTGCTGTACGCGGCGCGGCGGGCGGCGGACACCAGCTCGGCGGGGTCGGCGGTGGCGATCCGGGTGCGCAGGTGGTCGAGCAGCTGCGCGCCGGCCTCCAGCAGGTCGTCCTCGTCGCGGGGGCGGGCCGGCAGTTCGAGCCCCTCGGCGAGCAGGGTGCGCAGTTGGGTGCGCAGGTGGACGGCGCAGGCCTCGCGCAGCGCGATCGTCAGGTGCAGCGAGGGGCCGTCCTCGGTGGCGCGGGCGGTGTGGGCGTAGCCGTTGGGCACGTACAGCACCTCGCCCGGGTGGACGACGGTGTCCAGCAGGCACGGGCCCGGGTTGTCCTCGCGGACCGGCTGCCAGCTCGGCTCGGTCGGCCCGCCGTACACCTGCCAGTGCTTGTGGCCGCTGAGCTGGATGACCAGGATGTCGCCCTCGTCGCGGTGCACCGGGCCGTGCCGGCCGGGCTGCGAGTAGAACATGAACGCCTCGGTGAGCCGGCCCAGGCTCTCGGACAGGCCGGCGGTGAGCGCGCGCACCGCCGGGTGCCAGTGGTTGAGGTAGCGCAGCTGAAGCGTGGCGTTGCGGTCCCGGATCAGCGCCCGCACCCGCTCCGGGTCGAGGCACCCCTCCAGCGTCCGGCCGGCGATCACCCGCGGCGGGCAGTACTCCTCCTGCGGCACGGTGCCCTCGACGGTGAACAGCCCCGCGTACGGGTCGCGCAGCGTCCCCTCGTCGATCAGGTCGAACAGGCTCTCCACGGTGAGCACTTCGGTGGGCGGATCGGCGGGGCGGAGCACCACCGGGCCCTGGCGCCAGTGCTTGCGCAGGAAGGTCTCGGGGTCGTCGACGCAGCGTTCCAGCCAGTCCATGGCGGTGTTCCTCTCCGGTGTCCGGGCGGGGCGGGGAAGTCGGGGTCGGGGGCGGACGCGGGGCGCCGGCGGCGGCAGGGCCGCCGGCGCCCCGGGCGTGGTGCGTGGATCAGATGACGTCCGGGTAGCAGGCGCCGCAACCGTCCGTGGTGGCGTGACCGGCACTCACCGACGGCGCGGTCGCAGCCTGGGCCACGGCCGGCGCGAACACCGCACCACCCACCGCAGCGGCCACCGCCACCGACAACGCCGCCTGACGAGCAAGCGCAGCGAACTTCGAAGCCGACTCAGCGGACTGAACACCCATGACAAAACTCCTTGTTGAGAGGGGGAACCGAGGATTGGCGAGCTGGATCAGATGACGTCGGGGTAGCAGGCGCCGCAGCCGTCCGTGGTGGCGTGACCGGCACTCACCGACGGCGCGGTCGCAGCCTGGGCCACGGCCGGCGCGAACACCGCACCACCGACCGCGGCGGCCACCGCCACCGACAATGCCGCCTGACGGGCCAGCGCAGCGAACTTCGAAGCCGACTCGGTGGACTGAACACCCATGACAGAACTCCTTGTTGAGAGGGGGGATGAATCGGGAGGAAACGGGCGGCCGGGGGCGTGTTTCGGCCCGGCCGCGGGTGGTGCGGGGGTCAGGCGGTCGGGATCCGCAGGGCCAGGGGTTCGGCGCCGGGGCGGCACTGGAGGTCGCAGCTGCAGCCCGGAGGCAGCAGCAGCCAGTGGCCGGGGAGGAGCCGGACGCCCTGCCGGGTTCCGGTGTCGTCGGGTCGGACCCGACTGCCGCCGTGGTGCTGGAAGAGCAGCAGGCTGCTGTCCTCCGCCGCGGTGAGCCGCCGGACGGGCCGGCTCGGGGCGGGTTCGACGGGGCGGCCGAGGTGGTGACGCAGGGTCTCGGCCCAGTGGGCCGCGCCCGACACGTCGTCGGTCCACAGAAGTGCCGGGCCGGTGCCGAGGCGGCGGTTCAGGAAGGCGACGACCTCGCGTTCCGGGTCGGCCGTACGGTTCTCGTCCTGTCCCCACTGCATGTCGTCACCTCCGTCTCCGCTGTCCCGGCGGGGCCCGGTGTGCCCCGCTGACATCAATACTGCGGGGCGGCTGGATTGACGCACAGTCACGGATTGCCGGTCCCCGGCGGGCGGTACCGGGACCACGTGACACGCGGCCGGCGCGCGGCAGGCGGCGTCAGTCGTCGAGCAGGCCGGCCTTCGCGGCGGCGACGCCGGCCTGGAAGCGGCTCTCGGCGCCCAACTCGTCCATGATGTCGGCGATGTGGCGGCGCGCGGTGCGCAGCGACATGCCGAGGCGGCGGGCGATGGCCTCGTC
The DNA here is from genome assembly GCF_002803145.1 of Kitasatospora sp. CB02891. Taxonomy (NCBI): domain Bacteria; kingdom Bacillati; phylum Actinomycetota; class Actinomycetes; order Kitasatosporales; family Streptomycetaceae; genus Kitasatospora; species Kitasatospora sp. CB02891. The sequence goes on along the minus strand of NZ_NNBO01000014.1, from coordinate 17,953 downwards.
CTTGAGGCCGGCGGCGAGCATCCGCACGATGGTGCGGTCGAGTTCCTGGGAGACCTGTTCGAGGCCGTCCTCAGCGGCGGCGGCGAACGGGCGGGCGAGCGACCAGGCCTGCTCGAAGATGTCGCAGAGGTAGGCGAGCATCGCCTCCTGCCGGACCACCAGTGCGCCCCAGGTGCCGTCGCTGAGCGGCAGGAAGGCGAGTTCGCGGTCGAAGACGATGAGCCGGCCGAACAGCTCGTGCGCCGTGCGGTACTCGGCGCCGAGGGCGGTCGCGGCTTCCACGTAGGCCTGGCTGGGGCCGTTGAAGCGCGCGGTGTGGTGGTAGAGGGTGCGCATCCGGACGCCGCGGCCGAGCAGGGCGCGGTCGCGGCGCAGTGCCTCCTCCATCGCGTCGGGCACCCGGGAGCCGCCGCCGGGCTGGCTGGTGATGACTTCGCTGCGGCATTCGGCGGAGGCCCGGTCGAGTGCGGCGCGGACGTTCAGCAGGTCGGCGATCACCTCGATCTCGCCGGCGCCGCCGGAGTCCCGGACGGCCTGGTGGAAGGGCAGGAAGCCGGCCACCCGGGCCTGGCGTTCGGCGAGTTCGGCGCGGCTGCGCTGGATCGCGGCCTCGACGGGGGCGGCGAGGGCGGTGATCGCGGTCTGCGGGGGCACGGCCCGCCAGCGTCCGGGGTCGGACGGGTCGGGCTGGAGCAGCTGCCAGGCGGTCAGCCGGTCCAAGGCGTCGCCGGCGGCGGCCGGGTCGAGCCCCTGGCGGGTGAAGTGCCCGGCCAGTGCGGCGGGGTCGAGGCGGCCGTGCTCCAGCACCCAGGCGTAGGCCGCGGCGTCGGCCGGATCGGGTACGAACTCGGTTCCGGCGCACGGCGTTTGGGCCAACAGGTCCATTTTCGTCCCCCGGTCGTCTTGCTGCCAGAGCAGTTGGTGAGGTGGCTGCACGATGGTTCGGGCACCCCGCGCTCGCCATGCTAGTTCCAGGCGCCGGCCCCGGGATCGGGAACCGGGCACCAAGATCCGTTCTTCACCGTCCCCAGGAGGACCTGCCATGAAGCGCTTCGCCCGCACCGCCGCGTTCGCCGGTCTGCTGCTCGCCCTGGCCGGCGCGGCCCCGGCGGTGGTCGCGGCGACGCAGTACGCGCCGTCGGCGATGGTGCGGGCCGACGGCGCGACTCCGTCCGGTGACACCTCCTGGGGCGGCAGCTGCGAGCTGCCGCTGTGCCAGCCGGGGCTGTACTGGACGGGAGGGGCTGTACTGGACGGGACCGGACCGTCCGGTCAGAGCGGGCGGACGTTCATCGGCAGCCAGTTGTCGGTGGTGTCGGTGAGCCCGATCCGGGCGGCGTCCCACGTGCCGTAGCGCGGGTTGACCTGGATGTGCAGGGCGGTGCCCGCGTCCACCAGGGCCTTGCGGATCGTGGCGTCGCCGGCGGCGCCGGTCGGGTCCTGGCCGCCGGCCAGCTTGGCGAGGCCGAGCTGCTGGCGGTAGAAGTCGTCGATCCCGCCGGCCGGCACGCCCTGCTTGACCCGCAGCAGCTCGGCCAGCTTGGCGTCACCGCCCACGGTGCGGCTGTCCGCGGCCTTGGCGGCGCCGATCTCGCTCGCGTCGACCGTCAGCCGACGTTCCGTCAGGGCCCGGTCGATGACCTTGTCGAGGATCAGGTCGTTGACCGCGTGCCGGACCAGCCCGGGCTGCTCGTTCGCCGCGGGGGCGCCGGCCTGCGCACCGCCGACCTCGCGGACCGCCGACAGCCTCGCCTGCACCTGCGCGATGGTGATCCGCTCGTCGCCGACCACGGCGGCGGCGCCCTGGTGCGCCGGTGCCCCGCCGCAGGCGGAGAGCGCGGCGGCGGCGATCGCCACGCCGAGGGCGGCGCGCAGTCGTCGGACGGTGCTGGTGCGGGTCACTGGGGCCTCCTGGTCGATGGAGCGCGTTCCGGTGGTGCGTCGCGTTCGTGGCTGGGACGAACAATAGGGAGCCCCGCCCCCGGGTGCCAGACCCCGCGCGCACGGTGGCCCGTCCGGGGTCGACTGCGCCGGCGGCCCGAACCCCGAACCTGATCGATCGTCAGGTCGCGTACGGGTTGGCGGTGGTGCGGTGGGCGCCGAGCTGTTCCAGGTGGGTGCGCAGCCGGCGGACGTCGGGGTGGTGGGGGCCGTGACGGCGTTCGGTCTCCAGCAGGAGTTCCAGCAGGGTCTGCCAGCCGGTCTCGGCGTGGCCGGTGGCGGCGAGCAGGAGGCCGATGCGTTCGCGCAGCTCCGGGGCGTGCGGGGAGTCGGGCGGGAGGGCCGCGAGGACGGCCCGGTACTCGGCGAGGGCGTCGTGGGCGAGGCCGAGCTGTTCCAGGCAGCGGGCGGCGTGCCGGCGGTGGTCGAGGGCGGCCGGGTCGTGCGGGCCGCGTTCGGCGGCCGCGGCGGCGGCCAGCAGGCGCAGTTCGGGCAGCGCCTCGCCCCAGTGGCGTTCGGCGAGCAGGGTGCGGGCCCGGATGGCGCGCACGGTGTGCACCAGCGGCGCGGCCTCGCCCTGTTCGGCGACGGCCCGGGGCAGCAGCCGGGCGGACAGGTCGAGCACCTCGGTGTGCCGGCCGGCCGCGACCAGGTCGGAGAGCCGGGCGCAGGCCCCCGCCAGCGTCTCCTGCCCGGGCCGCGCGGCCGGCGGCGGGACCGCGGGCGGGGCCGCGGGCACGGGCGGCGGCGGCAGCAGGACGGCCCCGCCGGCGGGCCCGGGGTGGTGGGGGTAGCGGTACGGGTCCGCCGGGTCGGGGACGACCGGCAGCAGGGTGCGCGGCCGGCCCGCCGGAACGGGCAGCAGCGGCAGCAGCAGGGCGTGCACCTCGGCCGCGTCCGCGGGCCGCCGGTCCGGCTGCTTGGCGAGCAGCCGCAGCACCAACTCCTCCAGCACGGGCGGGACTTCCGCGCGCAGCGCACGCAGCGGCTGCGGCGGGTCGTCGACCTGGCGGCGCAGCACGCCGAGCGCGGTGGGCGCCGGGAACGGGGGGCCGCCGGCCAGCATCTCGTGCAGCATGCAGCCGAGCGCGTACAGGTCGCTGCGGCGGTCGGTGTCGGTGGCCATGGCCTGTTCGGGGGCCATGTAGGCGGGGCTGCCGATCGGGCTGCCGGTGAGGGTGAGGCGGGTGGCGGCGGGGTCGACGGCGGCGGCGATGCCGAGGTCGAGCAGCACCACCCGCCCGTCCGGACGGACCATCACATTGCTCGGCTTGAGGTCCCGGTGGACCACCCGCGCCCCGTGCACGGCGGCCAGCGCGGCGCACAGCTGCCCGGCCACGGCGACGGCCCGCTCGACGGTGAACGGGCCCTCCTCGGCGATCAGGTCGGCCAGGCTCAGCCCGGGCACCCGCTGCATCACCAGGTAGAGCTCGTCCCCGTCGGCGCCCGCGTCGTACACGGTGACCAGCCCGGGGTGGTCGAGGGACGCGCCGATCCGGCACTCGCGCAGGAACCGCTGCCGCAGCAGATCGCCCTGGCTGTCGCCGCGACCGGCCGGGTGCGGCACCGCGTCGGTGCGCAGCAGCTTGACCGCGACCGACCGGCCCAACTGCTGGTCCCGGGCGGCCCAGACCTGCCCCATCCCGCCGTGCCCGATCTTCTCGTCGAGCAGGTACCGCCCGCCGACGGTGCGGCTCACGGCTGCCCGTCCCCGGCCTGACGGCGCAACAACTCACCGAGCTCGCGCAGCTCCGCGGCCCCGGTCGCACCGGCCGCGCCAGCCGCGCCGGCCGGCGGCACGGCGGGCGGCACCGGCCGGGTGACGGCCTGCGGGTGGTCGGCGTACGGGTGGTCGGTGTACGGGTGGCCGGCGTACGGGCCGGCGGCCGGGTACGTCGGGGCCGACGCCGGGTACGGCCGGTAGGCCGGGTACGGGTACGGCGCCGGGGCGTCGGCCGCCGGCCAGAACCGGCGCTGGTTCATCACCAGGAAGTGCACCGGCGTACCGATCCACAGCGGGATCACCAGCAGCAGCGCGACCCAGGTGTTGAGCGTCCCGCCCGTCGGGGTCAGCCCGAGCGCCACGAACATCCCCAGCTGCATCAGCCCGACGACGACCGCGCCGACCAGGTCGGCCGGCCGCCGCCGCCCGGCCGCGAGCACCGCCGACGGCACCATGCCGAGGAACCCGAGGGTCAGCACCGGCAGCGCGGCGCACAGCAGCGTCACCCAGATCCGGTACGGGCCGGACACGGCGCGGGCGGGCATGGACGCTCCTCGACGACGGCGGGGCAAGTGCTGCGCACACGCTACCTCCACCGGGAGTTGCTGCCACGGGTCGAGTCGCGGAACGGCTTCGCCGATCCCGGTCGCGGGTCAGAGCGGCTTCGCCGCTCCTGCGGCGAGGGCGTCGGTGAGTGCCCGGGTCAGGGTGCGGGCCTCGGTGGTGGCGCGGGTCAGGGCCGCCTCGTACTCGGCGAGTCGACGGAACTCCGCGCCCAGCACCCGCTGCTGTTCGACGGGGACGCGCGGCACCTCGACCCGCCGGATGTCCAACCGGCTGGTGGTGGAGGCGTAGCTGCTGGCCCGGCGGCCGGCGCCGGTGGCGCGCAGCTGTCCGGCCAGGAAGTCCGGGTCGAGCAGGGCCGGGTCGGGCCGCAGCAGGTGCAGCCGGGCTCCGAGCGCGGCGTCCGCGTACGGGCTGCCGGGGTGCACCGCCTGGGCGCCGTCACCGCCCAATGCCGGTACCAGCACGTCGCCGTGACGTACCGTCACCGTCCCTTCGGCGTCCGTGGCGGCGCTCGGCGGGGCGGCGGACTGCAGGTCCTGGTCGGTGAGCAGCGGGGTGCGGCCGCCGGGGCGGGCGGGGGCGCCCTGGCCGGAGGAGTGCACCTCCAGGGCGCCGGAGCGGGCCAGTTCGCCGATGCTGACCTGCGGGGGCGCGGCCGCGCCGGTGGCGGCGAGGGCGGGCAGCGCGGCGTCCAGGTCGGCGAGCCGGGCGAGTTCGGCGGACAGGCGGGTGCGCAGGGCGGTCAGCGCGTCGGGGGCGGCCTCGGCGGGCAGCGCGGGCAGGTGGCGGGCCGGGGTGAGGTCGGTCTCGTCGTCCAGCAGGTCGAGCGCGGGGACCGCCCGGGAGCGGCCGGGCCGGTCGGCGGGCAGCGGGCCGCCGGTCCGGGCGGCCCGGTCGAACGCCTGCCACGCCGTCAGGACGTCGCTCCGGAGCGCGGCGCGGTCGATCCGCTCCCGGCCGCCGTCGGCGGCGGCGTCCAGCAGCAGCAGGTGCCGGAAGTCGTCGCCGGGCTCCGGTCCGCGCAGCACCCACACGTGCAGCGGCACCCCGTACGGCGGGGCGACGCCGGCGGGCAGGGCGATCACGGCGCGCAGCGCCCCCGAGCGGACCAGTTCGGCCCGCACCCGGCGGCCGGCCCGGCGGGACGCCACGGTGGGCGGCAGCAGCAGCACGGCCGTCCCGCCGGGGCGGGTGTGCGCCAGGCAGTGCAGCACCCACGCCAGTTCGGACTCGCCGCGCGGCGGCACCACCCCGCCGGGCCAGCGGCTGTCGTACTGCAACTGGTCGTGGCCCCAGTCGCGTTCGTTGTACGGCGGCCGGCACAGCACCGCGTCGGCGGCCACCCCGGGGAAGGCGTCGGCGCGCAGCGCGTCGCCCGCGCGGACGTCCACCGGCAGCGGGCCGGGGCGGTCGGCGGGGGCGGTCAGCGCGAGGCGCAGCAGTGCGACGCCGGCCAGGCCGGGGTCGGCGTCCTGCCCGAGGCGCGCGGCGGGCGCGGCGGCCAGCAGCACCCCGCCGGCGCCGCACGCCGGGTCCAGCACCGTCCGGTCCTCGCCCGGCGCGCCGGCCAGCGCGGCCAGCAGGGCGGCGGTCTCGTCCGGAATCGGCTGCTGCAGACGGGGGTTGGCCTCGGTGTACCTGGTCAGCAGCTGCTCGTACGCGGCGGCCGGACCGTTCTCCGCGGCCAGTCGGGCGAGCAGCCGGGCCAGGTCCAGCTGGGTGGCGCCGGCGATCAACGGCAGGGCGAGGGTCGCGGCCGCGGCCGGCCCGAGCAGCGTGCCGGCGGCGCGGCGCAGCGCCTTGGGCAGCGCGGTGGCCAGCCGGGTGTCCGACTGCTCGGCGAGCTCCGCCCACGCGGACGGCTCACGGTGCAGCAGGAGCAGCAGCGAACCCGCCTCCACCAGCGGGGCGACGGCCGATCCGGACGGGTCGCGGAGCGTCTCCAGCTGCTGCCAGACCCGTTCCAGCAGCGGCAGTTCGGCGAGTTTCCCCTGTGCCCGCAGCCACTGCTCGACCTGGTCGAGCCGGAACGTCGGGCTGGTCTCGGTGCCGCCCGCGGGCCGCGGGAAGTCGACGTGACGACGGCGCCAGTTGGACACCGCGGCCCTGCCGACACCGGCGAGCCGGGCGATCTCGGCGGCCGTGACCTCGGGACTTTCCGACATGCGCGGGCTCCTCAGCAGCGTGGTGTGGCCACACAGCATAGCCAGGCCGATTTCCGGGAGCGTTCACACGTGAACAGAGAGGTTTCGTGAATCGTCATTGACACTGTTCACAGTCGAGGCTTTACTGGAGTCGTCGCCGGAACCCCGGCCCACCGCAGAAAACCTGGGGGAGAGACCCGCCATGCTTGAGTCGTCCGTCCGCATCAGCACCCGCCGCACCGCCGCCGTCCTCCTCGGCGCCTGCCTGCTCGCCGCCGCGACCGCCTGCGGCCCCGACAACTCCGTCTCCACCACCCCCAAGAGCGCCGCCTCCGCCGCGAACACCGCCTCCGGCGACCAGGGCAAGGCCGCCGCCTCGACCGCCAAGGTCGGCGACACCATCGGCCTCAAGGGCACCGAGAAGAGCAACACCGCGGACGTCACGCTGGTGAAGGTCGCCGACAACGCCGAGGGCGCGGACGAGTACACGAAGGCCGCCGACGGCAAGCGCTTCGTCTCGGTCCAGTTCCGGATCAAGGCCACCGGCAGCGCGGCCTACGCCGACGCCCCGGCCAACAGCGCGAAGGTCATCGACGACAAGGGCCAGGGCTACGGCTCGACCGTCGCCGAGACCAAGGCCGGCCCCGAGTTCCCCGTCCCCGCGAACATCGCCCCCGGCGAGACCGCCCTCGGCTTCATCACCTTCGAGGTCCCGGCGGACGCCAAGCTCGACAAGATCCAGTTCGCGCTGGACAGCGGCTTCGCGCAGCAGACCGGCCAGTGGAAGCTGTAAACGCCGAGGGGGGACGGAACAGGGGCGCGCGGGGGTGCCTCCCCCACGCGCCCCTGGTGGTGCTCGCCCCGACTACCGCTTGAGGTCGTCGAACATCGTGCTCAGGAACTCCGTGCACCAGGACAGCAGTTCACGCCCCACCAGCGGCTTGCCGCCGATCCGGCCGCCGGAGCCGGGGCGGGGGACGAGGAGTTGCTGGGCGGCGGACTTGATCTGGGTGCGGGGGTAGAGCCGGTTCAGGCGGAGCTGCTGGGACTCGCGCAGGTCGACCGGGCCGAAGCGGACGAAGGCGCCCTGGAGGGTGATGTCGCCGATGCCGCAGCGCCGGGCGAACAGTCGCAGGCCGGCCACCAGCAGGAGGTTCTCGACCGGCTCGGGGAGCTTTCCGTAACGGTCCGTCAGCTCCTCGCGGACCTGGGTGATGTCGTCCTCGGAGTTGACGGCCGCGATCGACCGGTACGCCTGGAGCCGCAGCCGCTCGCCGGGCGCGTAGTCGTGCGGGACGTGCGCGTCGACCGGCAGCTCGATCTTGACTTCGAGCGGCTCCTCCTCCGGTTCGCCGCCGCCGGCCTCCAGGGACTGGCGGAAGTCGGCGACGGCTTCGCCGACCATCCGCATGTAGAGGTCGAAGCCGACGCCCGCGATGTGGCCGGACTGTTCGCCGCCGAGCAGGTTGCCCGCGCCGCGGATCTCCAGGTCCTTCATGGCGACATACATGCCGGCGCCCATCTCGGTGTGCTGGGCGATGGTGGCGAGGCGCTCGTGCGCGGTCTCGGTGAGCGGCTTCTCCGGCGGGTACAGCATGTACGCGTAGCCGCGTTCCCGGCCTCGGCCGACCCGGCCGCGGAGCTGGTGCAGCTGGGAGAGGCCGAAGGTGTCGCCGCGTTCGACGATCAGGGTGTTGGCGTTGGAGATGTCGATGCCGGACTCGACGATGGTGGTGGAGACCAGGACGTCGAACTCCTTCTCCCAGAAGTCGACCACCACCTTCTCCAGCTGGGTCTCCCCCATCTGTCCGTGCGCGGTGGCGACCCGCGCCTCGGGCACCAGGTCCTTGAGCCGGGCGGCCGCCTTGTCGATCGACTCGACCCGGTTGTGGATGTAGAACACCTGGCCCTCGCGCAGCAGTTCGCGCCGGATCGCGGCGGCGATCTGCTTCTCGTCGTACGGGCCGACGAAGGTCAGGACGGGGTGGCGCTCCTCCGGCGGGGTGGTGATGGTGGACATCTCGCGGATGCCGGTGACCGCCATCTCCAGGGTGCGCGGGATCGGGGTGGCGGACATGGTGAGCACGTCCACGTTGGCCCGCAGCTTCTTCAGCTGCTCCTTGTGCTCGACGCCGAAGCGCTGCTCCTCGTCGACGATGACCAGGCCGAGGTCCTTGAATCGGGTCTCCGAGGAGAACAGCCGGTGCGTTCCGATGACCACGTCCACCGAGCCCTCGAACAGGCCCTCCAGGACGGCCTTGGCCTCGGTGTCGGTCTGGAACCGGGACAGCGCCTTCACGTTGACCGGGAAGTTCGCGTACCGCTCGGCGAAGGTCGAGAAGTGCTGCTGCACCAGCAGCGTGGTGGGCACCAGCACGGCCACCTGCTTGCCGTCCTGCACGGCCTTGAAGGCGGCCCGGACGGCGATCTCGGTCTTGCCGTAGCCGACGTCGCCGCAGATCAGCCGGTCCATCGGGACGGACTTCTCCATGTCCGACTTGACCTCGCCGATGGTGGTCAGCTGGTCGGGCGTCTCGGCGTACGGGAAGGCGTCCTCCAACTCCCGCTGCCAGGGGGTGTCCTGGCCGAAGGCGTGGCCGGGGGCAGCCATCCGGGCCGAGTACAGCTTGATCAGGTCGGCGGCGATCTCCTTGACGGCCTTCTTGGCGCGCTGCTTGGTCTTCGCCCAGTCCGCGCCGCCGAGGCGGTGCAGCGTCGGGGCCTCGCCGCCGACGTACTTGGTGACCTGGTCGAGCTGGTCGGTGGGCACGAACAGCCGGTCGCCGGGGTGGCCGCGCTTGGCGGGCGCGTACTCCAGCACCAGGTACTCGCGGGTGGCGCCCTGCACGGTGCGCTGCACCATCTCCACGTACCGGCCGACGCCGTGCTGCTCGTGCACCACGTAGTCGCCGGCGGCCAGCGCCAGCGGGTCGATGGCGTTGCGGCGGCGGGACGGCATCCGGCGCATGTCCTTGGTGGAGGACTTCTGGCCGGACAGGTCGGTCTCGGTGATGACGGTGAGCTTGAGGGCCTCGTCGACGAAGCCGTGCTCGATCGAGCCGCAGGAGACGTACACGACGTCCCGGGTGGGGGCCTCGCCCAGGTCGGCGACCAGCCGGGCCGGGATGCCCTCGTTGCCGAGCACCTCGGCCAGCCGGGCGGCCGGGCCGTGGCCCTCCGTCACCAGCACCACGCGCCAGTCGGCAGCCAGCCGTTCCCGTGCGTCGGAGATCGCCCGCGCGGTGTCGCCGCGGTACGCCTCCACGGCGTGCATGCCGAGCGTCAGCGTGTCGGCATCGAACTCCAAAATCTCCGACACCGTCGAGTCGCTGGTCGCGAACGGGCTCACCGACCACCAGGGCAGCCCGATCCCCGCGGCGTGCTCGCGCACGTCGGCCAGCGACCAGAGGGACGCGGCGGAGACGTCGATCGCCTCCAGGTCGATCGGGCGGTCGGCGCCCGCGGCGGCGGCCACCCAGGACGCGGCCAGGAACTCCTGGCTGGTGGCGACCAGGTCGGCGGCCCGGGTGCGGACCCGCTCGGGGTCGCAGACCACCGCGATCGAGCCGGTGGGCAGCACGTCGAGCAGCAGCTCCATGTCGTCGACCAGCACGGGGGCCAGCGACTCCATGCCCTCGACCGCGATGCCCTGCGCGATCTTGTCCAGGATCTCGCCCAACTCGGGGTGCTGGGCGGCCAGTTCGGCGGCCCGGCCGCGCACCTCGTCGGTCAGCAGCAGCTCCCGGCAGGGCGGCGCCCACAGGCCGTGCTCGGCGATCTCCAGCGACCGCTGGTCGGCGATCTTGAAGTAGCGGATCTCCTCGACGTCGTCGCCCCAGAACTCCACCCGCAGCGGGTGCTCCTCGGTCGGCGGGAAGACGTCCAGGATGCCGCCGCGAACCGCGAACTCGCCGCGCTTCTCGACCAGTTCGACCCGCGCGTAGGCGGCGGCCGACAGCTTGCGGGCGATCTCGCCCAGGTCGTGCTGCTCACCGCGCTGCAGGGCCACCGGCTCCAGTTCGGCCAGGCCCTTCACCTGCGGCTGCAGCACGCTGCGCACGGGGGCGACCACCACCTGCACCGGCCCGGCGGCCAGGTCGTCGGCGCGCGGGTGGACGATCCGGCGCAGCACCGCGAGGCGGCGGCCGACGGTGTCCGAGCGCGGGGAGAGCCGCTCGTGCGGCAGCGTCTCCCAGGCCGGGAACTCGGCGACCGCGTCGGGGGGCAGCAGGGAGCGCAGCGAGGCGGCGAGGTCCTCGGCCTCCCGGCCGGTGGCGGTCACCGCCAGGACCGGGCGGCCGCCCTCGCCGGCCCGGGCGGCCAGGGAGCGGGCCAGCGCCGCGATCGCGAACGGCCGGGCGGCGGGCGGGCCGACCAGGTCGAGGTGCTGCCTGTGGCCCGTGGCCGCCGCCTCGATCGCCTCGGCGAGGGCGGCGTCCCGTACGACGACATCGAGCAGTCCGGACAGGCTCATACGTCAAGTTCTCCACGGCGGGGAGTGGCCCGGCAGCAGACGGCGGCCGGGCAGCGCGACAGTCCCGGAACGCGGTGCGCCCGGGGGGTGTCCAGCCTACGCCGCGCGGGCCCGGGCACGTGGCGCGGCGTCCCGGACCGGGGGCGTCGGGTCGACTCGCCGCTATTCGTACAGACTCGTCCAGAGATCATGCAGTCGACACACTCCTGTCACTGTCCGTCCATGGTCGCCGCGCAGGATGGTGTGCAGCGCAGGCCGCATCCAACCGTGGGGGATGGCTGCGGAAGCGCGATCGCACCTCGATGGGGGTCGGGAGTGCGAAGGCCGGGCGACCCTGGGTGGGGGCGCCCGTGCCACTCACGCCGGGACTCGCGGCGCCCGCCTGGGGCGGGCGCCGCGAGATCTCGGCGTCGGCACGCCGGCCTCCGGCCACTTCCGGCGAAGCGGCCCGCGCGACGGCCGGGGCTCCGTACTCTCATGTGAAGAAGGTGTGGGGACACCGGTCTTTTCCAGGGGGTTGGGTTCGTCATGCGCATCGTCATCGCAGGTCAGGGCTATGTCGGTCTCCCGCTCGCGGTCCGCGCCGCCGAGGTGGGCCACCAGGTCGTCGGGTACGACGTGGACGAACGCCGGATCAAGCGGCTGGCGGTCGGCGAGTCGTACGTGGAGGACATCCCCGGCGAGCGGCTGCGACCGCTGCTGGACGGCGGCCGCTACCTGCCCACCGCCGACCCCGCCGACGTCGCGGACTTCGACATCGCGGTGATCACCGTCCCGACGCCGCTGCGCGACGGCGTGCCCGACCTGTCGTTCATCGAGGCGTCCGCGAAGCTGCTGGCCCGGCACCTGAAGCGCGGCGCGACGGTGGTGCTGGAGTCCACCACCTACCCGGGCACCACCGAGGAACTGCTCGCCCCCCTGCTGGAGGCCGGCTCCGGGCTGCGCGCGGGCGCCGACTTCCACCTCGGGTACAGCCCCGAGCGGATCGACCCCGGCAACCCGCAGTGGAAGCTGGAGAACACCCCGAAGGTGGTCTCCGGCACCACGCCGGACGGGCTGGCCGCGGTGGCCGGCTTCTACGGGCAGCTGGTGGAGCGCACCGTGCCGGTCTCCTCCTGCAAGGAGGCGGAGCTGACCAAGCTGCTGGAGAACACCTTCCGGCACGTCAACATCGCCCTGGTCAACGAGCTGGCGATGTTCGCGCACGACCTCGGCATCGACGTCTGGGAGGCCATCGACGCGGCCTCCACCAAGCCGTTCGGCTTCCTGCGCTTCACGCCCGGCCCCGGCGTCGGCGGCCACTGCCTGCCGATCGACCCCTCGTACCTGTCCTGGCGGGTGGAGCGCGCGCTCGGCCAGTCGTTCCGCTTCGTCGAGCTCGCCAACGACGTCAACAGCCACATGCCGGACTACGTGGTCCGCCGCCTGGCCGAAGCCCTCAACCAGCGCCGCCGCAGCGTCAACGGCTCCCGGGTGCTGCTGCTCGGCCTGGCCTACAAGAAGAACACCGGCGACGCCCGGGAGACCCCGGCCGCCCGGATCGTCGAGCTCCTCACCCGCCAGGGCGCCGAAGTCCGCGCCGCCGACCCGCACGTGGTCGCCGGCGTCCACGTCGCCGAACCGCACGACGCGGGCCCGCTCGCCACCGTCCACCGGGTCGAGGCCACCCCCGAGGAACTGGCCGCCGCCGACGCGGTCGTCCTGCTCGCCGACCACGACGAGTTCGACTACGCCGCCGTCACCGCCCACGCCCAGTACGTCCTGGACTGCCGCCACCGCCTGACGGGGGCGTCCGTCGAGGTTCTCTGAGCCTCATCGGCCCCGGGACGGCCGGCGCACCAGGACGGCCACGGCCGCCACCGCCGCGACCGACAGGCCGCCGGCCGCCGCCCACCACGGCCAGTCCGCGCTGTCCCGGGCGGCGGGGGCGGCGGCGGGCGGGGCCGCGGGCGTCGAGGGGCGCGCGGGCGGTTGGACGGGGGCGGTGTCGTCGGCGTTGGTGAAGGTGAAGCGGCCCTGGAGCGGCGCCCCGTCGGCCGCGACGGCCCGCCAGACGACCTGGATGGCGCCCTTCGGCAGGCGGCCGAGCTTCTGCTGCACCTGGCCGTTGAGCGCGGTCGGCGTGCCGTCGGTGTACGGCGTCCCGTCGGTGCCGAGGACCGCGACGGTGGTGTAACCGGGCTGCACCGGGCTGTCGAAACTCAGCGTGACCGCCGTCGGCGACTCTGCCGTCACGGAGTCCGCGGCCGGGCTGGAGGCGAGCAGCTGCGCGTGCGCCTGTGCCCGCGGCGCGGGTGCCAGGACGGACAGCGCGGCCAGCAGCAGTGCGGTGAGGAACGGCACCGCCGCCGGGCGGGAGGGGACTCGGGGCTTCACACGACAGTGGTCGGCGGCGGCCCGCGGGAAGTTCCCGCGAGATGCCGGGAACTTCCGGTCCGTGCGGTCCGACCACTGCGGTAACCGCGGGACACCACCACGCCTGCGACCGAGCCGAAAGCCGATGCACGCCATGCCGACCACCACCACCGTTCCGGGCCGCTCCCCCCGTCTGCGCCGCCTCGTCGCCGCCACGGCACTCGGGGCGATATCCCTCTCCGCGCTCGTCGCCTGCGGCAGCGGCGACTCGTCGTCCTCGGCCAAGGCCTCGCCGAGCGCGGCCGTCACGGCCGACGCGGCGCCCCTGACGGTCAAGGACCCGTGGGTGAAGGCCTCCGACACCGAGATGACCGGCGTGTTCGCCACCCTGGTCAACACCACGGGCGCCAAGGTCACCGTGGTGTCCGGCACCTCGACGGTGTCGGCGAAGACCGAACTGCACGAGGTCGCGGATGTGGACGGCAAGCCGACCATGCGGCAGAAGGCGGGCGGCTTCGTCATCCCGGCGAACGCGAGCCACGAACTCAAGCCGGGCTCCGACCACGTGATGCTGATGGGCCTGACCAAGGCCGTGAAGCCGGGCGACGAAGTCACCGTGACGTTGACCCTCGACGACGGCCGGACGCTGAAGTTCACCGCCGTCGCCAAGGCGTTCGCGGGCGCCAAGGAGGACTACAACGCCGGCATGACGAAGGGCTGAGCTCCCCATGGACAGCAGCCCCACCGACCTCGTCGCACCCGCCGCCGCCGCGGTCGGTCGCCGCCGGCTGCTGGCCGGCGGCGCGCTCGCCCTCGGCGGGGCGCTGGCCGGGGCCGGCGTCGGCGTCGCCGCGGCCGACCGCGGCACCGGGGACTCCCGGCCGCAGCCGCCCGGGTACGGCGTCCAGAAGATCCCGTTCCACGGGCCGCACCAGGCGGGGATCGACACCCCCGCCCAGGCCCACGCCGTGTTCCTCGGCTTCGACCTGGACGGCGGAACGGACCGCGCGGCCCTGGGCCGGATGATGCGGCTGCTCACCGACGACGCCGCCCGGCTCACCGGGGGCGCGCCGGCGCTCGCCGACACCGAGGCCGAACTCGCCGAGCTGCCCGCCCGGTTGACCGTCACCTTCGGCTTCGGCCCGGGCTTCTTCACCGCCGCCGGGCTGGACGACCGGCGGCCCGCTTCGCTGGCGCCCCTGCCGGTGTTCTCCATCGACCGGCTCCAGGACCACTGGTGCGGCGGCGACCTGCTGATCCAGATCTGCGCCGACGATCCGCTCACCGTGGCGCACGCCCAGCGGATGCTGGTCAAGGACGCCCGCACCTTCGCCCGGCTGCGCTGGGCCCAGCGCGGGTTCCGGCGCGGGCGCGGCGTCCAGGAGGACGGCGTCACCCAGCGCAACCTGATGGGACAGATCGACGGCACCGTCAACCCGGCGCCCGGCAGCGACGTCTTCGACGGGGCGGTGTGGGCCGAAGACGGCCCGGAGTGGCTGCGCGGCGGCACCACCATGGTGCTGCGGCGCATCCGCATGGAGCTGGAGACCTGGGACGCCGCCGACACCAGGGCCAAGGAGTTCTCGATCGGCCGGACCCTCGGCACCGGCGCCCCGCTCACCGGCGCCGCCGAGACGGACCCGCCCGACTTCGCCGCCCGGGACGCGTTCGGCCTGCCGGTCATCTCCGAGTTCGCCCACGTCCGGCGGGCCCACGTGGCGGATCCCCGGCAGCGGATCTTCCGCCGCCCGTTCAACTACGACGACGCCCCGGCCGCGGACGGCACCCCCGACACTGGTCTGCTGTTCGCGTCCTTCCAACGGGACATCGCCGGGCAGTTCCTGCCCATCCAGCGCGCCCTCGCCGCGTCCGACCTGCTCAACCAGTGGACCACCCCGATCGGCTCGGCCGTCTTCGCGATCCCGCCCGGCTGCGCGCCCGGCGGCTGGATCGGCCAAAGCCTGCTGGACTGACCGCGGAAGAACACACCGCCCCGCTCGGACGGCTGCCGAGCGGGGCGGTGGCGTTCCGCGGCGCGGGGCTCAGCCCCGGCGCTGGATCCGGTCGCGGTTCGGGCGGGTGTCGTGGTTCAGCCCGTCGTCGACGATGACGATCTTGGGGACGATGCGGGTCTCCGCCTCCGGCTCGGCCGCGGCCGCCGACGGGACGGGCGGGGCGGGCGGGGTCTCGGGCTTGGGGGGCAGCGGGTCCTTGGCGAAGCTGGCGGGCTTGACGGGCGGCGCCGGGGGCTCGGCCACGGTCGGGGTGTAGGGCTTGCGCGGGTCGGCGGCCTGCGGCTTGGCCTCCGGCCGGTCCTCGACGCGGTCGAGCACCGCGGTCGGCCGGTCCTCGACGCGGTCGAGCACCGCGGTCGGCCGGTCCTCGACGCGGTCGAGCACGGCGGTCGGCTGGTCGACGGCCGGCTTGGGCTTCTCGACGGCCGGCTTGGTGGCGGTGGCGACCGGGCCCTTGGTGAGGTCGGCCTTCGGCGCGGCCGGCTTCCCGTCCTCGGGCTCCTCCTCGATCGCGCCGACGGCGGCGCCGGTGAGCGAGGCCAGGGTGCCCTTGATGTGGTCGAGGTGGGTCTGGACCTTGTCGAGTCGCTTGGTGAAGTCGACCTGCTCGCGCTCGCTGGCGAGCTTGATCCGGGCGGCCTTCTCCTTGGCGGCGGCGAGCTCGGCGTCGGCCTTGGCCTGGGCCTGGGTGTCGAGGCGGCGGGCCTCGGCGAGCATCGCCTCGCGGTGCTGCTCGGCCTCCTTCACCTTGGCCTCGGCGGCGGCGGTGATCTTGGCGACGACCGCGTCCGCGTCGGCCTCGGCGGTGGCGAACCCCTCGTCGGCCTTGCGGCGGCGTTCGGCGAGGGTGACCTCGGACTGCTCGGAGGCGTCGGCGGCGGAGACCCGGATCCGGGCGGCGTGGCCGGTCGCGGCGTGCACCACGGCGCGGGCCTCGGCGTCGGCCTGGGCGCGGATCCGCTCGGCCTCGGCGCGGCTGCGCTCGTCGGCGCCCCGGGCGAACCGGTCGGCGTCCTCGCGCTGCTTGGCGGAGAACTGCTTGGCGTCCTTGGCCGCGGACTCGCCAGCCTCGTGGGCGGCGTCCCGGGCGTCCTCGCCGGAGCGCTTGGCCTTGGTGTGGATCGCCTCGGCCTCGTTCTGCGCGATCTTCAGCAGGATCGCGGCCTGCTCGCTGAGCTCGGTGAAGTCGGGGTCGGGGGCGTCCTCGGCGGCCTGCTGGATGTCGGCGAGGCGCTTCTCCATCTCACGCAGGCCGGTGCCGAGCACGCTGAGGCGTTCCCAGGCCTCGTCCCGTTCGCGGCTGAGCGCGGTGACGGCCGCCTCGACCTGGTCGGGCGCGTAGCCGCGCCGGGAGACGGTGAAGCCGTACTGGGACACGGCGTCGCTCATTCGGCTGTTCTCCTCGTGCTCGCGGGCTGCGCAGCCCCGCCGGGTGCGTGGTTCGGTGGGAAGGACGGTCCGTCCCATTGACCTATTTTGCGCAGATACGAACGCAAACCAAACAGGCCGCCACCGCGCGGCCGGGCGAACCGGCCGTGCGGACGGGGCGAGGAATCGTCGGACATGCCTTACAGCAGGCCGTCCCAGAGCTGTTCGACCAGGACGGCCCACCAGCTCTCGGGCGTGTGCACGGCGGCCGGATCGGCCGCCAGCAGCTGGGCCTGGAAGTCGGTGGTCCAGCGGCCGGCCTGCTCGGGCGTGAGGCCGTGTCGCAGATGCCACATCCGGGCCAGCACGGTCAGGCAGCGGACGAACTCCGGGACACCGGTGTTGACGAACCGCGGCGGCTCGGCCGGGTTCTCGATGTCCACGGCGACCACCGCGGCGGTGCCGTACTGGACGCACAGCTGCCGGCCGTAGTCGTTGCCGAGCACCAGGTAGCCGCCGAAGTCCGGGCCGGACGGCAGTCCGCGCTCGGCGGCCAGCTCGGCCAGCGTCGGAATCGGCCGGCCCTCCTGGGCCTGCGCCCAGAAGAACGGCGGGAACTCGCGCGGCAGGCCGACCCACATCAGGGTCTGGGCCACCGCGTCCGGCACGCCCTGCCGGGCCACCGCGCGCTGCTCGAACCGGAACACGCCCGGACCGAACAGCTGGCCCAGTTCGGCGGCCAGCTGCTGCGGCACCATCGGCGGCAGCGGCGGCACCGAGCCGGGCGGCGGCAGCGGCACCCGCTGGGTGCGCGGGCGCGGCGGCGCGGACACCAGCTGGTGCAGCTGCTCGACGTGCTCGCTCAGCACCGCCATGCCGGCCTGCCGGGCCGCGGTGTCCCGGCCGTACGGGGCGGTGTGGCTGATCCGCGCGTTCGGCCAGGACGCCTTCACCATCCGGGCGCAGTAGCCGCCGGGCAGGTCGCACAGCTCCAGGTCGGTGTGCACCTCCAGCACCTGGTCGGCGGGCACGCCGATCCGGCGCAGCTCCTGCAGCGCCTTCCACTCCGGGTGCGGGGTGCCGGGCTCGGACGTCATCACCAGGCTCCGCTCGGAGCCGTCCGGCGCCCGGTAGTTGACCACGGCGGTGGTGCCCGGACCGATGGTCGGCACACCGGGCGGCGGCAGCGGGGCGGCCGGCGCGGGGCCGGGCCCCGGCGGCGGAAAGCCCGGACCCGGCTGCGGCGGCGGCACGGGCGCGCCCGGGAACGGCCCGGGCGCCTGCGGCGGCGCACCCTGCGGCGGACCGGGGAACGGCGGCGGGGCCTGGAACGGGGCGCCCTGCTGCGGCCCCGGCGGGAACGGCG
>NZ_NNBO01000013.1:0-235220 GCF_002803145.1 Kitasatospora sp. CB02891 | reverse complement strand
GTCAACATATCTGGCGTTGACTTTTGGCACGCTGTTGAGTTCTCAAGGAACGGACACTTCCTTCGAGCCGCATTCCTGCGAACCCTCCGGGCGCTTCGTTCTTTCGTGTTTCCAGCTTATCAGATGTTTTCCGCTCCGTTTTCCGGAGTTTCGATCCGACTTGCTGTCCGTCTTCCCGACCTGACGGCCTGTCCGACGTTTCAAACTCTAGCCGATCCCCGCTCCGAAAAGCGAATCCGCCGCAATCTCCGAAAACGCGTACAGCAAATACGAACGGAGACGCGAAAAGGACGCGACCCGGCACGGATCAACTAGGTGGTTCTTGAGGATTGGCCGCCCCGGGACCGTCCACACAGATGCGTGTCCGGTGCTCCCTGCCGAGCGACTAGTCAACACTACGCCGATCGGTGGGCAGGTGCAAATGCCTCTGGACGAACCACCCAGTCGCAGGCCGTCCGGGTGGCCTCCACCTGAGCGGCGTTGGGTTGGTCATTGCTGTCGATCCGGCGGCGCGCGGTGGGGTGGTCCTGGCCGCCGGCGGTGTGGCGGGTGAGGAGTCGGGCGTCCCGGGTGGTGTGGTCGGCGTCCACGTACCAGAGCTCGCGCAGCAGTGCCCGGGCGTTCGCCCAGGGGGTGGCGGGGGACGCGAGGTAGTTGCCTTCGGTGATGACCAGGCGGGTGCAGGGGCGGATCAGGTGACGGGCGGCGACGGGCTCGTCCAGGGTGCGGTCGAAGTCGGGCACGTAGATGTCGTGGAAGCGGTCGGTGGCGACGCGCTGGACGAGGGCGAGGTAGCCGAAGGCGTCGAAGGTCTCGGGGGCGCCCTTGCGGGAACGCAAACCGAGACGATCGAGCTGGGCGTTGGAGAGGTGGAAGCCGTCCAGCGGGAGGTAGGTCGCGGTATCGGGGCCCTCGTGGCGGTTGACCTCGTCGATCAGCAGGCGGGCGAGAGTGGACTTCCCGGCCGCGGGCGGGCCGGCCAGGCCGAGGAGTGCTCGGCCGGTTCCACTGCCCGGGCCGCGCAGCAGGCCGAGCGCGCGGGTCACGGCCGCCGCCGCGGGGGCGGGAATGCGTTCGGCGGCCGGTGCGGTGGGAGACGTTCCTACGGCGGAGGTGCCTTCGACGTGCATGGCCCGCCACCCTACGCGTCGGTGGAGGTGGTGAGAACGGGAGCGTCGAGCGTGAGCGTGGCAGCGTCGGCGTCGAGCGTGGCGGGGACGCCGAGCGGGACGGTGATGGCGGACGGGGCGTGACCGAAGCCGAGTTCCCAGACGACCGGGATTCCGAGGTCGCCGAAGTGGTCGAGCATCACAGCGCGTACGCCGTCGAGCGGTCCGCAGAGGTCCCAGGAGCCGAGGGCCACACCGGCCACTCCTTCCAGGGCTCCGCTGCGTCGCAGCTGGGTCAGGATGCGGTCGAGCTGGTAGGGCTGCTCATTGATGTCCTCCAGGAGGAGCAGCCCGCCTGCGAAGGACGGTCGGGCGCCGGGGGTGCCGCGGTCGGCGGCCAGCAGGGAGGCGCAGCCGCCCATCAGGACGCCATGGGCGCGGCCGGGAACGAGGGTCGCGGCGTCGGGTCCGCCGAGGACGGTCGTGGTGGCCGGTTCGAACAGGGTGCGGCGCAGGTGTTCCGCGGTCGGGGCGTCAGTGGTGAACACGCCGGCGGCGGACATCGGCCCGTAGAGAGTGGGAGTGCCCAGTTGCTGCGCGACGGCCTCGTGCAGAACGGTGGTGTCGCTGAAGCCGATCAGCAGCTTGGGCGGGACGGCGCGCATCGCGTCCCAGTCCAGGAGGTCGACCATCCGGTGGACGCCGAAGCCGCCGCGTACACAGAGGACGGCGGCGATGTCGGGGTCCAGCCAGGCCGCTTGCAGGTCGGCGGCGCGGTGGGCGTCGGTGCCGGCGAGGTACGGCAGCGTGGGGTGGGTGTCATGGACGTGCGGGAGGACGACCACCTCCAGGCCCCAGGACCGGAGGATGTCGGTTCCGAGGGCGAGTCGTACGGGGTCGACTGCGCCGCTGGGGGCGACGAGGGCGATGCGGTCACCGGGACGGAGCGGGCGCAAGGACATCAGGAGGCTCCTTCATGGTGTGGAGCGCGGGTGGGACCGCGAACGGGGTGCACATGGTCTGTCTGCAGGACTGACGATCTGCCTGCTGACGGTATCCCCCGGTCGTGAACTCACCACCCTGGTGCGATGACTGCCGGGCCATCACCTCTGCCAGTGCTCGGTGCCGCGCGGCACCCCGGCTCGTGATCGACGGGATGCCCGACCGCGGCCGGCATGCGGGTCGTCGCCGCGGACGACCTGCACACCGGCCACGGGATCGGTCAGAAGGTGCCCATCGCGGTGCGGACTTCGGCGAGGGTGCGGTCGGCGATGGCGTTGGCGCGGGCGTTCCCGGTGTGCAGGACTTCTCGGAGCAGGGCGCGGTCGGCGGCCAGCTCGGTGCGCCGGGCGCGCAGCGGGCGGAGGTGTTCGTTGACCGCCTCGGTGGCGGTGCGCTTGAGCCGGGCGGCGCCGCCGGAACCGATCTCCTCGGCGACCGCGTGCGGGTCGCGGCCCTGGCAGAGGGCGATCAGCAGCACCAGGTTGGAGACGCCGGGGCGGGTCTCGGGGTCGTAGCTGATGTGCCGGTCGTTGTCGGTGACCGCGCCGCGCAGCAGTCGCGCGGTCTCGTCCTCGTCGGCGCCGAGGGTGATGGCGTTGCCCCGGCTCTTGCTCATTTTGCCGGCGTCGGTGCCGAGGAGCAGCGGGGCCTCGGACAGCAGGGCCTGCGGTTCGGGGAACAGCGGGGTGTAGCGGTCGTTGAAGCGGCGGGCGATGGTGCGGGTGATCTCCAGGTGCGGCAGTTGGTCCTGACCGACCGGGACCAGGTCTGCCTTGCAGAACAACAGGTCGGCGGCCTGATGGACGGGGTAGGTGAACATCAGCCCGCTGACCGCCGCCTGCCGGGAGTGGATGATCTCGTCCTTGACGGTGGGGTTGCGGGAGAGTTCGGCGACGCTGATCAGGCTGAGGAAGGGCAGCATCAGCTGGTTGAGGGCGGGGACGGCGCTGTGGGCGAAGATCGTGGCCCGCTCCGGGTCGACTCCGGCGGCCAGGTAGTCGAGGACCAGGTTCTCGGCGTGCTCGGCGACCCGGTCGGCCCGGTCCCGGTCGGTGATCACCTGGTAGTCGGCGATCACGATCATCAACTCGATTTCCTGGAGCTGGAGTTGGACCCGGTTCTGGAGCGTGCCGAAGTAGTGCCCGAGGTGCAGTGGTCCGGTCGGGCGGTCGCCGGTCAGGACACGGCGGTGGCCTTCGGCGGCGGGGGCGATCAGCGGGTTGGCGGTGCTGGGTGCGGTGCCAGGGACGGTGGTCATGGCGGGAGTTCTCCTCCGGTTTGCGGTGGTGACCGCCCGCCGGGGTGGGCCCGTGTCCGTCGGAGATGCTCGTACCGGGGCCGCCCGTACGGACGGCCCTGGAGTCATGCGAGGGGATCGGCCGTCCTAGGACGGCCACCAGCACAGGCATGACATGAGAGACATGCGTTCACCATAACGCGGTCGGGCGGGTAGGCGGACGGATTTCGGGCGGGGCGGGAAGGAACCGTCAGGCTGTCCACACACGTCCCTTGGCCCGGCGTGCCCTGGTGGTGCAGGATCGGGCGAGCCGAGAATCCGGAGGGTTTGCAGCCATGACCTCGCTCGACCAGAACGCGCCGAACCGGCCGGCCACGGATGCCAACAGCCCTGCGGCGAGCGCGGATTCGACAGGCTCCGGTTCGGGGCACGGCACGACGCCGTCCGGATCGGACCTGGGCGGGCACTCGGACGCCGATACGGACAGCCACAGAGCACCGAACGGCCGCGGCGGAGCTCTCACCGGATTGCCGACGGTGCCCGGGCCTGCACGGGAAGGCGATGCTCTCGCAGCGGCAGGTGCCGATGGCTTGGTGACGGGCAGGGCTACGGGCACTCCGAGGTCGCCCGGCTGGTCGTCGGGGGCCTGGGGCGCTGGCGCGGTGGCAGGGCGGGTCCGGCCACCACGACGGCCGACCCCTTCGCGGCGGCTGAGCCAGGTGCGGGCCGTTCCGCCCGCGTCGGCGCCGTTCGACGACACAGCGGCGAGCGGGCTGGTCGACGCCGAGCCGGAGAGCGCGCCGGTCTCCCCCGTGGGGGTGCCGATGGGCGTGCTGATCGGCGGGTCGCTCGGACCGACCGACAGTGCCGGCCCCGGCGTGGCCCGGACCGCGGAGCGCCGGGTGTCCGCCCAGTTGCTGCGGTTCGGCTCCGGGACCTGCCAGGTGGTGCTGCCGGAGTGGCGGTCGGCCATCGCCGTGTCGGTCCCCACCGAGCAGTTGCAGCGCTCGACCGGGATGAGCCCGGAGGAATTGCGCTCCGCTCTGCTGTCGGTGGTGATCAACCCGGAGGCCGTGCACGACCGCGAACTGGGGCTGCGCGACTGGCAGGCCGAGGTCCCGGCGGCTCGCGGACGCCGGAGGGGTCGGCGCCAGGTCCGTTGAGCGGTCTCGACCGGCTTCAGCTGCGGGGCAGTTGCGGGTGCAGGTGCGCCGGGGCAGCTGGTGTCGGGTAAGGCGGGTGACGGGTGTGGGTGCCCGGGCTGGGCGGCTCCTCTCTGCGGGCTGTCGGAGTTCGACGCGGCCGCGGTGTGGCGGCTCGCCGGACTGGCGTCAACTGCGCTGATGTGTAGTGGCGTTGGGCACGTAGCCGAGGTGGACGGGGACGATCGGACCGGCTTCCGCAGCGCGGAGTCCGGCGACCAGGGCCGCCAGGTTCGGCGGCCAGAGCGGATCGGCGTCCGGCGCGGCCAACTCGTCCGGCGTCCACCAGCGCCATCCGAGGATGCCGTCGACGCGATGGACCGCCGCCACGTCTCCGGGCTCACGTCGCGGACCGCGAGTCAGGAATATGTGCTCGTGCTGACGGACAGGCGTGCCGTGCCAGGTGAAGTCGTGTTCCCAGGTGCAGAGGAGTTCACCGGGCCGGAGGTCGGTCCAGCCGGTCTCCTCGCGCAGCTCACGGAGTGCTCCCTCGGCAGGCGTTTCGCCCGGCTCCAGGCCGCCGCCCGGAGCGTTCCAGTGCACCCCGACCTCGGAGTTGTCCGATCGGAACAGGAACACCTGGCTCTCCGGCGAGAGCACCACCGTTCGCGCCGCTCGACGGGGTAGCCGTTCACCTTTGGGCTTCTGACGTCCTGTGATCCATCGCACACGGAAAGCCTGGCAGTGCAAGTGACGGACTGTCGATCGAGTTTTCGGCCGTTGCGCCCGGCCCGGCGCTGGGACCCGGAACAGAATGCCTGGTCAACGCAGGGTCAAGGACAGCCTGTCAACCGATCGGTGGATCTAATCTGAGCCGCATGGTCGACCCCACCGTCATCCTCCCCTCGGACCCGCTCCTGCCGCGTCGGACCGACCCGCACTTCGCCTGGGAGGCCGGGCTGATTCGGGCCGCCGGCGGCCGTCCGGCGCTGCTCGACCACGACGCTCTGCTGGCCGGGGACGTCGAGGCTGCGGTCCGGCGCGTCCCCGCCGGGTCGGGCGGGCTCTGGTACCGGGGTTGGATGATTCCCGTCGCCCGCTATGCCGCGCTGGCCGAGGCACTGGCCGACCGCGGCTGCAACCTGCTGACCGGCTCGGGCGAGTACGCCGCCGCCCATGAACTGCCCGGCTGGTACCGAACGTTCGAGCCCGTGACACCTGTCAGCAGTTGGCTCCCCGGCCGCTCCTGGGACCGCTCCGCCCTGGCTTCCGCCGCCTCGACCCTGGGCGGGCAGGGCCCCGCGATCGTGAAGGACTACGTCAAGTCCCGCAAGCACGAGTGGCACGAGGCCTGTTACGTGCCCGAGTTGGCCGACCTCGACGCGGTGGAGCGAGTGGCTGCACGCTTCGCCGAACTGCAGGGCGAGTTCCTCGCGGGCGGGCTGGTGCTCCGTCGCTTCGAAGACTTCGCACAGACGGCGGACGGCCGGGCCGAGGAGGCCCGGGTCTGGTGGTTGGACGGCGAGCCCGTGCTGATCGGACCGCACCCCGACTGCCCGCTCAGCCGGGTCGAGCCCGACCTGTCCGCCGTACGCCCGCTGGTGCAGGAGTTGGGGTGCCGCTTCGTCACCACCGACCTGGCGCGACCGGCCGCGGGCACGGGCGACCACAACGGCGGTGCCGAAAGCGGATGGCGGGTGGTGGAGGTCGGGGACGGTCAGGTCAGCGAGTTGCCGTCCGGGGTGGATGCCGAGGTGTTGTTCCGGGCACTGGTGGGTGCTGCACGGTCCGCGCAGGCCTGAGCAGGCCGGCTCTCGACCGGACGGCTCCCGGACCCGACGAGGCGCCGGGCCCGGGAGCCGTTGTCGGGACGGTCAGCCGAGTACCGGAGCAGGGTGCCCCTCTGCGATGAAGGCCTTCCACAGCTTGGCGTAGGCGCCGTCGCGGTCGAGCAGATCGGTGTGGGTGCCGTCCTCCACTATTCGCCCGTGGTCGAGGACGACGATCCGGTCGGCGCGTTCGGCGGTGGTGAGCCGGTGGGCGATGACCAGGGTGGTGCGTCCGCCGCTGAGCCGGTCGGCGGCGTGGTTGACGGCTGCTTCGGTCGCGAGGTCGAGAGCGGCGGTGGCCTCGTCGAGGAGCAGGATGTCGGGGTCGACCAGTTCGGCCCGGGCGAGGGCGATGAGCTGGCGCTGCCCGGCGGAGAGGTTGCGGCCGCGGGCGGCGACGGTGTGCCGGTAGCCGCCGGTGAGCCGGGTGATCATGTCGTGTGCGCCGACCGCCTTGGCGGCGGCTTCGACTTCGGCGTCGCTCGCCCCGGGGCGGCCGTAGGCGATGGCGTCGCGGACCGTCCCGGCGAACAGGTACGCCTCCTGCGGGACGACGCCGAGCCGGTGCCGGTAACCCTCCAGGTCGTACCGCGTCAGATCGGTGCCGTCGACCCGAACGGTGCCGCCGGTGGCGTCGTAGAACCGGGCGACCAGCTTGACCAGGGTGGACTTGCCGGCGCCGGTCTCGCCGACCAGCGCGACGGTCTGGCCGGCGGGTATGTGCAGGTCGATGCCGGCGAGCACCTCGGGGTTGCCCTCGCCTCCGCCGTTGTAGGCGAAGCCGACGTTCTCGAAGGTGATCTCACCGCGCAGCGTCTCGACCGGGATGGGCTGTTCGGCCTGGGGCGTGCTGGTCGGGGTGCGCAGCAGCTCACGGATCCGGCCGAGGCCGACGGCGGCCTGCTGGTAGCCGTCGAAGATCTGTGAGAGCTGGTTGACCGGGGCGAAGAACAGGTCGATGTACAGCAGGTACGCGACCAGGGCGCCGATGGTCAGGGTGCCGTGGTCGACCCGGGAGGCGCCGACGATCAGGACGAGGGTGGCGGCGACGCTGGACAGGAACTGCACGAACGGGAAGTACAGCGAGATGTACAGCTGGGCCTTGACCCGGGCGTGCCGGTAGGCGAGGCCGCGCTCGACGAACCGGTCGATGTTGGCGTCCTGGCGGCGGAAGGCCTGGACGATCCGCATGCCCGCGACGTTCTCCTGCAGATCGGCGTTGACGGTGCTGATCAGGTCGCGGGAGATCTGGTACTGCTGGGCGGACTTCTTGCGGAACACCAGGGTGGCGACGATCAGCGGCGGCAGCACCGCGAGGACCACCAGGGCGAGACCCGGGTCGATCACGACGAGGGCCACGAAGATCCCGACGAAGGTGAACAGGCTGACGACGGCGGTGACCACGCCGGTCTGCAGGAACGAAGATATGGAGTCCACATCGGTCGTCATGCGGGTCATGATCCGGCCGGCCAGCTCGCGCTCGTAGTAGTCGAGGCCGAGCCGGTTGAGGTGGGCGAAGATCTTCAGCCGCAGGGTGTAGAGGACGCGTTCGCCGGTGCGCCCGGAGACCTTGCTCTCGGTGGCCTGCACCAGCCAGTCGAGCAGGACCACGACGAGTGCCAGCAGGGCAGCAATCGCAACGCCCCCGATGGCGGCCTTGCTGACGCCGTCGTCGATGCCGTGCCGGATCAGCACCGGCAAGGTCAGACCGGCGGCGGTGTCCAGCGCGACCAGCAGCAGTGCGAGCAGCAGCGAGCGGCGGAACGGGGCGAGCAGTCGGGCCAGGTTGAACTTGGCGTCGGCGGTCTCGGCCAGCTCCACGGGGACGTCGGGGGTGTCGTTCGCCGGCGGCAGGGCGGCGACCTGGGCCAGCAACTCGGTGTCGGCGGCGGGCTTCTCCGCGACCGGTGCGGCCTTCTCGGTCTCCGCGGGTTCCTCGTCCTGCTGGGGCTCGGCGGCGGGAGCAGCCAGGGCGTCCGGGTCGGTGATCAGCGACCGGTAGCGCGGACATCGGGCGGTGAGTTCCTCGTGGGTGCCGATGTCGATCAGCCGACCGGCGTCGAGGACTGCGATGCGGTCGGCGAGCTGCAGGGTGGAACGGCGGTGTGCGATCAGCAGGGTGGTACGCCCGGCCATCACGCTGTGCAACGCGTCGTGGATCTCGGCCTCGACCTGCGGGTCGACCGCGGAGGTGGCGTCGTCGAGCAACAGGATGCGCGGGTCGGTGAGGACCGCACGGGCCAGGGCGATGCGCTGGCGCTGGCCGCCGGAGAGGGTGAGGCCCTGCTCGCCGACCTTGGTGTCGTAGCCGCCGGGGAGCTCGCGGATGAAACCGTCGGCCTGGGCGATCCGGGCGGCGGCGAGGATCTGCTCCTCGGTGGCCTCGGGGTGGCCGTAGGAGATATTGGTGCGGACCGTGTCGGAGAACAGGAAGCTCTCCTCCGGCACGATGCCGATGGCGGCGCGCACCGAATCGACAGTGGCTTCGCGGAGGTCCTGTCCGAACAGTCGGACGGCGCCGGAGGTGGGGTCGTAGAAGCGAGGCACCAGCTGGGCGACGGTCGACTTGCCGGAGCCGGAGGCACCGACCAGGGCCAGGGTCTCCCCCGGCGCGATCCGCAGGCTGAGACCGTCGAGCACCGGGACGCCGTCGGGAACGCTGCCCGGCTCGGGGTGCTCCTCGGCCCGGTAGTGGAAGGCGACCCGGTCGAGCTCCAGCGCGGGCGTGCCGGCCGGGGCCGCATCCGGGTTGAGGGGCCGGGCGTCCGGGGTCTCGGCGACCAGCGGGCGCTGGTCGATCAGCTGCATGACGCGTTCCACGCCGGCGCGGGTCTGCTGGGCGACGGTGACCACCACGGCGAGCATCCGGACCGGGCCCGTCATCTGCGCGAGGTAAGTGGAGAAGGCGACGAAGGTGCCGAGGGTGACATCGCCCCGGACGGCCAGCCAGCCGCCGAGGGCGAGCACTGCGACCTGCCCGAGCGCGGGAACGGCCTGCATCGCGGGGGTGTAGCGGGCATTCAATCGGATCGAACGGAGCCGAGCGGCGAACAGCCCTCGCGAGACCCGCTCCAGCTTGCCGCGTTCCTGGGCCTCCTGACCGAAGCCCTTGACCACCCGGACGCCACCGACTGCAGCGTCCACCACACCGGCGACCTCCGCGGCCTGCTGCTGGGCTGCCCAGGTCGCCGGGAAGAGGCGCTTGCGGCTGAGGGTGGAAATCCACCACAGGGCCGGGGCCATCACCAGCGCGATCAGGGTGAGCGGCAGCGACAGCCAGAACATGACCACCAACGACATGCCGAACATCAGGGCATAGCCCGTCATCATCGGCAGCATCGAGAGCAACCCGTTGACCAGTTGCAGGTCCGAGGTGGCGCGCCCGACCACCTGACCGACGTCCAACCGGTCCTGGCGGTGCCCGTCGAGCCTGGTCAGCGAGCGGAACAGGTCGGCGCGCATGTCGTGCTGGACGTCGAGCGCGAGCTGCCCGCCGTAGTAGCGGCGGATCTGTGTGCACAGGAACACCGCGGCGGCCGCGACCAGCAGCAGCACTGCCCAGGGGGTGAGCGGGCGGCGATGCGTGGTGATCACGTCATCGATGATCAGCTTGGTGATGAGCGGGACGATCGCGGTGATCGCCATGCCGACCAGCGACGACCCGAAGGACAGCGACAGGTTGCGACGGTAGCGCCAGCAGTAGCCACCGAGCCGGCGGAGCCAGCCTTGCTCTGGGAAACCATGAGTCTCGGGCATATTTAGTGATGCTAACCATTCGGCCGATAGGGCGTCCATCGGGTTCGACGGGCGCATAGGAGGCTGAACGACCCGAGGTCGAGCTTCCTTCCCGTCTACAGCCTGCCCGCGGCACGCGGGGGTGCGCCTCCAACGGTCGGCTACACCTGGATCAGCCGATCGTCCTAGGCGGGGGTGCAGCAGACTTCAGGGCGGAGCCTGAGCCTGCCTGGAAACCTGCAGGTCAGGCAGCCGGGCTCGGCTCCACGACCGCAGCGGCCGCCGCCACGAACGCGCCCTGGGCCAACGCGCGCAGCAGGGCTGCCATCGCTTCGCGGCTCAGGCCGGCCCGCTCAGCGGCGAGCTCCGCCGGGGCGGCCTGCGGCGCAGCGCTGTGCGGGGTGGAGTTGAGCAGGCCGAAGACCGCGTGCACGGCGGCGCGGGCGACCGGTTCGGCTTCGGCGGCAGCCAGTGCGGTGAAGGCCTCGCGTACCACCGCGACCCACAGTTCGACGTAACCGCGCTGCAGTCGACGGACCCGGTGGCGGTCCTCCTCCTTGAGGTGGAGCAGCTCGCGGTCGTGCAGGATGATCAGGTCCCGGTCGTCCAGGGCGAAGTCGATGTGGCCGTCGATCAGGGAGTCCAGTGCGGCCTGCGGCCCGTCGGCCGCTCCGGCCCGTCGGCGGCCCTCTTCCAGCAGGCGCTCGCTGATGCCGACCAGGAGGTCGGCGAGCATCGCGTCCTTGCCCGCGAAATGCCGGTACAGGCCGGGTCCGCTGATGCCGACCGCCTTACCGATCTCGTCCACGCCGACGCCGAGGAAACCGCGGGCGGCGAACAGCCTGGCGGCCTCCTTCCGGATCTGGTCACGGCGTGGGAGCACGGGGGCGGCAGAGCGGTTGGGCATGCTGCCCATCGTAGACAGTCGGGTTATCGCTGGTTAACCTGGCGGCAGAGTTAACGCTCATTAACACGGGCTGGCCGGCTCGCCCTTCGGCCTGCCCCGATCCGAATCCGAGGGCAAGGGAGCTCTTGGGATGGTCCCCTCTTCTTCGGCACCGACCTCATCGTGGTCTCCGGCTTCGTCGCGGAACGCTTCCGCGTCGAGGCAGCCGGTATCGCTGTTCGACGCGGCCGCCGCACCGGCACCGCGTTTGGAGAGCACGGTCGACCCGGCGTCACCCGCCGGACTCGCCAACGCCCAGGCCCACCGGGCACTGGTCTCCGAGCTGCGCGAGAAGCTCGCTGCAGCGGCACTCGGCGGCGGCGAGAAGGCGCGCGCCAAGCACACCGCCCGCGGCAAGCTCCTGCCCCGCGACCGGGTGGACACCCTGCTCGATCCGGGCTCGCCCTTCCTGGAGCTGGCCCCCCTGGCGGCCGACGGCCTGTACGACGGGGCCGCCCCTGCCGCAGGTGTGATCGCCGGCATCGGGCGGGTCGCCGGGCGCGAGGTCCTGGTGGTGGCGAACGACGCCACAGTCAAGGGCGGCACCTACTACCCGATGACGGTGAAGAAGCACCTGCGCGCGCAGGAGGTGGCCCTGGAGAACCGGCTGCCCTGCATCTATCTGGTGGACTCGGGCGGCGCGTTCCTGCCGATGCAGGACGAGGTGTTCCCCGACCGCGACCACTTCGGCCGGATCTTCTACAACCAGGCGCGCCTGTCCGCCGCCGGGATCCCGCAGATCGCGGCGGTGCTCGGCTCGTGCACCGCGGGCGGCGCCTACGTCCCGGCGATGAGCGACCAGGCGGTGATCGTCCGCAACCAGGGCACCATCTTCCTGGGTGGTCCGCCGCTGGTGAAGGCCGCCACCGGAGAGGTGGTGACCGCCGAGGAACTCGGCGGCGGCGACCTCCACTCGCGGACCTCCGGCGTGACGGACCACCTGGCAGAGGACGACGCCCACGCGCTGTCCATCGTCCGCACCATCGTGGTCGGACTCGGCCCGCGCGCCGCGAAGCCCTGGCCGCTCGCCCCGGTCGAGCCGCCCGCGGTCGACCCGGCCGGCCTCTACGGCGTGGTGCCGGTGGACCCGCGCACCCCCTATGACGTGCACGAGGTGATCGCCCGCCTGGTCGACGGCAGCCGCTTCGCCGAGTTCAAGGCGGAGTACGGCACCACCCTGGTGACCGGGTTCGCCCGCATTCACGGACATCCGGTCGGCATCGTCGCCAACAACGGCGTCCTGTTCGCCGAGTCCGCGCTCAAGGGCGCGCACTTCATCGAGTTGTGCGACCAGCGGGGCATCCCCCTCCTCTTCCTGCAGAACATCACCGGTTTCATGGTGGGTCGCCAGTACGAGGCCGGCGGCATCGCCAAGCACGGCGCCAAGATGGTCACCGCGGTGGCCTGCACCCGGGTGCCGAAGCTGACGGTGGTGATCGGCGGTTCGTACGGCGCGGGCAACTACTCGATGTGCGGCCGGGCCTACTCACCTCGCTTCCTGTGGATGTGGCCGAACGCGAAGATCTCCGTGATGGGTGGCGAACAGGCCGCCTCCGTGCTTGCCACGGTCCGACGCGACCAGTTCGAGGCCCGGGGCGAGGACTGGCCGGTCGAGGCCGAGGACGAGTTCAAGCGCCCGGTCCGCGAGCAGTACGAGCGGCAGGGCAACGCCTACTACGCCTCCGCGCGACTGTGGGACGACGGCGTGATCGACCCCATGCAGACCCGGACCGCGCTCGGCCTGGCGCTCACTGCGTGCGCCAACGCTCCGCTCCCCGAACCCCGCCCGTTCGGCGTCTTCCGTATGTGACGCCCGGCCGGGGGGCCGAGCCACGGACCGGTCACCGCTTCTGATGCATCGTCAATTCGCTCACCCGTTCTCCTCGCAACGGAGGCACACCTCCATGTTCGACACCGTGCTCGTCGCCAACCGCGGCGAGATCGCGCTGCGGGTGATCCGCACCCTGCGACGGCTGGGCGTGCGCTCGGTCGCCGTGCACAGCGACGCGGACGCGGACGCCCCGCACGTCCGGGCCGCCGACCTCGCGGTCCGACTCGGGCCCGCCGACCGGAGCGACAGCTCGGCCGCCGAGACCTACCTGCGCACCGACCTGATCCTCGACGCCGCCCGCCGGACCGGCGCGCAGGCCGTCCACCCCGGCTACGGGTTCCTCGCCGAGAACTCCGCCTTCGCGGAGGCCTGCACACAGGCCGGGCTGGTCTTCATCGGCCCACCGCCGGCTGCGGTGGAGCTGATGGGCGACAAGATCAACGCCAAGGAGGCCGTCCGGGCCGCCGGGGTGCCCGTCGTCCCCGGCAGCGAGGACGGCGCGCCCACCGACGAACAGCTGATCAAGGCGGCGGCCCGAATCGGCTACCCGGTGCTGCTCAAGCCCTCGGCCGGTGGCGGCGGCAAGGGCATGCGGCTGGTCCGCGACCCGGCCGACCTGCCCGCCGAGCTCGCCGCCGCCCGCCGGGTGGCCCGCACCGCGTTCGGCGACGACACCCTGCTGCTCGAGCGCTGGGTGGACCAACCGCGCCACATCGAGGTGCAGGTCCTGGCCGACACCCACGGCCGGACTGTTCACCTCGGCGAGCGCGAGTGCAGTCTCCAGCGCCGCCATCAGAAACTCATCGAAGAGGCCCCTTCCGTCCTGTTGAACGCTCGGACCCGGGCCGCGATGGGCGCGGCCGCGGTGCGTGCTGCCGAAGCCTGCGGGTACACCGGCGCCGGCACGGTCGAGTTCATCGTTCCCGGTGGTGACCCCGCGGGGTCCGACGCGGACGACGTCCTCGACTTCTTCTTCATGGAGATGAACACCCGCCTCCAGGTGGAACACCCCGTCACTGAGCTGGCCGTCTCTGTCGACGGCCCCGAGGGCCCGCAGCGGCTCGACCTGGTCGAGTGGCAGCTGCGCGTCGCCGCGGGCGAGACGCTGTCGTTCACACAGTCCGACATCTCCTTCCTGGGCCACG
Source organism: Kitasatospora sp. CB02891 (assembly GCF_002803145.1). NCBI lineage: Bacteria > Bacillati > Actinomycetota > Actinomycetes > Kitasatosporales > Streptomycetaceae > Kitasatospora > Kitasatospora sp. CB02891. The sequence goes on along the minus strand of NZ_NNBO01000013.1, from coordinate 221,244 downwards.
CGATCGAGGCCCGCATCTGCGCCGAGGACCCGGAACGGGACTTCCTGCCCACCGGCGGCGAGGTACTGCTGTTGGACGAACCCTCGGGCGAGGGCATCCGGGTGGACTCCGGAATCGCACCCGGCGACCGGATCGGCAGCCTGTACGACCCGATGCTCGCCAAGGTGATCGCGTACGGGCCCGACCGTCCGACCGCGATCCGTCGGCTGCGGGCCGCACTCGCCGAGACCCGCATCCTGGGCGTCACCACCAACACCGGCTACCTGCGCCGGCTGCTGGCTCAGCCCGAGGTGACGGCAGGTCGGCTCGACACCGGCCTGGTGGAACGCAGCGCCCAGCAGGACCCCTCCCTGCTCAGCTCTCCGTACACCCGGCCCGAAACGATCGACCTGCTCTACTTCGCCGCCGCGCTGGTGCGGCAGCTCGAACTCGGCCGCGCCGACGCCTCCGACGGCTGGACCGATCCCTTCTCCCTCCCTTCCGGGTGGCGACTCGGTGGCGAAGCCGCATGGACCACGCACCGGCTCCGGCTCGCCGGCCGCGAACCGGTCGCCGTGAGTTGCCGAATGACTACCAGCGGTGAATTCGAGAGCGCTATCGGTTTTTCCGCCGTGAAGACTCCCGAGTGGGACATCCGACTCGGCGACGGCCCCGTCCGGAAGGCTCGCGCCACCCGGGACGGAAGCCTGCTCCGCCTTGCGGTTGACGGCCTGCAGGCCACTTTCACGGTCGCCGAGGAACGTACGACGGAGGGCATTGCGCACTGGCTCGGCGCCGACGGAGATGCGTGGCTCGTTCACCCGTTCGACGCAATCGCCGAGCGTGCTGCTGCCGGAACCGTGCACCACGGAACGCTGACTGCCCCGATGCCCGGCACCGTCACCGTGGTGAAGGTCCAGGCCGGCGAACAGGTCAGCCGCGGACAGGCGCTGCTCGTCCTGGAGGCCATGAAGATGGAGCACGTCATCTCCGCGCCGCACGACGGCGTCGTCGAGGACCTGAGGGTCACTGCCGGTGCGACCGTCGCCATGGATGAGCCCCTGGTCGCAGTCGCCCCCGCCGACGAGGAAGCCACCACCGCCGAGGCGGAAGCCGATGTCCGCACCGACGCGGAAGCCGACGCCACCGCGAAGCTGCAGGAGGCCGCAGGATGACCACCGCTCCCGATCGGGCCGCGGTCGAACCGACCGTGCTGGAACTCGGCCTTCCGGCCCCCGTGCGTGACCCCGATCTGCCCGCCCGAGTGCGCATCCACGAGGTCGGCGCCCGTGACGGGCTGCAGAACGAGAACAGTCTCGTCCCCGTCGAGGTCAAGGCGGAGTTCATCGCCCGACTCGCCGATGCCGGGCTGCGCACCGTGGAGGCCACCAGCTTCGTCCGCCCCAAGTGGGTGCCGCAGCTGGCCGACGCCGAGGAACTGATGCCCCGGCTGGCCGAGCTGCCCGCGCAGTACCCGGGGCTCCGTCTGCCCGTCCTGGTGCCGAACGAGCGTGGACTGGACCGGGCACTGGCCCACCATGCCGGCGAGGTCGCGGTGTTCGCCAGCGCCACCGACACGTTCGCCCGACGCAACCTCAACCGCTCGGCGGACGAGGCGATGGCCATGTTCCGGCCCGTGGTCGAACGTGCCACGGCAGCGGGAGTCCCGGTTCGCGGCTACCTGTCGATGTGCTTCGGCGACCCGTGGGAGGGCCCCGTACCGATCGCCCAGGTGGTCCGGCACGGCTTGACGCTGCTGGAAATGGGCTGCACCGAGCTGAGCCTCGGCGACACCATCGGCGTCGCAACGCCCGGCCAGGTCAAGGCGCTGATCGACGAATTCACTCGTTCCGGCGTTCCGGTCGACCAGCTCGCGGTGCACTTCCACGACACTTACGGGCAGGCGCTGGCCAACACGCTGGCCGCGCTCCGGTCCGGTGTGACGGTGGTGGACGCCTCCGCCGGCGGCCTCGGCGGCTGCCCGTACGCCAAGAGTGCGACCGGCAACCTGGCGACCGAGGACCTGGTCTGGATGCTGCACGGCCTGGGCATCGAGACCGGCGTCGACCTGGCATCCCTCACCGAAACCAGCGGCTGGATGGCGCGCCAGCTCGGCCGCCCCAGCCCCTCGCGGACCGTCCGCGCCCTGCTCGGGCCCACGGCCTGACCACTGACTCCAAACCCCCCACCCGGCCCACCAGGCCTCGATCCCGGGAGGATCACCCGTGCTCGACCACCGGCTGAGCAGTGACTACGAGGAACTCCGGCGCACCGTCGCGGAGTTTGCCAACGATGTAGTTGCGCCGAAGATCGGCGAATACTACGAGCAGAATGAATTCCCGTACGAAATCATTCGGGAAATGGGTCGGATGGGCCTGTTCGGCCTGCCCTTCCCCGAGGAGTACGGCGGCATGGGCGGCGACTATTTCGCGCTCTGCCTGGCCCTGGAGGAACTGGCCCGGGTCGATTCCTCGGTGGCGATCACGCTGGAGGCCGCGGTCTCGCTCGGCGCCATGCCGATCCACCTCTTCGGCACCGAGGAGCAGAAGCGCGAGTGGCTGCCGAAGTTGACGTCCGGCCAGATGCTCGGCGCGTTCGGCCTGACCGAGCCCGAGGGCGGCACGGACGCCGGCGGGACTCGCACCACCGCGCGCTACGACGCGGCCACCGACGAGTGGGTGATCAACGGAAGCAAGTGCTTCATCACCAATTCCGGCACCGATATCACCGGGCTGGTGACCGTCACCGCACTGACCGAACCGATCGCACATTCGAGTGACGAGGGCGTAAATCACTCGCCCACGAGGGAAATCTCCTCCATTATCGTCCCCACTGGAACTCCCGGGTTCCAGGTGTCGAAGAAGTACTCGAAGGTCGGGTGGAACGCCTCCGACACCCGCGAACTGTCCTTCACCGACTGCCGAGTCCCCGCGGCCAACCTGCTTGGTCGCCAGGGCCGCGGCTACGCCCAGTTCCTTCGCATCCTCGACGAGGGCCGCATCGCCATCGCGGCCCTGGCCACCGGCCTGGCCCAGGGGTGCGTCGACCAGTCCCTGTCCTACGCCGCCACTCGTCGCGCCTTCGGCCGACCGATCGGCGCCAACCAGGTCATCCAGTTCAAGCTCGCCGACATGGAGATGCGCGCACACACCTCCCGCCTGGCCTGGCGGGACGCCGCCTCCCGGCTGCTGCACTCCGAGCCCTTCAAGAAGGAGGCAGCCATCGCCAAGCTGTTCGCCTCCGAGGCCGCGGTCGACAACGCGCGCGAAGCGACCCAGATCCACGGTGGCTACGGCTTCATGAACGAGTACCCGGTCGCCAGGTTCTGGCGCGACTGCAAGATTCTGGAGATCGGCGAGGGCACCTCCGAGGTCCAGCGGATGCTGATCGCGCGCGAACTCGGCGTCAACTCCTGAACCACGCGCTGACACAGCCCTGCTGACGGATCACTGCCTGCCGGAGTGTCGGGACCGCCGCGTCCCGGACCACCCGCAGGTCAGTGCGTCGGCCAAGGCTGGAACGGCGGCAGTGCCGGCGTCCTGGCGTCGGTGTCGATCTGGTCGTAGCGCTCCAACGCCAGTTGGAACGCAGTCGGTTCGATCCGCACCGCGCCGGAGAACGGCCCGCTCATCACCGCCACCATGCTCACCCCGAACGCCACGGAGGCGCCCACGAAGCACATCAACATCAGATTCCGTGTGTTGGCCATCAGGCCGATCACCGACGGCGTGGCGAGGACGAACACCGCGCCCACGAGCAGGCCGCCGATCGCCACCACCGGCACGGACGCACGAATATCACCCAGCCGCGCGTTCCGTTTGGCGTTGACGTCGGACAGGCTGTGCAGCACATCGGTCCGTGCGCTGGTCTCCGCCGGAGTCTGCACCGCGGCGTGATCGACCGCGGCCCGCACCTCGTCGACCGCCTGCCAGGCGGCCTGGCTGCCGGTGTCGTGCTGCATCGTCGCCCACTCGTCGTCGATCACCACCCTGGTGTAGTTCCGCAGCCGATCCCGCACCAGTGACCGGTCGGCGGCTGGCAGACCGCCCGCGTTCCAATAGGCCTCCGCGAGAGCCCGCGACTCCTCGTAGGTGTGCTGACGCGCGGAGTTCAACTGCTGCCAGGTGCCGGCGATGCTGAATCCCAGGAAGAGCGCGAAGAAGCCGAGGATCGCCGCCCCGGCAAAGGACAGCGCTTGCGGTGTCGTGGACCCCTCCCGCGCCCGACTGGTCCGCCCGAGCAGCAGAGCGATCACCAGCGCGAGCGCCGCACCCGAGACGGCGGCGATCGCGACGATCAGCATCGGCACCACCTGTTCCCGCCGCCACGGAGGCCCGCCCTCGCACCGGGCCTCGCACCGGGCCTCGCACCGGGCCTCGCGCTCGACCGCGTCACCGGCCTCACACCGGGCCTGCCGTCGGCCGGCACTGGCAGCCGCAGTCCTCGCGCTCCCGCCTGCGGTGCATCGTTCCTTGACTCGACAACAGTTGCGCCATCGACAACCCCGGACACCATCAGGTCGGTTACAGGCCCATCGCCAGCTGGTCGGATCATCTCTTCGCACGCGCTCACTGCTTCCACCGACCCCGAACGGAGAACGCCGCCGCCAGCACGCACAGCACAGGAAGGAGGATCGCCAACAGCAGCATCATCACCTCGGTGATGTCCCACTGGTTGTCCTCCCCCTCCTCGGGCGTCCAGTCCTCCGCCCCGGGCTGGGCCTGCGCCTGTCCACCTGGTGACGACCCACCGCCGGACGCCCCCGCTCCCGAGCCCGGCCCCTCACTCCGTCCGGCAGCCGCGCTCGAAGTCGACGCGAGCACTGCCGTCCCACTGCTCGCCAGTCCCCCGCCCGGGCTGGCTGTCCCGACCCCAATCAGGCTGCCGCCAGGCCCGGTTGAAGTGCCGATCACCCCCGGCGCCGCAAAGGGCGAGCCCGGCAGCGCGAAGGCCGTCCCACCGGGGACCAACGCCGGTGCTGCCCCCGGCAGGAAGGGCGTCAACAGCAAACCTGCGGGAGCCGCTGCTGCGGCCTGCCCTGGAGCCGGGACACCGGGCAGCAGCCCTGGTGCGGCCGCGACACCCCCGCCGGCTGGGACGGGTACGGGGAGCAGCCCCGCCACGGCTGCCGCTCCAACGGCCGCGCCCACGCCCTCGACGCCAGGGGCGGCAACTCCAGGGGCGGCACCGGGGGCAGCGACTCCAGGGGCCGCAGCTCCGGGAGCGGCAGCACCAGGAGCCCCGACTGCGCCCGCACCGACTCCTGCCACCGTCCCGGTGCCGCCTCCGGCACCGGCGCCGGTAGCCGTGCCCGCGCCGGTCCCGGTGCCCGCACCGGCACCGCTGCCTGGGGCCGCGCCGGGGGCGGCTCCTCCGCCCGTTGTACCGGGCGGGGGCGGTGCCGCGGCGGGAGGAGTCGGACTGAGTCCGTCATAGGCTCCGGGCACGTCGGCGAACACGTGGCGCGGCGCTTGGCGGCTGCCGTCCGGTCCGACGGTCGCATCGTCCGCCAAGCCGTCGGCGTGCACCGTACCGGTCTGGTGGCCCGCGAGGGCGGTCCCGACGGCCTGGCAGTCGATGCCCTGTCCAGGGGCGAGGGTGCGACCGGCATCAGGGCCGGAGCAGGTCACTGCGCCCACATCGGGCAACCCTTCGACCACCGAGATGTCGGTGATCGGGACATCACCGAACGCCTCCAGGTGGTACCGGAGTTCAAGGGTCCCCGCGACTGCTGTCAGCGCTCTCGGCGCGGTGCGACGGGTCCCGGCGGGCGGCACCGCCTCCGGGATGGTCCTTCGGGATCGGGACACGCCCGTACCGGTGGGCGATCCCACCCGGGTGAGGCGAAGGCCTGCAGTGATGCCCCAGTAGCCGACGGGTGCATCCGCGTGGGCCTGCGGCAGTCGGTTCGGGGCATCGGCGGTCGCAGTGGCCTGGGCGGCCTGCGATCCGCCCAGGGCGGTGAAGGAGGCTGTGCAGTCGAGGATGCCACCCGGCGGGATGCTTCGACCGGCATCACATTGGGCCTGCCCGCCCGGAAGTTGAGGGTCGTTCAGCACGAGATCAGTGAGCTGATAGTCGGCGTGGTTGACGAGGTGGTAGGTCCGGCTGGCCACCTCGTCGGCGCGGAGCCGCACGTTGAGGTCGGTGCTGGTGTTGGTGCTGACGCTCAGGGTCAGCACCTCGCCCACTTCCCCACCCCGAGTGGCCCCAGGTTCCGAGGCCCAGGTCGCGAGGACGGCCGGCACCAGCAGGGCAGCTCCGAGTAAGGGCGGCATGGGGCGACGAGCGGCGGTCACCGCGCCCGAACACCATCTGGCCGCCAGTAGGCCGATATGACGATGGATCACCTACGAATGGTTCACCATGCTCCGGTTCGGCAGCTGATATGACTCACGCCGCAGCGTTTGAACGACTCGTTCGGCCGTATCCGAGCGCCGAACGGCCCGCCCCCGCACGTTTCCCCGGGCCGCGGGTGGCCGGTTCCTCCCGCCCGCATCCGGCCATGATCCGACTGCTGTGCGAGGACGTCAGGCGAGGGCACAGGGGCGGAGGAGGCGGGGAAGTAGGCCCGGGAATAGGCCCGGGGAAACGGAAACAACGGAGCGGAACCGGGAGATGGCATCGGGACAGCACAAAGCCGCGGCGAGCACAGGCGCAAAGGGCCGGTCGGCCCGGTCGGCCCGGTCAGGGGATGACGATGACCGGACGGTTCGCGCGGCGGGCGAGGCGGCCGGAGACCGAGCCGAAGATCTTCCCGAGCAGCCCGTGGGTGCTGCCGACCACGATGGCGTCCGCGGCGTACTCGCGGCCGACCTCTTCGATCTCGTGACAGATGTCCCCGCCGCGTTCGACCAGGATCCAGGGGACGCCGGAAAGGAAGTCTGCGCAGGCGAGTTCGAGGCCGAGGATCTCGGTGCGCTGGTCGGGGAGGTCCACGAAGACGGGCGGTTCGCAGCCGGCCCAGACCGTGGCGGGGAGCCGGTTGGCGACGTGGACGATCACCAGTCCGCACTGGGAGCGGCGGGCCATGCCGACGGCGTAGGCCAGGGCGCGTTCGCTGGAGAGCGAGCCGTCGAAGCCGACCACTACACCGTGCTGGAACTGCGGGTCGCAGGCGCGGGAGCCGTGCTCCTGGAGCTGCGGTTCGCCATCGTCGCGGCGGCCGACGGTCGGACGGGAGCTGTCGGTCATCGCGTCCTCCGCAGTGCCGGGTTGTGGGGCGACGGCAGGATCCGCCGCCGCGCCTGGAGTGGCAGGGGTCGAGTGTCTCGGGTCGTCGGGCCCGGGCCGGTCCGAACCTCGGGGGCGGGCGGGACGTCCGAACATGCCGACGCGCCCGGTTGGAGCCGCCCGACCCGCCCAGGACGTCCAACTCGCCCAACCAGAACGGCTCGAGTCACCCGTCCGATCGGAGTGGCCCGTCCGATCGGAGCGTTCCATGCGGACGGAACAGTCGGGCGCATCCTCAACGCCATGGCGTCCACCGTCGGGGCCGTCTCCGGAGTCGCACCCGCGCGCGTCCCCACGGTCGCCGCCACGCCCATCTTCACGGCACCCTCCGCCGCCTCCACGGACATCTCCGTCCCCGGTGGCGTCGGCGTCGGGGCGGCGTGCCGAATCCGCTCCCGGCGGGGCGCCGAGGAGCTCGGCAGGGGAACTGTCGTCCCGCGAACTGCCGTGGGCAGAACCGGAAGGATCTCGACCAGCCATGGCTCAAAACTCTTCAACCGGGAGAGGAATGCACAGGGGGACACGGCGGCGGACCGCCCTGGCCCGGGGAAAGGCACGACCGAGGCGGCGGACCGTTCGGAAACGACTACCACCGTTGGCGACCTGTGCCTTTCAGAGTACGGCGCGGAATGGGCCGCACCCAGCGGCGAAGCCCTCGGTACGACAAGGTTCCCGCTTGTGGGGGAATCACACGCCGGCGTGTGCGCCCCTTCTGCGGCGGGTTCCATGGAGCTTGACCGACGACCCGCGGTACGCGCAACAGGGCAGGCACACAACGTGATCCGACTGTCATCGCCAGAGATCGTCGCTGCCCGAGGACGGTGCGGGTGAACGGTCGAGCCGACCCGCTAAGGGAAGTTGGCGGGGCGCGAGGGGCGCATTCGGGCGATCATGACCCGAGATGGGTGCGTAGCAGATGGATTCGGCCAATTCGTGGGAATTCGATTCGCCTTTGGCAATTGCCACATGCATACGAGCCGCCCACTGGCAGCATGCTCGACATGCCGCTGCTCCTGCTCGACCTCGACAACACCTTGCTGCCCAGGGATGCCGCGTTCAGAGCCTGGGCGGAAAACTTCCTCGCCGAGAACGGCCTGCCCGCGAGCGACCTCGACTGGTTGGTCATGCTCGACGGCAGCGGCTACGTGCCGCGCAGCACCGTACTGGGCGCGGCGAAGCGCCGCTACGGCATCGATCGGTCGATCGATTCGATGCTCGAGCACTACCGCCGCAGCATCAACTCCCATATCGCTTGCCCGGATTCACATGCGAGCGCGTTACGCGCGGCCCGCGAGGAGGGGTGGACGCTGGGGATCGTCAGCAACGGGGGGACGCTGCCCCAGCTGGAGAAGATCCGACTCACCGGGCTGGCCGCCATGGTGGACGGCTGGGTCATCTCCGAGGAGGCCCGCTGCATCAAGCCGGATCCGTTGATCTTCGAAATCGCCGCCCGCCGCTGCGGGTTCCGCCCGGCGGGAGACTGGACCGCGCAGACCTGGATGGTCGGCGACTACGGTCCGTCCGACATCGCGGGAGCGGAGGCAACGGGGCTCCGCAGTGTCTGGCTGCACCATGGTCGCCCCTGGGCCGAACGGGGCTACCGTCCGACGGTCAGCGCGCCGAGCCTTCCGGACGCGGTGCGCCTCGTCCTCGGCGCGGCCGAACGCCCCAACGCCGCCCGGCACTTCGCTGCCGCGACGGCGTCCGGTCGCAAGCGCCCGCCTCGCACTCGCATCGCCGTGCCGGCCTCCAGGCTGGCCCCCTCGCCCACCACAAGCGCGCCGAGGCCGCCCTTCGCCCAGTCCGCATCGTTCACCCGGGCTGTGCCGCTCACCCGCCTCGGACCGGTCACCGCTCCCGCCGTCCAGCCCGCCGCAACGGTCGGCGCACCGGTCGGCGCACCAGTCGGCACATCGCCTGCCGCCCAGCCCGTTCGGCCGCCGGCCCTGCCCCCCGTCGCTTAGGTCCGCCGGATCGGCACCCACAGGCCGCCTCGGAGACACCCGAACTTTCGGCAGAGAACGCCGAGTTGTCACCGCCGCCAGGCCGCGCCGGCGACGATCCGCACGCGAGAACGGCGGCGCATTCGTCCGGCGCCACGCTCCCACGCGTACTCAACACAGCTCTCCTCCATCGGAGTTGGACACCGCCCCGCCCACACCGCCCACACGGCCCTCCCCCACCCCCGGTCGGCGAGGACGGGGCGGGCGGCAAGGGCCCGGCGGCGAGGGCGTGAGCGGCACATCCGGCAGGGGCCGGATTCGGACGAATGTGCGGCAGTGTGGGGCTCCGGACGGGGCGACTGGCCGATGGTGACCATGGGGCGGATGGGGCTACTGGGGCTGATGTGACAGGAGGTACGCAAGGGGTGCGAAGTGACGGATTGTGAGGTGGGAGGCGTTCGGAGATGGCCAGTTCGGGTTGGGCCAAGGGGCTGACGAGGCGCGGGAGTCTTGGCTCAGGTGTGCGCTGTGGCGCGCAGAAGGTATGTTCACGCCCCTGATTTGAACCGCATGTTTTCAGCCAACTTGCGAGCCCGACCCACCCTTCGGACAAAGCCGCAGCACACAGCGGCCGGCGGGTGCGCCGCTGGTGGGTGAATCATGAGCAGGTCGTGCGACAACCAGCCACGGTTGTCCGCGCCCCCTTCACAGCGGGGTCGACGGGTGCCACGCTTCGTGATCGAATGCTTCACGCCAAATTGCCATGTCGACATAGCGTCGGATGGTGAACTTGTCACAACGGCAACGGTCCACCAAGTAGATTCGATCTTGGCTCGCAGAGCGGCAGCCGAGACCACCACACCACCGAGGGGGCTGGAGCGCCTTGAGCAGGGTGAGTAGGAGCGACGCGGGTCCTGAAGGCGGCCGTCAGCCGTCGGGCCTTCCCGGTGGCGGCTCAAGACTCGGCAAGTTCGGTGGCACGCCCGCCGGTTCACTCGGTTCAGGATCGACGGCCAGTCAATTTCACGGCGGCAACGCAGCATTGACGTCGGGTCAGTACACCACGACTCCGGCCCCGCAGCCCCCGTCCTCCGTCGCCGGTCACGGCAACCTCGCCAACGGCCCTTCCAACTCCTCCGCCATGGGTGCCGGAGCCGGCTCCGACACCCTCACCGCCGCCGGCCCGGGTCTGCTGGGCGCGCCGCGCAAGCTGGCGGGGCGTCGGCGGCGCGAAACGGTGGCGGTGCTGTTGTTCAGTGGGGCGCCGATCTTCGAGAGTTCGATCCCGCTGTCGGTGTTCGGCGTGGACCGCCAGGACGCCGGGGTCCCCCGTTACCGTCTGCTGGTGTGCGCCGGCGAGGAGGGACCGCTGACCACCACCGGCGGCCTCACCCTCACCGCACCCTACGGGCTGGAGGCGCTGTCCCGGGCCGGCACCATCGTGGTGCCCGCCTGGCGGTCGATCTCGCAGCCGCCGCCGGTCGAGGCCATCGCCGCCCTGCGCAAGGCCCACCACGAGGGGGCCCGGATCATCGGCCTCTGCACCGGTGCCTTCGTCCTGGCCGCAGCCGGGCTGCTCGACGGGCGCCCGGCGACCACGCACTGGATGTACGCGCCGACGCTGGCCAAGCGGTACCCGCGGGTCCACGTCGATCCGCGCGAACTGTTCGTGGACGACGGCGACGTGCTGACCTCCGCCGGCACCGCGGCCGGCATCGACCTCTGCCTGCACGTGGTCCGCAGCGACCACGGCGCGGAGGCCGCCAACGCGCTCGCCCGAAGGCTGGTGGTGCCCAACCGGCGCGGTGGCGGAGGTCAGGCCCAGTACATCGATCAGTCTTTACCTGAAGAGATCGGCAACGACCCGCTGGCCGAGGTGGTCACCTGGGCGTTGGAGAACCTCAACCAGCAGTTCGACGTCGAGGTCCTGGCGGCCCGCGCCTACATGTCGCGGCGCACCTTCGACCGCCGGTTCCGCACGCTCACCGGCAGTGCCCCGCTGCAGTGGCTGATCACTCAGCGGGTGCTGCAGGCGCAGCGGCTGCTGGAGACCTCCGACCTGTCGGTGGACGACGTGGCCCGCCGCTGCGGCTTCCGTTCCCCGGTGGCGCTGCGCGGTCACTTCCGCCGCCAGCTCGGTGTCTCCCCGGCCGCGTACCGGACCACCTTCCGGGCCCGCCGTCCGGCGGTCGGGAACTCGGCGATGCCTTCGCCGGGCGTTCCGGCCGAGCGGATCGCCGGTGCGCCGGGCGGTCCGGCGACGGGTCAGGGCGGGCACGGGCAGCAGGCCCAGGGCCCGTCCGGGAACGTCGGGGTGACGCACGGCCAGACCGCGGCGAACGGCCCCGGTGCGAGTGGTGCGGCGGGGCGTCCGCGGCAGCGTCCGCTGGTGCCGCCGCAGGCCGGTCCGCCGGCGGGGGCGTTCGGCTCGCGGGTGCCGGAACGTCCGGGCGACCCCCGGTACGGCGTCCGCCCCACCGGTGGCGGCGCGGGTGCGGCGCAGCCGGGCCACCCGGGTGGTGTCCCGAACGGGCAGTCCGGCGTCCCGTACCCGAGTGCCCACCAGGGCCCTCCGCCCGCGCATGCGCACGCGCAGCCGTCGCCCGGCCAGCCGGTGCGGCCCAGTGCGGTGTACCCGGGCGGTCGCGGCTCGACCCCGGCCGACCGGCCCGACCGTGCCAACGGTCCGGAGCGTGCCGACCGTCCGGTGGAGCACGCGATCGCGGAGGACCCGGACAGCCAGCAGCCGAGCGCGCGCGGTCGGCAGTCGGTACGTCCGGAGACCGAGCCGGAGCGCAGGGCGCGCGGGACGGCGGACTTCGGCCCGGACGGGGCGCGTGCGGTGTCGGGGGCGCGTGATCGCGCCGTAGGGTGAGGGGCGTGAATGACCGTTTGGTATGGATCGACTGTGAGATGACCGGCCTCGACCTCGATCGGGACGCCCTGATCGAGGTCGCCGCCCTGGTGACCGACTCCGAGCTGAACGTGCTCGGCGAAGGCGTGGATGTGATCATCCGCCCGCCCGCCGAGGCGCTGGAGAACATGCCTGAGGTGGTGCGGGAGATGCACACCGCCTCGGGTCTGCTCGATGAGCTCGCGGACGGCCTGACCATGGCCGAGGCACAGGAGCAGGTGCTGGCGTACATCCGCAAGCACGTGCCGGAGGCCGGCAAGACGCCGCTGTGCGGCAACTCGGTGGCCACCGACCGCGGCTTCCTGTCCCGGGACATGCCGGAGCTGGAGGGCCACCTGCACTACCGGATCGTGGACGTCTCCTCGATCAAGGAGCTCGCCCGCCGCTGGTACCCGCGCGCCTACTACAACAGCCCGCAGAAGGGCGGCAGCCACCGCGCGCTGGCGGACATCCGCGAATCGATCGCCGAACTCCGGTACTACCGCGAGACGGTGTTCGTTCCGCAGCCCGGTCCGGACACCGACACCGCCCGGGAGATCGCCGCCCGCCACCAGGTGCCCACCACCTGATCAGGGCTCGGGTCCGGACCGCCGGGAAAACCCTGGCACGAGCACCCCTCAGCATCCTGTAGAGTTCTTTCTGTCGGAGCGGGAACGCGAAAGCGGGAAAGCGCCGGACAGATGGTGGGCGTAGCTCAGTTGGTAGAGCACCTGGTTGTGGTCCAGGTGGCCGCGGGTTCGAGTCCCGTCGCTCACCCCATCGAAGAAGGGCCCTGGCCAAGGGAATTGGCCAGGGCCCTTCTTGCGTCTCCGCACACACCTGCCGCCGCGTCCGCCCCCGGCCGGAGCCCCGATTCGAAACCGGCCCGCACGCGGAACGCAGAGCCACGCACGCGGAGCCACGCACGCGGAGCCGCGTGCGCAAAGCCTCGTGCGCCGAGCCATGAGTACCGAGCCGCGAGCACCGAGCCCGAAGCGTCCACCCGCCCACCTGACGGGAGATCAGCGCGAGCGGCGACCCGTTCCGCCATGGACGTCGAAGCTACCTGTCAGTAACATCGGCCCCATGACCACTACTGCGATCGGCCAGCTGCTCACCGACACCGTCCCGATGGTGAAGACCCTGCAGCTGGAGTACCTGGAGACCACTCCGGAGCGGGCCGTGCTGCGGCTGCCCGACCTGCCGGAGTACCGCAACCACGTGGGCGGACCGCACGCGGGGGCGATGTTCACGCTGGCCGAGTCGGCGAGCGGCGCGATCGTGCTGGCCGCGTTCGGCGACCAGCTGGGCCGCGCGGTGCCGCTGCCCACGGTCGGCGAGATCTCGTTCAAGAAGCTCGCCCGCGGCGTGGTGACGGCCACGGCCACCCTGGGCCGCCCGGTCGCCGAGGTGCTCGCCGAGCTGGACGAGGGCAAGCGCCCCGAGTTCCCGATCACCGTGGAGATCACCCGCGAGGACGGCGCCATCACCGGCGTGCTGGAGATCGTCTGGACGCTCCGCCCCAACTCCTGACCCACGCCGGAATCTCGGGCCCGGAACCAGCAACACCGAGCACGGGCCCGAGCCCAGCACCCCGCGCACCGCACCGGCCCCACCCACGCGGCACCCCGCACCCCGCACCGACCCCACCCGCGCGGCACCCCGCACCCCGCACCGGACCCGCCCGCGCGCAGCGACGCAGCACCTCGGCGACCCTCAAGCCGAGTCCCGAACGATCAGCTCGGTCGCCAGCACCACCTGTCGCCGCGCCCGGCCGCGTTCGGCGATCTCGTCCAGCAGCAGCCGGACCATCGTGCGCCCCATCTCCTCGATCGGCTGGCGCACGCTGGTCATCGGCGGATCGGTGTGCCGGGCCACGATCGAGTCGTCGAAGCCGATCACCGCGACGTCGTCGGGGATCCGTCGGCCGGCGGCCCGCAGCACCTGCATGGCGCCGGCCGCCATCACGTCGGACGCGCAGAAGACGCCGTCCAGGTCGGGCCGCCGCTCCAGGAGCTCGCGCATCGCGTTCCGGCCGCCCTCCTCGGTGAAGTCCGCCAGGCCGACCAGCTCCTCGTCGTAGGGGTGCCCGGCCTCCTCCAGGGCCCGACGGTAGCCGCCGAGGCGGGCCTGGGCGACCTCCATGTCCAGCGGGCCGGTGAGGGTGGCGACCTGGCGGCAGCCGCGGCGCAGCAGGTGCCGGACGGCCATCCGGGCGCCGCCGGCGTTGTCGGCGTGGACGTAGCTGAGCGGTTCGAGGTCGCCGCGCCGGCCGGCCAGCACGGACGGGATCTCCAGGCTCTCCAGCAGGGCGGGCAGCGGGTCGTCGCGGTGCACCGACACCACCAGGACGCCGTCGACCCGCTGGGCGGTCAGGTAGGCCGAGAGGCGTTCGCGCTCGCGCTGGTTGCGGACCAGGATCAGCAGCAACTGCAGGTCGGTCTCGGCGAGTTCGGCCGAGACGCCGCTGATGATGTCGGAGAAGTACGGCTCCGAGAACAGCCGGGTCTCAGCCTCGGGGACGACCAGCGCGATGGAGTCGGTGCGCGAGGTGACCAGCGTGCGGGCGGCCCGGTTGGGGACGTAGCCGAGTTCGGCGATGGCGTTCTGGACGGCCTCGCGGGCCTTGGCGCTGACCCGGGGCGAGCCGTTGACGACCCGGGAGACGGTGCCGCGGCCGACGCCGGCCAGCGCGGCCACCTCCTCCAGGGTGGGGCGCGCGGCGGCTCTGCCCCCGGCACCCGGGTGGGGTGCCTCGGGGCGCTGTGCAGTCGGGCTCATCGCTGCACCTCTCGGTCTCTGTGACGGATGGGACGGGGCGGACGAAACGAACGGGGCAGGGCGGGACGGTCGGCACCGGTTCCGGCCGGGCCTCCCACCCCAGTGCGGAAGGTTCATTGTGGCCGGTCCCGAGCCGCCCACAAGCATCCGGGGCGGACCGCACCCCGACCCCCCGGGCAACCCGCGCCCGCCCCTGGGCAACTCGCGCCAAACCTTCGGGGCAACCCGCGCCCGCCGCCCGCGCAGCCCGAATCCCGGCATCGTCCCGCCGTCGAGAAACCCGCGGCCACCGCCGCAGCCCCGACGCCGGCACCCTCACCGCCGCGCCGCCCGACGGAGCCCCGGCGCCGGAAACGCTCCGGCAACGTTTGCGTCACCACGTCTTGACACTCACCCCCGCGACCCAGCAACCTTCCGGCATGCCAATTGTGGGAGCGCTCCCACACTGTAGCCAACATTCGGCGCACAGAGAACATCCCTGAACCTCTCCGCTCCACCCCGGAAGACCCGGATCACCACCCGGACAAAGGAGTTCGCCCCCATGCGCACCACCTCCCGCCCCCGCAGAGCCGTCGTCCTCGCCACCGCGGCGGCGGCCACCTCCGCCCTGCTGCTCACGGGCTGCTCGTCCGGCTCGGACAGCGGCGGCAGCGGTTCGAGCGACGCCAACGCGAAGATCACCCTGACCGTCGGCGACTTCGGCACCTTCGGCTACAAGGAGGCCGGCTTGTACGACGAGTACATGGCCGCGCACCCGAACGTCACGATCAAGTACGACACCGTCCAGGACGGCCAGAAGTACTGGGACGCGCTGACCACCCACCTGGCGTCCGGCAGCGGCCTGTCCGACGTCCAGGCGGTCGAGGTCGGCTACATCGCGCAGGCCACCAACACTCTCGGCGACAAGTTCGTGGACCTCGGCAAGGCCGAAGGCGTCAACCCGGGCAACTGGCTGGACTGGAAGGCGAAGCAGGCCACCACCGCCAAGGGTGCGCTGATCGGCCTGGGCACCGACATCGGCCCGATGGCGATCTGCTACCGCTCCGACCTGTTCCAGCAGGCCGGTCTGCCCACCGACCGCGCCGAGGTCGGCAAGCTGTGGGCGGGCGACTGGTCGAAGTTCGTCGAGGCGGGCAAGACCTACCAGTCGAAGGCCCCGACGGGCACGTTCTTCACCGACTCCGCCTCCGGCCTGTTCAACGCCGCGCTGTCGGCCGAGCCGCTCCAGTACTCGGACGCCGGCGGCAAGTTGGTCTACAAGGACAGCCCGGGCGTCAAGAAGGCCTGGGACCTGGCGGTCTCCGCCTCGCAGGCCAAGATCAGCGCCGGTCTGCGCCAGTTCCAGGACCCGTGGAATGCCGCCTTCGCGAACGCCAAGTTCGCCACCGTGGTCTGCCCGTCCTGGATGACCGGCATCATCGGCAAGTACTCCGGCGACTCCGGCAAGGGCAAGTGGGACGTCGCGGCCCCGCCGGTCGCCGGCAACTGGGGCGGCGCGTTCCTGACCGTCCCGAAGGCCGGCAAGCACACCAAGGAGGCCGCCGCGCTGGCCGCCTGGCTGACCGCCCCGGAGCAGCAGGCGAAGGTCTTCACCAAGGTCGGCAACCTGCCGTCCACCGTGGGCGGCCTGCAGCAGTCCGCCGTCCAGGGCGCCAAGGCGGAGTACCTGAACAACGCCCCGACCGGCCAGATCTTCGCCGCGTCCGCGCAGTCCATCAAGCCGGCGCCGATCGGCGAGCAGGACGGCAACGTGAAGACGATCATCACCGACAACGGCGTCCTCGACATCGAGGAGCACGGCACCGACCCGGCCAAGGCCTGGAGCAACGTCACCAAGCTGGTCGACGACAAGGTCGGCCACTGACCGGAGCCGGCACCCCCGCTGTCAGCCACTGACCGGGGCCCGACACCCCGCCGCCGACCGCACCCTGCGGCCGACAGCGCCCCGCCGTCCGCCGGTGACCAGGGCGGACGCCCCCGTCGTCGGAAACCGACCGAGGCGCCGGCGGCCCGCCGTCCGCCGGTGACCGATCCCAACTGCCCGGCCGGGTCCGCCCACCCGGCCGGGCGCCGTTCCGCCGCCCCCTCGCCACCTCCGGGAAGGAAACCCCAAGTGGCCACCAACGTCCGCGCCGAGGCCTCGCCCGTCGCCCCGGCGCGCCCCGCCTGGCGCTCCCGCCTGTACCGGTTCGACCTGAAGGCCTCCCCATACGCCTTCATCGCCCCGTTCTTCCTCTGCTTCGCCGCCTTCGGCCTGTTCCCGCTGATCTGGACGGGCTGGCTGTCGCTGCACTACGTCGACCTGCTCAAGCCCGACGTGATGGAGTGGAAGGGCCTCGGCAACTACACCCGGCTGTGGTCCAACGACCAGTTCTGGACGGCGCTGCGCAACACCTTCACGATCGGGGTGATCTCCACCGTCCCGCAGCTGCTGATGGCGCTGGGGCTCGCCCACCTGCTGAACTACCGGATGCGGGCCCGCGGTTTCTTCCGGGTCGCGATCCTCGCCCCGTACGCCACCTCGATCGCCGCCGCGACCCTGGTGTTCGTCCAACTGTTCAACCCGGACTACGGGTTCATCAACTGGGCGCTGGACGCGGTCGGCATCCACCACACCAACTGGTACGCCGACACCTGGCCCTCGCAGATCGCCATCTCCGCCATCGTGACCTGGCGCTGGACCGGCTACAACGCGCTGATCTACCTGGCTGCGATGCAGGCGGTGCCGAAGGACCTGTACGAGGCGGCCGCTCTGGACGGGGCCAACCGCTGGCAGCAGTTCACCCGGATCACCGTCCCGTCGATCCGGCCGACCATCCTGTTCACGATCATCGTCTCCAGCATCGGCGCGACCCAGCTGTTCGGCGAGCCGCTGTTGTTCGGCGGCGGGGTGGGGGTCTCCGGCGGCTCCGCGCACCAGTTCCAGACGCTCAGCCTGTACATGTACGAACTGGGCTGGCCGTCGCGCCAGTTGGGTCGCGCCTCGGCGGTGGCCTGGACGATGCTGCTGCTCCTGCTGCTGGCCGGCCTGGTGCAGTTCCTGATCACCCGTTACCGCAAGCGCCACGAGCTGGGAGGCTGACATGGCCGCCACCCTGTCCACCCCCACCGCCGGCAGCGCCCGGCCCACCGAGCGGGAACGTCCGCGCGGCCTGTTCCGCCGCCGGGCCGGCGAGCACGACAAGGCCGGCCCGGTCGCCTACCTGCTGCTGGCCGTCGCCGCGGCGATCTCACTGTTCCCGCTGTACTGGACCTTCGTCGCGGCCTCGAACACCGGCGAGCGGGTGGCCCAGTCACCGCCGCCGATGGTGCCCGGAGGCCAGCTGTGGACCAACGTCTCCACCGCCTGGGCGCAGGCCGAGATGGGCACCGCGCTGCTGAACTCCACCGTGGTGGCGGGCTGTGTGGCGCTGTCCACGGTGCTGTTCTCCACGCTGGCCGGCTTCGCCTTCGCCAAGCTGCGCTTCCGCGGCCGGAACGCGCTGCTCACCCTGGTGGTCGCCACCATGACCGTCCCGCCGCAGCTCAGCGTGATCCCGCTGTACCGGATCATCACCGAGCTGGACTGGGGCAACCACCTGCAGTCGGTGATCCTGCCCTCGCTGGTGGCCGCGTTCGGCGTCTTCTTCATGCGTCAATTCCTGTCCGAGGCACTGCCGTTCGAGCTGATCGAGGCGGCCCGGGTGGACGGCGCGAACAGCCTGCGGATCATCTGGCACGTGGTGTTCCCGGTGGCCCGGCCCGCGATGGCGGTGCTCGGCATGCTGGTGTTCGTCCAGTCCTGGAACGACTTCTTCTGGCCCTTCGTGGTCCTCACTCAGCAGAACCCGACCGTGCAGGTCGCGCTCTCGGCGATCGGCGGCGGCTCGGGCCACGACATCAACCAGGCCGTGATCATGACCGGCGCGTTGGTCGGCACCCTGCCGCTGCTACTGATATTCGCCGTTCTGGGGAAGCACATTGTCGGCGGGATCACGTCCGGCGCCGTCAAGAGCTGACCCTCCGGAAGACCCCGCCCTGTCCACTCCTCAGCCATGGGAGCGCTCCCGTATGACCATGACCGATCCGACCACCGCCTCCCACGCCGCCGCCGCGGCCCCCCGGGTCGCCTTCCCGTCCGGCTTCGCCTTTGGCGCCGCCACCGCGGCCTACCAGATCGAGGGCGCCGTCGCCGAGGACGGCCGCACCCCCTCCATCTGGGACACCTTCAGCCGCACCCCCGGGAAGGTCGCGAACGGCGACACCGGCGACATCGCGGTGGACCACTACCACCGCTTCCGCGAGGACGTCCGGCTGATGGCCGACCTCGGCCTCACCTCGTACCGGTTCTCGCTCTCCTGGCCGCGGATCCAGCCGACCGGCCGCGGCCCCGCCGTGGAACGCGGACTCGACTTCTACCGGGCCCTGGTGGACACCCTGCTGGAGCACGGCATCTCCCCCGTCGCCACCCTCTACCACTGGGACCTCCCGGAGGACCTGGAGCAGGCCGGCGGCTGGCCGATCCGCGAAACCGCCCACCGCTTCGCCGAGTACGCGTCGATCGCCGCCCGTGCGCTCGGCGACCGGGTCCCGCTCTGGACCACCCTCAACGAGCCCTGGTGCAGCGCCTTCCTGGGCTACGGCTCCGGCGTGCACGCGCCCGGCCGCACCAACCCGGCGGACGCCCTCAGGGCCGCCCACCACCTCAACCTCGGCCACGGCCTGGCCGTCGGCGCGCTGCGCGAACTGCTGCCCGCCGCCGCGCAGATCGGCGTCTCGCTCAACCTGCACCTGGTCCGCCCGCTCACCGACCGCCCCGAGGACCGGGAGGCGGCCCGCCGGATCGAGGCCGTCGGCAACCGGATCTGGACCGGCCCCCTGTTCGGCGGCGGCTACCCGGCGGACCTGATCGCCGACACCGCCTCGATCGTCGACTGGGACGAACTGGTCCGCCCCGGCGACGAGGCCGAGATCGGCCGGCCGATCGACCTGCTCGGCCTCAACTACTACAACCCGACGGTCGTCTCGGCCCCGCAGAAGGCTCCCGTCGAGAACCCCGAGGACACCGGTGGGCCCGCCCGCTTCGACGGCCACGGCGACAGCGCGCACAGCCCCTGGCCCGGCGCCGAGGACGTGGTCTTCCACCTCGCCAACGACGACGTCACCGCGATGGGTTGGCCGATCGACGCCACCGGCCTGTCCGAGTCGCTGATCGGCATGCACCGCGACTTCGGCCTGCCGCTGATGGTCACCGAGAACGGCGCCGCCTTCGAGGACGTGGTCGGCCCGGACGGCCGGGTCGACGACCCGGAGCGGATCCGCTACCTCCGGCTGCACCTGTCGGCGGTGGCCGACGCGATCGCCGCCGGGGCGGACGTCCGCGGTTACTACCTCTGGTCGCTGATGGACAACTTCGAGTGGGCGTACGGCTACGACAAGCGCTTCGGCATCGTGCACGTCGACTACGAGACCCAGCGGCGCACCCCCAAGTCCAGCGCCCACTGGTACACGGGGGTGATCCGGCGCGGGGGGCTCGACTGACCTGCACTCCACTCGATGTGACGGAGTGTGAGCGACGGGCGTGACTGCCGGGGGCCCGGCTCGTTCTCCCCTGGTGTGCGAACCAACCACGCGAAACGGCTGCGACGTTCGGACACCCCTCGGCACCGGTGGGGCCGGCCCGGGGCGCTGGCGGCGAGCGGGATACTCGCCGTCCAGCTGCTCGGCCTGGCCCTCGGCACCTCCGACGCCCAGGCCGCCGAGAGCGGCCGGGCCGGCCCCACCACCCGCGCCCGCACCCTCGGGCCGGGCTCCCCCGCCGACGGGAGCGGGCTGCTCGGCAGCACCGGGCCCGCCCTGGACGGTGCGGTCGGCGAACTCGGCACCGTGATCCAGCAGCACCTCGGCACCGGTGAACTCCCGCTCCCCGGCCAGCACGCCGACGGCCCCGACGCCTTCGCCATCGCCGCCCGCCTGCTCTCCGCCATCCCCTCGCAGGACCGCACCGAGGACCGCGCCTCCCGCTCCGGCCCCACCGAAGGCCGTCCCGGCAAACCCGCAGCCCGGACCTCGGCCCCCAGCACCCCCGCCGACCCGGCGCCCGACCCGGCCACCCCGCTCCCGTCCCGCCGGCACGTCGACAACCTCACCACCACCACGCCCGACCGGGTCCCCCCGCCCTCCACCCCCACCCCCGAGGGCGACGCCCCCCTCGCCCTCACGGCGGCCGACCCCGCCGACCCCGATGACGGCGACTCCACCGCCGCCGTCCTGCTCCCCATCGCCGCCGGCCTCCTCCTCACCGCCGCCGCCACCTACAAGCACCGCGGCCTCCCGGGCGGACACTGACCCCATGCACCCGGCGCTCCGCGCCCACCCAGGCCCGTGGACGGTCGAAGACCTGCTTCGCCCTGCCCGAGGACACCCACCGGCGCATCGAACTGGTCGGCGGATCCCCGCTGTTGACCCCGCATCCCGACGTCCCGCACCAGCGGGCCGCCACCCGCCGCTGCGCGCTGCTGGCCTCCGCCCTCACCACCGCCGACGCACCGTTCGAGGCACTGTCGGCGGTCAACGTCCTCGTCCCGGACGGCCTGCTGATCCCGACCTGGTCGTCGTCGACGCCGCCGCAGCCGCCGAAGCCGGCTCCATCCTGCACGCGGACGACGTCGTCGTGGCCGTCGAGATCGCCTCCCCACCCACCCGGGTCATCGACCGCAGGACGAAGCCCGGCCGCTACACGGCGGCGGGCATCCCGCACTACTGGCGTCTCGACCTCGCCCCCGCGCCGCGCCTCCACCTCGGGCGGCTGGAACACGGCGACTACCTCGACCGCACCGTCCAGCCCGGCGAGACCACCGCACTCACCGAACCGTTCCGGCTCGAACTCGACCCGGCCGTGCTGCTGCGCTGACCGCTCGTCCCGCAGGTCAGCCGAAGGCCTTCGGGGGCGGAGGCGGGGACTGGACGGCCTGACTGTCGGGGACGGGGGTTGCCCCGGCGAGGAAGTCCGTGAGGTCGCGGGCGTGGAGCAGGCGGGCCTGGGCGGGGTCGGCGGCCAGGCGACGGGTGAGGTCGGTGAGCGGGAGGGGGGTGTGGGCGGCGGCCAGGACGAGGTTGCCGAAGCGCTTGCCGCGCAGGACGGCGGGGTCGGCGATCAGGCAGACCTCGGGGAAGACGGCCAGCAGGGTCGCGGCCTGGGCGCGGGCGAAGGCGAGTTGGCCGCCGTCGGTGATGTTGGCGGTGTAGCGGCCGGTGGCCGTGAGGGCCCGCGCGGCGAGCTGGGCGAACTCGACGGTGGCGCAGTGGGCCGGGACCCGGGCTCCGGCGAAGACGTCGGCGATCACCAGGTCGGTGGAGCCCTCGGGGGTGCGTTCCAGGACGGCGCGGGCGTCGCCGCCGCGGACCCGGATCTGCCAGCCGCGGTCGAGCGGCAGTTCGGTGCGGACGAGCTCGGTGAGCGCGGTGTCGATCTCGGCGACCTGCTGCCGGGAGCGCGGCCGGGTGACAGCCGTGTAGCGGGCCAGGGTGAGCGCGCCGCCGCCGAGGTGGAGCACCGAGATCGGCTGGCGCGCGGGGGCGGCGAGGTCGATCAGGTGACCGATCCGCCGCTGGTACTCGAACCCGAGGTGGGTCGGGTCGGCGAGGTCGACCAGCGACTGCGGGGCGCCGTCGAGGACGAGCTGCCAGGCGTGCGGCCGGTCGCGGTCGGGGCGCAGTTCGGCGGCGCCGGAGGCGACCGTCGCGGTCAGCGGGCCCTCGGTGTGCGTGCGGCCGGGGACGGCGGGGGCGGGGGTGGTACGTGAGCGGCCCATGCGCCCATTATCCGATGATCACCCGAACCCTGCCCGCAGCGACCGCACCCCGCGACCGTACCCAGCCCACCACTCGCAGACCGCGGCCCGCAGCGCATCAAGCGCCACCTACCAAGCGCCGCGTACCAAGCACAGCCCACCGCCCACCGCCCAGGCAGAACCCTCAGGCCCCCGACGCCATCCCGATGATCCGATTGGCCAGCTCGACCACCCCGGGTCCCAGGCTGCGCGCCGTCTCGGCGACCCGCCGCGCGGTCTCCAGCGCCCGGTTCAGCCGCGCCCCGCGCTGGTCCGCGGTCTCCCCGGCCGGGGCGCTCGCCGGGTCGAGGTCGGTGAGCGTCTGGTCCAGCTGCTGTCCTTCCGGCCCCGGGACGTGCTGCCGCAGGTCGGCGACCAGAGTGCGGAGCAGGGCGAGCTGCTCGGGCCCCGGCTGCGCGGTGCCGCCGAAGTTGACCGAGCCGATGTTCCCGCTGCCGCTGACGTTGGTGACGTTGCCGAGGTAGAAGTGCTGCTCGCCGCTCACGTGTTGATCCTTCCGACGTTGCCGGTGCCGTGGACGTTGACGGTGTCGCCGAAGTAGTAGTGCGCCGGGTTGATCGACAGGGTGTCGACGTGGAGGGCGAGGGTGGCGGCCCCCGGGTTGTCGATGGCCGCGGCGAGCTGCACGGTCAGGGCCAGCCGGCGCTGGGCGTCGGGTGCCGTGACCAGGGCGACCGAGGTGCCGTTGGTCTCGATGGCGACCGCGTGCTGCGGCTTCTGCAGCACCACCTGGAGCAGGTTGATGACGTGGACGGCCAGGACGATCAGCGAGAACGTCACCACGGTCCCGGTGAGCGAGGAGGAGCTGTCCTGCCTCGACGAGGACGACCCGGTCAGCTGGATGGACAGGTTCCCCATGGCAGCCAGCACGAACGCCACGGTCACGGTGATGGCGACCCGTCGGCCGAAGCGGGCGAAGGCCTCCCCGTACCGGGGGTTCAGGACCACGGGGAACACCCGGGCGATGTTGTCCAGCGGATAGGCGGCCTGGCCGATCCACAGCGTCCGCCGGTCGATCCGGAGCTCGATCTGCCCCGGTCGGAAGGCCGGCACCGGAGGTACCGACGGCGGTGCCGGTGGTGTCGGTGGTGGTGTCGGCGGCACTTGCCCGGGAACGTTCTGAGACACTCGCATCATCCCCCAAGTCGCGCGTGCCGCACACTATATGAGCGCCCGTCAAGCCTGGCCAGCCATTTGCACGGACCTGCTCAGAGCGGGCCGAGCCCGCCCGCGGTGAGGGTGGTGGCGGCTTCACAGAGGGCCGAGCGGAGCACCCAGGCGTCCGTGGGGCGGACGCAGTGCTGGGGGCCGCCGGGCGGGATGATCCAGCACGGGTCGGTGGGCGGGAGCAGGTCGGCCCCCGGGGTACAGGTCGAACCGGGCAGGTGCCAGCGCAGCGCGGTGCCGGCCGGGACCAGGAAGGCGATGGCCGAACCGCCGGAGCTCTGCTGGACGGCCCCGCAGGCGCGCCGCAGGCGGAGGATGTCGACCGCTTCGAGCCCGTGCCGGACCTGCACCGTCACGGTGTCGTACTGGACGACCCGCCCGACCACGCCACCGCCCGGACCGGCACAGGCGGAGACGGCCGACGGGACGGGCGGCACGGCGGAGGTGGGCAGCACGGCCGGGGCAGCCGGGCGGCGGTACTGGGGAACTCCGGTGGCCATGGGGGACCTCCTGTCGCCTGGGGTCGCGCGGACACCGGAGGGTGCTCCGCCGCCCGGTTCGGCGACGGGGGCCGGCACGGGAGGGGGCCCGTACCGCCGGTGTCCATGTATCAGGACAACGCGCGACCGGGCCTCCAGGCCACGGCCTTCGATACGGCAAGCCATGGCATTTCATGGCGGAACACGGCAACTGCGTCCGTATTGTCCGTAATTGCCCCACCCCCACCAGGCAACTCACTGTGTACGCCGAGTAACTACGGGTACTGTCGTGCCGACGCGACGGCCCCACCGGAGACCGGCGCGACCTCGCCGGCACGATCTCGGAGTGCAGCATGGCAGCCACGCGGACCGGCGAGCCCCGTCCGGCTCCCGTCCCCAACCGGGCGATGCGGGAACTGCGCGGCGACCTCTCACCGAGGGAGTTCGCCACGCTGGTCCGCCGGGCCGCCCGGGAGATCGGCGAGCACGTGTCGTGCGACGCGCGCTACGTCGGGCGGGTGGAGGCCGGCGAGATCCGCTGCCCCAACTACGCCTACCAGCGGGTGTTCCGGCACATGTGGCCGGAGAAGTCGCTGGCGGACCTCGGGTTCGCCCCGCGCAAGACGGTCCGCCGCCAGCTGCCGAACGCCGAACCCGACGCCGGCACCGACACCGACACCGGCACCGCCGAACCCGGCGCCGCCGAACCCCACACCGGCGGGGCCGCCCACCCGGTGCCCGCACCGCCCGCCCGACCTGCCACGCAACCACTCCCCGACCCGGCCACCCCGGCGGGCCCGCCGGACCTGTCGCACCGCTCTGACGAGGAGGACGACGTGCTTCGCCGAACGTTCCTGAACGGCGGCTCCGCCGCGATGGCGACCGCGCTCGGCATGGGCGGATCGCCGCAGCCCGCGGCCCCGCCACCACCCGCCGCCCCGCCCCCACCGCCGGAGCGCCACCGGGTGGGCGCGGCCGAGGTGCGCGGCGTCGAGCAGGCGGTCCGCGACATCCGGCTGCTCGACGACGTGCACGGCGCGGACACCCTGTTCGAGCTGGCCGGCCAGTCGCTGCGCAGTGCCTACGTGCTGCTCAACGACGGCGAGTACAGCACCGAGACCGAGCGCCGCCTGCAGTGCGCCGCCGGCGAACTCGCCATCTCGGTGGGCTGGTTGGCGCACGACTCGAGCCGGCCGATGGACGCCCGTTCGTTCTACTCGGAGGCGCTGGCGACCGCCCGGATGGCCCAGGACCCGCACCTGGAGGCACACGTGTTCAGCAACATCGCCTTCCTGGCCCGGGAGACCGGCCAGGCCCGGGAGTCGCTGCGGGCCGCCCAGGCCGGGCAGGCCGCGGCCCTCGGCCTGGGCTCGGACCGGCTGCGTTCGCTGCTGGCGCTGCGCGAGGCCTGCAGCTGGGCACTGCTCGGCGACCGGGGCGCCTACCAGCGGGCGCTGTCCCGGGCATACACGCTGTTCGACCGCGGGCCGCAGGACGCCGACCCGGAGTGGATGTCGTTCTTCGGGGAGGCGGAGCTGGCCGGCCAGGAGGCGCAGTGCTGGTCGTTGCTCGGCGACTGGAAGCGGGCGATCGTCCAGGCCGAGCAGGCGGTCGGGCTGCAGCACCCGCACTTCGTCCGCAACCGGGCGCTGTACACCGCCGAGTTGGCGCACGACCGGCTGGGCCGGGGCGATCTGGCGGGCGCGGCCGTGCAGGGGTCGGAGGTGGTGGCGCTGCTCGGCCAGGTCCGTTCGGCGCGGATCCGCGGCATGCTGGCGCACACCGCGGACCGTCTGCGCGAGCACTCCACCGTGGCGGAGGTGCGGGAGTTCCTGGCGGGCTACGACGACGCCGCGGCCGCCTGACCACGGCCGTCCGGAGCGCCGGGGCCCGGCCGGTCGGTCCGAACGGTCCGGTCGGTCCGGTCGGTCCGGTCGGATCAGTGCGACGGGACCGGCTCCCGGACCGTCAGGCCTTTTCGAGGTGGCTCTGGTCGTTCCAGGTCTCGACCGCGGGCAGCCCGTACTCCCAGGACAGTACGGAGAGCGAGGCGGTGCCGAGCTTGAAGCGCTGCGCGTACTCGGGGGCGAGGCCGAGCCAGCGGGCGGTGAGGATGCGCAGCAGGTGGCCGTGGGCGAACAGCACGACCTCGCAGTCGGCGCAGTGCATGGTGGTGGTGTCGGCGTCGGGGACGCCGTGCCGTCCGTTGAGCTCGGCGAGGAAGGAGTCGACCCGGGCGGCCACCTCGGAGAGCTTCTCGCCGCCGGGGACGCCGTCGCGCCAGATCAGCCAGCCGGGCCGGTCGGTGGCGCGGATGTCGGCGCCGGTGCGGCCCTCGTACTGGCCGTAGTCCCATTCCAGCAGTTCGGGGCGGTCGACGGCGCGGTCGCCGAAGCCGGCGAGTTCGGCGGTCTCGCGGGCCCGGGAGAGCGGGCTGGTGTAGACGGCCGCGGTGGGCAGGCCGTGCCAGGGGGCGCGGCGGAGGCGCTCGCCGAGGGCGCGGGCCATGGCGCGGCCCTCGTCGGTGAGCGGGATGTCGGTGCGGCCGGTGTGCTGGCCGGTGACCGACCAGGCGGTCTCGCCGTGGCGGACCAGCACGATGCGGGCGGGCATGGGGGCTACCTCATTCGAAGTGGGTGCGCGGGGAGCGCGAAGGGCTTCGAGGACTGCGGGGCGCGGCCGCGCCGTTGCGGACCACCGGGCCCATGATCCCCCACCGGACCGGCCGGATCGAGTGACCGGCTCCGCTTTGTCGGCGGCGGGTGCGAGACTGGGCCGCACCATGAACGTCTCGCACTTGGGGCAGGCTTCCCCGTCGCTCCGGCGGCTCTCCGAGCTGCGCGGCTCCGCGCCGCAGCGCAGTCTCGACGCCCGGGCCCTCGCCGCTCTCGCCGCCAATCCCGGATGCCGCCGCCGCGCGCTGCTGGATGCCGCGGGGGTGGACAAGACCGCGCTGGCGGACCGCCTGGGCCGGCCCGCGCCGTTCGGCCAGTCGCCGTTCGCGATCCGCCGGGGCCTGCAGTTCGAGTCCCGGCTGAAGCGGGACGGCTACGCGGTGCTGTTGGAGCCGCTGCGCCGGATGCTGGGGGTGCCGGAGGAGGAGGTGGCCTCGCCGGCGGTGCCGGACCTACTGCCGTCGCAGTCCCCCGCGGTGCGTACGGAGCGGACGTTGGCGGCGCTGGCGGAGGCGGCCGCCGACCCGGCGTCCTGGACGCTGCTGGACCATCCGATGCTGCGTCTGCAGGTGGCCGGCAGCCCGGCGTACCTGGAGCCGGACGCGGTGGTGGTGCACGGCGGCCGGTGCACCGTGGTGGAGATCAAGTCCTTCCCGGTGCTGGACGGTTCGGCCGATCCGGCGAAGGTCGGCGCGGCGGCCCGGCAGGCCGCGGTGTACGTGCTGGCCCTGCAGGAGGCGGCGGCCCGGCTGGCCGGTGGTGCGCCGTCCGCGGATCCTTACGCGGTGCAGGAGCTGCCGGGCGCGCCGGAGTTGACGGTGCTGCTGGTCTGCCCGAAGGACTTCTCCAACCGCCCGGTCGCGGTGCCGGTCGACGTGCGGCGCGAACTGTCCACCACCCGGCGGCAGTTGTCCCGGATGACCAGGGTGGAGCAGCTGCTGGCGGCGCTGCCGGAGGGGGTGACCTTCGACCTGGCGCGGGACGACTCGGGGGCGCCGACCCGTCCGGTCGAGGAGTTGGCGGAGGCGGTGTCGACGGTGCCGGCCGCGTACGGTCCGGAGTGCATCTCGACCTGCGAGTTGGGTTTCCACTGCCGGTCGCAGGCCAGGTGTGCGGGCGCCGTGGAGCAGTTGGGCCGCGGGGTGCGCGGGGAGCTGGGTTCGCTGCGCACCGTGGAGGCGGCGCTGGCGGCGGCCGAGCGGGGTGTGGAGCAGGGCCTGGAGCCCGCGCTGCTGGCGGAGTTGGGGCTGGACGAGGCGTCCGAGCGGTTGGCGTACGCGGCGCGGCTGCGGGCGGAGGCGTTGGCGGTCGGGGGCGCGCGGCTCGGGGGCGTCCGGTGAGTCTGCTGTCCACGCTGGCGCGGTTGGAGGCGGTGCGCGGTCAGCGGGCGGAGCCGTTGGCTACGGTGCGGCACCGGCATCTGTCGGAGCGTCCGATGGTGCTGGTGCCGTTGGCGGCGGCCGGTGAGGCGGGTGCGCCGCTGGCGGTGCTGCTGGGCACGGACCGGGACGCGCCGCGGCTGCATCTGGTGCCGCAGCCGCTGAACCGCACGCAGCGTTCGGAGTTCCTGGCGGCGATGGCGGCGGACGTGGTGCCGTACCTGGAGTCGTTCAACGAGCAGGTGGAGCTGCTGGAGGGTTCCGAGAAGGACCCGGTGAGCGGCGAGAAGCTGCCGGTGGTGCGGGAGTTGTGCGCGGACGCGCCGCAGCTGATCGTGCCGAACGCGGCGGGCGTGGCGCATCTGGCGCTGCTGGGCCGTTCCACCCGGTTCCGTCGTACGGCGGAGGATCCGGATCCGGGCGAGTACCCGGCGCCAACCCGGGTTCCGTTGCTGGGCCGGTGGTTGACGCATCTGACGGACCGGGCGCAGGTGCCGGGCTCGTCGATGCTGCTGGCGATGACGGGCCTGCTGTCGCGACACTGGGCGACGGGTCAGTCGAACCTGGAGGACCAGCACCTGGCGGCCCGGCTGGCCTGGCACCTGCCGCCGGAGGGCATGGAGTCGGCGGTGACGGGTGCGGTCGCCGCGGAGTGGGTGGAGTCGGCGCGCGACGCGGACGGTCTGCTGCGGTGTCCGCCGGCCGGTCCGGCGACGGATCCGAAGTTCGACGAGCGGGTGCTGGCCCCGGCGATCCTGCGGCACGACGCGGCGGTGGCGGTGTGGGAGCAGGCCGACGCCTCGCGGGACGCGGTGCAGGAGCGCCGGGCGGCGGGGCTGGTCGAGCGGGCCCGGGCGGAGCTGGCCCGGGTGCTGCTGGCGGCGACGCTGCCGACCTGGCACGACGTGTGGCGCGGGGTGGATCTGCTGCGCGGGCTGCCGCCGGCCGGTCATCTGCCGGACCGCTGGGAGGGCGACCGCTGGTCGTTCACCATGCACCGGGACCGGGTGGCGGCGGGCGAGCCGCCGCAGCCGCGCCGGGACGACGCGGTGACGGCGGCCCGCAAGCTGGCGCAGCGCGAGCGGGAGCAGGCGAAGCTGGAGATCCAGGAGGCGCTGGACGATCCGCTGGCGATGGCAGAGCGCCGGCTGGCGGGCGAGGCGTTCGCCGGCGAGGTGGTGGACGTGGTGCCGGATTGGACGCAGGGCAAGTCGCCGAAGCCGCGTCCGCTGCTGGTGGTGCGGACGGGGGACCGTCCGCACGCCGATCCGGGCCGGGAGGTGTACCGGGCGCACGCGGAGCCGGCGCAGCGGGCGGAGATCGTCTCGGCGGAGCCGGGCGAGGTGGTGGTGCGGCTGCTGTCGGGCATGGGTCGGCGGAAGGATCCGGAGCCGGGCAGTGTGCCGGCGGTGGGCGACCAGGTGGTGTTCACGCTGTTCGAGCTGTCGCCGCGCCAGTCGGCGCCGTTGCCGGAGCCTGCGGACACTCCGTGGACGCACGGTGGTCCGCCGGTGGTCGGCGAGGATTCACCGGCCGGTGCGGACGAGTGGGAATGACGTGCGGATGAGCTTCTCTGGAGACCTGGTGATCGACCCTCGGGATGCTGCGGCGACGGGCGCGTTGTCGCCGGGCGAGGCCGCGGACCGGGCCGTGGCGGGGATTCTGGACGCGGTGGTGCGGCCGCGGCCGGGCGCCCCGCGCGGGGTGGTGGTGGATTCCCCGCCGGGTGCGGGCAAGTCGACGCTGGTGGTGCGGGCGGCCCGGGAGCTGGTGGGTGCGGGCGAGCGGCTGATGATCGTCGCGCAGACCAACAGCCAGGTGGACGACCTGGTGGACCGGTTGGCGTCGAAGGCGCCGGAGATGTCGATCGGCCGGTTGCACGCGAGCGATTCCAAGCCGGCCCCGGAGGCGTTGCGGCATGTGAACGTCACCGCGAAGGACAAGGTCGCGGATCTGCTGGAGCAGGACGTGGTGATCTCCACGGCGGCGAAGTGGCAGTGGGTGAAGACCGAGCAGCCGTGGCGGCAGGCGATCGTGGACGAGGCGTACCAGATGCGTTCGGACGCGCTGCTGGCGGTGGCCCGGCTGTTCGAGCGGGCGCTGTTCGTGGGTGATCCGGGCCAGTTGGACCCGTTCACGGTGGTGGGCACCGACCAGTGGGCGGGTCTGTCGTACGACCCGTCCAGTTCGGCGGTGGTGACGCTGCTGGCGCACAATCCGGCGATCCGGCCGCACCGGCTGCCGGTGTCGTGGCGGCTGCCGGCCTCGGCGGCGCCGTTGATCTCGTCGGCGTTCTACCCGTACACGCCGTTCCGTTCGGGCACCGGCCCGGGTGAGCGGACGCTGCATCCGGGGGTGCGGGCGGACGGTTCGGCGGTGGACGCGGCGATCGACGAGGCGGCCGACAGCGGCTGGGCGCTGCTGGAGCTGCCGGCCCGGCACACGGTGCGCACCGACGCGCAGGCGGTGGCGGCGGTGGCGCGGACGGTGCAGCGGCTGCTGGAGCGGGAGTTGACGGCGGTCTCGGAGCAGGGTTCGGCGCGGTTGACGGCGGGCCGGGTGGCGGTGGGGACGGCGCACCGGGACCAGGCGGCGGCGGTGCGGGCAGAGCTGGCGCGGCTGGGGGTGCCGGTGGATCCGGCGCTGGGCGAGGCGGTGACGGTGGACACCGCGAACCGGCTGCAGGGCCGGGAGTACGACGTCACGGTGGTGCTGCATCCGCTGTCGGGCCGCCCGGACGCGACGGCGTTCCACCTGGAGACGGGTCGGTTGTGCGTGCTGGCGTCGCGGCACCGGCACGCGTGCATCGTGGTGGCCCGGGCGGGCATCGCGGAGCTGTTGGACGAGCATCCGTCGACGGAGCCGGTGCAGCTGGGGGTGGCGGTGAAGTTCCCGGACGGCTGGGAGGCGAACCACGCGGTGCTGGCGCGACTGTCGGAGCACCGGGTGCGCCTGTCCTGATGCGCCCCGGCGCGCGGTGGGTGGCGTGCGCCGGTGGTGGGGAATAGCAACCGGGGGCGCACCGTTCCGCTACCTGCGGTCCGCGCGCGACAATGGACGACGGCCGTCATCCCTTCACCACCCCGGAGGTGCCCCGCCATGCCCGACTCGCACCCGCAGGCGTCCGACCAGAGCGGTACGCCGGTTCCGGCTGCCGTACCGGCCGTGCCGGGGCCTGGCGATCGGGGGCGTCGGATCCGCCCGGCCCAGTTGATCTTCGAACCGGAGGGCAGGGAGCCCGAGCCGGAGCGTTTCTTCGACCTGGAGTCGATCGCCGATCCGGCCGAACTGCTCTCCCGCTCCACCGAGTTGACGCTGGCGTTCCGCGCCGCGGCGGAGCGCGCCACGGATTTCCAGGCGATCGCCGCGGCCCAGCTCGCCGATCCGCGTCGCTTCGACGCGCTCTCCGCGGAGCAGATCGCCGAGCGCGCCGAGTGGACGCCCGACTACGCGCTGAAGATGGTCGAGTACGGCCGCACCCTGCAGCGCCGCACCCCGGAGGGCTGACGTCCCCGCCAGGCCACTGGCATATGCGGCGGGCGATGGTACGCCTTCGCCGCTACCGATGTCCGGTGAACGCGGTTTTCGCCGCGATCCCGGGAGTGTCGGGTCCACGCTGGGCGGGTGGACATCTGGACCTATCAGGCCGTCGAGTACGTCAGCGTCGCCGGAGAGGCGTGGCTGGCCTCCGCCAGCGAGTACCCGAGCAGCATGCGCGCACTGTGGGAGGCCCGCCCGTGGGCGCCGGCCGTCCTGCCGTGCGGCCGGGTCTTCGACGTGATCAGCATGCCCTCGGTGTTCGGCCGCCGGGTGCTCGACGAGCTGTGGGCGTCCGGCCCGGGCTGCGGCCCGGTGGCCGCCTTCCGCGGTCGCACCCTGCTGTTCGCGCAGCCGGGCGCCGCGGCCCGGCTGCGCACCCTGCTGGCCTGGGAGGAGTGGGCCCGGGACGTCCCGCCGCTGCTCTGCCACGGCATCGGCGACGCGGTGACCGTCCCCCCGGTCCAGCGCGCGGCGGATTCCACCGACACCGCCGGCGGACGCTGGATCGTCGCCCCCGACACCCGCGAGCCCTGGCTGCCGGGCGCTCCCGTCCTCCTCTGGGCCTGCGTCCGCGCCGCCCGCGCCCGCACCCCGCGCGAGGCGGGCGACCTGCTGCCGAACACCCGCTGAACCCCGGGTGCCCGGGACGCGGCGCTCCGGCCGGAAACGGATTTGGGCTCCGGCCCCGGCCGCTGCTAAAGTCTTCCACGTCAGCAAGCGCCGCTAGCTCAGTTGGTTAGAGCAGCTGACTCTTAATCAGCGGGTCCGGGGTTCGAGTCCCTGGCGGCGCACAGACGGTCGAAGGCCCCTCGCGAAAGCGGGGGGCCTTCGGCGTTCCCGGCCGCGGGCGGACCGGGTCCGTCGCCTCGGCCGGGTGCGCGTAAAGGGCTGCTAATGTCCCGGTCATGGCGTCCGACGACCTGTACTCCGACTGGGCCGCCTGGCTCGACGCCGAGCTCGCCGAGGCCGAGGCGGCGGCGTTGCGCGCCCATCGGCGCGAGGGGCTGCAGCGGCGGTTGCGGCAGGTGTCCGTGTGGACGGGGGCGGTGACGCTGGTGGCCGGCCTGGGGTTCGGGCTGGTGTACACGGCGCAGCACGGTCCGGCGCCGCGTCCGGCGGGGCCGACGATCTCCGCGGCGCCGACCCCCGAGGGCTGATCTCAGGGCAGCAGGACCACCGCCAGTCGGCGCGGTCCGTGGACGCCCTTGACCCGGATCATCTCGATGTCGGCGGTGGCGGACGGCCCGCTGATGAAGGTGAGCGGGCGCCGCGGGTCGAGGACGGCGAGCGCGCCGGGCAGCGCGGAGTGCACCTGGGACGCGCGGACCACGCAGACGTGCAGGTCGGGCAGCAGGGTGGCGGCGCGCCGGCCCTGGCCGGGTCCGCCGTCGAGGATCAGGGTGCCGGATTCGGCGACGGCGGCGGTGCAGGCCGTCAGGACGGCGTCGGCGGCGTCGAGTCGGGCGGTCTCCAACAGCGGCCGGTCGACGAGCACCTCGCCGCTCCAGTCGGCGGTCCACTCGTCGGGCAGCCCGACGGGTGCCACCACGCTGCGTGCGCCGTCGAGGGCCTGCGCCACGGCGGCAGCGGCGGCGTCGGCCCGCAGCACGGTGGCCCCGTACTCGGTCAGCCGTTCGGCGAACAGGGCGAGCACGGCCGGGCGGTCGGTCTCGTCGAGCCCTGGGGCGTGCCGCAGGTAGTGCCGGGGCGGAGCCACCGCGGGCGGGACGGCGGCGGCGCGGATCCGGCGGAGGATCTCGGTGCGGGCGTCGGTCACTTGGCGTCTCCTTCGGTCCGCTTCCACCAGGTGCGGAAGGACTCCCGGGGGATGGCGGGGACGGTGCGGCTGTCGGTCCAGCCGCCGAGCGGGCCGGGCAGGCGGATCTTCCGGGGCAGCAGCAGCGGGCCGACCAGTCCGATGCTCTTCACGGCGGCCTTCCAGGCGGCCTGGTGTTCCATCACACCGCCGACGGCGCCGAGTGCGGCGCGTTCGACGGGGTGCTTCCCGCCGTCGGCGACCTGGGCGCGCAGGTCGAGCAGCACGTCGGTGAAGCGGATCCGCACCGGGCAGACCTCGTTGCAGGCGCCGCACAGGGTGGAGGCGTACGGCAGGGACGCGGTCTGCGGGTCGTCGAGGCCCTTGAGCAGCGGGTTGAGGATCGCGCCGATCGGCCCGGGGTAGACCGAGCCGTAGGCGTGGCCGCCGGTGCGCTCGTACACGGGGCAGATGTTCATGCAGGCGCCGCAGCGGATGCAGCGCAGCGCCTGCCGGCCGGTCGGGTCGGCGAGGGCGCGGGTGCGGCCGTTGTCGACCAGGACCAGGTGGAAGGTCTGCGGGCCGTCGCCGTCGGTGGTGCCGGTCCAGGTGCTGGTGTAGGGGGCCATCCGTTCGCCGGTGGCGTTGCGGGCGAGCAGTTGCAGGAAGACCTCCAGGTCCTGCCAGCTCGGGACGGTCTTCTCGATGCCGACGACGGAGATCAGGGTGTCGGCGAGGGTGAGGCACATCCGGCCGTTGCCCTCGGATTCGACGACCACCAGGGTGCCGGTCTCGGCGACCAGGAAGTTGGCGCCGGAGACGGCGACCTTCGCGCCGAGGAACTTCTCCCGCAGGTGCAGCCGGGCCGCTTCGGCGAGTTCGGCGGGCTCGTCGGTGAGCCCTTCGGGCGCGGGGCGGCCGTGCCGGCCCATCTCGCGCACGAAGATGTCGCGGATCTCGGTGCGGTTGCGGTGCAGCGCGGGCACCACCACGTGCGAGGGCAGGTCGTCGCCGAGCTGGACGATGGTGGCGGCGAGGTCGGTCTCCCGGGCGTTGATCCCGGCGGCCTCGAGGGCGGCGTCGAGGCCGATCTCCTCGGTCAGCATCGACTTGACCTTGACGATCTCGCGTTCGCCGGTGGCCCGGACCAGGTCGGTGACGATCCGGTTGGCCTCGGCGGCGTCCCGCGCCCAGTGCACGGTGCCGCCGGCGGCGGTGACCTTCTCCTCGACCTGGAGCAGGTGGCTCTCCAGGTTCGCCAGCACCTGGTCCTTGATTCCGGCGGCGGCGTCCCGCAGCGCCTCCCAGTCGGGGCGTTCGGCGGCCAGCACCGCCCGCTTGCCGCGGATGGTGTGGGTGGCGCGGCGCACGTTCTCCCGCAGCTGCCGGTTGCCGACCTCGCGTTCGGCGGCCTCCGGGAACGCGGGCCAGCCCAGGAACGACCTCGTCATCGTGCACCCTCCACCACGGGGAGGCCGGGCAGCGGCCCGTCCTGTTCGGTTCGGGCGAGGATCTCCACCAGGTGCAGGGTGCGCACCGGGTGGCCGTCCCGGTTCAGTCGGCCGCCGATGTTCATCAGGCAGGAGTTGTCGACGGCGGCCAGCACGGACGCCCCGGTCTCCAGCACGTGCCGGGCCTTGTCGCCGTTCATCGCGCCGGAGACCGCCGGGTTCTTCACCGAGAAGGTGCCGCCGAAGCCGCAGCACTCGTCCTGCGCGGGCAGCTCCACGAAGTCGATGCCGCTGACGGCACGCAGCAGCCGGTAGGGCCGGTCCCCCAGCCGGGTGGCGCGCAGGCTGTGGCAGGTCGGGTGGTAGGTGACCCGGTGCGGGAAGTACGCGCCGACCTCCACGACGCCCAGCCGGTCGGTCAGGTACTCCGTCAACTCGACGACGCGGGGCGCGAGTTCGGCGACCTCCCGGGCCAGCCCGGGATCGCCGACCACGGCCGACGGGTACGCCTCGGCGGGCATGCCGGCGCAGGACGCCGAGGGCACCACGATCTGCTCGTAGCCGCCGAAGGTGTCCACGAAGTGCCGGGCCAGCTTGGCGGTCTCCTTGCGGTAGCCGGTGTTGAAGTGCATCTGTCCGCAGCAGCTCTGGGCCGGCGGGAAGTCCACCTCGACGCCGAGGCGGCGCAGCAGGGTGACGGTGGCGCGACCGGTGCCGGGGAACAGGGTGTCGTTCAGGCAGGTCACGAACAGGGCGGTGCGTGGGCCGGGGTCGTTCGGAGGCATGCCAGCATCATAGATGCAAGCATGGATGCAAGGTGGGATTGCGTGGCAGAATGGCGGAGTGACCGACGCGCAGACCGACCCGACCGCCGCGACCGCCGCCGATCCGCAGTCCACCGCGGAGCGGGCCTACCAGCACGTCCGCACCCGGCTGCTCGACGGCTCCTGGCCGGGCGGCACGCTGCTCTCCGAGGGCGTGGTCGCGATCGAGCTGGGCCTGTCCCGCACCCCGGTCCGGGAGGCGTTCCTGCGCCTCCAGTCGGAGGGCTTCCTGCGCCTGTACCCCAAGCGCGGCGCACAGGTCGTCCCGATCGCCCCGGGCGAGGCCCGGAACGTGCTGGCCGCCCGGGTGCTGTTCGAGCGCGCCGCCGTCGACACCCTGGCCGAGCGCGGCCCGGCCGCGCTGACGGCCGCCGCCGCCGAGCTGCGCGCCGCCTGCGAGCGCCGCGACCCGCACCCGGTCGAGGCCGGCCGGCACTTCCACCTGACCCTGCTGCGGGCAGCCGGCAACCCCGTCCTGACCTCCCTGTACGAGACCCTGTGGGACCGTCAGATACGCATCTCGGCCGCCGCCACCGCGACCAGCGAGCACGCCGCCGAGGACCACGCCGAGCACCTGGCGCTCGCCGACGCCCTCGCCGTCCCCGACCCGGAGCTGGCCCGCGCCCTCATCTCGGCGCACGCGGACTCCCTGCTGGCGCGCATCGTCTGACGCCGCGTACGACGAGGGCCCCGGGGATCGCCCCGGGGCCCTCGTCGTACGGATCGGACTACTTGCGGCCGCGCAGCTCGCGGTAGCGGCCGACCAGGGAGGCGGTGGAGGCGTCCAGCGCCCCGCCGCCCTCGCCGGTCAGCAGCACCGGCTCGATCTTCTTGGCCAGCACCTTGCCGAGCTCCACGCCCCACTGGTCGAAGGAGTCGATGTTCCAGACGGCGCCCTGGACGAACACCTTGTGCTCGTAGAGGGCGATCAGCTGGCCGAGCACGTGCGGGGTGAGCTCGTCGGCCAGGATGGTGGTGGTCGGGTGGTTGCCGCGGAAGGTCTTGTGCGGGACCAGCTCGGCGGGCACGCCCTCGGCCGCGACCTCCTCGGCGGTCTTGCCGAACGCCAGCGCCTGGGTCTGCGCGAAGAAGTTGGCCATCAGCAGGTCGTGCTGGGCGACCAGGCCGGCCTGCAGGTCGTCGACCGGGCGGGCGAAGCCCAGGAAGTCGGCCGGGATGACCTTCGTGCCCTGGTGCAGCAGCTGGTAGTAGGCGTGCTGCCCGTTGGTGCCGGGGGTGCCCCACACCACGGGGCCGGTCTGCCAGTCGACGGGGCGGCCCTCGCGGTCCACCGACTTGCCGTTGGACTCCATGTCGAGCTGCTGCAGGTACGCGGTGAACTTCGACAGGTAGTGCGAGTACGGCAGCACCGCGTGCGCCTGGGCGTCGAAGAACGCGCCGTACCAGACCCCGAGCAGGCCCAGCAGCAGCGGGGCGTTCTGCTCCGCGGGCGCGGTGCGGAAGTGCTCGTCGACCAGCCGGAAGCCGACCAGCATCTCCTGGAAGCGCTCCGAGCCGATCGCGATCATCAGCGACAGGCCGATCGCCGAGTCGTACGAGTAGCGGCCGCCCACCCAGTCCCAGAACTCGAACATGTTGGCGGTGTCGATGCCGAAGTCGGCGACGCCCTGGGCGTTGGTGGACAGCGCCACGAAGTGCCTGGCGACGGCCTCCTCGCCCGCGCCGAGCTGCTCCAGCAGCCAACTGCGGGCGGCGACCGCGTTGGTGACGGTCTCGATGGTGGTGAAGGTCTTCGAGGCGACGATGAACAGCGTCTCGGCGGCGTCCAGGTCGCGCACCGCCTCGTGCAGGTCGGCGCCGTCCACGTTGGAGACGAAACGGACCGTCAGGTCGCGGTCGGTGTAGGAGCGCAGCACCTCGTAGGCCATCGCCGGGCCGAGGTCGGAGCCGCCGATGCCGATGTTGACGACGTTGCGGATCCGCTTGCCGGTGTGGCCGGTCCAGACGCCGGAGCGCACCCGCTCGGAGAAGTCGGCCATCTTGTCCAGCACGGCGTGCACGGCCGGGACGACGTTCTCCCCGTCGACCTCGACGACCGCCCCGCGCGGGGCGCGCAGCGCGGTGTGCAGGACGGCGCGGTCCTCGGTGGTGTTGATCTTCTCGCCGCGGAACATCGCGTCGCGCAGCTCGGCGACGCCGGTGGCGGCGGCCAACTGGCGCAGCAGGTCCAGGGTGCGGTCGGTGACCAGGTGCTTCGAGTAGTCGATGAAGAGGTCGCCGACCTGGAGGGTGTAGCGGCTGCCCCGGTCGGGGTCGGCGGCGAACAGCTCGCGCAGGTGCTGGTCGCCGAGCTCGGCCCGGTGCTTGCCCAGCGCGGCCCACTGCGGAGTGCGGTCCAGCGGGGTCCGGCCGTTGGCGGGGGTGTCCGACATCGGTTGCTCCTTGCGTCATGCGGGTGCCGATACCGGCAGGTCCGGCGGGAGGGGTGCGCTGGGGCCGGCCGGTACGGTGCGTCTGCCTCATCCGTCGTCAGCCTTGCCCGCCCCAACCCTATTCCCTGCGGAGCACGCCGCCGGGACATCCGCGGACCTGCACACCGGGCGGTCGACGGACCCTCACTTCCTGGCCGACTGGAGGTCGAGCGTCCGCAGCACGTGGTCCGCGATCTCGGGGTCGGCGCCGGCCTCGCCGCGGGCGATCAGCACCTCGCGGCGGGACGCGGCGATCATCTCCTGCTCGACCGTGAACGCCTGCCGCCACTTCTTGCCGCGGCGCTTCGCCTCCAGCGCCTCCTCCTCCTCGTACCGGTCCGGGCAGAGCCGGGCCAGCCGGTCGTGCTGGCGCTCGCGCAGCCGCTCGGTGATCTCCGGCGGCAGCTGGTCCTGCTCCTCCAGCTCGGTCAGCCGGTGCAGCCCGGCCTTGGCGGCCCGCCACCACAGGTCCCGGACTGCCTGCTCGTGCGCGTCGTGGTCGCTGTCCAGGCCGAGCAGCTTCACCACGTAGGGCAGCGTCAGGCCCTGCACCACCAGGGTGAACAGGACGACGCTGAACGCGATGAAGATGATCTCGCTGCGGGCCGGGAACTCCAGCCCGTTGTGCAGGGACAGCGGAATGGCGAGGGCCAGCGCGACGGTGGCGACGCCGCGCATCCCGGACCACCACAGCACCACGGTCTCCCGCCAGCTGATCGGGGTGTCCTCGTCGCCGTGGCTGAGCCGCTTGGACAGCCACGCGGCGGGCAGCAGCCACAGCAGCCGGACCAGGACCACCACGGCGATCACGATCGCGGTGTCGCCGAGCATGGTGTGCCAGGTGTCCTTGACGTCCCGCAGGACGGTGGACAGCTCCAGGCCGATCAGGCCGAACGCGACGCCGGTGATCAGCGTCTCGACGATCTCCCAGAACGCGTTGCCGACCAGCCGGAACGACACGTCGTCGGCGTCGGACGCCCGGTCGGCCAGGTACAGCGCGCAGACCACCACGGCGAGCACGCCGGAGCCGTGCGCCTCCTCGGCCAGGGTGTACGCGGCGAACGGCACCAGCAGGTTCAGCGCCACCTGCTGCGTCGGGTCCTGCAGCCGGCCCGCCAGCTTGGCGTTGGCCCAGCCCAGTCCGACGCCGACCAGCACCGCGACCACCGCCGACAGCAGGAACCGCAGCAGCGCGTGCCCGACCGACAGGTCGCCGTCGACCACCGCCTCGATCGCCAGCGAGTACACGACGATCGCGGTGACGTCGTTGAACAGGCCCTCGCTCTCCAGCACCGAGACCAGTCGGCGCGGCAGCCCGACCTCGCCCGCCACCGCGACGGCCGCCACCGGGTCGGGCGGCGAGACCAGCGCGCCCAGCGCGACCGCCGCCGCGAGCGGCGCGGCCGGCACCAGCCAGGAGAAGACGCCCGCGACGGCCGTGGTCGTGACGATCACCAGCGCGACGGCCAGCAGCAGGATCGACCGGACGTTGGCCTTGAAGTACCGCACCGAGGAACGCCGCGCCACCGCGAAGATCAGCGGCGGCAGCACCAGCGGCAGGATGAACTCCGGGTCGATCTCCACGTTGGGAATCTGCGGCACCACGGCGAACACCAGGCCCACCATGGTCATCAGCACCGGTTGCGGGATTCTGCTCTTCCGCGCCAGCGGCATCGTCACCACGGAGGCGAGCAGCACCAGGAAGAGCAGGGTCAGCTGGCCCACGACGGTTCCTCTCGCAGAAAGCGGACGGCCGCGTTCAGCATACGTTCCCGCCCCAACCGGACCGATTGTGTGTTTCCGGCGCTGACCAGGTAATGTTCTCTCCGTCAGCAAGCGCCGCTAGCTCAGTTGGTTAGAGCAGCTGACTCTTAATCAGCGGGTCCGGGGTTCGAGTCCCTGGCGGCGCACAGACAGCAGAAGGCCCCTCGCGGAAGCGAGGGGCCTTCTGCGTTTCTCGCCCCCCTCACGCCGCACGCCGCTCGTTCACGCACAGCACGTTGCCGTCCAGGTCCTTGAACCACGCGGCCCGCATGCCGTCGGCCTCGGCGACACCGTTCAGGGTCTTCAGGCCCGGCAGGTCGTACTCCTCGAACACCACGCCACGACCGCGCAGTTCGGTCATCTCGGCGTCCAGATCGGCGACCTTCCAACTGGCCAGCGTGTGACCGGCCTGCCCCCCGTAGGGCGTCTCGTACAGCGAGAACTCACAGCCCCCGGACCGGAACGTGACGTCCTCCGCCCCCTCCGTCACCACCTCCAGCCCGAGCGTCTCCCGGTAGTACTGCTTCGCCCGCCCCATGTCGGTCACCGGAATCACCGCACACAACGGCGCATCGCCCAGCATCACCACCACCTCCTCCCCTCAGGCTAGGCACGCCGTCCCCACCCCGCACCCGCCTGCGGCGGGCAGGCGCCCTGGTCCGGACTGCTGCCGGTCGTCAGGCGTCGGTGCCGCACATGAGCCGGGCGGCCTCGCGTCCGCTCTCACCGGCGGGCTCGGCGCAGTCCACCGTGCCCGCCAGGGGGAAGTCCGCCTGGAAGCTGGTGACGGAGCCGACGGCGTCCAGGCGCCCCGCGCCCGTCCCCGCGCAGTGGCGGACGAAGGAACTCGTGATCACCCAGTTGAACGCGTATCCGAGGAACCGGCCCGGCTTGCCGACGCCCACGGTCGGGTTCGAATACGGCTTCAGCGGCTTGCCGAACTCCGGCAGCCCCGGGGTGCGCGACTGGCGGACGAACGCGTCGTACGCGTTGCGGGCGTCCGCGTCGCCCGCGCTCGACACCGCCGTCGCGGTGAGCGGCCGGACGGCCAGCGCGTGGGAGAAGTCCACCGGGCCGCCGTCCGGCGCCGTGAGGGTGACGGCCGGGGTGACGTACGTCAGCGTCTCCGTCCTCACGTCCGGGGTGAACTCGTAGCGCGGGTACGCGCAGTCGGCCGCCGCGGTGGCGGTCGGCGCGGAGGCGGTCGGCGCGGAGGCGGTCGGCGCGGGCAGCGCCCGGTCCCGGTGCGGCGTCGTGCAGCCGACCACCGCCGACACCAGCGCGACGACTCCCGCCCACCGCACGGATCGTGCTCGTTGCATCTCTCCCCCTCGCCCCTCGGATCATGGCGCGACACCGGGACAGCGAACCGTCCCCGTGACCGGACCGGTACCGGATGCGAACCGACCTGTCACGAACGACCGCGGCGGCCGAGATCGGGGGCTCCCCGCCTGCCGCGGGCTGCCACCCGCCCGAACCCGCCGCCGACGAACACACCGGCGCACGCAGGGGGCCGGCCGCCTTCCCGGCAGCCGGCCCCGTGCGTGCGGCCCGGTCAGCCGAAGTAGCTGTGGAAGTTCTTCGAGAACTCGTTCCCGTTGTAGTTGTCCCAGTTGATCGACCAGGTCATCAGCCCGCGGAGGTTCGGCTGCTTGCCGGCGCGCGGGGTGTAGGAGCCGCAGCCGGTGCCCTTGGTGAGGCAGTCCAGGGCCTGGTTGACCACGGCCGGGGCGACGTAGCCGTTGCCCGCGTAGGTGTTGGCGGGCATGCCGATCGCGACCTGGGAGGGCTTGAGGGGCGGGAACATGTTGGCGGTGTTGCCGGCCACCGGGAAGCCGGCGAGGAGCATGTCGGTCATGGCGATGTGGAAGTCCGCGCCGCCCATGTTGTGGTACTGGCCGTCGAGGCCCATGATCGAGCCCGAGTTGTAGTCCTGGACGTGAAGCAGCGTCAGGTCGTCGCGCAGCGCGTAGATGACCGGCAGGAACGCTCCGGCGCGCGGGTCCTGGCCGCCCCAGGGGCCCGAGCCGTAGTACTGGTAGCCGAGCTGGACGAAGAAGGTCTCCGGCGCCATGGTCAGCTGGAACTTCGCGCCGTACTTGGCCTTCAGGGTCTTCACAGCCGAGATCAGGTTGGTGATCACCGGCGTGGTCGGGTTCTTGAAGTCGTTGTCGCCGGTGTTGAGCGACAGCGAGTGCCCTTCGAAGTCGATGTCGAGGCCGTCGAGGCCCCACTTGTCGATGATCGAGGAGACCGAGGAGACGAAGGCGTCCCGTGCGGCGGTGGTGGTGAGCTGCACTTCGCCGTTCTGGCCGCCGATCGACAGCAGCACCTTCTTGCCCTTGGCCTGCTTCGCGGCGATCGCCGCCTTGAAGTCGGCGTCGGACTCGACGCCCGGGCACTGGGCGACGGGGCAGCGGTTGAAGTGGATGTTGCCGGAGGTGATGGAGTCCGGCTCGCCGAAGGCCAGGTCGATGATGTCCCAGCTGTCGGGCACGTCCGCCATCTTCAGGTACCCGGCGCCGTTGGCGAAGCTCGCGTGCAGGTACCCGACCAGCGCGTGGCTCCCGGCCGGCGGCGGCGAGGTCGCCGAGCCCGACGGACTGGCGCTGGCCGAAGCGGAAGCAGAGGCCGAGGCGGACGCGGAAGCCGAGGCAGAGGCGGAGGCCGAGGCCGAGGCCGAGGCCGAGGCGGACGGGCTCGGCGAGCTGGGCACCGAGGGCGAGGAGCTCGGTGCGCCCGGCCCGTCCAGCGAGATGTCGTCCGCGTAGTAGGTGCCCTGCCCGTACCAGCCGTGGGTGAAGACGGTGGCGGAGGTCTGGGTGGCGGCGGTGGTGAAGCTGACGGACAGCTTCTGGTAAGCGCCGCCGGTGCTGGGCGTCCAGGTCGAGCTGCCGCCGTTGACGCCGAGGTAGACGTACGCGCCGTTGACGTACGCGCTGAGCGTGTACGTGGTGTTGGGGGCGACGGCGACGGTCTGGGTGCACTGGGCGGTGTCGGTGGAACTGGCCGCGCCGGCGAGTGCGTAGCTGCCGCTGTGCGCGTGGCCGGTGACGACGCTGCCGGTGGTGCCGCTGCAGGTCCAGGGGGCCAGGGCGCCGGACTCCAGGCCGCCGTTGACCAGGAATTCGCCGGCCGAGGCCGACCCGGCCAGTCCGAAGCTGATGGCGACGGCTCCTGCGGCCGCCACCGCCCAGGCCGTTCCGGCGGCGAGCAGCCGCTTCTTCCGGGAAGTGCGCATGTGGGGATGCTCCTGCCTGATGTGTGGGGGACGTCCGTCTCCCGCCCGCCGGACTGTGGGGTTCCCGGCCCGGGGCGTGCCGCCGCACCGGCACGCACCCTGGGAGTTGGACTAGACCACTGAACCGGCTCGGCCCGCCCCTGTCAATGGACCGACGACCGGCGTTCCCTGACGGTGACTCAGCCCGGGGGAACGCGCCCGGACCCGCCCGCGTTGCGGCCCCCGGCGCGGGGTCGAACCATGGAGTGGTGCCCGGATACCTGCGTTTCCCCCATGTACGCGACGGTCTGCTCGCCTTCACCGCCGAGGACGACGTCTGGGTCGCGCCGCTCGCCTCGGACGGCCGCGTCGGACGGGCCTGGCGGGCCAGTGCCGACCGGACCAGGGTGAGCCACCCCAGGCTGTCGCCGGACGGCGCCTCGCTGGCCTGGACGAGCTGGTTCGCACTGACCCCGGAGGTGTTCACCGCCCCGGTGGCGGGCGGCCCGGCGACCCGGTTGACGTACTGGGGCAGCCAGGACACCCGGGTGCGGGGGTGGCTGCCGAACGGGGACGTGCTGGCGGTCAGCTCGTACCACGAGCCGTTCGCCCACTACACCTGGGCGTGGGAGCTGCCGCCGGACGGCTCGCCGGGCCGCCGGATGCCGTGGGGGCCGGTCGCGGACGCCCAGATGGGCGAGGGGCACACGGTGCTGCTGACCGACGCC
This sequence comes from Kitasatospora sp. CB02891, assembly GCF_002803145.1. Classification (NCBI taxonomy): domain Bacteria; kingdom Bacillati; phylum Actinomycetota; class Actinomycetes; order Kitasatosporales; family Streptomycetaceae; genus Kitasatospora; species Kitasatospora sp. CB02891. The sequence continues at coordinate 177,168 of NZ_NNBO01000013.1, read as the reverse complement.
GCCCCGCACGAGCCGGCCTCCTGGAAGCGGTACCGGGGCGGCGCGAAGGGCCGGCTGTGGGTGGACCACGACCTGCTGCTGCCCGACCTGCCGGGGCACCTGGCCGCGCCGATGCCGGTGGCGACCCCCGCGGGGACCAGGGTGGCGTTCCTGTCCGACCACGAGGGCGTCGGCAACGTGTACTCGGTGCGCCCGGACGGCAGCGACCTGCGCCGGCACACCGACCACGCCACGTACTACGCGCGGGAGGCCGCCACCGACGGGACCCGGATCGTCTACCAGCACGCCGGCGACCTGTGGCTGCTGGACGGCCTCGACGCGCCCGCCCCGCACCGTCTGGAGGTGCCGCTCGGCGGCGCCCGGTCCGGCCGTCGCCCCTACCAGGTGAGCGCCGCGAACAACGTCAAGGACCTGGCCTGCGACGCCACCGGCCGGGCCGGGGTGATCAACGTGCGCGGCTCGCTGTACTGGCTGACCCACCGGGAGGGCCCGGCCCGGGTGCTGGCCGACACCCCGGGGGTGCGCTGCCGGCTGCCGCTGGTGCTCGGCTGGGGCGGGCAGGCCGCCTGGGTCACCGACGCGGAGGGCGAGGACGCGATCGAGCTGGCGCCGCTGCCCGGCAAGGACGGCCCGGCGGACGGGCGGGCCGCGCACCGGCGGATCGCCGCGGGCCGGATCGGCCGGGTCCAGGAGCTGTCCGCCGCCCCCGACGGCAGTCTGCTGGCGGTGGCCTGCTCGGACGGCCGACTGCTGCTGGTGGACACCGCCGAGGGCGGCGTCACCGAGGTCGCCGCGTCCCGGTTCGGACCGGTCTCCAGCCCGTCGTTCTCCCCGGACTCGCAGTGGCTGACCTGGTCCCAGCCGGTCGCGGGCCGCTCGCTGCGCGCCGTCCGGCTGGCCCGGGTGGACCGGCCGGAGCGCACCGTCGACGTCACCGGCGGCCGGTTCGAGGACGAGCATCCGGTGTTCACCCGGGACGGCCGGTTCCTGGTGTTCCTGTCCTGGCGGGGCTTCGACCCGGTGCACGACGTGCACACCGGCGACCTGTCGTTCCCGCTCGGCTGCCGCCCGTACCTGGTGCCGCTGGCCGCCGACACCCCGTCGCCGTTCGCCTCCCCGGCCGAGGGCCGCCCGCCGGTCGGCCTGGACCCGGAGGAGGCCACCGGCGACGGCACCGTGCGGGTGGACGAGGAGGGGCTGAGCAAGCGCCTGGTGCCGTTCCCGGTGATCGCCTCCAAGTACTCGGCGACGGCGGCGGTGCGCGGCGGGGTGATCTGGCTGCGCTGGCCGATCTCCGGCGCGCTCGGCCAGACCTTCGCCAACCCGGAGGACACCTCCGGCCGCCCCGCGCTGGAGTTCTTCGACCTGGCCCGGGGCCGCCGCAGCACGCTGGTGGAGCAGCTGGACGGCTTCGCGGTGTCCGCCGACGGCTCCGCGGTCTCGGTGTTCTCGGGCGGCGCGCTCAAGCTGTACCCGATGGCCGCGCCCACCGCCCCGCTCGCCGTCGACCTGCGCCGGATCACCCACACCGTGCACCCGGCCGCCGAGTGGCGGCAGTCCTACTTCGAGGCCGCCCGGATCGTCGCCGACCAGTTCTGGGACGCCGGCATGTGCGGCCTCGACTGGCCCGAACTCACCGACCAGTACGCCCCGTTGCTGGACCGGGTGGCCTCCCCCGACGACTTCGCCGACCTGCTGCGCGAACTGCTCGGCGAACTCGGCACCTCGCACGCCTACGTCACCCCGTCCCGGCGCGGCGAGGGCCCGGCGATCGCCCAGCTGCCGCTCGGCCTGCTCGGCGCCAACGCGCACCGCGACCCGGACGGCCGCTGGCTGGTCGACCGGATCCTGCCCGGCGAGTCCTCCGACCCCAAGGCCCGTGCGCCGCTCGCCGGTTACGGCGTGCAGGACGGCGACGAGCTGGTCGCCGTGGACGGCCGTCCGCCCGACCCGGTGCGCGGCCCCGCGCCGCTGCTGGCCGGCACCGGCGGCACCACGGTGGAGCTGACGGTCCGCCACAGCGAGCGGCTGCGCCGGATCGCCGTCACCCCGCTCACCGACGAGCGGCCCATCCGCTACCAGGACTGGGTGGCCAAACGCCGCCACCTGGTGCGGGAGTTCAGCAACGGCGTGTGCGGCTACCTGCACATCCCGGACCTCGGCGGCTCCGGCTGGGCCCAGTTCAACCGCGACCTGCGCTCCGAACTCGCCCACCCCGCGCTGGTGTTGGACGTCCGCGGGAACGCCGGCGGGAACGTCTCCGAGCTGGTCCTGGAGAAGCTCCGCCGCCGTGTCCTCGCCTGGGACTTCACCCGCGGCCGGCAGCCCGTCCGCTGGCCCCGGGACGCGCCGCGCGGCCCCGTGGTCGCGCTCGCCGACCACGCCACCAGCTCCGACGGCGACGTCATCATCGCCGCCATCAAGGCCCTCGACCTCGGCCCGGTGGTCGGCACCCGCACCTGGGGCGGCGTGGTCGGCATGACCGGCCGGCACGCGCTCGGCGACGGCACCCAGATCTCCGTCCCGAAGAACGCCTCCTGGTTCACCGGCGGCATCGGCTTCGCCATCGAGAACCACGGCGTCGCCCCCGACATCGAAGTCGTCCGCACCCCGCGCGACTGGGCCCGCGGCGAACACACCGACCTCGCCGCCGCCGTCACCCTCGCCCTCGACCTCCTCACCACCACCCCCGCCGCCGCACCCCCGCCCCCGACCGCCGCCCGGCCCGACCTGCGCCGCCCGCCGCTGCCACCGCGGGAGCCCTGAGGACGGGGCGGGGCCCAGAACGCCGGATGGCCGGCCCCCGGAAGGGGCCGGCCACGCGGGGGAAGGACGCTGTTACTTGGTGCCGCGGGAACGACGGCGGGTGTTGAGGAAGAACACGCCGCCCGCGGCGGTGAGGGCGAGGGCCCCGGCGGCCAGCGGCGCGGACTTGTCGCTGCTGTTGCCGGCGGCGGCGACCTGCTCGGTGTTCACGTTGGTGGGAAGCGACGCGGACAGCACCTTGGTGCCGGTGCCCGAGGAGCCCGAGGAGGGCGACACCCACGAGGAGGGCGACACCCACGGGGAGGGCGACGTCCAGGGGGTCTGCGACGGCGACGCGGACGGCGACGTCCAGGAGGACGGCGAGGCCGACGGGGACGTCCACGAGGACGGGGAGGCGGACGGGGACGGCGACGTCCACGGCGACGTGGAGACCGACGGGGAGGGCGACACCGGCGGCGCCGGCGGGACCTTCAGCCAACCGAGGGGGGACTCCAGGCTGCGGTCGCCGTCCGCCGCACCGCGGACGTTCAGCAGGATCTCGTCGGCCTGCGCCGCGACCTCCTTCGACGTGGTGACCGTCACCACGTAGCGGGAGATCTGGCCGTTCGCCATCGGCTGGTCCAGCGCGCCGGAGGCACCCCAGATCGACGGGTCGCAGCCCATCCGGGTGGGCAGTTCGACCGTGCTGTTGTCATCGCGTTCCCAGCGCAGCGTGGTGTTGCCGGTGTTCAGAACGTTGGGGTGGGCGGAGATCACCGGCACCACGGTGACGTGCTGGTACGCGGCCCCGGTGTTGTTCGTCAACCAGATGTACCCCCGGTAGGTCACCGTGTCGCCGTTGACGACCGGGTACATGTCGCGCATGAGGTCGATCGCCACGTGCCCGTTGTGGGCGGGGGCGTTCTCGACGGCGTTCTCGCCCGGCAGGTGGACCGAGCCGTCGGCGCACGGCACCACCGGCGTGTTGTCGTCCGCCCAGGCGGTGCCGCCGGCCACACCGGTGGCGGCGAGCATGATCGCGGCGACCGCGGTGGCCTTCTTTACGGAAGCGATGGACGGTGCGAACCGACGAGCGGTCATGGTGGTCCCCCCCAAGGGATCGAATCTGGCTGAGCTGCTGGAGAAAGCGCTCCTGCCAGGCCATCTTCCCCTTGGCCCGGTCCGTCGCGCAAGAACAATCTATCCCTCCCAACGTCCTTGGGGCGTATGCCTCCTGTCACTGAACTGTCACAGGATCCTCACCCGGGCCACCGGCCCCGGACAGCCGGACGCCGGCGCCGTTCGGCGCCGGCGTTCACGGGTGGGTCTCAGCCCCAGGGATCGCCCTCGGCCGTCATGTTCTCGGCGGCCTCGCGGTCCTCGCGTTCCTGCTGGACGCGGCGCTCCGCCTCGTCGCGGGTGCGTTCCACGGTGTCGCCGAAGGCGTCGGCGGCCTCGTCGTGGGCGAGGGCGGCCCGCTCGGCGGAGTCCTCGGCCGGGGCAGCGGGCTGGGCGGGCTGATGGCGGAACCTGTCGAAGATGCCCATGTCTCCTCCTCGGGTGGGCGTCCCCCCTGCTTCGGTGCCTCTCCTGTCACGGTACGCCGCCCGGGATCGGTCACACGTACCCGTGCGGGCTCCGCCCACCCTCGCACCGGCCTCCGGGCGTCGCACCCCGGCGACCTGCGGCTCACCCGCCCGGCGGACACCGGCGCCGCGCCGGGGGCGGCCCGAACTCCCGTACGGCGCAACGGAGAAGGCCGATGGTCCCGGGTGGATCGCGCCCATCGGCCGTAGCCGCGGCAGGGTCCGCCGCCCGACGCTGAGGGGGTCAACCGGTCCCGGCAGTGCCGCCGGGGCGCCCCGCAGCCGCACCCCGAGAGGTGAGCCGCGCCATGTCCGGTCAGAACTCCCCCACCGTGAACGCCGAGCACGTCGAGCACGTCGAGATCACCGAGCACGTCGACGCCCTGGTCCGCAACGGGCACAAGGCCCTCCAGGAGTACGCGGGTCTCACCCAGGAACGGGTGGACCGGATCGTCAAGAAGGCCTCGCTGGCCGCGCTGGCCGCGCACACCCGGCTGGCGGTGCTGGCCGTGGAGGAGACCGGGCGCGGGGTGTTCGAGGACAAGGCGGTGAAGAACGTCTTCGCCTGCGAGCACGTCACGCACTCGATGGCCGGGATGCGGACGGTCGGGGTGATCGCCCGGGACGACCTCGACGGGATCGTGGAGATCGCCGAGCCGGTGGGCGTGGTCGCCGCCCTCACTCCGGTGACCAATCCGACGTCCACCACGGTGTTCAAGGCGCTGATCGCGTTGAAGACCCGCAACCCGATCGTGTTCGCCTTCCATCCTTCGGCGCAGCGCTGTTCGGCGGAGGCGGCCCGGATCGTCCGGGACGCGGCGGTCGCGGCGGGCGCCCCGGCGCACTGCGTGCAGTGGGTCGACCGTCCGTCGATGGCGGCGACGGACGCGCTGATGCGGCACGAAGGGGTGGCGACGATCCTCGCCACCGGCGGCAACTCGATGGTGCGGGCGGCCTATTCGTGCGGGAAGCCGGCGCTGGGCGTGGGCGCGGGGAACGTCCCGGCGTACGTGGAGCGGAGCGCGGACCTGAAGCGGGCGGTGAACGACATCGTGCTGTCGAAGTCCTTCGACAACGGGATGATCTGCGCCTCCGAGCAGGCGGTGATCCTGGACGAGGAGGTGTACGAGCCGGCGTTGGCGGAGTTCCGGACGCTGAAGGCGCACCTGGCGGGCCCGGAGGAGAAGGCCCTGCTGGAGCGCCATCTGTTCGACGGAAAGGGGAAGTTGAACCCGGCGGTGGTCGGGCAGTCGGCGCAGGCGGTCGCGCAGGGGGCGGGCTTCGAGGTGCCGGAGGACACCTCGGTGATCCTGGCGGAGGTCGCCGGGGTGGGCGCGGAGGAGCCGTTGACCCGGGAGAAGCTCTGCCCGGTGCTGGCGGTGCTGCGCGCCCGGTCGCGTGCGCATGGCGTCCAACTCGCCGCCCGCATGGTGGAGTTCAACGGCCTGGGGCACTCGGCGGCGGTGCACACCGAGGACGCGGCGTTCGCCGAGGAGTTCGGCGCCGGGGTGCAGGCGTGCCGGATCATCTGGAACGCGCCGAGTTCGCAGGGCGGCATCGGCGACGTGTACAACGCGTTCCTGCCCTCGCTGACGCTGGGCTGCGGCTCCTGGGGGCACACCTCGGTGTCGGGGAACGTCTCGGCCCTGCACCTGATCAACGTCAAGCGGATCGGGCGGCGCAACACCAACATGCAGTGGTTCAAGGTCCCGCCGAAGATCTTCTTCGAGCGCAACTCGCTCGGCTACCTGGCGGACATGTGCGGCGCGCACCGGGTGGTGGTGGTCACCGACCGGACGATGGTGGAGATCGGCCACCTGGAGCGGGTCCGGGAGGTGCTGCGGCGGCGCCCGGAGCCGGTGGAGGTGCGGGTGGTGGACTTCGTGGAGCCGAACCCGAGCATCGCGACGGTGGAGCGGGGCGCGGAGCTGATGCGCGACTTCCGGCCGGACACCATCGTGGCGCTGGGCGGCGGCTCGCCGATGGACGCGGCCAAGGTGATGTGGCTGATGTACGAGCACCCGGAGGTGGAGTTCGCGGACCTGAAGGAGAAGTTCTTCGACATCCGCAAGCGCGCCTTCACCTTCCCCGACCTGGGCGAGAAGGCGAAGCTGGTGTGCGTCCCGACCACCTCGGGCACCGGCAGCGAGGTCACTCCGTTCGCAGTGATCACCGACCCGGAGACCGGCCAGAAGTACCCGCTGGCGGACTACGCGCTCACCCCGACGGTGGCGATCGTGGACCCGGCGCTGACGACCGACCTGCCGGCGGCGGTGACGGCCGACTCCGGGTTCGACGCGCTGACGCACTGCATCGAGGCGTACGTGTCGGTGTACGCCAACGACTTCACCGACGGCCTGGCGCTGCAGGGCGTCCGGCTGGTCTTCGAGAACCTGGCGGCGGCGGTCCACGACGGCCCGAACGACCCGGCGGCGCGGGAGCGGATGCACAACGCCGGGACGATCGCGGGCATGGCGTTCGGCTCGGCGTTCCTGGGCGCGGTGCACGCGATGGCGCACACCCTGGGCGCGACCTTCCACGTGGCGCACGGGCGGACCAACGCGCTGCTGCTGCCGCACGTGATCCGCTGGAACGGCTCGGCGCCGGCCAAGGTGACCGGCTGGCCGAAGTACCGCAGCTACGTGGCCCCGGAGCGGTACCGGCAGATCGCCCGGATGCTGGGCCTGCCCGCCGACACCCCCGAGCAGGGCGTGGAGTCGCTGGCGCTCGCGGTCGAGGAGCTGCGCGAGCAGGTCGGCATTCCGCGCTCGTTCAAGGAGGCCGGGGTGGACGAGGCGGCGTTCCTGGCGGGGCTGGACCGGCAGGCGATGAACGCGTACGAGGACCAGTGCGCGCCGGCCAATCCGCGGCTGCCGATGCTGCGGGACATGCGGCGGCTGATGACCCTGGCGTACTACGGCGACGACCGGGCGGTGTGAGGCCCCGCCTCGGGTTCGGGAGGCGATCCGGGGACCAAGGTCCCCACTGATCAGGACTTTTCGATCCCATGTGAGTTTGTGAATCGTTTCACAATAGTGCGCGTAGGCGAGAGGCGGGAGCGAGGCAATGAGCACGCAGCACGCGGAGCGCATCCACAGCGGTGCCTGGGACGGTTTCAAGGGCGGCCTGTGGCGGGACGCCGTCGACGTCCGCGACTTCATCCAGCAGAACTACACCCCGTACGAGGGCGACGCCGCCTTCCTGGCCGGGCCGACCGCGCGGACCGCGGCGATCTGGCGGCGGATCACCGACCTGTTCCCCGAGGAGCGGGCCAAGGGCGTCCTGGACGTCTCCTGGGACACGCCGTCCACCATCACCGCGCACGCCCCCGGGTACATCGACCGGGACAACGAGCTGATCGTCGGCCTGCAGACCGACGCCCCGCTGAAGCGGGCGATCATGCCGAACGGCGGCTGGCGGATGGTCGCGGGCGCGCTGGAGACGTACGGCTACCCGGTGGACCCGCAGTGGGAGAAGGTCTTCACCGTCCACCGCAAGACCCACAACGCGGGCGTGTTCGACGCCTACACGCCCGAGATCCGGGCCGCCCGCAAGGCCGGCATCGTCACCGGCCTGCCGGACGCGTACGGGCGGGGCCGGATCATCGGCGACTACCGGCGGGTGGCGCTGTACGGCGTGGACCGGCTGATCGCCGCCAAGCGCGAGGAGAAGACCGGCCTGGACGCCGCGCCGCGCGACCCGCGCGCGCTGGAGGACACCATCCGGGAGCGCGAGGAACTGGCCGAGCAGATCCGCGCGCTGGAGGAGCTCAAGGCGATGGCCGCGAGCTACGGCCAGGACATCTCCGGGCCGGCCGCCACCGCCCAACAGGCGATCCAGTGGCTGTACTTCGCCTACCTGGCGGCCGTGAAGGAGCAGAACGGCGCGGCCATGTCGCTCGGCCGCACCTCGACCTTCCTGGACGTCTACCTGGAACGCGACCTGGCCGAGGGCCGGCTGACGGAGAGCCGGGCGCAGGAGCTGATCGACGACTTCATCGTCAAGCTGCGGATCGTCCGCTTCCTGCGCACCCCCGAGTACGACGAGCTGTTCTCCGGCGACCCGACCTGGGTCACCGAGTCGATCGGCGGCATCGGCGCCGACGGCCGCCCGCTGGTCACCCGCACCTCGTTCCGCTACCTGCAGACCCTGTACAACCTGGGCCCGGCCCCCGAGCCCAACATGACGGTGTTCTGGTCGCCGCAACTCCCGCAGGGCTTCAAGGAGTTCTGCGCGCAGGTGTCCATCGACACCTCCAGCGTGCAGTACGAGTCGGACGAGCTGATGCGCCCGCGCTTCGGCGACGACACCGCGATCGCCTGCTGCGTCTCCGCGATGGAGGTCGGCAAGCAGATGCAGTTCTTCGGCGCCCGGGTCAACCTCGCCAAGACGCTGCTCTACGCGATCAACGGCGGGCGGGACGAGATCACCGGCGAGCAGGTCGGCCCCGAGACCGGCCCGATCGAGGCCGAGGTCCTGGACTACGACGAGGTGGTGGAGCGCTTCGACCGGCAGCTGGAGTGGCTGGCCGAGACGTACGTGCACGCGCTGAACGTCATCCACTACATGCACGACAAGTACGCGTACGAGCGCCTGGAGATGGCCCTGCACGACCGCGCCGTGCGGCGCACCATGGCCTGCGGCATCGCCGGGCTCGCGGTGGCGGCGGACTCGCTGTCGGCGATCCGGTACGCCACGGTGCGGCCGGTGCGCGACGCGTCCGGGCTCGCGGTCGACTACACCGTGGAGGGCGAGTACCCGGCGTACGGCAACAACGACGACCGGGCGGACGGGCTCGCGGTGCGGCTGGTCGAGGAGTTCATGCGCAAGATCCGCAAGCACCCCACCTACCGGGGCGCCGAGCACACCCAGTCGGTGCTGACCATCACCTCGAACGTGGTCTACGGCAAGAAGACCGGCTCCACCCCCGACGGCCGCCGGGCCGGCGAACCGTTCTCCCCGGGCGCCAACCCGATGAACGGCCGCGACACCCACGGCTACGTGGCCAGCTCCATGTCGGTGGCGAAGCTCCCCTACGACGCCGCCGAGGACGGCATCTCGCTGACCAACACCGTCACGCCCGACGCGCTCGGCCGCACCCGCGAGGAGCGGGTGCGCAACCTGGCGGGCGTGCTCGACGGGTACACGGCCGTCGGCGGGTTCCACATGAACGTCAACGTGCTGAACCGGGACACCCTGCTGGACGCCATGGAGCACCCCGAGGAGTACCCGCAGCTGACCATCCGGGTCAGCGGCTACGCGGTCAACTTCGTCCGGCTGACCAGGGAACAGCAGCTGGACGTCGTCAACCGCACCTTCCACGGCTCGCTCTGAGCCCTCGTCGACGGATCCCAGGAGGCACCGCCATGCTCACCACCGTTCTGAAGGCAAGCGGCTCGGTGCACTCCTGGGACCTGTCGACCGGCGTGGACGGCCCCGGCACCCGGTTCGTGGTCTTCCTCGCCGGGTGCCCGCTGAACTGCCTGTACTGTCACAACCCCGACACCATGCGGATGGCGAGCGGCCACCGGACCACGGCCGACGAGGTGGTCGCCGAGGCCGCCAAGTACACCGCCTTCATCCACGCCTCCGGCAGCGGCGGCGCCACCCTCTCGGGCGGCGAACCCCTGCTCCAGCCGGCCTTCACCGGCGAGCTGCTCCACCGCTTCAAGCACGAGCTGGGCCTGCACACCGCCCTCGACACCTCGGGCTTCCTCGGCGCCCGGGCGGACGACGCCCTGCTCGCCGACACCGACCTCGTCCTGCTCGACATCAAGTCCTGGGACCGCGCCCTCTACCGCCGCCTGACCGGCCAACGGCTCGAACCCACCCTCGACTTCGCCCGCCGGCTCGCCGACCTCGGCAAGGAGGTCCACCTGCGCTTCGTCCTGGTCCCCGGCCTCACCGACCCGCCCGAGAACATCGCGGGCGTCGCCGCCTTCGCCGCCACCCTCGGCAACGTCTCCCGGGTCGACGTCCTCCCGTTCCACAAGCTCGGCCGGTCCAAGTGGGCCGCGCTGGGCCGGGAGTTCACCCTCGCCGACACGCCCACCCCGACCGCGGAGCAGGTGCAGGCCGCGCGCGACGTCTTCGCCGCGCACGGCCTGCGTGCGGTGTGACGCCGCGTCAGCCGGAGATCGAGGCGGCGCCGGTCTCCAGGTGGCCGGTGAAGCGCTGCGACCAGCTCGGGTCGCCGCTGACCGTCACCGTGAAGTCGTACCAACCGTTGGTGTAGGCCGCTGCGTTGAACCAGTCACTGGTGCTGGCCCCGGCGGCGACCTGGTAGGTCCAGGGGCCGTCGGTGCGGTAGTTGGTGGAGGTGACGGTGAACGTCACGGGGGCGGTGCCGGTGTTGGCGAGCTTGAACCAGAGGGCGAGCTTGCCGGTGTCGGGGGCGGGCGCGTAGGTCGCGGTGACGGCCGCGTTCTTGCCGGCGGCGGTGGCGTCGCCGGTGAAGCGGCGCAGGAAGCGGTTCGGGCCGACCACCGTCAGGTCGTACTTGCCCGCGCCGTAGCCGGTGCCGCAGTTGAAGAAGTCGCTGGTCGCCGCGCCCGGGTCGACGGTGTACTGCCAGGGGCCGCCGGAGCGGTACGCGTTGGCGTACGCCGCGAAGTGGCTGGTGGCGCTGCCCGCGTTGGACATCGCGATCCAGACCTTCATCACCCCGCCGGAGCCGAACTCCAGGTGGTCCAGGTTCGCCACCGGCTGGTACGGCAGCGCCCGGGCCGGACGGGTGCCGGCCTCCTGCGCGGGCAACTGGTTGTTGACGGGCGCCGGGTTCGGCAGCGGGCCGCAGGCGGCCAGACCGATGGTCCCCGAGGTGTCGGGCAGCGCGGGCATCCCGTACACCGGGTTCGCGAAGTCGAACAGTCCGGTCAGGTCGCCGCACACCCGGCGACGCCAGTCCGAGATGTTCACGCACGTCGCGGGCCGGCCCTGGGCGGCCGTCCACTTCTCCAGGAAGCGCAGCACCGAGGTGTGGTCGAAGGTCTCCGAGGACACCCAGCCGCCGCGGCTCCACGGGGAGACGGCGAGCATCGGGACGCGGAAGCCCAGGCCGATGTTGGTGCCGCTGTAGAACTCCCCGGCGGTGCCGGCGGGTGCGGCCGGCGGCGGGACGTGGTCGAAGAAGCCGTCGTTCTCGTCGTAATTGACGAACAGGATCGAGGAGTTGAAGACGTTCGGGTCGGCGTTCAGGGCGTCCATCACGTTGTGCACGAAGTGCGCGCCGTCGGCCGGCGTGGCGTACGGGTGCTCCGAGGACGCCTGGTCCGGCACGATCCACGACACCTGCGGCAGGGTGCCCGCCAGCACGTCCGCCTTGATCGCCGCCACGATGTCGTCCGGCGTCCGGTTGGTGACCTTCGGGACGGAGCCCATGCCCTTCACCGCGAGGGCGCTGCCCGCCGGGGCCGAGGAGAACTGGGCGAAGTACGCCAGCGCGTTGTCGCCGTAGTTGTCCGACGCGTTCTGGTAGACCTTCCAGCTCACCCCCGCGTTCTCCAGCGCCTCCGCGTACGTCTGCCAGCGCAGCCCCGACTCGTCGCCGCCGTCGTACGCCGGGCCGCCCGCCGCGCCGGACGGGTCGATCTGGCCGGACCAGTGGTAGGTGCGGTTCGGGCCCGTCGCGCTCAGCACCGAGCAGTGGTAGGCGTCGCAGACCGTCCAGTTGTCGGCCAGCGCGTAGTGGAACGGGATGTCCGCCCTGGTCAGGTAGCCCATCGTGCGGACGTTGCCCTTGGCCGCCACCCAGGAGTCCAACTTGCCGCCGTTCCACGCCTTGTGCTGATCGGACCAGGCGTGGCTCAGGTCCCCGTTGCACTGCGCCAGCCGCTCCGGGTCCGCACCGCCGGCCGGCTTGGTGGCGCTGAACTGCCACGGGTACTGACGGCCCAGCAGGTTCGGCTGGTTGAAGACGCTGTAGCCGCCGGATATCTGGATCGCCGAGCGGTCCGCAAAGCCGCGCACGCCCTTGAGCATCCCGAAGTAGTGATCGAAACTCCGGTTCTCCTGCATCAGGACGACGATGTGCTTGGCGTCCGTGATGGTCCCCGTGGTCCCCGCCGGCGCCGCGACCGCCGGGACCGTCCCGCCCGCCACGCCCGACCCGGCGACCGCCGCACCGGCCGCCGCACTCGCCGACAGTGCGATGAACTTCCTACGACTCAGCTCTGCCACTTTGACCCGCCCGTCCCTTCGGCTGCTGCTGATGATGTTGTTCAGACACCTCGTGCCGAACGCCGAGCATCCTCACGCAGCCGGGGCGACATGGCCATGACTTTCCCCGAAGGATTGTTGGACTGTTCACCAGATGAACGGCGGGTACCCAAAGGGCCGTTGACGGCGCCCCGGCCCGGGCGGATGATCTCCCCCGTGATCACGCTGGCCGGCCGACAGACCGAACACCCCGGCGCGCTCCTCATCTTCTGGGGCGTGCTCGTGATCCTGTTCGGCGCCTTCCACGTCTCGAAGTGGTTCGGCCGGCTCCAGAAGTTCCTCATGCAGAGCATCCCCGACCCGAAGCCCCGCCGCCCCGGCGACCGCCCCCTCCTGACCCCCACCAGCGCCCGCATCCTGGGCACCATCGCCATCACCATCGGCCTGACCGCCACCACCATCGGCACGATCACCGCCCTCCGGCAGTAGCCCCCCGGGGCAAGACCCACCGCGAAGCCGACCCACCGCGAAGCCGACCCACCGCGAAGCCGACCCACCGCGAAGCCGACCCACCGCGAAGCCGACCCACCGCGAAGCCGACCCACCGCGAAGCGGACCCACCGCGAAGCGGACCCACCGCGAAGCGGACCCACCGCGAAGCGGACCCACCGCGAAGCGGACCCACCTCCTCTACTCCTTGACGGTGATCCCCAACGCCTGTGCGAACTGCGGCGCGAGGTCCAGCAGTTGGTGCGTCGAGATGATCGCGCCACGCAGCCCGTGGTGGCCGTCCGGCAGGTCGAGGCTGGCGGCTCGGCGGAGGTCCACGCCCTTGAGGGTCGCGCCGCGCAGGCGGACCTCGTTCAGGGTGGAGCCGGGGAACGTCACGTCGGTGAGCTTCGCCTCGGCGAGGTCGACGTCGCGCAGGAGGCAGTCCTCGAAGACCACGTTGCGCAGTGTCGCCCCGCGCAGGTTGACCGCTTCGAGCTTGCACTGCCGGAAGACGGTGCGGCGGATCGCGGAGCTGTGCGCGGAGATGCCGGCCAGCACGGTGGAGTCGATCTCGGTGTCCTGCCACTCGCTCTCGGCGAGGTCGACCCCGACCAGTCGCCCGCCGTGCAGCCACACCTCGTTGAAGCCGGCCCGGCGCAGCTTCGCGCTCTCCGCGCGGATGCCGGTGAACGCGCATTCCAGGAAGGTCGCGCCGCCGAGCTGCCCGGTCAGGTCGAGGTCGTCGAAGTGGACGGTGTCGTAGCGGGTGTCGGCCCGCAGCGGCCCGGTGTGGCGTTGCAGCAGGCGGGCGTAGGGGAGGTCTTCCAGGCGCACGGTTTCGTCAGCTCCGTTTCACGGTCTGCGTGGTCAGGGCGATGCCGATGGCGACGGCGAACGCCACCAGGAGGCCGGCGATGGGCACGCCGGCGTCCCCGGCAAGCGTCGCAGCCAGCACCGACAGCGCGGCGAGCGGCAGGATCGGCTGGGCGGCGCCGCGCTTGTGGTGGCGCACGTGCAGGGCCCAGACGGCGAACAGGAACAGCGCGGTCGGGACGGTGACGGCGGCGGCCGCGGCCCGGTCGGTCAGCTGGGTGGCGCCGACCGCGTGCTGGACGGCGACCACCAGTCCGGCGCCGACGGCGGCCGCGGAGGCGAAGACGACGTAGTGGCCGTAGCCCCAGGGCAGCGCCTGGCGGGCGGAGTTCAGGTAGGGGTGGGCGTCGTCGGCGAAGTAGATCCACCAGGCGCCGAAGCAGATCAGCAGTCCGCCGCCGGCGATCGGCAGCAGTTCGGCGACGGCCTTGTGCTCGTCCAGCGCGGTCTGGATGGCGACGGTGGCGGCGGCGACCGTCTCGCCGAGCACGATGATGGTGAACAGGCCGTACCGCTCGGCGATGTGGTGCCGGTGCCACGGGGTCCGGTTGTGGGTCTCGGCCCAGACGGGGACGGCGAGTTCGGCGATCACACCGACCGCGAACAGCACCGGGCGGGCCGTGTCCGGGACGAACAGCAGCACCACCCAGAACGCCTGGACGACCGTGATGCCGAGGGCGTAGCGCAGCGCGGCGGTCCGGGCGGGCCCGCTCTCGCTGCGGGCGGCGCGCAGCCACTGGGTGACCATGGCGAGGCGCATCAGCAGGTAGCCGACCACCACGAGGTCGAGGTTCTGGTCCCCGAAGAGGCGTGGCACGCCCGCGGCGAGCACCAGCACGCCGGTGATCTGGACGAGCGTGGTGAGCCGGTAGGGGACGTCGTCCACGTCGTACGCGGAGGCGAACCAGGTGAAGTTCATCCACGCCCACCAGATGGCGAAGAAGGACATCAGGTATCCCGGCAGGGCGACCGAGAGGTGTCCGGCGGCCAGCGCGTGGGCGAGTTCGTGGCCGGCCTGGGCGATGGCCACCACGAAGCACAGGTCGAAGAACAGCTCCAGCGGGGTGGAGACGCGATGGGACTCGCCCCGGTCGCGGGCCAGCATCCGGCGGACCGGACGGTAGCGGTCGGGGGCGGCGGTCATCGGCCTGCTTTCACGGCGGGGCCGCGCGGCTGGGAGCGCGCGCGGCCGGGGAGTTGCTCTCCCCACGATCCTTGCATCCGGGGCGCGAGGCCGCACGGACCGTCCCCGAACCGCCGATTGGCCCGGTTCGTCCGGTTCGGCCGTCCGTCAGGCAGAGTTGACGCCGCAGTGCGCGATCCGGGTGACAGCTGGGGCCGTCCGGGGCGTGTGATGCGCAGCTTGTCCCGTCCGCCCCGTTTGGCCCGATAGATTCCTCTGCGGATGGACGGGCGGACGGCCGCTTCACGGGCAACGCGGAAGGTCAAGGAGGAAGGCGCGGACTCTGGGGGCGGACATGCCGCCGCGTCCCTGTTTCCGCCCGCCGGCACTCCTCGCGATCACCGCGCTGTCCGGCGGCGACTGACGGCCGGTCGGACCATCCCCGTTCGCCGGGCCCGGCTCCCCCGTGGCCTGATGGCGGTGTCCGCACAGGTGTCCACCGAGGTCAGTGGGGGTCGTCGTGAACTGGGTCGATGGCGCGATCCTGGTCGGCATGCTGGTGGGCACGGCGGCCTGCATGCTCCTGGTGCAGCGCTACGCCTCCGTCCCGGCCCGGGTGAACTGCAACGACGTGGCGGGCTTCATCTTCGCCGCGGTCGGCGCGTTCTACGCGGTGCTGGTGGCCTTCGTGGTGATCGTGGTGTGGGAGAACACCTCGACCGCGCGGGCGACGACCTTCGAGGAGGCGGACGAGCTCGCCGGGGTCTACTGGATGTCCCGGCAGATGCCGCTGCCGGAGGGCGCCCAGCTGGAGGGGCTGACGCTCAGCTACGCGCACGCGGTGGTGAACACCGAGTGGCAGCAGATGACCGGGCACCACAGCGACCCGGCGGCGACCGCGTTGATGTACCAGGTCCGCGACACCGCGCTGGCCTTCCAGCCCAACGACAACCGCGAGTCGACGATCTACCAGAACCTGGTGCAGCACGTGGACGGCCTGGCCAGCAAGCGCCGCGCTCGACTGAACCTGATCGCGGACTGCGTACCGCCGCTGCTGTGGGCGGCGCTGATCGCCGGCGCGGTCGTCACCATCGCCTTCACCTTCCTGTTCGGCCTGTCCAACACCTGGGCGCACCTGATGATGGTGCTGTCGCTGGCCGGTCTGATCGGGCTGTCGCTGATCGCGATCAAGGAGATGAACTATCCGTTCGACGGGGCGAACTCGGTGAAGTCGACCGCGTTCGAGGTGTTCCTGGCCCGGCTCCCGCCCCCGCGCTGAGCCGCGGGCGACACTGCGTGGCGGCGGCGTCACGATTCGGCGGAACGGCGCCGGGCGTGTAATGTTCTCCAGGTCAGCAGGCGCCGCTAGCTCAGTTGGTTAGAGCAGCTGACTCTTAATCAGCGGGTCCGGGGTTCGAGTCCCTGGCGGCGCACAGACAACCGAAGGCCCCTCGCGAAAGCGGGGGGCCTTCGGCGTTCCCGAGGCCCTGGGCGGCCGCGGGGAACCCGGTTTCACCGCAGGTCGGGAAGCGTGTACTGTTCTCTTCGTCAGCAAGCGCCGCTAGCTCAGTTGGTTAGAGCAGCTGACTCTTAATCAGCGGGTCCGGGGTTCGAGTCCCTGGCGGCGCACAGACAGCCGAAGGCCCCTCGCGAGAGCGAGGGGCCTTCGGCGTTTTTCCGTTCGGCCTGCCGCGGCGCGACTCGATCGTGTGATCGGGCCGACCATGTCCCCGCCCGGGGCCCACTCGTTGTGTGTGAGACGAAGGACACGCAACTAAGAGGGATTTAAAGATCGTCTTAGGAGAAATAGGACATAGGTCCCTAACATCTGACAAGTCGATCGATCAAGCTGGCGAGGTTCATGCCATCGCCCGAGCGAGCAGCCCGTCCGGGGCCTGCGGGAAGGTCTCCGTTGCCTCGAAAGCCCCGTGAACGCACGAAACGAACCGGCTGGCGCCGACTGATACCCACCTGGCGGACCGCACTGGTCGGCCTGGCCGCCTCGATGCTGCTCGGGGTCGGCCTGTTCGCGCTGGGCGTCGCCCTGGTCAAGGTGCCGGACGCGCACGCCGCGGCCACCGCCCAGTCCAACACCTGGCTGTACTCCGACGGGTCGCTGCTGGCCCGGACCGGGCAGACCAACCGGCAGAACGTCCCCCTGGACAAGGTCTCCGCGGACGCGCAGCACGCCGCGCTGGCCGCCGAGGACCGCAACTTCTACTCGGAGGGCGCGGTCAACTTCAAGGGCATGGCCCGCGCCGCCTTCAACACCGCCTCCGGCGGCGCCACCCAGGGCGGCTCGACGATCACCCAGCAGTACGTGAAGAACGCGTACCTGAACCAGAAGCAGACCGTCAGCCGCAAGGTCAAGGAAGTCTTCATCGCGTTCAAGGTGGACGCCACCCAGAACAAGGACGAGATCCTCTCCTCCTACCTGAACACCTCGTACTACGGGCGCGGCGCGTACGGCATCCAGGCCGCCTCGCAGGCCTACTTCGGGATCGACGCCAGCCAGTTGAACGCCGCCCAGGGCGCGTACCTGGCGACCCTGCTGAACGCGCCCAGCGCGTTCGACGTGTCCTCGGCGACCGAGGCCGGCAAGGAGAAGGCGGTGGCGCGCTGGAACTACGTGCTCGACGGCATGGTGGCGGAGAAGTGGCTGGGCGCCGACGAGCGCAAGCAGCTGGCCTTCCCCGAGGTGCAGTCGCCGAAGTCCGCGCCGGGCCTGTCCGGGCAGGCCGGCTACCTGGTGGCCGCCGCCACCTCGTACCTGACCGACAACCACATCGTCAGCGACGCCCAGCTCGCCCAGGGCGGCTACACCATCACGCTGACCGTGGACTCCAAGAAGCAGCAGCAGCTCCAGGACGCGGTGCAGACCCAGCTGACCGACAACCTGAAGCCGGACGCCCGCAAGGTGGACGCGGCCGCGCAGGCCGGCGCGGTGTCGGTCGACCCGAAGACCGGCCAGGTGCTGGCGCTGTACGGCGGCGCCGACGCCACCAAGCACTGGATCGACAACGCCACCCGCACCGACTACCAGGCCGGCTCCACCTTCAAGGCGATCGCGCTGGCCGCCGCCCTGGACTCCGGGGCCCGCACCCAGTACGGCGACCGGATCAGCGCCGACACCGTCTACGACGGCACCAACCGGCGGGCCGTGCGCGGCGCCAAGGGCGTCCCCTACGCACCGCCGAACGAGGGCGAGCGCTCGTACGGCCAGATAAGCCTCCAGCAGGCCACCGACTGGTCGGTGAACTCGGTGTTCGCGCAGCTCGCCCAGGACACCGGGCTGGAGAAGGTCCGCTCCACCGCGGTCGCGCTCGGCCTGCCCGCCGACACCCCGGGCCTGAAGGCCGTCCCGTCGATCCCGCTGGGCTCGGCCTCGCCGAGCGTGCTGGAACTCGCCGGCGTGTACGCCGCACTGGACAACGACGGCCAGCAGATCACCCCGTGGCTGGTGAAGTCGCTGGAGTCCGGCGGCGAGCAGGTCGCACTGCCCGAGCACAAGGCCACCCAGGCGGTCTCCAAGGACGCCGCCCGCGCCACCACCTCGATCCTCCGCGGCGTCATCGACGACCAGGGCGGCACCGGCTACCGGGCCGCCTCGCTGAACCGCCCGGCGGCCGGCAAGACCGGCACCACCGACGACTCCAAGTCGGTGTGGTTCGCCGGCTACACCCCCGAACTGGTCACCGTGGTCGGCCTGTTCGGTCAGGATCCGGCCACCGGCAAGCAGGTCACGCTGGACGGCGTCGGCGGCATGGGCAGCGCGGCGGGCGGCAGGTTCCCGGCGCAGATCTGGACGGCCTACATGAAGTCGGCGCTGGCCGGTCAGCCGGTCAGCTCCTTCTCCGGCGCGAGCCGGACGCCGGCCACCACCGTGCCGTCCACGCCCACCGAGCCCGCCGCGCCGACCCAGAGCCCGTCCGCGACGGACGGCGCGACCTCCGCGCCGTCCCCGACCGCCGGCAACGGCGGCCGTCCGAGCTCGCGGCCCACCGGCGGCGCGGGCAACGGCAATGGCAATGGGAACGGCAACGGGAACGGCGGTGACGGCGGGCAGACCCGGCCCACCCGCACCCCGTCGGCCACGCCCACCGGGGGCGCCACCACCACGCCGGCGCCGACCCCCACCGCGGGAACCGGCACCGGCGGCGGGCTGCTCGGCACTCAGGACCAATCAGCGGGATAGCGCCTTACGACGGAGGGGTTCGAGCTGACACAATGCGCCGATGCACAGCAGCTCGGACCCCTCCGCCATGTCGCTCGACCCGCGCCCGGCGCCCGATCTCCCCCTGACGCCCCACCGCTCCTCCCCCACCCCGACCCGCCGCACCGCCAAGCTGGGGCTGCTGCTGGCACTGGCCTCCGCGGTCGCCTTCGGCGGGTCCGGGACGGCCGCGAAACCGCTGATCGAAGCCGGGCTCTCCCCCACCCACACCGTCTGGCTGCGGGTGGCCGGCGCGGCGCTGGTGCTGCTGCCGGTCGCCTGGAAGCACCGCGACGCGGTCCTGCGCCGACCCGGCCTGCTGATCGGCTTCGGACTGCTCGCCGTCGCCGGCGTCCAGGCCTGCTACTTCGCGGCGATCTCCCGCATCCCGGTCGGCGTCGCCCTGCTCATCGAGTACCTCGGCCCGCCGCTGCTGCTCGCCTACGTCCGCCTCGTCCAGCGCCGCCCCGTCTCCCGCCGGGCGATGGCCGGCGCGGGCGTCGCGGTGGCCGGCCTCGCCCTCGTCGTCGAGGTCTGGCACGGCCTGTCCTTCGACCCGATCGGCGTCCTGTTCGCCCTCGGCGCGGCCTGCTGCCAGGTCGGCTACTTCGTCCTCGCCGACGCCGGCCGCGAGGGCGAACGCCCCGTCGACCCGCTGGCGGTCTCCGCGTACGGCCTGCTGATCGGCGCGATCCTGCTCACCACCTTCGCCCGCCCGTGGAACGCCGACTGGTCACTGCTCGCCCACTCCGTCACCATGAACGGCCACCACCTCCCCGCCCTGGTCCCCGCCCTGTGGATGATCCTGGTCGCCACCGTCCTCGCCTACCTCACCGGCGTCGTCTCGGTCCAGTACCTCTCCCCACCGGTCGCCGGCGTCGTCGCCAACCTCGAAGCCGTCGTCGCCACCGTCCTCGCCTGGGTCCTCCTCGGCGAACACCTCGGCACCCCCCAACTCGCCGGCGGAGCCCTCGTCCTCGCCGGCGCCTTTGCGGCCCAGTCGGCCGCTGCCACCAAGCACTGAGCCCGGACCGCGACCCCGCGGGCCCCGCCGACGGCCCCTCAGCCGGGGGGAGTCATGCGATGGGGACCCCCGAATCGCCGGAGGCGACCCGCGGCCGGCCGAGGAGCGCCTCAAGCTCCGCAGGGACGCAGCGATTTGTCAGGCGGGGAGATCTACCGGCGAGGGGCGAGGTCGAGGCCCTCTCACCCCACCCCCGAACCGCCGGAGGCGACCTGCGGGCAGCGAGAGGAACGCTCGGCTCCCGCTATCAACTGCCTCATGCGCCGGAGAACCTGCGGGCAGTGGGAAGGAAAAGCTCGACCCCGCCATCAACTGACTCATAAGCCGCAAGGCCGCAAGGCCGCAAGGGAGTATCCCGCCTCGGTGACCAGCGAAACGCCGGGCGACGAGGGGGTCAGCAGTCCAGCTCCATCGACTCCCGGGCCCCGCAGCGCCGCCGGAGGCAACCCGGCCGCGACCGGTCCGCCGCCGCGCGGCGGGCGGAAGGCTCGGCCTCACCTCGTCGGCTCCCCCGAACCCCGGAGGCAGCTCTCGGCTCCGCAGGAGTCGTCGGCGGACCGTCAGGCGGGGAGGGTCTGGCGGTGGGGGGCGAGGTCGGGGCCGGTGGTGGTGGGGAGGAATTCGGTGATGCGGTATTCGGTGGCGCCGGCCTGGGCGAAGGGGTCGGTGGCGGCGAGGGCCTCGATCGCGGATCGGCTCTCGGCGACGGCGATGATGACGCCGCCGTCACGGGGCACCTTGCGGCCGGAGGCGAGGAAGGCGCCGGTCGCGTAGTGCTGCTCCAGCCAGGCGATGTGGGCGGGCAGCAGCGCCTCGATGCGCTCCAGCGGGGCGGTGTAGGTCAGCTCAAGGATGAACACCCGATCATCGTACGTTCTGGCGGCCACCGGGCCGGATCAGGCCCGACTCGTAGGCGGCGATGACCAGTTGGGCCCGGTCGCGGGCGGCGAGCTTCTGCAGCAGCCGGCCGATGTGGGTCTTCGCGGTGGACAGGCTGACGTGCAGGTGGGCGGCGATCTCCTCGTTGGACAGGCCGAGTCCGACCAGCACGAGCACCTCCCGCTCCCGTTCGGTGGTCCCGGCGAGCGCCGCCGGGACCGTCGCGGGCTCGGGCCGCCGGGTGTACTCCTCGATCAGCCGCCGGGTCACCCGGGGCGCCAGCAGCGCCTGTCCGGCCGCCACCACCCGGATCGCCTCCAGGAGTTCGGCGGGGCGGGTGTCCTTGAGCAGGAACCCGGCCGCGCCGGCCCGCAGGGCCGCGAACGCGTAGTCGTCCAGGTCGAAGGTGGTCAGCACCAGGACGCGGACGTCGGTCAGCACCGGGTCCGCGGCCAGCGCGCGGGTGGCCTCGATGCCGTCCAGCCGGGGCATCCGGATGTCCATCAGCACCACGTCCGGCCGTTCCCGGCGGGCGAGTTCGACGGCTTCGACGCCGTCCGCGGCCTCGCCGACGGCCGTCAGGTCGGGCGCGGAGTCCACCAGCAGCCGGAAGCTGCCGCGCACCAGCGCCTGGTCGTCGGCGACCAGCACCCGGATCACCGGGCCACCGCCAGCGGGAACACCGCCGCGACCTCGAAGCCCCGCCCGGCGCGCCGCCCGGCCCGGAGCTCCCCGCCGTGCACGGCAACCCGCTCGCGCATGCCCGCCAGCCCGTGGCCGCCGCCGTCCGGACTGCCGCCGCGGCCCTCGTCGGAGACGGTCAGCGCCAGCGCGTCGGGCCGGTAGTCGACCAGCACCCGGCAGCGGTCGGTGCCCGCGTGCCGCACCACGTTGGTGACGGCCTCCTGCACCACGCGATAGCCGGCGAGTTCCAGCCCGGGCGGCAACTCACGCCGCTCGCCGAGCAGTTCGAGCTCGACCCGGACGCCGGCGGCAGCCGCCCGGCGGATCACCTCGTCGAGTTCGGAGAGTCTCGGCGCGGGCAGCCGGTCGTCGTCCGTGCCGGTGCGCAGCACGCCCAGCAGGGCGCGCATCTCGTCCAGCGCGGTGCGGCTGGTCTCCTCGATGGACGCCAGCGCGAGCCGGGCCTGCTCCGGCTGTTGCTCCGCGACGTGGTTGGCGACCCCGGCCTGGACGGCGATCACGCCGAGGCTGTGCGCCACCACGTCGTGCAGTTCGCGGGCGATCAGCAGGCGTTCCTCGCGCAGCCGGGAGCGTTCGTCCTCGATCCGGCGGCGACGGCGCTGGTCGGCCGCGGATCCGGCGGTCCAGCCGGTGACCAGGATCAGCACGACCGTCAACGCCGCTGCCGGGCCGCCGAGTTCGGGCCGCGCCCAGGGCCAGCGCAGGACACCGGCGCGGCACAGCACGGCGACCGCGAGGGCGGCCGCGAGCAGCGCGCCGGAGACCCGGCCGGGCAGCGCCCGCGGAACGGGGTGGAGCGCGACGGCGACGGCCGCCCACGGCGCGGGCGAGGCCGCCGTCCCCGCGCTCAGCGCGGCCAGCGCGAGCACGGCCGACAGGACGGCGACGGGCCGACGGCGGGCGAGCGGCGCGGCGACGGCGGCCACCGCGACCATCGCCCAGTCCGCCGGGCGCGGGCCGGCGCCGACCGGGGAGGTCGACGGCGTTCCGGCCGGCAGCACGTCCCACGCCGCCAGTGCCGCGAGCCCGGTCAGCGCGGCGGCCGCGGCGGCGTCCACGACGGCCCGCGCCCGGGTGCCGAGCGGTCGGTGCAGATCCATGGGCGTCACGTTAGCCGCGGCCGGCGGCGGGGCGGATCGGACCCGGGGACGACGGCGGCCGTCGTCCCCCGGTGCGACGGGAGCCCGCGCGGAGCCCCGGGACCGGCCTGCGGGACGGGCTCCGTTTCCGGCCCGGGGAACGACGCGGTGCGGGCCCGCCGGGCGGGAGGGTGTGCCGGGTCCGAAGGGCCGTACAGGAGGAGGGGCTTGTGATCGAGGCGCGTGGTGCGGGGCGGCGCTTTCGCGGGAGGTGGGCGCTGCGGGAGTGCACGCTGGAGGTGCCGACCGGGCGGATGGCGGGGCTGGTCGGCCCGAACGGGGCGGGCAAGAGCACACTGTTGCAGCTGACGGTGGGTCTTCTCGCCCCGAGCGAGGGCGAGTTGCGGGTGTTGGGCGGCCCGCCGACCGGCCCGCAGTCGGCCCGGATCGGGTTCGTCGGCCAGGACGCCCCGGTGCACCGGTCGTTGACGGTGGCCGAGCACCTGACGCTCGGCGCGAAGCTGAACCGCCACTGGGACGGCGCGGGCGCGCGGCGCCGGATCGAGGAACTGGGGCTGGAGCCGGGCCGGCGGGCGGGCCGCCTCTCGGGCGGGCAGCGGGCCCAGCTCGCGTTGACGCTGGCGCTGGCCAAGCGCCCGGAGCTGCTGGTGCTGGACGAGCCGGTGGCGGCGCTGGACCCGCTGGCGCGACGGGAGTTCCTGGACGGCCTGGCGCGGGCGCGCGCCGACCACGGGACGACGGTGCTGCTCTCCTCGCACCTGGTCTCCGACCTGTCGCGGGACTGCGACCACCTGATCGTGCTCGGCCGCGGCCGGGTGCGGGCGGCCGGCCCGTCGGCGGAGCTGCTGGGCGGCCGCGACCTGGAGGAGTACGTGCTGGAGCGGCTGGAGGAGGCGCGATGACCTGGTTGACGTGGCGTCAGTACCGGATGCACGGATGGCTGGCGCTGGCCCTGCTCGCCGCGGCCTGCGCCGCCCTGCTGCCGACCGGCGGCCGGCCGGCGGACCTGTACGACTCCAGCGGGCTGCCCGGCTGCGCCCGGACGGGGGCGGGCTGTGCGCAGGCCCAGTCGGCGTTCGCCGCGGCGGTGCGGGCCGACCCGGCCGTCACTTCGCTGTTCTACCTGGGAGTGGTGGTGCTGCTGGTGCTGCCGGCGGTGCTCGGCATGTTCGCGGGGGTGCCGCTGGTGGCCCGCGAACTGGAGTCGGGGGCGTTCCGGCTGACGTGGACGCAGGGCGTGACCCGGACGCGGTGGCTGGTCGTCCGGCTGGTCCTGGTCGGCGGCTCGGTGCTCGCGCTGTCCGGGCTGCTGACCTGGCTGGTGAGCCGGTGGGCGGCGCCGCTGGACCGGGCGGCTGCGCTGCCGGGCGGGGACGGCGGGTCGGCGCTGCCGGGGCGGTTCGGTCCGCTGGTGTTCGCCGCGCACGGCCTGGCGCCGGCGGGGTGGGCGCTGTTCGGCTTCGCGGCGGGGGTGGCGGCGGGGTTGCTGCTGCGCCGCCAGGTCGCGGCGATGGCCGTGGCGGCGGCGGTCGTGGTGGCGGCGCAGGTGCTGGTGCCGCTGGTGGTGCGCCCGCAGCTGGCGGCGCCGGTGCGGGCGGAGAGCGCGGTGGTGCTGGCGCCGGACCGGCCGGGGGTGATCCGGATCGAGGGCGAGCGGCTGTACGTGTCGACTCCGGTGGCGGTGCCCGGCGCCTGGGTGGTGTCGGTGCGGACGCTGGCCGCCGACGGCCGTCCGTTCACTGCGGCCGCCCCCGGGGTGTGCGGGCCGGAGGGCTCGCCCCGGCTGTGCCGGGAGACGATCGACGCGATGCACCTGACGCAGCGCGTCGAGTACCAGCCGGCCGGGCGCTACTGGGCGTTCCAGTGGACGGAGGCCGGGGCGCTGGCGCTGCTCTCGGCGGCTGTCGCGGTGGGGTGCGCGGTGCGGCTGCGGCGGGGCGTGGCGGCCTGACGGGCGGTCAGCGGCCGGTCCAGCCGAACCAGGTGACGTGGCCCAGGGGCCAGACCACGGCGGCGGTCGGGCCGACCACGTTGTCGACGGGGACGGCGCCGCCAGCCGGTCCTTCGCGGTGGTAGCGGGAGTCGGCGGAGTCGCTGCGGTGGTCGCCCTCGACCCAGATGTGGTCGGCGGGGACGGTGACGGGGCCGAAGTCCAGGCCCGCGCAGGAGTCGTCGCCGGGGTGCAGGTAGGGCTCGGCGACGGGCTGGCCGTCGACGGTGAGGGTGGTGCCGCGGCAGGCGACGGTCTGGCCGCCGGTGGCGATGACCCGCTTGACCAGGTAGTCGTCGCCGGGCGGCAACAGGCCGATCGCGCTGAGGCCGGAGTGGATCGCGCCGGTGAAGGCGTTGCTGTCCTTCGGGGTGGGCGGCAGCCAGCCGCCCGGGTCCTTGAACACCACGGGCTCGCCCGGCTCGGGCTTCCAACCGGTCAGCGGGGCGAGCTTGTTGACCGCGACCCGGTCGCCGATCTGCAGGGTGTTCTCCATCGATCCGGACGGGATGGAGAACACCTGGAACAGGCAGGACTTGATCACCACGGCGACCACCAGGCCGACGGCGATCATCACGGGCAGTTCGACGTACCAGGGCCGACGCCTGCGCCAGCCCTGTTCCTGCGTGGTCTCCTCGGTCACCGCAACCGACACCGACACCGCCTCCTCCGAAGGACAGCACGCTAACCCGCCCGCCGGACGGGGCGAAATCCGGCCCTTACGCGGACCGGACAGAGCCGTCAGTTCCCGGGGCGGCCGCTGTCGCCGGCGATCGCCTCGTGATGCCTGATCACCTCGGCGATGATGAAGTTGAGGAATTTCTCCGCGAACACCGGGTCGAGGCGGGCGCTGACGGCCAGTTCGCGCAGCCGGGCGATCTGCCGGCGCTCGCGCTCCGGATCGGCGGGCGGCAGCCGGTGCTCGGCCTTGAGCCGGCCGACCTGCTGGGTGGCCTTGAAGCGCTCGGCGAGCATGTGGACGACGGCGGCGTCGATGTTGTCGATCGACTCGCGCAGGCGGGTCAGCTCGGCCCGCACGGCCTCGTCGATCTGCCCGGGGGAGGTCGCTTCCGGGGCGGGGGTGGGCTGGTCCGTCATGGCGGTGGCTCCGATGCGGGTTCGGGTGGGCGCCGGGTGCGGCGGAGCGCGGCGGACGGGCCGACCCGGGCGCGGGCGAACGGCCAATCTAACAGGGCAAACACGGCGTTCCCGCCCGATCGGGCGACACGTTCCGGGATGTGGGACGGCCGCCGGACGGACGGTCGCGCGCTGATCCGACGAGAACGGTCGGCCAGGCCCTAGGCTGGGCGGGCCGCGGCCGCAAGTGCGGTCGCGGGTGGAGCAGTTCGACCGGCAGTCCCCCCTACAGGAGGTACCTGATCGTGGCTACGACCCGCACCGCGCACACCGAGTGGGAGGGCAACCTGCTCGACGGCAAGGGCCTGGTGACCTTCGACTCCTCGGGCATCGGCGAGTTCCCGGTGTCCTGGCCGTCCCGGGCCGAGGCCGCGAACGGGAAGACCAGCCCGGAGGAGCTGATCGCGGGCGCGCACTCGGCGTGCTTCTCGATGGCGCTGTCGCACGGCCTGGCCGGCGCCGGCACCCCGCCGACCAAGTTGGAGACCAAGGCGGACGTGACCTTCCAGCCGGGCACCGGCATCACCGGCATCCACCTGACCGTGGTCGGCACCGTTCCGGGCCTGGACGAGGCGGGCTTCGTGAAGGCCGCCGAGGACGCGAAGGCGAACTGCCCGGTCAGCCAGGCGCTGACCGGCACCACCATCACGCTCTCCGCGTCGCTGGCCTGACCCGCCCGACCCCGCCCGACCTGCTCACGCTCACGCCCCGCTACGGCGCGTGAGCGTGGGCGTACGCCCCCGGCGTGCACCAAGTCCGGTGCGCGCTGGGGGTCTCGCACGTTTTGTCGAAGGACATCTGCGGACAATCCGCCCGAATCACCCCGGCGGCGGTCGCGCACAGTTACACCGGCGGCCTATGATCGGCGGACGTGGCCCGAGGCCGCCGGCAGCTCCCCGGTCCGACCGGGGACGACCGGACGGAGCGGGACCGCGGGCCGGTCCCCGCCCGCTCGGGTGTCGACCGTGATCAGTGGCAGCAGCGGACGGGAGCGTGCCGTGCCGGGCCGGAACGTCGGGGCCGACGCACACCATCAGGGTGGGCGGCCCGAAACGCCGCGCCCGCAGGACGGGGGGACCGCCTCGAAGGCGACCACCGGCCCGCCCCGGATCTGCACCGTCTGCGGCAGCCTGCTGAGCGCCGACTCCGTGCACCTGGCCGACGCGCTGCGGGCCAGCGAGTCGCGCTTCCGCGCCGCGTTCTCCGACGCCGGCATCGGCATGGCGCTGATCGACACCGACGATCTGGTGATCGAGGGCAACCCGGCGTTCGCCGCCATGCTCGGCCGGGAGACCGCCGAACTCTCCGGCCTGCACATCCACCAGATCATCGATCCGGAGGACCCGTCCCGGCTCCGCTACCGCGAACTGGTGCGCGGCGAGCGCGACCGGATGCGCACCGAGAAGCGGCTCAAGCACCGCGGCGGGCGCGAGGTCTGGGGCCGGGTCACCGTCTCGCTGATCCGCGACGGCGCGGGCCTGCCGTACTACACGCTGGTGATGGTCGAGGACATCACCGAGCAGCGCCAGCTCGGCGACCGGCTCGCCTACCAGGCGCTGCACGACCCGCTGACCAGACTGCCGAACCGGGCGCTGTTCTTCGAGCGCCTGGAGTCCGCGTTCAAGCCGGCCGGTCCGGCCGGGTCGCAGGACGTGGACGGCGAGCCCCGGATCGGGCTGTGCTACGTCGACCTGGACGGCTTCGCGGCCATCAACGAGACCCTCGGCCACCACATCGGCGACCAGCTGCTGGTCGCCGTCGCCGCCCGGCTGGAGCACGGATTCGCCGACGGCGAGGGCCACTTGGTGGCCCGCCTGGGCGGCGACGAGTTCGCCGTGCTGGT
The DNA here is from genome assembly GCF_002803145.1 of Kitasatospora sp. CB02891. NCBI lineage: Bacteria > Bacillati > Actinomycetota > Actinomycetes > Kitasatosporales > Streptomycetaceae > Kitasatospora > Kitasatospora sp. CB02891. The sequence goes on along the minus strand of NZ_NNBO01000013.1, from coordinate 149,301 downwards.
CACCGACAGCTCCGGCCACCAGCAGCTCACCCACCTGGCTGCCGGGCTGATGGGCGCCCTGGAGCGGCCCTTCGAGGTGGCCGGGCACCGGCTGACGGTGACCGCCTCGATCGGCGTGGTGGAGCGCCCGGTGCGCGGCTCCACCCCCACCGACCTGATCCGCGACGCCGACTCCACCCTGTACTGGTCGAAGGCCGACGGCCGGGCCCGCTGGACGCTGTACGACCGCGACCGCGGCGCCGACCAGCTGACCCGGCACCTGCTGGCCACCGCGCTGCGCCCGGCCGTGGAGCGCGGCGAGTTCGTCGTCGAGTACCAGCCGCTGGTGGGCCTGGCGGACGGCGCGGTGCACGGCGCCGAGTCGCTGGTGCGCTGGCGCCACCCGCGCTACGGGCTGCTGTCGCCGGACCGTTTCATCCCGCTCGCCGAGGAGTCCGGGGCGATCGTGCCGCTCGGCAAGTGGGTGCTGGAGGAGTCCTGCCGCCAGGCCCGGCGCTGGCTGGACGACTTCCCGGGCTCGGAGACGTTCATCTCGGTCAACCTGGCCGCCCGTCAGATCTGGGACTCCGACGTGGTCGCCGACGTCGCCGAGGTGCTGGAGCGCACCGGGCTGCCGACCCGGCTGCTGCAGCTGGAGATCACCGAGAGCGCGATCCTCGGCCCCAGCGGCCGCCCGCTGCAGGCGCTGCAGGCGCTCGCCGACATGGGCGTGCGGATCGCCATCGACGACTTCGGCACCGGCTACTCGAACCTCGCCTACCTGTCCCGGCTGCCGGTGCACGCGCTGAAGCTGGACGGCACCTTCATCGAGGCGTTCCGGGAGAGCGCGCCCGGCGACGGCGGGCGGCGGCGCGCCGCCGACGAGCAGATCGTCGGCGCCGTCGTGCAGTTGGCGCACGCCCTGGGCCTGACCGTCACCGCCGAGGGCATCGAGAACGCCGCCCAGGCCGAGCGCCTGCGGCAGACCGGCTGCGACTTCGCCCAGGGCTGGCACTTCGCCCGCCCGGGCGCCCCCGACCGGATCGCGGAGATACTGCGGGAGCGCCCTCGCCGGTGAGCCGTCAGCCGGTGAGGCCGTACGCCTCGGCGATCATCCCGTAGGACGTCAGCCGGTTCTGGTGGCCGTGGATGTGCGAGGTCACCATCAACTCGTCCGCGCCGGTGCGCTTGCGCAGCGCCTCCAGGCCGTCGACGACCTCCTCGGGGGTGCCGAGCACCACGTCGGCCAGCCAGGAGTCCACGAAGTCCTCCTCGGCCGACGTGTAGGTGCGCGCGGCGGCCTCCTCCGGGGTGGGGATCGGCCCGGGCCGGCCCAGGCGCAGCCGCAGCATGCCGAGGGCGGCGGAGCGGGCCAGCCACAGCGCCCGCTCGGCGGTCTCGGCGGCGACCGCGTTGACCCCGATCAGCGCGTACGGCTCGGACAGCACCTCGGACGGGCGGAAGTTGTCCCGGTACAGGTCGAGCGCGGGCACCGTGTTGGCGGCGCTGAAGTGGTGCGCGAAGGCGAACGGCAGGCCGAGCCGGGCGGAGAGCTGCGCGGAGAAGCCGGACGAGCCGAGCAGCCAGATCGGCGGGCGGGTCGCGGAGCGCGGCACCGCCACCAGCCGGGCGTACGGGTGGCTGTCGGGGAAGTCGCCGTCCAGGAAGTGGGTGAGCTCGGCGAGCTGGCGCGGGAAGTCCTCGGCGCCGTCGGCCAGGCCGCGGCGCAGGGCCCGGGCGGTGGCCTGGTCGGTGCCGGGGGCGCGGCCGAGGCCGAGGTCGATCCGGCCGGGGTGCAGGGCCTCCAGCAGGCCGAACTGCTCGGCGACGGTGAGCGGGGCGTGGTTGGGGAGCATCACGCCGCCGGAGCCGAGCCGCAGGGTGCTGGTGTGCGCGCCGAGGTGGGCGAGCAGCACGGCGGGCGCCGAGGAGGCGACGCCGGGCATGCCGTGGTGCTCGGCGACCCAGAACCGGTGGAAGCCCCAGCGCTCGGCGCTGCGGGCGAGTTCGGTGGTGGCGGCGAGCGCCTCGCCGGCGCTGTGGCCGGCGCCGATGGTGGCGAGGTCGAGGATCGAGAGCGGGGCGGGGGCGGTGCCGACGGCCCGGCCGCGGATCCTGTCGTCGTCGCCGGGGTGCCGGTCGGTCGGTGCGGTGGTCATGCGGCGCGTCCTCCTGGTGCCCCGGCCCGGTGCCCGGGCGTCCGACGGAGGACAACCCGTCAACCGGCCGGGCTGTTCCCGCCGGCCGGGGCGAATCGCCAACGAGGCACTGCCGCTGGCGAGTTCACGCCACCGCGAGAAGTCGCCAGCGGCGATGGTCGAGCCGGGCCCCGGGGATGCGGCAGGCTGGTGACCGTCGCGGACGACCTACCGGCTCCGCGCACCGCACCGGAGTCGCGGGCTCGACCAGCGCCGCGGATCCCCCGAGCCCCCGCAGCGGCACCCCGCCGGGGGCTCCCAGCCGTGCCCGGACATGTGTGCGGCATCCCACACGGGGGTGCTTCAGGTGATGAAAGGTGTCCGCGCTAGCGTTGACCCTCGTTGCAGCTGCCTCTCCCCCGGGCGGGCTGGAGGGAGAGAACCTTGGACGCCGACGCGGTGATCGCACCTGCGTGGTACTGCGCGCTCGCGCTGGTCGCGGTGCTCGGTGACGCCTTCCTGCCGTTCCTGCCCAGCGGGACGCTGGTGATCCTGGCCGTGCTGAAGACCGGCCAGGTGGGCGGCTCGCCGCTGCCGCTGGCCGCGGGCGTGGCGGTGGCGTCCTTCCTCGGCGATCTGCTGCTGCTCCAGCTGGCCCGCCGCGGCGCGCCCGCGGTGAACCGGCGCCTGGCGCGCCGGCCCCGGCTGGCGGCCAGCGTGGCCCGGGTGCAGCGGGCGCTGACCGGCCGCACCACCAGTCGGACGGCGGCGGCGATCGTGATCGTGGCGCGTTTCGTCCCCGCCGGGCGGACGGTGCTGGACCTGGCGGTCGGTCACTCCCCGAACCGGCCGTGGACCTTCCTGCGCTGGTCGGCGGTGGCCGCGGTGGTGTGGGCGGCGTACATCGTCAGCCTCGGCTGGCTGAATCTGCACTGGTTCGACACCGAGTGGCTGAGCCTGGCGATCTCCTCGGTGGCGGCGACGGCGATCAGCAGCCTGGTGGTCCAGGTGGTGCGCCGACGCCGCCGGCTGGCGGTGCTGGTCGAGGGCGAACCGGTCTAGTACCGCCGCGGCCTCGGGGTTTGTGTCCCAGGACGGCAACAGGACGACCCCGGCGGGAGCCGGACGAAGTCGATTCGCGTGATGACCGGTTGAGGGTGGGCGGCGTTGGACCGCCCGTCCCGGGCATGCCATCCTTGAGTGGCGAAACCGTCAAATTGTCCGAGTTTGCCAGAAGTTGACCATCCGGAGCCGCGGCAGGCGTCCGGATCTTCTTCTGGTCGGGCCCACTGCGGCAGGGGAGACCATGAGCACCATCTCGCGCAGGACAGTGCTGTCCGCCACGGCGGCCACCGCGGCCCTGGGGGCCGTCGCCGCCTGTTCGAGCGGAGGCGGCGCCGGCGGCCGGCCCGGCTCCGACGCGGGCGCCGGCAGCGGCGGCGGCAGCAAGCCCGCCCCCGGCCAGTCCGGCACCAAGGGCACCCCGATCGGCGACGGCTCCAACGCCGACACCGGCCCGCAGCCGAACCAGCCGAAGGCCGAGAAGCTGAAGCCCGGTGAGGCGCCGCCGCAGTTCGTGGTGTTCTCCTGGGACGGCGCGGGCGCCACCGACGACGGCCAGTTCACCCGGTTCCTCAAGCTCGCCGAGGAGCACAAGGCGACCATGACGTTCTTCCTCTCCGGCATCTACACGCTGCCGAAGGAGAAGTCCTCGCTGTACCACCCGCCGAAGCACACCCAGGGCGCCTCCGACATCCCGTTCCTGTCCGAGGGCGCGGTCCGCAACACGCTGAAGCTGATCAGCCAGGCGTGGCTGGCCGGCCACGAGATCGGCACCCACTTCAACGGGCACTTCTGCTCGACCCGCTCGGACGGCAACGGCGTCAACAAGTGGTCGCCGGAGGACTGGGAGAGCGAGATCGAGCAGGCCGTCGGCTTCGTCACCCAGTGGAAGACCAACACCGGGTTCACCGACGTCGACCCGCTGCCCTTCGACTACAAGAAGGAGCTGATCGGCGGCCGCACCCCGTGCCTGGAGGGGCAGAAGACGCTGCTGCCGACCGCCGCCAAGCTCGGCTGGAAGTACGACGCCAGCTCGCCCGGCGGGCAGCAGATCTGGCCGCAGAAGGTCCAGGACGGCAAGATCTGGGACTTCCCGCTGCAGGGCATCCCGTTCCCCGGGCACAACTTCCAGGTGCTGTCGATGGACTACAACATCCTGGCCAACCAGTCCGCCGGCTCCACCAAGGGCGACCCGGCCAAGTACGGCCAGTGGCGCGACCAGGCCCGGGACTCCTACCTGGCGGGCTTCAACCGCGCCTACAGCACCAACCGCGCGCCGTTCTTCGTCGGCAACCACTTCGAGCAGTGGAACGGCGGCATCTACATGGACGCCGTCGAGCAGACCCTCAAGGAGATCGCCGGCAAGCCGGACGTCCGCCTGGTCTCGTTCCGGCAGCTGGTCGAGTGGCTGGAGGCGCAGGATCAGTCCACGCTGCGCAAGCTCCGCACCCTCAACGTCGGCCAGGCCCCGACCGGCGGCTGGCAGACCTTCCTCGGCACTCCCTGACGGTCCGTCGGCTCCGCCGACTCCGCCGCCCCGTCCGCCCCGGCCGCCGCATCGCGCGGCCGGGGCGGACGCTGTGGGTAGCGGGCCCGGACGGCGGCGGCGATCGTTCGGGACGCCTGCCCGTCGCCGTACGGGGACGGCACCTCGGCGAGCCGCGCCGCGGCGCCCGGGTCGGCGAGCAACTCGCGCAGGGCGGCGTCGAGTTCGGGCCCGGGGCGGGCCAGCCGGGCGAACCCGGCCCGGACCGCCTCCGGGCGTTCGGTGGAGTTGCGGACCACCACCAGCGGGCGTTTGAGCACCGTGCACTCTTCCTGGACGCCGCCGGAGTCGGAGACCAGCAGCCGGCAGTGCCGGGCCAGCGCCAGGAACGCGGCGTGGTCGAGCGGTTCGACCGGGCGCAGCCGCCCGCCGCCGGCGAGCAGCCCGGCGCCGGCGGCGGCCGCCCGGGTGCGGGGGTGCAGCGGCAGCAGCACCGGCAGGTCGAGGCCGCCGAGTTGGGCCAGCAGCCGGGCCAGCCGGTCGGGGTCGTCGGTGTTCTCGGGCCGGTGGACGGTGGCCAGCAGGTAGTTCTCGGGGGTGACGCCGTACCGGGCCAGCACGGCGCGGGCGGCGGTTTCGTCGGGCAGGGTGGCGAGGGTGGCCTCGACCACGGTGTTGCCGGTGACCAGGATCTGCCGCGGGTCGATGCCTTCGCGCCGCAGGTGGGCGGCGGCGGTCGCGGTGGGCGCGCAGTGCAGGTCGGCGAGCGGGGCGATGACCCGCCGGTTGGCCTCCTCGGGCATGTCGCGGTCGAAGGACCGCAGGCCCGCTTCGACATGGACGACGGGGACGCCGGCGCAGTGCGCGGCGAGCGCCCCGGCGGCGGCGGTGTTGGTGTCGCCCTGGACGATGGCGGCGGCGGGCGGGTGCTCGGCGAAGTGGCGGCTGAGTTCGCCGATCATCCGGCCGATCTGCCGGCCGCGGGGTTCGCCGCCGACGCCGTCCAGCCGGTGGTGCGGGGCGGGCAGGCCGTAGCCGGTGAAGAAGGCGGTGGTGAGGGCCGGGTCCCAGTGCTGGCCGGTCCACACCACGCGGGCGCGCGCGCCCAACAGCCGGGTGACGGCGGCGAGTTTGACGATCTCCGGTCGGGTTCCGAGGACCAGGGCGAGGTCGCGGGAGGTCATGGTGCTCCGTGAGGGGGACGGGACGACGGACCGAGCGCCGAGGGATCAGCCGGCGGGATTTTCGAATGACGATCACATGGTCGTGACGCTCCGTCGGTGAGCGCCGCGCGCCGCGCCCTTGCCGACCGTCGGGGGTGCGAGGACCACCCGCTCGGCGCAGCCGCCGTCCGCCCGGGCGCCCGCTCGGCCGCCGTGGCACCGACGGCCGATCGCGCCGGGCTCCGGACGTGGGGCGTCCGAGTGGTCTTCCGGCCGATCCGCGCGTCACTGCGGTCTGATGATCGGCCTGGCAGTCACCTTGGGCTCGGCCCGGAAGCCACCTGGCCGAGACGAGAGGAGACGACCGTGTACGGACCCCACGTCGGCGGAATCCCGCCTGTCGCGGCCGGCGGCGGAGTGCTGGCCTCCACCGGTTCGCCCGGACTCGGCCTGGCGGCCGCCGCGGCCACCGGCCTGCTGCTGGTCGGAGTGGTGCTGGTGCGGCGCGGCCGGCTGGCCACCGCCCCGCCCCGGTCCGAGCGGTCCGACCCGGACCGCCGTCCCTGACCTCCCCCGGACCGGGCGGACGACCGCCGGGTCCGGCCCGTCCGCCCCTCCGCGTGGAGCCGCTCATGCCTGCCACCGCACTCTCCGGACTGCCAGCCCGGCCCGCCGCCCGCACCCGCCCCGGCCCGCTCGGCGCGGTGTGCGGCCCGCTCGCCCTCGCCCTGGCCGGCCTGCTGGTCGGCGGCGAACACATGTACCGCAACCTGGAGTTGACCGCCGTCGCCCAGGTGGCGACCCACCTGCTGGGGCTGCGCACCCTGCTGCTGCCGAGCCCGAGCGCGCCGGTGCTGTACGCGGGCGGTCCGGACCACTTCGAGCGCGGCATCGCGCTGACCACCGGCTGCAGCAGCGCCCTGCTGATCGCGCCGTTCGCGCTGGTCCTCGGCCTGCTGCTGCTGTTCGGCCACCGCCGCCCGGGCCGGCTGCTGCTGGCCCTGGCGCTGGCCGGCGCGCTGATCGCCGGCACCAACCTGGGCCGGCTCACCCTGATCGTCGCCATGCAGCACCGCTACGGCAGCGCCGGGTTCGAGTGGACGCACGTCCTGTTCGGCTCGCTGCTGATGATGGCCGCCGCGCTGGCGGCCCTGCTGCTCTGTCTCGCCGTGGTCGCCCGCGGCTCCGCCCCCGCCGAGGACGTCGCCCCGTGAGCCTGCTCGATCTCTCCGTCTGCCTGTCCTTCATCCTCGGCGTCGGCTTCCTCGGCTACGTCGGGGTGATCGTGACGGGCTTCCTGCGCGCCCGGCCGGACACCCCGGGCGACCCGTCCGGCTACCAGTGGCACTTCGTCGTCCCGTGCCGCGACGAGGAGGCGGTGATCGGCCTCACCCTCGACCACCTGCACCGGCGCTTCCCCACCGCCCGCCTGTGGGTGGTGGACGACCACTCGACGGACCGCACCGCGGAGGTGGTCCTCGCCCTCGCCGTCGCCGGGCTGCCCGTCCACCTGGTGCGGCGCCGGCTGCCGCACGCCCGCACCGGCAAGGGCGACGCGCTGAACGCGGCGTACCACGCGCTGGAGGAGTGGCTGCCCGCCGGCGCCGACCCGGACCGGGTGGTGCTCACCGTGGTGGACGCGGACGGCCGGCCCTCGCCCAACCTGCTGCACGTGCTGGCCGGGCCGGCCTCGTTCGGCGACCCGGTGATCGGCGCCGTCCAGGTGGAGGTCCGGATGTCGAACCGGGCGGTGGCCGCGCCGCTGCCGGGCCGGAGCCGCGCCGCCAACGCCCGGGCCCGGCTGCTGGCCCGGCTGCAGGACCTGGAGTTCCGCGGGCCGATCTCCGCGATGCAGATCACCCGGCGCCGCACCGGCACCGTCAACGTCGGGGGCAACGGGCAGGCCAACCGGCTGAGCGCGCTGCGCGCGGTCGCCGCCGAGACCGGCAGCCCCTGGGGGCAGGCCCTGCTGGAGGACTTCGAGCTGGGCCTGCGGATGATGCTGGCCGGCCGCCGCAACGGCTACACCACCACCGCCTGGGTCGAGCAGGAGGCGCTGTGGAGCGTGCGGCAGCTGCTCACCCAGCGGGTCCGCTGGGCGCAGGGCTCGATGCAGTGCGCCCGGTACCTGCCGCGGATCTGGAGCTCCCGGGAGTTCAGCGCGCTCGGCTTCCTGGAGGTGGGCTACTTCATGGCGCAGCCCTGGCTCCAGGTGGTCGGCATGTTCGCCTACCTGCTGCCGATCGGGGTCTTCGGCTACCACTCCTGGGCGTACCCGGAGTTCACCGCGGACTTCCTCGCCCACGGCGGCGCCCTGCTGATCGGCCTGTACCTGCTGATCGGGATCGCCGAGTTCGCCGTCTGGGGGCCGCTGTACCGGCGCCGCTGCGAGCGGGACATCGGCCGCGGCCCGGCACTGGGGTACGGGCTCGCGCTGGCGGTCTACGCGTTCGGGACGTACCTGGTCGCGGTGCGCGCGTTCTGGCGGCTGGTGCGCGGGGAGCAGAGCTGGCACAAGACCGCACGGACAGCCGCGCGTTGACGATCCGTCAGGCAACTACTCCATTCGACCGGATTTCCCGACCGGTCACATAAGCCGCTTGTCGCATCAGGGAATTGATCGACAGCCATCGGAATCGGCACTTCCTCCCCAGAAAGGCGGTCCGTTCGTGACCACCGTCCCCACCCGCACCCGCGTCCTGGCCGGCGCAGCCCTCGCGGCCGGCCTGTTCTGCTCCGCCGCACCGGCGTTCGCCGCGCTCACCTCCCCCGAGGCGACGGCGTACGTGGTCTCCGCCGACGCACTGAACAACAACGTGGCCGTCCCGCCGCAACCGCTGTCCACCTACCCGCCGGGCGGCACCCAGACCCTGGTGGGCCTGACCGTCGGCCCGTTCGCGACCGACGCCACCCTCACCGCCACCACCGCCGGCGACCCGACGCTCGGCACCTCCTCGGCCTCCGCCACCGTCGACCACCTGACCCTGACCCTCGGCCCGGCCCTGGCCGGCGACGTGACCGGCGTCCAGTCCACCTGCAGCGCCGACCCGAACGGGCCCACCGGCAACGGCGTCATCGCGAGCGGCACCCTCACCGTGCTGGGCGTCCCGACCACCCTGCAGGCGAACGCCCCGAAGAACACCAGCGTCACCGTTCCGGGCCTCGGCACCGTGACCCTCAACGAGCAGTCCACCGACGCCAACGACGTGCTCACCGTCAACGCCGTGCACATCGTCCTGCTGCCCACCCTCGGCGGCGCCAACGTGATCATCGGCCACGTCGAGTGCGGCGGCTCCCCGGTGGCCGGGGCCGTGCCGATGATCGACACCCAGGTCGGGGTGATCGGCGGCTCGCTGGCCGCCGCGGCCGTCCTCGGCACCGTGTACTACCGGCGCCGCGCCTGACCGGGCCGGACAGCCGGGTGCCCTCCCGCTCCGGACACGGAGGCGGGAGGGCACCGGAGCGTTCGCGCTCAGACCAGCAGTTCGGCCAGCCGGTCGGCCCAGATGATCGAGTAGTGGCTGGTGCCGGCCAGCAGCTCGGTCGGGACGGTGACCTTCGCCGCCGCCAGCCGGCCCTCGTCGTACAGCGCCTGCGGCTCGTTCAGCAGGCCGCGCTCCGCGTACAGGAACTGCGTCGGAACGGTGAGGCGGTGGATCGCGCCGGCCGCCTCCGGATCGAGCAGCACCTGGGCGCCGTCGGTGGTGATCGCCTCGTGGACGCAGGACGAGACCAGCTCGGGGGCCTCGCCGATCAGGTCGCGCTGGGTGTACGCGTCCATCTCCTCGTTCCACTCGGCGAACGCGGGGTGCGCCTGCCAGAACCCGCGGTAGGCCTCGCGGCTCTCGAAGGTCATCGACAGCCGGGCCAGTGCCGGGCCGAGCACCGCGGCCAGCGCGTCCTCCTCGCGGACGCCCTCGGGCAGCGGGAAGGTCACCGCGCCGTCGACCAGGACCAGGTCGGCGAGCAGCTCGGGGTGCCGGGTGGCGGCGACGGCCGACACCCAGGCGCCCATCGAGTGGCCGACCAGCCGGACCGGGCCGGCGTCCAGGTGGCGGATCAGCGCGGCGACGTCCTCCGCGTGCCGGCCCAGGCCCCACGGGCCGGGCAGGTCGCGGCTGGCGGCCCGGCCGCGCAGGTCGGGGGCGTACAGCGCGACCCGGCCGTCCAGCAGGCGGGCCAGGCCGGCCCAGGCCAGCGCGTTGGCGGTGATGCCGTGCACGGCGACCACCACGGGCGCGCCCGGGTCGGCGGCCGGCCAGTGCAGGACGGCGAGGTCACCGCCGTCGACGGGGACGGTGAGGTGCTGGGGGAGAGTCATGCGGCGCCTTCCGGTACGGCGGTGACGGACACCTTGGCGGCCCTGGCGGCCCGGCCCGCGCGCAGCCGGGCGGGCAGCTTGGCCAGACCGCCGGGCAGCAGGTAGACCACGGCGACGAAGAGCGTACCCAGCAGGAACAGCGGCTGGGAGAGCGGAACCCGCAGCACGGACGGGAGTTCGGCGATGGACGCGGAGTTCGCCAGGTCGCCGAGCCGGTGCGCGGCCCAGGTGTAGAGCACGCCGCCGAGCAGCGGCCCCCACCGGGTGCCGGAGCCGCCGAGCACCACCATCACCAGCAGCGCCAGCGTCGCGTCCGAGCTCGCGGCCTGCGGGGTGGCGCCGCCGGTGAGCAGCAGGTAGACCACGCCGCCCGCGCCGGCCAGGCCGCCGGCCACGGTGAACGCGACCAGCTTGAAGCCGTACGGCCGCAGGCCCAGCACCTCGACCCGGCGCTCGTTCTCCCGGATGCCGGCCCACACCCGCCCGGTCGGCGAGGAGACCGTCCAGTGCACCACGGCGAGCGTGACGACCAGGTACAGCACCGCGATCCAGTACAGGTTGGCGGTGTTCTGAATGCCGATCAGCGCGTCCGGCAGGTGCTCGGCGGGCGCCGAGCGGCCCTCCTCGCCGCCGGTCAGGCCGCCGGGGTTGCGCTGCACCAGGATCGCCCCGGCCTGCGCGAACGCCAGCGTCACCATGGAGAAGCCGATGCCGGTGACCTTCAGCGACACCGAGCCGAGCAGCAGCGCCAGCGCGATCGAGCAGGCGATGCCGAACACCGCGGCCGGGGCGAGGCCCAGGCCGAACTCCAGCATCGCCAGGTCGGTGGCGTACAGGCCGGTGGCGAAGTACAGGGCGTGCCCGAAGGAGAGCAGCCCGGTGCGGCCGAGCAGCAGGTCGTAGCCGGTGGCGAGGCCGCCGTAGACCAGGCACAGCGCGATCAGCTGGAGGCTGCCGGGGCTGCCGAGCGGGCCGTCCAGCAGGCCGGGCAGCGGCAGGGTGCTGTACGGCGCGATCACCAGGACGACCAGCAGGCCGAGCGGCCACCAGCGCTTGAGGTGGGTGGTCATGCGAGTCTCCCGGTGAGTCCGCGCGGCTTGACGAGCAGCAGCACGGCGAGCAGGACGACCACGGAGAGGTCGCCGAGGCCCGCGGCGGTGTAGTAGTTGGCGAACTGCTGGACCAGTCCGACGCCGACCGAGGCGACGGCCGCGCCGGTGACGGAGCCCATGCCGCCCATCACCACGACCACGAAGGCGAAGATCAGCAGTCCGGTGCCCTGGCCGGGGTTGATCGAGCCGAAGTACAGGCCGGCCAGCGCCCCGCCGAGCGAGGCGGCGGCGCCGCCGATCGCGAAGACCAGGGTGAAGGCCTTGCGGACGTCGATGCCGAGCGCGGTGACCATCGCCCGGTCCTCGACGCCGGCCCGGACGATCAGCCCGTAGCGGGTCTTCGCCAGGAACAGCCGCAGCAGCACCAGCACGATCAGCGCGGCGGCCATCAGCACGAAGCGGTTGACGGGCACGGTCGCGCCCAGCAGCCGCACCGTGCCGGACAGCGCCTCGGGCTGCGGGAACGGCCGGGCGTCGGCGCCCCAGATGCCCATGATCAGCGCGGGCAGCGCGAGTCCGACGCCGACGGTGGCGAGGATCTGGTCGCGCGGCCGGGAGTACAGCGGCCGGATCAGCGCGAGTTCGAGCAGCACCGAGGCGGCGGTGCCGACCGCGGTGCCGAACGGGACGGCCAGCCAGAAGCCCATCCCGCCGTCGGTGGCGGCCCACCAGGCGGCGTACGCGCCGATGGACAGCAGCGCGCCGTGCGCGAAGTTGAGCACGTCCATCAGGCCGAAGATCAGCGAGAGGCCGGAGGCGACCAGGAAGTACAGCGCGCCGAGCCCCAGTCCGGTGCAGGCGAGCAGGACGACGGTGTTCATCAGGGAGTCACCTCGGGAGCTGCGGTGGGGCGGTGGCTGCCGACGCCGAGCAGCCGGCGGGCGGCGTCCTCGTCGGCGAGCAGCTCGCGGGCGTCGCCCTGGTGGGCGGTGCGGCCGTCGGCGAGGACGGCGCACTGCCCGGCGACCCGGCGGACCAGGGCCAGGTTCTGCTCGACCAGCAGCACGGGGACGGTCTCGGCGGCCCGGGCGAGCACGTCGGCGACCTCGGTGACGATCTTCGGGGCGAGGCCCTTGGTGGGCTCGTCGGCGATGATCAGCCGGTTGCCGTTGAGCAGCGTGCGGGCGATCGCCACCATCTGCTGCTGGCCGCCCGACAGGGTTCCGGCGGCCTGCCGGTGACGCTGCTTCAGCTCCGGGAACAGCTCGAAGACCAGGTCGTAGGCGGGAGTTCCGTCGCGTTCGGCCAGCCGCAGGTTCTCGGCGACGGTCAGGCCGGCGAAGATGCCGCGGTCCTCGGGCGCGTAGCCGATGCCGTGGCGGACCACCAGGTGGGTGGGCAGCCGGCCGATGTCGGCGCCGTCGAAGACCAGCGAGCCGGTGCGCGGGACGAGTCCCATCACGGCCTTGACGGTGGTGGTCTTGCCGGCGCCGTTGCGGCCGAGCAGTGCGGTGACTCCGGTGGCGGCGACGTCCAGGTCCACCCCGTGCAGGATGTGCAGTCCGTCGATCACCACCCGGAGGTCGCGGACGGCGAGCAGGGTCGTCACAGCGCCTCCCCGAGGTAGGCCCCCTGGACGGTTTCGTCGGCCATCACGGCCTCGGGGGTGTCGAGTGCGAGCAGCGTGCCGTGGTGCATCACGGCGAGCCGGTCGGCCAGGCCCAGCAGCACGTCCATGTGGTGTTCGACCATCAGGACGGTGCGGCCCTGCCGGTGCACGGAGCGGATCAGCTCGACCAGGGCGGGCACCTCCTCGGCGCTCACCCCCGCCATCGGCTCGTCGAGCAGGATCAGCCGGGGGTCGCCCACCAGCAGCACCGCGAGCTCCAACTTCCGCTTGCCGCCGTGCGACAGCGAACCGGCCAGGTCGTCGGCCTGGTCGGCGAGGCCGGTGCGCTCCAGGGTCTCCTCGACCTGCTGCCGGTACCGGTCGGCGCGCCGCCAGATCCGGTACGAGGCGGCCGGCCCGGCCGCGGCCTGCGCGGCCAGCCGGACGTGGTCGGCGACGGTCAGGCCGGGCCACAGCGAGGAGGTCTGGAAGGTCCGGCCGAGACCCCGCCGGGCCCGGGCGGGCACCGGCAGGGCGGTGATGTCGGCGCCGTCCAGCCGGAGGGTGCCGTGGCTGGCCGGGTAGATGCCGGAGATCAGGTTGAACAGGGAGGTCTTGCCCGCCCCGTTCGGGCCGATGAAGGCGACGAACTCGCCCTCGGCGACGTCGAAGGTGACGTCCTGGACGATCGGGACGCCGCGGACGGACCAGCCGAGGCCGTCCAGCCGCAGAACCGGGGCGGGGGTGCTCATTGCGGTCAGCCCGCCATCTTGGCGACCGGCGGGGCGACCTGGTCGGCCGACAGCACCTTCTCCGCGGTGGGCTTGGCGGCGGCGCCGGTGCCGGTCAGCTTCACCTGGAACATCGGCTGCAGCAGCGCGTGGTCCTCGGCGCGGACGGTCAGCTTGCCCTTGACGCCGTCGAAGCTCCAGCCCTCCAGCGACTTCACCAGCGCGTCGGTGTCGGTGTCGGAGCCCTTGTTGGCCTCCAGCGCGTGCACCACCATCTGCGCGGCCGTGAAGCCGTCCGGGGTGAACAGGTCGGACTTGGAGCCGTTCTTGGTGACGAAGTCGTTCATCGCCAGCTCGGCCTCGGTGCCGCCGGCCGCGCCGGAGAAGTAGTGGTTCAGGAAGTCGATCTTCTCGGCGGCGGGGCCGAACAGCGGGTACGAGGCGGCCACGTCGAGGCCGGTGACGACCTTGGTCGAGGAGAACACGTCCTGCTGGTTGAGCGAGGTCCACAGCGCGGAGGCGGTGTCGCCGGCCCACGCCACGAACAGCAGGTCGGGCTTGGCGGCCTTGGCCTGGGTCGCGAACGGCGTCAGGTCGGTGGCGGACGGCGGGGCCAGCACCGCCTCCACGGTGGCGCCCTCGCCGCCGAGGACGTCCTTGACGGCGGCCACGTTGGCCTGGCCGAAGGCGTTGTCCTGCGCGAGGACGGTGACCTTCTTGCCCTTGGCGTCGCCGATGAAGGACGCGGCGGCCTTGGTGTCCTGGTAGGACTGCCGGCCGGAGCGGAAGGTGTACTTGTTCAGGCCGGTGACCTTGTCGGCGGCGGCCGGGCCGCTGATGAACAGCACCTTGTTCTGCGCGGCGATCGGGCCGACCTGCAGGGCCACGCCGGAGGCGGTGGAGCCCGCCAGGATCTTGTAGTTCTTGCCGATCAGGTCCTTCGCCGCGGACACGGCCTTCGCCGGGTCGCCCGCGTCGTCCTGCTCGGCGATCTCCACCGGGTGCCCGCCGACCGCGTTCGTGCCCTTGGTGGCGTACGACAGACCGGCCTTGAAGCCCTCCAGGTACTGCTTGCCGTAGGCCGCCAGCGGACCGGTCTTGGAGTACACCAGGCCGACCTTGACCGGGCTCTTGTCGCCGCCGCCCGCCTCCGCCGAGGTGCCCGCCGTACCGGCCTTGGCGCAGGCGGACGCGAGCAGCACGCAGGCGGCCAGCGCGGCGAGCCTGCGGACGGGGCGTCTGGGGGTGGCGTCGGTGACTGACATGGTGGGGAGCTCCTGACGTACCTGTGCTGGTGGGATGCGGGAACCGTAGGGGGGCCACCCGGAAGACGACATGTGACGGGAGCACGCATCGGCAGCCGCTTCTGTGTGGGCCGGCGACATGTTGCGGCGCCACTCCTCGGGAGGTGTGTGACGGACACATGGATCCGCCCTGCTCCATGGCGTCGCCCGCCATGGAAAGCGCCGGGGCCTGCGACGAGTGTGGTGCGGCAGTCAGCCCTCCCCCTTCGAGAAGGTGGCCCCCTTGGACAAGGTCCTGGACTCCCCCGCCCGCGCGGTCGGGGACATTCCCGACGGCGCGGTGCTCGCGGTCGGCGGCTTCGGCCTGTGCGGCATCCCGTCCACCCTGATCGGCGCGCTCGTCGACGCGGGTACCACCGGCCTGCGCGTCGTCTCCAACAACTGCGGCGTGGACGACTGGGGCCTCGGCCTGCTGCTCCGGGCCGGCCGGATCGCCCGGATGACCTCCAGCTACGTCG
This sequence comes from Kitasatospora sp. CB02891, assembly GCF_002803145.1. NCBI lineage: Bacteria > Bacillati > Actinomycetota > Actinomycetes > Kitasatosporales > Streptomycetaceae > Kitasatospora > Kitasatospora sp. CB02891. The sequence continues at coordinate 133,998 of NZ_NNBO01000013.1, read as the reverse complement.
GCGAGAACAAGGAGTTCGCCCGCCAGTACCTGAACGGCGAACTGGAGGTCGAACTGACCCCGCAGGGCACCCTCGCGGAACGGCTGCGGGCCGGCGGCGCGGGCATCCCCGCGTTCTACACCCCGGCCGGCGCGGGCACCCAGGTCGAGGAGGGCGGCCTGCCCTGGCGCTACGCCCCGGGCGGCGGCGCCGTCGCGGTGGCCTCCCCGCCGAAGGAGGTCCGCGAGTTCGACGGGCGCTCCTACCTGCTGGAGGAGGCGATCGTCGCGGACTTCGCCCTGGTCCGCGCCGAGATCGCCGACCGCCACGGCAACTGCGTCTTCCACGCCGCCGCCCGCAACTTCAACCCGCTGTGCGCCACCGCCGGCCGGATCACCGTCGTCGAGGCCGACCGGATCGTCGAACCCGGCGAGATCCCGCCGGACGCCGTCCACCTGCCCGGCGTGTACGTCGACCGGGTGGTCGCCGCCGACCCCGCCGACCGCCGGATCGAGCGCCGCACCGTCAGTCTTTCCGCCGCGAAGGAGTCCTGATGACCACCGCGCTCGACCCGCGCGACCTGCTCGCCGCCCGCGCCGCCCGCGAACTCCGCGACGGCCAGTACGTCAACCTCGGCATCGGCCTGCCCACCCTGATCCCCAACCACCTGCCCGCGGGCGTGCACGTCGTCCTGCACTCCGAGAACGGCATCCTCGGCGTCGGCCCCTACCCGATGGACGCCGACGTCCACCCCGACCTGATCAACGCCGGCAAGGAGACCGTCACCGTCAACCCCGGCGCGGCCTACTTCGACTCGGCGTTCTCCTTCGGCATGGTGCGCTCCGGCCGGATCGACGTCTCGGTGCTCGGCGCGATGCAGGTCTCCGCGAGCGGCGACCTCGCCAACTGGATGATCCCCGGCAAGATGGTCAAGGGCATGGGCGGCGCGATGGACCTGGTCCACGGGGCCCGCCGCCTGATCGTGGTGATGGAGCACACCGCGAAGGACGGCACCCCGAAGATCGTCGACGAGCTCACCCTGCCCGCCACCGGCCGCGGCGTCGTCCACCGCATCGTCACCGACCTCGCCGTCCTCGACGTCACCTCGGACGGCCTCCGCCTGGTCGAGCTCGCCGACGGCGTCACGCTCGAACAGCTGCGCGCGGCGACGGAGCCCCCCGTCCTCGCCGGCTGAAAAACCCCCGGGCCCTCAGGGCCCGGGGGTTCCACCGTTTCCGGTCCCCCGCTACTTCACGTTCGGGATGTTCCAGTCGACCGGCTTCTGCCCGAACCCTTCCAGCGCAGCGTTGATCTGCGAGAACGGCTTGGTGCCGAAGAACGTCTTCTGCGACAGCGGCGACGGGTGGCCGCTCTGCACGACCACGTGCTTCTCGGTGTCGATCAGCGACAGCTTCTTCTTCGCGTAGCCGCCCCACAGCACGAACACGCACGGCTCCTCGCGGGCGCTGACCGCGCGGATCACCGCGTCGGTGAACTTCTCCCAGCCCTTGTTCTTGTGCGAGTTGGCCTGGTGCGCCTGCACCGTGAGGACCGCGTTCAGCAGCAGCACGCCCTGCTCGGCCCACGGCATCAGGTAGCCGTTGTCGGGCATCTTGAAGCCGGTGCCGGTGCCGGGCTCCGTGAAGAGGCCGAGGTCGGTGTTGAGCTCCTTGTAGATGTTGCGCAGCGACGGCGGGACCTTGACGCCGGGCAGCACGGAGAAGCTCATGCCGTGGGCCTGCCCGTTGTCGTGGTACGGGTCCTGGCCGAGGATCAGCACCCGGACGTCCTGGTAGGCGGTCACGTCCAGCGCCGAGAACTCCTGCCCGGCGGGCGGGAACACCTCGTGCTCGGCCCGCTCGGCCGCCAGGAACTCCGACAGCTGCGCGAAGTAGGGCTTGCCGGTCTCCTCGGCGAGCACTGCGCGCCAGGACTCCGGCAGCTCCAGCGTGCCGCCCACGGACGCCTCGGCCAGCTCCGTCACGATGTACCTCCCACCGGCCGCGCCGCACGGCGACCGCTCTCGCTCGATCGTTCCCCGGCCCGTTCCGGACCCGTTGCGAAGAACGCTACACAGTCGCGCCGACAGCCCGCTCCGCCCGCCGCACACGAAGCTCTTCCCAGCCGCTCAGCCCGACCAGCACCGCCGCCAGCAGGACCAGCACGGCCAGCGCGGGCAGCCGGTGCAGCGGGGTGAGGAGCAGCAGCGCCAGCAGCGCGGCCACCAGCAGGCCTGCGGTCAGCCGGGTCGGCGAGAGCTTCCCGAACATCATCCACCGGGTGTAGTTGAAGGCCAGCAGGTACAGCGCGCTGCCGCCGTACAGCAGCCCGAGCGCACCGCCGCCGAGCGCCGCCCCGGGCCGGGCCACCGTCTCGGCGAAGCCCACCGCGACGGTGATCACCCCGGCGATCAGCGCCAGGTGCCCGTACGAGAACACCCGGCGCAGCACGTCGCGCCGCGAGAGCGCGGTCTCCAGGGCGTGCCGCATCGCGTCGGCGGCGTACCCGAAGTACTGCCACCACAGCGCGCAGGAGATCACGAACGCCACGGCCACCGAGGCCAGCCGGCCCGCGTGCAGCGGGGCGCCGGCCACCGGGGCGCCGATCCCGACGATCGATTCGCCGAGCGCCACCAGCAGGAACAGCCCGAAGCGCTCGGGCAGGTGGCCCGGGTGGTACTCGACCTTCGCCAGCTGCCGGCGGAACAGCAGCGGCGCCGACAGGTCCGCCGCCGCGGCCAGCGCCCACAGCAACTCCCGTGCGGGGGAAGCCAGCAGGCCGCCGATCACCAGCAGCGGACCGCTGAAGAACGCAGCCACCCCGTACGGACCGGCCCAGACCCGCCGCACCCGGCGGGCCAGCAGCCCGATCAGCAGCAGCCGGGCCGCCCAGTACGCGACGCCGAACAGCACGCCGCGGTCGCCGAACGCCCCCGGCAGGGCGAGCGCCATGAACAGTCCCGCCAGGCCCACCCCGAAGATCCCGATCCGGTCCCGCGGGTTGTCCACGTCCCGGATGTTGGCCTGCACCGTGGTGCCGACCCAGCACCAGTACACCGGCACGAACGCCACCAGGGCCCGCCCGCACCCGGCCCAGTCGTGGTGGTGGTGCAGCAGCGCCGACACCTGCGTCACCGCGAACACGAACACCAGGTCGAAGTACAGCTCCGCCCAGGTGACGCGCTTCTCCCCCATCCGAACTCCCCCGCACCCCATGCCTTTTGACGCCCACTCAGCGAATGGACGACCGGCACAGGCTACCCGGACCGTTATCGCCGCTCCCCTGACGGACCGTCCGTTCGTACCGCTATCTTGAAAGACGGCCAATGCCACCGGCGGGCCACCACGGGGGTGGGTCCGCTCACGGGGGAGGGGATCGGCAATGAGTGACGTCTCCGGCGGGATGTCGGGGTTCGTGTACAACGTGGTCGCCGTCGCGACGACCGCGCAGACGGCGGCCATGGTCGCGCTGGCGAACCAGGTCGGCGGCGGGGCGGTCAAGGTCGAGGTCGAGAACCTGCAGACCTTCAAGAACAAGGTCGACCAGATCCTGCGTGAACTCGACGGCTCGGCCGCGAGTCACGGCGAGGTCTCCCAGCAGACGCTGGCGACCGGTCAGCTCGGCCAGAACTTCGGCCAGGCCGACGACCTGATGACCGCGTACACCACGGTGCACGCCAAGCTGGAAGAGCTCTCGCAGACCCTCGCCGCCCAGATCGCGGCCATGAGTGCGAGCATCGGCAAGGCCTCCGGCAACTACAGCAGCGCGGACGCCGAACAGGAGGCCCGGTTCCGGCCCCTGTACCAACCCGGCACCGTCGACCCGAGGACCGCCTACCGCCCGCAGACTCCGGCCACCGGCACCCAGCAAGGCGCGTACTGACGACGTCTCCGGCGACGGAGAACGGGGGAGACGAGAGATGACAGAGAAGCGCTTCGTGCGGGCGGTCCACGACGGCGGCGGGATCGGCGGCGCCAGCCACGAGCAACTGATGGCGATGGTCCAACACTCGGACCCGATCGCCGTCATGCAGGTGGCCCAGCGACTGCTGCTCGCCTCGCAGAAGTTGGACGAGGTCAGCGAAGAGCTGCACGCGCACATGAGCGGCCTCGACTGGGAGGGCGCCGCAGCCGACAGCTTCAAGTCCTGGGGCAGCGGAGTCTCGAAGACCGCCATGGGCATTGCCGACTATTCGAAAGGTGCCGGCACGTACCTGGCCTCCGCCGGCGAGATGCTCGCCGCGGTCAAGTCGGGCATACCTCCAGTGCCGCACGACGACATGGAAACCGTCAGCCGCTACGACGGACAGCCCAACGGCGCCGTCAACACCGGCGGCGACATCCTGGGCGGCGTGCTCGGCATCGGCGGTTCGGCCGGCCGCTGGGCGGCCGGCGAGGTCGCCGGATTCGTCGACTCCGACTGGGTCACTCCCGCGCAGGCCCAGGCCGCGCAGCAGCGGGTCGACCAGGCCCACAACGAGGCCGTCCAACAGATGACCAAGCTGACCCAGGCATACGAGCAGTCGATCACAGAGCTGAACGCACTGGAGCCCCCGGTGTTTCCGCCACCGCCGGGGGACAAGTTCAACCGCGACGACTCGGTGGACGTCTCGGTCGGCGACGGCAACGGCAGAACCGGCCGGAAGCCCGGCGACGGCGGTCCCGTCATCTGGGAGCCGCCCGGCCCGCCGAAGCCCCCGAAACCGCAACCGCCCGAGCCGCCGGGCCCGGTCCCGCCACCGATTCCGCGGCCCCCGCTGCCGCCGGAACCGCCGGGCCCGGTCCCGCCGCCGACTCCGCATCCGCCGCTGCCGCCGCACCCGCCGGTTCCGGTTCCGCCACCGACTCCGATCCAGGACCCGACCACGCGCATCGACCACACGCCCACGCAGAGTCCCCCTGACCCGACCATTCCGGTCACCGGCGGTGGCGGCGGAGGCGGCGGCACGGGCGGTGGCGGCTACGGCGGTGGCGGCGGCCTCGGCGGCTCCGGTGGAGGCGGCGGCTACCAGGGCGGCCCGATCCCCGGTGGCGGCGGCTACTCGGGCGGCTCGGCCGGGGCCGGCCGGACCGGTGGCACCACCGCGACGCCCACCGGCACGGGCCAGGCAGGTCAAGCCGGCCAATCGGGGCGCGCGGGCGCCTCGGGCATGGGCGGCGGCATGCCGCACGGCGGCGGCGCGGGTGCCGGTGGCGCCCGTGGCGGGGCCGGCGGCGGTGCACGCGGCAGCGGGCTGGTCAACCGGGCCGGCGGCACCGTCGGCGGACGGCGCGGACCGGCCGCGGGCGGCGAGTTCACGCCGGGCGGCACCGGGCTGCGCGCCCGGGGCGAGCGGGGCGCCGACGGCCGGTCCGGCCAGGGCGGCTTCGGCGGCGGCCAGGGCGGTGCGAACCGCAAGGGCAAGCCGCAGGGCAAGCGTCCCGACTACCTGATCGAGGACGAGGACACCTGGACGTCCGGCATGGGCCCGGCCAACCCGGGTGTGATCGAGTAACGGCCGCACCTGCTGCCCGGCCGCAGGGGAATACCGCTCCTGCGGCCGGGCAGCCTCGTGCGGTCGGAGGCAAGCCACTCGCCGAACACGTCGGCGTGCGAAGGAGTTCGGGATGCGGCAGACGGGCAGGGCAGGACGGGGGCGGCAGCTCGCCGCAGCAGTGGCGGTCACCGGTGTCCTGTGGGGGTGGACGGCGGGACCCGCGCTCGCGGTGGACTCGATCCGCGCGCAGCAGTGGCACCTGGACGCGATGCACGCCGAGGAGATGTGGCGGACCAGCACCGGATCCGGCGTCACCGTGGCCGTGATCGACTCCGGTGTGAAGGCCGACGCACCCGACCTGGCCGGGCAGTTGGTGGCCGGCACCGACTTCAGCACCAAGCCCGGCGGAGAACTCTCGCCGAGCGACGGCCACGGAACGGAGATGGCCAGCACCATCGCCGGCACCGGCAAGGGTCTGGGCGGCAAGGGCGCGTACGGCCTCGCCCCCGGAGCGAAGATCCTCCCGATCAAGATCGACATGGAGGGGGGCCTGGGCTCCGACAGCAGGGGCATGGCTCAGGTCGCCCAGGCCATCACCTACGCGGTCGACCACAACGCGAAGATCGTCAACATGTCACTGGGCATGGCCGCAGCCTCCGTGCAGCCCGCCGACGTCGACAAGCTCAAGGCGGCGGTCGATCACGCGGCGGCCAAGGGCGTCCTGCTGTTCGCCGCGGTCGGCAACACCGGCGACACCGACAACCGCCTGGAGTACCCCGCCTCGATGAGCGGCGTGGTCGGCGTCGCCGCCACCGACCAGGACGGAAAGGTCACCGCGGAGTCGGAGCACGGCCCGCAGGTCGCCCTCGCCGCTCCGGGCCAGGACCTCTACGAGGCGTGCACCGGCTCGTCCGGCTACTGCAAGGGGCACGGGACCTCCGGCGCCACCGCGCTGGTCTCCGCCTCGGCGGCGCTGATCTGGTCGGCGCACCCGGACTGGTCGGGCAACCAGGTGCTGCGGGTGCTGATCAACACCGCGAGCAACCCGCAGCAGCGCAGCGACTACCTCGGCTACGGCACCGTCCGGCCGCGGATCGCGCTGACCGACCCCGGCGACCCGGGCCCGGCGAACGTCAGCCCGCTGCCCGCCGCGGCCTCGCCCGCGCCCGGGAAGACCGGGAAGTCCGCCGAAGCGGCGCAGCCGAGCGGGGCCGCGAGCGCGCCCGCCGACTCCGGGCCGGGGCAGGACCCGGCGACGCAGCCGTCCGCTGCACCGGAGAAGTCCTCGAACGTCGTGCCGCTGGCGATCGGCGGTGCGGTGGCCGTCGTGGTGCTGCTGGTCGTGGTGGTGCTGATCGTCCGCCGGAACCGCGGCGCCTCGGCCGCCCCGGTCCCGCCGCCCCCGCTGCCGCTCCCGGGTCAGCAGCCGCCTTACGGTCAGGCTCCCCCGCCGCCGCCCTACGGTCAGCAGTCGCAGCAGCCCTACGGACAGCAGCCCCCGTACGCACAGCAGCCCCCGTACGGACAGCAGCCTCCCTACGGCCAGCAGCCCTACGGACAGCAGCCGCCGCCCGGCGGCAACCCCTACGCGGGCTGAGGGCCCGGCCGCCCCTGTGGTCGGCCGGCGGGGCGCACTAGGCTGGCCTGCGTTGGGGCAGCCAGTGGCGCCCGGCCGGCCAGCGGTGTCCGGTCGGAGCGATGCACATCGATCGTTCGACCGTCGCAAGACCTAGGAGAGACCCACCGTGGCAGACCGCAAGCCCATCGAGACCTGGCTGACCGACATGGACGGAGTCCTCATCCACGAGGGCGTGCCGATCCCGGGGGCCGACGCCTTCATCAAGCGGCTGCGTGAGTCCGGAAAGCCGTTCCTGGTGCTCACCAACAACTCCATCTACACCCAGCGCGACCTGCACGCCCGGCTGTCCCGGATGGGCCTGGACGTGCCGGCCGAGCACATCTGGACGTCCGCGCTGGCGACCGCGAAGTTCCTCTCCGACCAGCGCCCGAACGGCACCGCGTACGTGATCGGCGAGGCCGGTCTGACCACCGCGCTGCACGACGTCGGCTACGTGCTGACCGACACCGACCCGGACTTCGTGGTGCTCGGCGAGACCCGCACCTACTCGTTCGAGGCGATGACCAAGGCGGTCCGGCTGATCGACGCGGGCGCCCGGTTCATCGCCACCAACCCGGACGAGACCGGCCCGTCCGCCGAGGGTGCGCTGCCGGCGACCGGCGCGGTCGCGGCGCTGATCACCAAGGCCACCGGCGTGGAGCCGTACTTCGTCGGCAAGCCGAACCCGCTGATGATGCGGGCCGGCCTGAACGCGATCGGCGCGCACTCGGAGAACAGCGCGATGATCGGCGACCGGATGGACACCGACATCGTCTCCGGCATGGAGGCCGGCATGTCGACCTTCCTGGTGCTGACCGGCCTCACCCAGGCCGGCGACGTGGACCGCTTCCCGTACCGCCCGACCCAGGTGGTGGAGTCCATCGCGGACCTGGTCGAGCTGATCTGACGGAAGCCCGGGGCGGCACGGCACGACGTCGGCCGGGCCGCCCCCGGTGGTGCCGGGCCCGCTCAGGCCAGGTCGCGGGCGTCGGTCTCCGGGAGCCAGTCGCGGCCGGGGCGGTACTCCAGCCAGCGGCGGTCGCGGCCGCGGTCGGCGAAGGCCCGCAGCAGGGCGGGGATCGCGGGGTGCGGGCGTTCGCGGTGCCAGACCAGTGACCAGGCGTACAGCGGGACGGGGTCGGCGAGCGGGCGGACGACCAGGCCCGGCGGGACGGCGAGCGGCAGTTCGGCGGGCAGCAGGGTGCAGCCGTCGGGGACGGTGCGGACGCGTTCGAGCAGGTGGTCGAGGCCGAGGTTGGCGTCGCCGGGGAGCAGCGGAACGCCGAAGCGTTCGGCGAACCGGGTGAGGAAGTCCAGCCGGGCGGGGTCGGCGGGCAGCACCAGCCGCAGCACGGCGAGGTCGGCGGGGCGCAGGGCCTCGGCGCGGGCCAGCGGGTGGGCGGCGGGCAGCACCGCGTCGACGGGCTCCAGCCGGACCAGTCGGTGCGCCAACTGCCCGTCGGGGCCGGTGTGGTGGCGTCCGAAGCCGGCGGCGCTCTCGCCCCGGTCGAGCGCGGCGGCCACTGCGGCGAGATCCCGGGCCGGGCCGACCTCGATGGTCAACTCCGTTGCCGCGGCGAGGACTTCACGGACGGTGCGGAGCGGCTCGAACAGGTGGCCCCAGACGTCCAGCCGGGCCGGTTCGGCGGGCCGGCGGACGGCGGCGAGGGCGGCCTGTCCGGCGGCCAGCGCGGTCCGCGCCGGGTCGAGCAGGCGCTCCCCGGCGGCGGTGAGGCGGACGGCGGCGGGGCCGCGGTCGAGCAGCCGGGTGTCGAGTTCCTGCTCCAGTCGGGCGATCCGCTTCGACAGTGCCTGCTGGCTGATCGCCAACTGCTGGGCGGCGCGCCCGAAGTGCCGCTGGTCGGCGACCGTGACGAAGGCGCGCAGCTGTCCGAGGTCCGGGTCCATCCGGCCATCATCGCCGACAACCATCGGTTGTCGTCGGCGTGTTCGGGTTGTTGGACCGGGGTGCGGCCGCGGCCGTGTACTGGGCGTGTTCCCGCCGGGCCGCCCGCAGCGGCCCGCCCCCGCCGATCGAAGGACACACCCATGAAGGCCCTGATCCCCGCCCGCGGCACGGTCGAGTTCACCGAGCTGCCGCAGCCCGAGCCGCGCCCGGACGAGGTGCTGGTGAAGGTCGACGCGTTCTCGGTGAACCGCGGCGAGACCTTCGCGCTGGAGGACCCGCCGGCGGGCTGGCGGCCCGGCAAGGACGTCGCGGGGCTGGTCGTGCAGGCCGCCGCCGACGGCAGCGGGCCCGCCGTCGGGCAGCGGGTGGTCGCCCACCCGCCGGCCGCGGGCTGGGCCGAGTACGCGGCGGTGCGCACCGACGCCCTGGCGGTGCTGCCGGAGCAGCTGGACACCCGTACCGCCGCCACCCTCCCGCTGGCGGGGCTGACCGCGCTGCGGCTGCTGCGCGCGGCGGGCGCCGTCACTGGCCGGCGGCTGCTGCTGACCGGCGCGTCCGGCGGCGTCGGCCACTACCTGACGGAGCTCGCCGCGGCCGCCGGGGCGGAGCTGACCGCCGTCACCGCGAGCCCCGAACGCGGGGCGCGGCTGAGGGAGTTGGGCGCGGCGGAGGTGGTCCACACGCTCGCCGACGCACGCGGGCCGTACGACCTGGTGCTGGAGTCCACCGGCGGCACGGCGCTGCCGCAGGCGCTGGCGCTGCTCGCCCCGCGCGGTCGGCTGATCTGGTTCGGGCAGGCCTCCCGGGAGCCGGTCCGGCTGGACTTCTTCGCCCTGCTGAACGGCCCGGCCTCCGCCACCGTCCAGCACTTCTCCTACGCCGACGTGGACCACCCCGACGGCCCGGACCTGCACACCCTGGTCCGGCTGACCGCCGAGGGCCGGCTGCACCCGGAACTCGGCCTGGTCGACGACTGGCACCGCACCGCCGACGCGATCGACGCGCTGCGCGACCGACAGGTCCGCGGCAACACCGTCCTCACCCTCGACCGCCCCGCCGAAGGAGACCTCTCGTGAGCACCGACCCGCGCACCGTCGTGGCCGACTACATCGCCGCCGTCGCCCGCGGCGACCAGGACGCGATCCGGGACGCCTTCACCGAGGACGTCGTCTGGCACTACCCCGGCGACCTGCCGCTGAGCGGCGAGTGGCGCGGCCGGCAGGCCGTCGTCGAGGAGTTCCTCGGCTCGATCGGCGGCCTGATCGCGCCCGGCACCGCCATCCGCGTCGAGCCGATCGGCGCCCCGGTCGTCGAGGGCGACCGGGTGGTCGCCGAGTGGGCCTCGCACTGCACCACCGTGCACGGCCTGCGGTACGACAACCGCAACCTGGGGATCTTCACCGTCCGCGACGGCCGGATCGCCGAGGTGCGCGAGTACACCGACACGCAGCGCGCCGCCGCCGTCCTGTTCGCCGACGGCGCGTGACCGCCCGGCCCCGGCCCGTCGCGACAGGCCGGGGCCGCCTCAAGACAGCCTTAAGCCGCGCCTAACCGTTCCGACGCATCATCAGTTCTCGCTCCCGGTGCGGCTAGCGTCCCGGACACACCCTCCGTCCGACGCAAGGAGCCCCGCCCGTGGCCTCCGTCCGCCGCACCGCCGTCCTGCTGGCCGCCGCCGTCCTGCTCGGCGGCGCCGCCGCGCCCGCCACCGCCGACGCCCTCGCCGACGGCGGCGCCGACCGCGGCGTGCTGCTGTCGCTCGGCTCGGCGGTGCTGCTCACCGGCGCTGCCGCCGCCACCGCGCGCCGCCGCACCAAGCCCGCCGGACCGTCCCGACCTGGGCGGACGGACCGGGTGGCGTCCGCCGCTCCGGGGGACGGGGATGGTTGAGTGGGGGTCATGAGCACGCCCCCTGCCCCCTTCCGCGTCGGCCTGATCGGCTACGGCCTGGCCGGCTCGGCCTTCCACGCCCCGCTGATCGCCACCACCCCCGGACTCCGGCTGGACGCGGTGGTCACCGCCAACCCCGAGCGCCGCGCCCAGCTCCACCGCGACCACCCCGACGCCCGCGCCCTCGACACCCCCGACCAGCTGTTCGAGGACGCCGACCGCTACGACCTGGTGGTGATCGCCTCCCCGAACCGCACCCACGTCCCGCTCGCCCGCACCTCCCTGCTGGCCGGCCTGGCCACCGTCGTCGACAAACCGCTCGCCGCGACCAGCGCCGAGGCCCGCGACCTGTGCGAGTTCGCCGAGAAGTCCGGCCTGCTGCTGTCGGTGTTCCAGAACCGCCGCTGGGACGGCGACTTCCGCACCGCCCGCCGCCTGGTCGAGGAGGGCCGGCTCGGCCGGGTGCACCGCTTCGAGTCCCGCTTCGAGCGCTTCCGCCCCAAGCCCAAGGCCGGCTGGCGCGAACTCGCCGACCCCGCCGAGGTCGGCGGCACCCTGTACGACCTGGGCAGCCACCTGGTCGACCAGGCCCTCGCCCTGTTCGGGCCGGTCGAGACGGTGTACGCCGAGATCGACGTCCTCCGGGACGGCGCGGTGGTCGACGACGACGCCTTCCTCGCCCTCACCCACACCGGCGGCGTCCGCTCCCAGCTGTGGACCAGCGCCCTCACCCCGCTCGCCGGACCCCGCCTGCGGGTCCTCGGCGACAGCGCCGGCTACGTCAAGTTCGGCATGGACCCGCAGGAGGCCGCCCTCCGGGCCGGCCACCGTCCCGGACCCGGCCGCCACTGGGGCGACGACGACCCCGCCGCGTACGGCCTGCTCGGCACCGACGGCGACGCCGAACCCGTCCCCACCGACCCCGGTGACTACCCGGCCTTCTACGCGGGCATCGCCGCCTCGCTCACCGACCGCACCCCGCCGCCGGTCGACCCCCGCGACGCCGTCGCCACCCTCACCGTCCTGGAGGCCGCCCGCGCCTCCGCGGCCACGGCGAGCGTCGTCCGCCTCCCCTGACCGCACCGCCGCCGGCGGGACGGACCAACTGCTGTCCCCCGCCCCGCCGGTGACGTAGCATCGGGTTCGGACCCGAACCGAGGAGGTGCGCACCGTGCTCGTCACTCCGCTCCTGCTCGCGCTGCTCCGGGTCCTCACCGGAGACCTGCCGACCGGCCCGGGCGCCGTCACCACGGCCGCACTCCTCGTCCTGACCTGCGCCGTCACCCTGGCCCTCACCCCGGCCCGCCTCCCGATCGCCGGCACCCCCGCCGCGGTCCACGCCGCCGCGCTGCGCCGCCGCGCCTACCGCACGGCCTACCTCCCCCCGCGCGACCCCGCCGCCCCGGGCCGCCCCCGCCCCCGAGCCCCAGGCCGCCGGCCTGCGGCCGCCGTCTGAGGGGCACTTCTCTCCTCGCGCATCTCCGAGTCTCCGCACCCCGCCAGGGGCTGTGGGCACTGAACTCCCACGCACCGTCAGGGGCTGTAGGCACTGAGCCTCCGTGCCCCGTCAGGGGCGCATGGGGGCACCTCCCGGCCCGCCAGGGCTGGGGAGAACTGCGCGAGCAACCCACCACTGCCGTCGACTTCCGCTGCGCCCGCCGCGCCCCGTGGCTCCCGCGGAAGAGGCCCCCTCTGTCGCGTCCGCCCTCCGTGCACCGTCCCGTCCGCACACACCCGGAGAGCCGACCCATGTCGATCCTGAGCGTCCTCGACCCCGCAGTCCGTCTCGCCCACGCCGCCGTCGCAACCCTCGCAGGCGTCATCCCCACCGCAGCGGCGATCGTCGTCTTCACCCTCGCCGTCCGCGCCGCCCTGCACCCGCTCGCCCGCTCCGCGGCCCGCGCCGAACGCGCCCGTACCCGCATCGCGCCCCAGGTCGCGAAACTGAAGAAGCGTCACGCGAAGGACCGTGACCGCCTGGCCCGCGAGCTCCTGGCGCTGAACCGCGCCGAGGGCGTCTCCCCGTTCGCCGGTCTGCTGCCGGCCCTGTTGCAGGCGCCGTTCTTCTCGGTGATGTACCGCCTGTTCACCACCGCCCCGGGCAACCTGCTGGACGCCACCCTCGCGGGCGTCCCGCTCGGTACGCACCCGGCGGCCGCCCACGCCCCGGCCCAGTTCGCCGTGTTCGCGGTCCTCGAGGCGGCGCTCCTCGCACTGGCCTGGTGGAGCGTCCACCGCGCCGAGCAGGCCCCGGCGCCCGACGGGGCTCCCGCCGGTCTCGGGCTGCTGCGCTGGCTGGCGTTCGGCACTCCGCTGTTCGCCCTGCTGCTGCCGCTGGCCGGCGGTCTCTACCTGTTGACGAGCACCGCCTGGACGGCGGCCGAGCGCTGGTTCCTCACCCGCCCGACCGACCGTCCGGCGCGGGCTCAGGCGGTGGCGCCCCAGCCCGCCAGGTAGGCGTCGATCTCGCCGGTCAGCCGTCGCTTGCCCGCCAGGTCCAGGAAGGAGGCTTCCACCGCGTTGCGGGCGAGCGCGGCGATCCCGGTCTCGTCCAGGCCGAGCAGCTTCGCGGCGACGGCGTACTCGGTGTTGAGGTCGGTGCCGAACATCGGCGGGTCGTCGCTGTTGACGGTGACCAGCAGCCCGGCGTCGACCATCTGCCGGATCGGGTGGTCCTCGATCCGCTCGACCACCCGGGTGGCCAGGTTGGAGGTCGGGCAGACCTCCAACGGGATCCGGTGTTCGCCGAGGTGGTCGACGAGCGCCGGGTCCTTGACGGACTGGGTGCCGTGGCCGATGCGTTCCGCGCCGAGCACCCAGATCGCGTCCCAGACGGTCTCCGGCCCGGTGGACTCGCCGGCGTGCGGCACGCTGTGCAGACCGGCCGCCCGGGCCCGGTCGAAGTACGGCTTGAACTGCGGGCGGGGCACGCCGATCTCGGGGCCGCCGAGGCCGAAGGAGACCAGTCCGGCGGGCGCCAGGTCGAGGGCGAGCCGGGCGGTCTCCTCGGCGGAGGTCAGTCCGGCCTCGCCGGGGATGTCGAAGCACCAGCGCAGGACGACGCCGAGTTCCCTCTCGGCGGCCAGCCGGGCGTCCTCGATCGCCTCCATGAAGGCGACGTCGGGGATGCCCCGGCGGGTCGACGAGTAGGGCGTGACGGTCAGTTCGGCGTAGCGGATGTTCTGCCGGGCCATGTCCTCGGCGACGCCGTAGGTGAGGGAGCGGACGTCCTCGGCGTCGCGAATCAGGTCGACGACGCTCAGGTAGACCTCGATGAAGTGCGCGAAGTCGGTGAACGTGAAGTACTTCGCGAGCGCCTCCGGGTCCGCCGGGACCTCGGTGCGCCCGGCGTACCGGGCGGCGAGTTCGGCGACCACCCGGGGCGAGGCCGAGCCGACGTGGTGCACGTGCAGCTCCGCCTTCGGCATTCCGGCGATGAACGCCTCGATCCCCTGGACTCCCTCGGCCATGGCACGCTCCCGTCTACTCACCCGGATCCGGACAGACCTCGCATGCTAACCCGCCGGAGTGGACGGCGGTGTCACCACTTGGCGGTGATCTTCTGGAGCAGCGCCCGCGCCTGGGCGCGGCCTTCGAAGACCTGCTGGTCGGGGGCGAGGTCGACGAACACCCACACGGTGAGCGCCCCCTTGCGCGCGGTGATGGAGGAGTACGGCCGCGGCGGGGTCGTGGTGCCGTCGTCGTCGTGGTAGACGGCCAGGCCCTCCTCCGAGAACACCTCGTCGGCGCCGGGCACCTTGGGCGACTCGATGTCGTGCGCGGAGGTGGTCTGGGTGCCGCTGTCGTCCTTGTAGTCGGGGCAGCGCCTGATGTCGGCCGCCCACTTCGCCATCTCCTGGTGCGCGGCGTCGGCGGTGGTGGCCTGCGAGGCGCCGCTGGTGCCCCAGAGCTGGCTGCCGTCGGGGCGCTGCACCCGCACGAACCGGTTGGTGTAGGCGACCAGCGTCTTGTCCGGGCCGTCCTCCTTGTACAGGCAGGACTTGTCCATCGTGAACTTGGCCAGGCTGGTGTCGTCGTCGATGCGGGTCTCGAACCCGGCGCCCCAGTCCGCGGGGGTCAGCGCGAGCTTGTCGGTCCTGGCCCGGGCGGCCGCGTCGCCCCCGGTGACGGCGCTGCTGCTGGGCTTTCCGCTCGCCTTGCCGCTGGGCTTCGCGGACGTCGTGGCCGACGCGGACGCCGTCGGCGACGCGCTCTGGCCGGTCGCCCCCGTGGCGGCCTCGTCGTCGTTGCAGGCCGTCAGTACCAGTCCGGCCGCGGCCAGTGCGGCGATGCGCAGTCCGAGCGTGCGTGCGTGAACCGTCTTCACGGTCAACTCCCCCATGGAATACCCGGCTTCGGCCCCCCTGGCCGCGCCGACCGGTCGATCACCCTACCGAAAGGGTCGGACACCGACCCGCCGGGGGCGGACCGGACGGTTCGTCAGCCGCCGAGCGCCGTGCTGACGGTGTGGATGAGCAGGCCGGCCAGCGCGCCGACCACGGTGCCGTTGATCCGGATGAACTGGAGGTCGCGGCCGACGTTGGCCTCGATCTTGCGGGAGGCGTCGTCGGCGTCCCAGCCGGCCACCGTCTCGGAGATCAGCGAGGTGATCTCCTGCCGGTAGGTGGAGACCACGTACTCGGCGGCGTCCAGCAGCCAGCCGTCGGTCTTCGCCTGGAGTTTGGCGTCGGTGGCGAGGCGGCGGCCGAGCGAGCGCAGGCCCGAGGTGATCCGGCGGCGCAGCTCGCTGTCCTGGTCCTCGGCGGCGTTCATCACCAGGGTGCGCACCGCCGACCAGGAGGAGGCGATCAGGTCCTGCACCTCGGGGCGGGCCAGCAGGTCGGACTTGGCGCGTTCGACCCGGGCGATGGTCTCCGGGTCGTGCTGGAGTTCCTGCGCGAAGTCGGCGAGGAAGTTGTCGAGGGCGCCGCGCGCGGGGTGCTCCGGGTCGTCGCGGACGTCGGTGACGAAGCGCAGCAGTTCCTTGTAGACGCGTTCGCCGACCTGGTGGTCGATGAACCTGGGCGTCCAGCCGGGGGTCTTGGCGGTGACCCGGTTGACCACGTCGACGTGGTGCTCGACCAGCCAGTCGCGGGCCCGCACCGCGACCAGGTCGACCACGCCCTTGTGCCCGCCGTCGGCGACGATCCTGCCGAGCAGCCGGCCGGCGGGTTCGGCGACCGAGGTGGCGGCGGCCCGCCGGGTGATCGCCTCGGCGACCACGGCCTGCACGTCCTCGTCGCGCAGCACCGCGAGGACGCCCCGCAGCGCGGCGGCCGCCTCGTGGGTGACGCGTTCGGCGCTGCCGGGCGCGGACAGCCACTCGCCGAGCCGCCGGGCCACCCCGATCCGGCCGAGCCGGGCCCGGACCACCGGCGCGGACAGGAAGTTGTCGCCGACGAAGTCGCCGAGCGAGCGCCCGAACGCGTCCTTCTTGGTCGGGATGATCGCGGTGTGCGGGATCGGCAGCCCGAACGGGCGGCGGAACAGCGCGGTGACGGCGAACCAGTCGGCGAGCGCGCCGACCATGCCGGCCTCGGCGGCGGCCGCCACGTAGCCGGCCCAGCTGCCCGCGCCGGCCGCGCCCGCCCAGGTGGCGAGCGCGAAGACGACCGTGGCCAGGCCCAGCAGGCCGGTGGCGATGGTCTTCATCCGCCGTACGCCCTGCCGCTTGGCCTCGTCGGCGGCGGTGAAGCTGACTCCGGGTGCCGTCTCGTCCACACTCACCCCGCCAGATTCGCACACGAGTCGCAGGAAACGACTGCCGCCCCGCAAATCCGCCCGGGCCGTCAGGCCGCGCCGGCTCCGCCCCCGCCTCCGCCCCCGCCTCCGCCTCCGCCGAGGACGATCCGCCGGACGCCCTCCCAGCGCGCCGGGTCGGTGACCCGCCGGCCGTCGAGCAGCACCTGCACGCCCGGGAAGTCGACGGCGCCGAGGTCCCGGTACTCGGGGTGGTCGGCCTGCACGACCAGCGCGGCGGCGGGCTTGCCGTCGTCGGGCGGCAGGCCGAGCGCGGCGAGCTCCTCCGGCGTGTACAGCGGGTCGCTGACGCCGACCACGGCGCCCGCCGCCCGCAGCGCCTCGACCAGCGGGAACACCCCGGAGACGGCGGTCTCCTTGACCCCGCCCCGGTAGGACGCGCCGAGCACGGTGACGGCCACCCCGTCCAGCGGGCCGAGCGCGCCCGCCAGCAGGCCGACCGCGTACGCCGGGACCTGCTCGTTGGCCTCCCGGGCGGCGCGCACCACGGTCGCCTCCGGGTCGTTCCACAGGTACAGCCGCGGGTAGACCGGGATGCAGTGCCCGCCGACCGCGATGCCGGGCCGGTGCAGGTGGCTGTAGGGCTGCGAGTTGCAGGCGTCGATCACCTCGACGAGGTCGACGCCGATCCGGTCGGCGAGCCGGGCGAACTGGTTGACCAGCGCGATGTTGACGTCCCGGTAGGTGGTCTCGGCGAGCTTCGCGAACTCGGCGGCCTCCGCCCCGCTCAGCGGCCACACGCCGTTGCCGCGCGGCAGGTCGGGGCGCGGGTCGAAGTCCAGCACCGCCCGGTAGAACTCCACGCCGCGCCGCGTCGACTCCTCGTCGATGCCGCCGACCAGCTTGGGGTAGCGCCGCAGGTCGGCGAAGACCCGCCCGGTGCGGACCCGTTCGGGGCTGAACACCAGCGCGAAGTCCCGGCCGGCGGTCAGCCCCGAGCCGGCCTCCAGCCGCCGGGCGAACCGGCCGCGCACGGTGCCCACCGGCAGCGTGGTCTCGTAGCTGATCAGCGTGCCGGGCCGGAGCCCCGCGGCGACGGCGTCGGTGGCGGCGTCCAGCAGCGCGAAGTCGGGCCGGCCGGCGGCGTCGGTGAGCAGCGGGACGACGATCACCACCGCGTCGGCCACGGCGGTGGCGGCCACGGTGTCGGTGGTGGCGTGCAGCCGCCCGGCGGCGACGGTCTCGGCGAGCAGCTCGTCGAGGCGGGCCTCGCGGGGGAACGGCGGCCGCCCGGCGGTGACGGCGGCGACCACCGCGGGCGCGATGTCGGCGCCGGTGACCCGGTGGCCCTTGGCGGCGAACTGGACGGCCAGCGGCAGGCCGATCTTGCCCAGTCCGACCACGCAGATGTGCAGCGCCGTCACTCGGTCGCCTTCCTCTTCGGCAAAGGGTCGTGTCGCTGCGTCACCGGGCGGCCCGCAGCGTTCCGGGGCGGCCGCGCAGCACCCGCCGGGTGCGGCGCAGGACGCGGCGCACCGGGGCGGGGACCAGCCGCCGCCAGCCGGTGGGTCCGGGGGCGCGGCCGGTGTCGAACAGGGTGTCGGGCAGGCCGAGCCGCCGGTCGCGGTACATCGGGTAGCGGGCGTACAGCCGGCCGCCGCGGCGTTCGACGGGGGCGGGGCCGTGCTGCCGCTCCCAGTCGATCAGCTCGCACAGGGTGGCGAGTTCGCCGCGCCGGGCGAGTGCGAGGCGCAGCCGGGCGGGCACCGGCACGGCGCCGAACACGCCGGGCGAGCAGTGCCGGTCCAGCAGCCGGCCGATCTCGCCGAGGATGCGCCGCTGCATGGCGGGCGGCTCGGCGAGGAACTGCTCCTGCAGCAACTGCGGGACGTCCCAGCTGAAGTAGCGCTCCCGGACGGCGTCGCGGACCGGCCCGGGCCGGGTGCCCCGCTCCAGCACCTCCTGGACGGCGTCCATGGCGCGCAGCCGGTCGATCGGCCCGGCCCGGTGGGTGACGTTCGAGCGGTCCTGCCGCAGCACCAGGTGGTAGTAGTCGTAGTCGGCGAGCACGGACACCTTCCGGGCGTTCAGCAGCGCGCCGAGGGTGAACGGCTGGTCGGAGCAGACCGGCAGGTCCTCGCGGCGGCGCAGGCCGTGGCTGAGCACCAGGGAGCGGCGGAACATCTTGGTGTCGGCGAGCGCCCAGGCGAGCGCGGAGTCGGTGAAGCCGACCTGTTCGACGGTGCGCTCGAAGATGCCCTGCGGGACGACCCGGCCGTTCTCACCGACGAGCTTGGGGATCAGCACGTCGGACTGCCAGCGGTCGGCGGTGTCGACCATCCGCTCCAGCGCCTCGGGGCCGAGCCAGTCGTCGGCCCCGAGGTACATCAGGTAGCGGCCGCGGGCCAGGTCGGTGCCGCGGTTGGTGGGCTTGGCGGGCCCGCCGGACGCGGGCTGCCGCACGGTGCGCAGCAGTCCGGGGTGGGCGGCGGCGAACCGGGCGAGCTCCTCGGTGCTGCCGTCGCTCGACCCGTCGTCGACGGCGACCACTTCCATCCGGGCCTCGCCGATGGTCTGTTCGACCAGCGAGGTCAGGCAGTCGGTGAGGTAGGGCATGGTGTCGTGGACGGCGATCACCACACTGACGTCCGGTTCGTGCTCGGTCACGAGATACCAACTCCCGTACCGACCGTTCGGTCACCTCCCCCAACCCGATCGAGTGAGCGGGTCAGGCCACCGGTTCGCCCGCGGCGCCGGCGTAGATCCGGGCGATCACGTCCTCGATGGCGGGTTCGCGCACCGACAGGTCGACCAGCGGGTAGCGCTCGGCGACGGCGGCGACCAGCGGCGCGGCGCTCTGCCGGGCCGGGAACGCCAGCCACTGCCGCGGACCCTCCACCTTGACGGTGCGCACCCCGGGCAGCTCGATCGGCGGGTGCGGGCCGGCCAGGTCGACCACCAGGGTGCGTTCGCTCCCGCCGGCCGCGTGCAGTTCCTCCAGCGGGCCGTCCAGCACCAGCCGGCCGTGGTCGATCACCATCACCCGGCCGCACAGCTGCTCGATGTCGGTGAGGTCGTGGGTGGTGAGCAGCACGGTGGTGCGCTGCTCCCGGTTGGTCTCGCGGAGGAACTCGCGGACCTTGGTCTTGCTGATCACGTCGAGCCCGATGGTCGGCTCGTCCAGGTACAGCACGCTCGGGTCGTGCAGCAGCGCGGCGGCGAGGTCGCCGCGCATCCGCTGGCCGAGCGAGAGCTGTCGCACCGGGGTGTCCAACAGCGCGCCCAGGTCGAGCAGTTCGACGCACCGGTCGAGGTTGGTCCGGTAGCGGGCGTCGGGGATCCGGTAGATCCGCCGGGCCAGTTCGTAGCTGTCGCGCAGCGGCAGGTCCCACCACAGGGTGGTGCGCTGGCCGAACACCACGCCGATCCGCCGGGCCAGCGCGGCCCGCCTGGCCGCGGGGTCGACCCCGGCGACCCGCAGCCGCCCGCCGCTGGGCACCAGGATGCCGGTCAGCATCTTCACCGTCGTCGACTTGCCCGCCCCGTTCGGCCCGACATAGCCGACGCACTCCCCCTCCTCGACCTGGAAGGTCAGCCCGTCCACGGCCCGCACCTCACGCTTCTCGCGCCGCCAGCGGCCGTTCCTGGTACGGACGGTGAACGTCCGCCGGACGTCCTCCACCTCGATCACCGCCACGGTCCTCTCCCTCTCTCAGCTTCCGGTGGAGCGGTACGCGCGCAGCCCGGCCCGCCAGGCCAGTCCCGCGGCCAGCACGCACAGCGCGGCCGCGACCGGCGACGCGAACCGGAACGCGACGGGCAGCCCGAGCGGGTCGGGCCGGTCCAGGATGTGCAGCGCGGGCAGCCAGTTGACGAACGCCAGCGGCACCCCGAACACGGTGCCCGCGACGACCTCCTTGGCGAACACCGTCGGCGGGTACTGGAGCATCGTGGAGCCGCCGTAGGTGACGGAGTTCTGCAGTTCGGCGGCGTCGCCCCACCAGAACTGCACGCAGGAGCAGCCGACGAAGACCGCGCAGAAGATCACCGTCCCGCACAGCAGCAGACCGGGCACCATCAGCACCCGGTCCCAGGTCCACCGCACGTCCAGCGCGGTGAGCGACCAGCCGAGCACCGCGAACCCCTGCACCAGCCGGCCCAGCCTGCGCAACGAGAAGCGCTCCGCGGCGAGTTGGGCCAGTGCGGGGGCGGGCCGGATCAGCATGGTGTCCAGCGTCCCGGAGCGCACCCGCTCGCCCAGCCCGCTCACCGAACCGACCAGCAGGTTGGCCGCGCCCAGCGCCACCGAACTCGTCCCGTACAGGAACCCGGTCTCGGCGAGCGTCCACCCGGCCAGCTGCCGGGTGTGCCGGAACATCAGGATCAGCACCGCGAAGTCCAGGAACGTGATCAGCACGTTCGCGGCCAGGCCCAGCAGGAACGACGTCCGGTAGGTCAGCATCGACCGGCCCCACATCGCGGCGATCAGCCACCACGACCGCACCGCCCAGCCCGCCCGGGCGGCGAGCGACTCGGTCTCAACCACCCTGCACCACCACCTTGCGCACCGCGAGCGCCTGCGCCACCCGACCCAGCATCAACAGGGCAGCCGCCCAAGCCAGTTGGAAGCCGTAGAGGGTCAACAGGCTGTACCCGGTGCGCCGTTGCAGCAGCACGTCGGCGGGCAGCTGCACCATCGCCGAGAACGGCAGCACCCGGGCCAACTCCCCGAGAGCGCCCGGGAACAGGGCCAGCGGCAGCAGCATCCCGGAGAAGAACATCGACAGCACCATCACCGCCGCCCGCACCCCCTCCGAGTCGTGCAGCCAGAAGCCCGCCAGCGAGACCAGGAACCGCACCCCGAAACTCACCACCACCGCCAGCACCACCGCCAGCAGGAACTCCGCCCACACCAACGGCTCGGACGGCAACGCCAGTTCGAACACCAGCGCCCCCAGCGCCAGCGGCACCGCGCCCCTGGTCAGCAGCTGGAACCCCGCCCGCCCCAGGTCCGTCGCCAGCCACCACCCCTGGAAGTCCACCGGCCGGTACAGGTCGATCGCGATGTCCCCGCTCCGGAACCGCGCCTGCACGTCGTCCTGGAACCCGCCGCCCCACACCGCGACCGTCACCAACAACGCCTGACTGATCCAGACGTACGTCACCGCCTGCCGCGCGTCGTACCCCCCGAGCCCCGGCCTCGCCTGCCACAACGCGAGCATCGTCGACGCCAGGATCCCCCCGAACACACTGTTGGTGACCACCCCGGCCACCGTCGCGGCCCGGTACGTCGAGTACCGCCGGAACGCACCGCGGGCGACGGCTGAGTAGACCCCGAGCATTTCGTCGCGTCCTTTGTCTTGTTGTGCGACAGCAGGCGGACGCGCAACCGGGGGCGCGTGGGGGCACCCTGGTTTCGTCCCCCTACAGGTACAGCCCCGTCGACCCCTCAAGATCCCCGAAGCGGCCCGCCGCCACCGCGTGCAGGTCGCGTTCCCGGAGCAGGATGTACGTCGCGCCGCGGACCTCCACCTCCAGCTTGTCCTCCGGGTCGTAGAGCACCCGGTCGCCGGGCTCCACCGAGCGGACGCTCTGGCCGACGGCCACCGCCTCGGCCCAGGTGCAGCGGCGGGACAGTTCGGCGGTGGCGGGGATCAGGATGCCGCCGGTGGAGCGGCGTTCGCCCTCCCCGGTCTCGGTCCTGACGAGGACCCGGTCGTGCAGCATCCGAATCGGAAGCTTCTCCCCGAGCCGGTCGTGTCTGCTCTGCGCGTCGTTCTCACTCACGCTCCGACCGTACCGGACCGCGGAAACGGCGGGGTCCCGGGCACCGAAACCCGGGACCCCGCCGTCCGCGGGAGCCGTCTCAGCCCTTGCGGCGCCGCTTCGCGGACGCGACGAGCAGCACCACGCCGATGCCGACCAGCGCGACCGGCACGATCCGCTCGGGCCGGGGCCGCCCGTCCTCGTCGACGAACTTCGACGTGACCTGCTCGACGGCGCCGCTCGCGGCGACGTACGCCTTGCCGGCCTTCTGCTCGACCGCCGCCCGCAACTTGGCCTTGGTCTGGGCGGCGACGGTGGCCGGGTGCACGCGCATGGCGAGCTCGTCGAGGGTCGCGGCGAGCCTGTCCCTGGTCCCGGCGATGTCCGCCTCGATCTGGGCCGTCGTGCGCGGTGCCGACGTGTCCTTGCTGCTCGCTGCCACTGGGGCCACCCCTTCTCTGTTACCGCTAGGTACGTCTCTGCACCGACAGTCTGTCAGCTCGCCGTCGCGCTCGCGCAGCGCCACCCACCAACGGAGGTAGGTTGGCTGGCAGCACGAGATCCCCGTCCTGGCTCAGAGGAGAGAAGCACCATCGTGAGCGAGCGCCTGCAGGCGGGCGACACCGCCCCCGCCTTCACCCTGTCCGACGCCGACGGCAACCAGGTGTCGCTGGCCGACCACCTGGGCCGCAAGGTGATCGTCTACTTCTACCCGGCGGCGCTGACCCCGGGCTGCACCAAGCAGGCCTGCGACTTCACGGACAACCTGGAGGTCTTCGCGGGCGCGGGCTACGACGTGATCGGCATTTCGCCGGACAAGCCGGAGAAGCTCGGGAAGTTCCGCGAGAAGGAGGACCTGAAGGTGACGCTGCTGTCCGACCCCGAGCACCGGGCGCTGGAGGCGTACGGCGCGTACGGCGAGAAGATGAACTACGGCCGCACCTACCAGGGCGTGATCCGCTCCACGGTGATCGTGGACGAGCAGGGCAAGGTGGAGCGGGCGCTGTACAACGTCCGGGCCACCGGCCATGTCGCGAAGCTGCTGAAGGACCTGAAGGTCGGCCAGTAGCCGACCGCACGGCAGCGGTGGCGGCCGACCCCCCGACCGGGTCGACCGCCACCGCCGTTCATGGGCTCGGGATCAGCAGGTCCCGAGGTCCGTCCAGACGCCCCAGGCGCCGCTCAGCGACGGGTCCTCGCCCGCGGTCCACCACTTGTTCTGGTAGTAGTGGCCCTTCCACGACACCTTGGTGACGGTGGCGTAGGTGGTCCCGGCGTTCCAGCTCGGCGCGCCCGAGCAGGTGCCGGCGGACGCCGACGGCGAGGCCGACTGCGAGGCCGAGGCACTGGCGGAGGCCGACGCGGACGGCGAGGCCGACTGCGAGGGCGAGGCCGAGGCGGACGCCGAGGCGGACGCGGAGGCCGAGCTGCTCGGCGACGGCGAGCCGGTACCGGCGGTGGTGCCGCGGGTGTAGTCGCCGGCGATGCCGTACAGGGTGCCGCCGACGTTGACGGTCCAGTTGGCGGGGGTGGAGACCGGCAGGTAGTAGACGAAGGCGACGTCCACCGAGGCGCCGGGCGCCAGCGACTGCCAGGTCGGCAGCTTCAGCGAGACGCGGTTGTAGGTGCCCTTCAGGCCGCCGATGTTGTTGCCGGTGTGGTCGGCCCGGATGACCTTGGAGCCGAAGCCGGACTGGTCGGCGGCGTTGCTGGGCGCGGAGTTCGAGTAGTCGAACTGGAACTCGGTGCCGCCCGGCAGGGTGACGGTCGAGTTGTTGACGATGTGGATCTTCGGGTTGATCGGGTAGTTGTTGTCGCCCAGCGCGAAGTTGGTGAACGACACGTCGATCGGCAGGGTCTGCTGCGGCAGCGCGATGGTGGAGCGGGTCGCGCCGTACGCCGAGGCCGACTTGAACTTGTCGTACAGCAGCGACGTCATGGTGTTGCCCTGGACGTACTCGCCCTTGCCGCCGTTGGCGGTGGCGTCCCACTTGTAGTCGCCGGCGAGCTCCCAGATCATCGCGCCGCCGACGCCCTGGTTGACCACGTAGTCGGCCTTGGCGCCGATGGACTGGTCGTCCTCGGTGGAGAGGAAGACCTTCTTGTCGGCGTTCCACAGCCACGGCGAGGCCAGGGCCGCGCTGTAGTTGCGGGAGTAGCTGCCCTTGAGCGAGGTGTCGCTGACGCCGTACTTGGAGAGGTAGTCCGGCACGACGCCGTTCTCCAGGTTCTTGGCGTGCCACATCGGGTTGGAGCCGGCCGGCGACTCCTTGCCGTTGTCGTCCAGGTCGTGCCAGATGTTGTCGATGCCGACGGCGCCGTCACCACAGGTGGTCAGGCCGGAGCCGGCCGGACAGTTGGTGGTGGAGGCGGTGCCCCACAGGCCGTTGGTGCCGCCCTGGACGTTCTGGAAGCCGCGGGTGTAGTACGGCACGCCGAGGTTGATCCGGCCGGCCGGCATCGCGCCGCGGAAGTAGTGGACGGCCCAGTCGCCGTTCAGGTAGCCGATCCCGCCGTACTGCGAGGTGCCGTACACGTTGGCGGCCGCCAGCTCGGCGTCCTTGCCGTCGTCGTACAGCGCGGCGTTCGGGCCGACGTACTTGTTCCACGCGCCGTGCAGGTCGTACGACATGATGTTGACGTAGTCCAGGTACTGGGTGACCTGGAAGGTCTCCATGCCGCGCAGCAGGTAGCCCGAGGACGGGGCGGCGACCGACAGCAGGTAGTACTTGCCGTCGGCGGCGGAGGCCCGGTCGAGCTTCTCGCGCATGGTCTTCATCAGCGCCGCGTAGCCCTTCATCAGGGACGCGCGCTTGGCGTTGGAGATGGAGTAGTCGAGCGGGTTGCCCGCGTCCTTCATCGAGGTCGGGTACTCGTAGTCGAGGTCGACGCCGTTGAAGCCGTACTTCTTGACGAAGTTGACGGCGGAGTCCGCGAAGGTGTTGATGCCGGCCTGGTTGACCGACCCGTCCGCGTTGACGGTCATCGAGTAGAAGCCGCCGGAGTTGACCCGCTTGCCCGAGTCGTCGAAGTAGCCGCCGGTCTCGGCCCAACCGCCCACCGAGACCATGGTCTTGACGTTCGGGTACTGCTTCTTGTACTTCGTCAGCAGGTTGAAGTGGCCCTTGTACGGGAGCGACGGGTCCATCTCCGCGCCGGCCACGCCCGGGAAGGTCATCCCGGTGGAGGCGTTGTTCGGGCCGTCGGTGCCCACCGAGAGGGTGTTGTCACTGGCGACGTGCGCGAACGCGTAGTTGAGGTGGGTGACCTTGTCCCACGGGATGTTGTTCACCAGGTAGGCGGGCGTGCCGTCCTTGCCGGTGCGCCAGCTGGTGAAGTAGCCGATGACGCGGCGCTGGTGGTCGGCGCCCATCTGCTCGCGGCCGTTGGTGTCGTAGACGTTGCAGTAGGGGACGTCGACGCCGGGCGTGGTGTACATGCCGTCGGGGCGGCACGCCTGGTTGTCGACGGCGGCTGCGGACGGCGCGACGCCGAGCGTGCCCATGAGCAGGCCCGCCAGCCCCGCCGCCGCGGTGGCGGCGAACGCCACCTTGCGGCCGGTCTTGTGACGGCCGGCAGCGGTGGGGCGCTGCGCCGTGGTGTGTCGAATCAACACTCGGTCCTCCGGGAGAGAGTGTCGCGTGCACGCCCGTGGGAGGGCATGCACATGTGGGGGAAGTTCCGCCGAACTTAAAAGGTCTGGACCACCCGCGTCAACAGGTCTGTACCAACTTGGCAAGAAAGGCCGAACCGTCCGCACTCGGACGATCCGGCCTTCCCCAGGGAGAGTTGACGCTACTTCATGCTTCCGGTCATCGCGTTGACCAGCGTTCCGGACGGGTCGTCGCCCTCCAGCGAGTAGGCGAAGATGCCGCCCAGACCCTTGCCGGTGGCGTATGCGCCGCGCGCCGCGATGGCCTGCGGGGTGTCGCCCGTCCACAGGTTGGCGCCGTCGTAGATCCACGAGCTCTGGGTGGTCGGGTCCCAGTGCACGGTGGAGCCGGTGGTCTTCCCCGCCGCCGCCAGCTCCTTCCAGAACGCCACGCCGGCGGTCTGGCTGGTGCTCTGGGCGCCCGCCGGGCCGGTCGCGGCCCGGTACAGGCCGTAGGTGGAGCCGGCCTGCACGCCGGTCCAGCCGCGGAAGTAGAACGGCACGCCCAGCGCCAGCTTCTTCGCCGGGAACCCGCCCTTGATGCCGTACTCGGGGGCGCCGGTCAGGTAGGCGTTGACCGCGTTGTCCACGGTGTACTTCTGGGTGCCCGGGGCGACCACGTTGCTCGGGTCGTTCGGGCTGTCGTACAGCGGGTCCTGGAGGTTGGTCGGACCGGTGGCCTCCCAGGCGCCGTGCATGTCGTAGGACATCACGTTGCCGTAGTCCAGGTACTTCCCGATCTGGTCGGTCTGCAACAGCGCGATCTTGTCCTGGCCGCTCGGCAGCGCGGCGGTGAGCAGGTACTTCTTGCCGACGGTCTGCCCGTAGGCGTCCAGCTGGTTGCGGAACTCGGCCAGCAGGGCGGTGAAGTTGGCGGTGTCGGCCGCCGCGTAGTGGTTGCCGGTGTGGCCGCCCGCGGAGGCCGGGTACTCCCAGTCGATGTCGATGCCGTCGAAGACGCCCATCGCGGCGGCGGCGCCGCCGGTGATGTCGCCCTGGATCGAGGGCAGGTTGCCCTTGATGAACATGTCGATGCAGGAGGAGACCAGCTTCTTGCGGGAGGCGTCGGTGGCCGCCGCGTCCGAGAAGTACTTCGAGTAGGTCCAACCGCCCAGCGACATGGTGATCTTGAGGTTCGGGTACTTCGCCTTCAGCTCCCGCAGCTGGTTGAAGTTGCCCTTCAGCGGCTGGGTCCAGGCGTCGGTGGTGCCGTCCACCGAGATGTCCGAGGTGTAGCCCTTCTGGTAGTCCGCGAACGCGTCGCCCGCGCCGTCGCCGGCGCTCGGGTTGTTGTCGTTGGTGTCCGCGGCCTTGATGGTCTCGAAGCAGCTCAGCGTGGACGGGTTGATGTTGGCGAACGCGTACGTCATGGTGTTCAGCCCGCTCGCCGCGCCGGTGGCCGCCATGGTGGACGGGTAGTACTTGTTGCCGTAGATCCCCCACTGCGCGAAGTACGCCGACTTCAGCGGCCCGGTGGCGGCCGCCCCGGTGGTGACGGTGACCGGCGCCGAGTACCCGCTGCTGTGGCCGTCCTTGTCGTAGCCCTGCACGGTGAAGGTGTAGGCGGTGTTCGGCAGCAGCGAGGAGACCGTCACCGAGGTGCCCATCGAGGTCGCGGTCTGCACGCCGCCGGAGAAGATCCGGTACACCGCGCTGTTGCCGTTCTGCGCGTTGTCGGTGGAGGCGTTCCACTTCAGCGTCACCGCGGTGTTCGCCACGCTCGCCGTCAGCCCGGTCGGCGTGGTCACCACCCCGTCCCCGCCCGGCGACCCGGTCGCGGAGGAACTGGCCGACGGCGAGGCGCTGTTGCTCGGCGAGGCGGACGCACTGGCCGAGGGCGACGCCGAGCCGGACGGACCCGTGCTCGCCGACGGGCCGGTGGAGCCCTGGCCGCCGGGGCCGGTGAGGGTCAGATCGTCCGCGTAGTACGTGCCCTGACCGTACCAGCCGTGGGTGTAGACCGTCACCGAGGTGGTCGCCGCCCCGGTGGTGAAGGTGGTGCTGCGGTTCACCCAATCCGTGCTGGAGCCCCAGGAGTTGGTGTCGGTGGTCCCGGTGCCGGTGACGCCCAGGTAGGCGTAGTTGCCCTTCAGCCAGCCGCTCAGGCTGTACGTGGTGCCCGGGCTGACCGCGACGGTCTGCGAGCACTGCGCGGTGTCGGACGCGGAGGCCGCCGCCTGCAGCGCGTAGCCGCCGCCGTGCGGGGCGGTGGAGGTGGTCGAGCCGAGGCCGCCGGAGCAGCTCCAGCCGGTCGTCGCGCCGGTTTCGAAGTCGCCGTTGGCCAGCAGGTTGACGGTGGCGGCCGAGGAGGCGCCGCCGATCACGGTGACCAGTCCGGCGGCTCCGACCACCAGTGCGGTCGCGGTCGCCAGCGCGGTGCCGGTCCTCGACGGACGTCGGCCGGGGCGGCCGACGGGTGCGCGTTCGGGCATGGGTCGCTCCAATGTTCGCGCCCGGCAGGGGGACCGGACGCCGTGGGGGAGGAATGACGCGGCGCGAACGTACGTGGTCTGGACCACACTGGTCAATAGGTCTGTACCAATTCTCAGCCGGCTCCGGCGCGGCCCGAACGCCGCCCGAAAGGGTGGTGCACGCCGAGGTGACGGACAAGTAGCATGACGGGGAAGTCACTGCCTGCGGTCTTGGCGGAATTGGCAGACGCCCGGGTTTTAGGTGCCCGTGAGAGCAATCTCGTGAGGGTTCGAGTCCCTCAGGCCGCACCGGAGTTCAGATGCGCGCGAGGCCCGCCCGGAGCATTCCGGACGGGCCTCGCGCGCGTTGTTCCCGCTGCCTCAGCCGAGCAGTTCGGCGACCACCGGGGCGAGCGAGCGGAACGCCTGGCCGCGGTGGCTGATCGCGTTCTTCTCCTCGGCGCTCAGCTCGGCGCAGGTCCGGCTCTCGCCGAGCGGCTGCAGGATCGGGTCGTAGCCGAAGCCGCCGCTGCCGGCCGGCTCGGTGCGCAGCGTGCCGTGCAGCCGGCCCTCGACCACCCGCTCGGTGCCGTCGGGCAGCGCGAGCGCGGCGGCGCAGGCGAAGGACGCGGCGCGGTGCTCGGCCGCGATGTCGCCGAGCTGGGCGAGCAGCAGGTCCAGGTTGGCCTTGTCGTCGCCGTGCCGGCCGGCCCAGCGGGCGGAGAAGATGCCGGGCGCCCCGCCGAGCACGTCCACGCACAGCCCGGAGTCGTCGGCGACGGCCGGCAGCCCGGTGGCGCGCGCCAGCGCGTGCGCCTTCAGCAGGGCGTTCTCGGCGAAGGTCACGCCGGTCTCCGGAACGTCCGGCACCTCGGGGAAGGCGTCCGCGCCGACCAGTTCGACGTCCAGTCCGGCCGCGCCGAGGATGTCGCGCAGCTCGGCGACCTTGTGCTGGTTACGGGTGGCGAGAACGAGTCGCTTGGTCATGCCGCAAGCCTAACCACCCGCAGTGCTCAGCCCGTGCACACCTTGCTGACCCGCCCGGCGGCGTCCCCGAGCGGCCCGAGGTCGGGCGTCTCGTTGTTGTCGACGGCCTTCTGCACCTTGTCGACCTGGGTCTGCAGGTCGCCGACGGCCTTGGCCAGGTCGGCGTCGCTGGAGTTGCGGCCGATCTTGTCCAGGTCGCCCTTGATCTTCTGCACGGCCTTGCCGGCGGCGACCGGGTCCTTGTCGGCGTTGTTGTAGGCGCTGCCGAGCTGCGCCACGTCGGTGGAGAGCTGGACCGCGGTGTTGGCGCAGCTCACCGCCTTCTCCGCGGCGGAACAGCTGACCGCGCTCAGCGGCAGGATCAGCACCATCGCGGCGACGGCGAGCGCGGTGGTGCGGTTGATGCTGAGCGGCTGCTGCATCGGCGAGTCCTCCAGGAGGGTGTGCGGGCTCACAGCGAACGTTAAGGGTCTGCCCGCGTGCCTGTACAGCACACGCGGGCCGGCCCTCCGCTTCTGACGGCCGTTCAGCCCACCGCGGTTCCCGGGACGGGTTACAGCTCCAGGGCCTTGCGCTGGATCTCGTCCAGCTCGGCGCAGCCCAGGCTGCCCAGGTCGAGCAGCTGGTTGAGCAGGTCGCGGTCGAACGGCGCGCCCTCGGCGGTGCCCTGGACCTCGACGAAGCGGCCGTCGGAGGTGCAGACGATGTTCATGTCGGTCTCCGCCCGCACGTCCTCCTCGTAGCGGAGGTCGAGCATCGGGACGCCGTCGATGATGCCGACGCTGACCGCGCTGACCCCGCCGGTGATCGGCTGGCCCTTGGCGCGCAGCAGCTTCTTCTCGCGGGCCCAGGAGACCGCGTCGACCAGCGCCACGTACGCGCCGGTGATCGCCGCGGTGCGGGTGCCGCCGTCGGCCTGGAGCACGTCGCAGTCCAGCACGATGGTGTTCTCGGCGAGCGCCCGGTGGTCGACCACGGCGCGCAGCGAGCGGCCGATCAGCCGGCTGATCTCGTGGGTGCGGCCGCCGATCTTGCCGCGCACCGACTCGCGGTCGCCGCGGGTGTTGGTGGCGCGCGGCAGCATGGCGTACTCGGCGGTGACCCAGCCCTCGCCGCTGCCCTTGCGCCAGCGCGGGACGCCCTCGGTGACGCTGGCGGTGCACAGCACCTTGGTGTCGCCGTAGGAGACCAGGACGGATCCTTCGGCGTGCTTGCTCCAGCCCCGTTCGATGGTGACGGGGCGGAGCTGGTCGGGGGTGCGGCCGTCGATGCGTGACATGCGAACGAGCGTATCCCGTCCGGGTCGCCGTCCCGCCCCCGTCCCCGGACCCGCCCCCGGACGTGCGACGGCCCGCCGCCGGCAGCGTGCCGGGGGCGGGCCGTCGGGGCCGGCGGGGGCCCGTCTCACATCATGTCTTCGATCTCGGCGGCGATCGGGTCGGCGTCGGTGCCGATCACGACCTGGATGGCCGTGCCCATCTTCACCACACCGTGGGCGCCGGCCGCCTTGAGGGCCGCCTCGTCGACCTTGGAGGCGTCGTGGACCTCGGTGCGCAGCCGGGTGATGCACCCCTCGACCTCGTCGATGTTCTCGATACCGCCGAGACCGGCGACGATCTTCTCAGCCTTGCTGGCCATGGTCTTTCTCCCTCTGTCTCGGCGCGTCGGCGGTCGGTCGCCGGGTGCCGTCCTGCGTGTGCGGTGGTACCGGCCGGAAGTGAATCGGGATCAGTCTGCCGCGCCTTCCGACGGCGCGACCAGCATCACCCGATTCCGGACGATATGCCATGTTGGTCCACGTTCGGACCAGCTCCGCGCGCGGTCCGCTCCGGGGCCGCCCGAGGATGACGATCACCGGGTACTCGAACCCGGCGGACCGCCCCTGGCCCAGAACTGGTCTACACCAATCGTAGGTGTACTCCGACAACGCCGGACGGTCCACCGGTGTTCCTGGCCCACCCGCGGACGGACCGGGACCGGACGGAAGCACGGAGGCCGACGAATGAGTTCAACGGGCGCCACGGCCAACCAGAGCACCTGGTGGCACACCTTCTACGGCGGCCTGCAGAAGATGGGCCGCAGCCTCCAACTGCCGGTCGCCGTGCTGCCTGCCGCCGGCATCCTCACCCGGTTCGGCCAGGACGACATCTTCGGCAAGGACGGCCTCGGCTGGGACCGGGTCGCCACGGCCATCGCCGCCGCCGGCGGCGCGCTCCTCGACCCGGCCCTCGGCCTGCCGCTGCTGTTCTGCATCGGCGTGGCGATCGGCATGGCCAAGAAGGCGGACGGCTCCACCGCGCTCGCCGCGGTGGCGGGCTTCCTGGTCTACTACGCCGTCCTGCGGGCCTTCCCGAAGGCCTGCCCGGCCCCCTCGGTACTGGAGCAGACGGTCTGCATCGACTTCGAGGCCAAGACGGCCGTGAAGGTGGACTTCCAGAACCCCGGCGTGCTCGGCGGCATCCTGATGGGCCTGTTCTCGGCCTGGCTGTGGGTGCGCTACCACCGGGTCAGGCTGGTCGACTGGCTGGGCTTCTTCAACGGCCGCCGCCTGGTCCCGATGATCACCGCCCTGGTCGGCCTGCTGTTCGGCTCGCTGATGGTGTGGATCTGGCAGCCGATCGGCACCGGGCTGGCCGACTTCTCCAAGTGGCTGTCCGACCTGGGCGCCGGCGGCTCCGGCATCTTCGGCGTCGCCAACCGGGCCCTGCTGCTGGTCGGCATGCACCAGCTGCTGAACACCTTCGTCTGGTTCCAGTTCGGCACCTTCACCAACCCGCACACCGGAAAGACCGCCACCGGCGACATCGGCCGCTTCCTGGCCGGCGACCCGACGGCCGGCCAGTTCCTCTCCGGCTTCTTCCCGATCATGATGTTCGCGCTGCCCGCCGCCGCGATGGCCATCGCCGCCTCCGCCAAGCCGCACCGCCGCAAGGAGATCTACGGTCTGATGACCTCGGTCGCGCTGACCTCCTTCGTCACCGGCGTCACCGAGCCCATCGAGTACTCCTTCGCCTACGTGGCCCCGCTGCTGTACGGCATCCACGCCCTGCTCACCGGCGCCTCGATGGCCGTCACCTGGGGACTCGGCGTCCACGACGGCTTCAGTTTCTCGGCCGGCCTGATCGACTACGTGATCAACTGGAACCTGGCCACCAAACCCTGGCTGATCATCCCGATCGGCCTGTGCTTCGCAGCGGTCTACTACGCGGTCTTCAGATTCGTGATCGTCAAATTCGACCTGAAGACACCAGGACGCGAGGACGAGGGCGAGATCGAGGACCCCACCAAGGCCTGACGAATTCGCCCCGAACGCCCCCGGTGGGAGACAATTCCCGTCCGGGGGCGCGGTGTTGTCCGGCGCCCGACGGGGCGTCGGCCGATCCGGGGTTTCCGCTCCGCCCGCCGGAGGCGACCTTCGGAGGCTTCCGGAGCCTGTTCGGCGCGTGCTAGAAACGGGACCGGGCCACCAGTGGTCTAGACCAGGATCGCGCTGCCGTGAGGAACCGCCCGCTATGAGCACGACCGCACCGAACTCGCAGGCGGCACCGGCGGGACGGGGCCTGCGCACCCGGGCCTTCCCCGCCCTGCAGAAGATCGGCCGCAGCCTCCAGCTCCCGATCGCCGTCCTCCCCGCCGCCGGCATCCTGCTGCGCCTCGGCCAGGACGACGTCTTCGGCCCCAAGGGCCTCGGCTGGACCAAGGTCGCCGAGGTCTTCGCCGCGTCCGGCCACGCCGTGTTCGACTGGATGCCGCTGCTGTTCTGCGTCGGCATCGCCATCGGCTGTGCCAAGAAGTCCGACGGCTCCACCGCACTCGCTGCCCTGGTCGGCTTCCTGACCTACCACCAGGTGCTCACCGCCTTCCCCAAGACCGACTACCAGGTGCTGCCCGGCAAGGACGTCGCGGCCACCTACCAGGACCCCGGCGTCCTCGGCGGAGTGGTCGTCGGCCTGCTCTCCGCCCTCCTGTGGCAGCGCCTGCACCGCACCCGGCTGGTCGACTGGCTCGGCTTCTTCAACGGCCGCCGGCTGGTCCCCATCGTGATGGCCTTCGTCGGCACCGGACTCGGCGTCTTCTTCGGCCTGTGCTGGGGACCGATCGGCGCCCTCGTCGACGACTTCAGCAACTGGGTGATCGGCCTCGGCGCGCTCGGCTCCGGCGTCTTCGGCCTGGTCAACCGGGCCCTGCTGCCGTTCGGCCTGCACCAGATCGCCAACACCTTCTTCTGGCAGCAGGCCGGCAGCTACACCGCCGACGGCCACACCGTCCACGGCGACCAGACCCGCTTCTTCCAACTCGACCCCAGCGCGGGCCAGTTCATGTCCGGCTTCTTCCCCGTCATGATGTTCGGCCTGCCCGCCGCCGCCCTCGCCATCGCCCACTGCGCCCGCCCCGAACGCCGCCGCGCCGTCCTCGGCATGATGATCTCGCTCGCCCTCACCTCCTTCGTCACCGGCATCACCGAGCCCATCGAGTTCGCCTTCGTCTTCATCGCCCCCGCCCTCTACGCCGCCCACGCCCTCCTCACCGGCCTCTCCATGGCCGTCACCTGGGCCCTCGGCGTCCACCACGGCTTCACCTTCTCCGCCGGCGTCATCGACTACGTCCTCAACTGGGGCTACGCCACCAGACCTTGGCTGATCATCCCGATAGGACTGGTGATCGCGGTGGTCTACTACACGGCCTTCCGCTTCGTCATCCTCCGCTTCGACCTGAAGACCCCGGGCCGCGAGGAAGAAGACTTCGAGGAGTGACCCCCGGAGGCGCCCCGCCGGCCGGTCGCACGCGGCGGCGCCCCTCAGATCCACCTCGGAGGCGCCTCTCAGATCCATCCCAGCCTCGAAGCGTGCACCCCCGCCTGGAACCGCGACTGCGCCCCCAGCGCCGCCGTCAGGTCCGCGACCAGCCTCCGCACCGTCCGATCGGAGATCTCCAGCTTCCGCCCGATCGCCTGATCCGTGAGCCCCGCCGCCAGCAGCCGCAGCACCTCCCGGTGCCGGTCGTCGGGCGCCGCACGGCCCAGTAGTGCGGGCGGAACCCAACTCGCCGCCCAGAAGTGCTCGAAGAGCTCACGGACCACCGACACCACCGCCGGATCGCGCACCACCACCGCCGCGGTGCCGGGCGGCTCGCCGGGCGCGGGCAGGACGGCGAGGTGGGAGTCGACCACGATCAGCCAGAGCGGCAGCGTGTGCGCGACCCGGATGCTCGCGCCCGCGGCGGTGAGCGCCTGGACGTGGGCGAGCACGGCCGGCTGCCGGAGTGCGGCGGCGGGGTAGATGGTGCGCAGCGCCACCCGGTGGGCGAGGGCGATCCGTTCGCGGGCGAGCTTCTCGGCGAGGCCGGTCTCGGACTGGTCCTGGCCGGGGCGCAGCGACAGCGCCTCGGTGCGGGCGGCCCGGGCGGCGTCCTCCAGCAGGGCGGCGATCCGGTCGGGGCCGCGGACCAGTTCGTGGGCGGCGGCGGTGCGCAGCGGCAGGTAGTGGCGGTGCAGGTGCTCGACCCGCTCGTGGGTGCGGCGGGCCTCGCCGAGCAGCGCGGTGAGGCGGTGGTCGGAGTCGGCGAGCAGGTGGCGGACGGCGGTGTCGACGGAGACGGCGGCCATGCCGCTCGCGGTGGCGGTGGTCGCCTCCAGCAGTCCGAGGGCGTGCAGGCCGTCCAGCGCCCGGGCGAACTCGCCCTCCCCGCAGCCGAGTTCCTCGCGCAGCCGGTCCAGTGGACAGCCGGGGTCGGCGAGCAGGCGGGCGTACAGGGCGGTGCTGGTCTCCACCCTCCCGGAGCCTAGGCCCGCGACCGGTGGGCGGACGCCGCAGTTCCACCATCCGAGACGACTGCGCCGGTCGCGGCCATGGCCCGATCCGGCGGGCCCGGAGGCCTTCGCAGGGGCGTTCGGGCTGGCCAGGATGGCGCCATGGCGATTCCCGAGTCTTCCGCGATCTGGTTCGACGGCGCGCTGGTGCCCTGGCACGAGGCCCGCGTCCATGTGCTCAGCCATGCGCTGCACTACGGCACCGGGGTGCTGGAGGGCACCCGGGTGTTCGCGACGGCCGACGGGCCGGCGGTGTTCCGGCTGCCCGAGCACTTGGCCCGACTGGACCGCAGCGCCCGCATGCTGCGGATGGAACTGCCGTACTCGGCAGAGGAGTTGGCGGAGGCGACGGTGGCGCTGGTGGCGGCGAACGGCCACCGGGAGTGCTACCTGCGGCACTTGGCGTTCCTGGGGTACGGCTCGATGGGGCTGGACATGCGCCACTCCCCCACCAGCGTGTCGATCGCGTCCTGGGAGTGGCCGGCCTACCTGCCGGAGGGGCGCGGGCTGCGACTGATGACCAGCAGTTGGCGGCGCACCGACCCCAACTCCGTTCCCCCGGCGGCGAAGGCGACCGGCCCGTACCTGAACTCGGCGCTGGCCCGCCGGGAGGCGACCGACGCCGGTTTCGACGAGGCGCTGCTGCTGGCCCCGGACGGGACGGTCAGCGAGTGCAGTTCGGAGAACGTGTTCGTGGTGCGCGACGGCGTGCTGCGGACGACTCCGGCCAGCGCGGGGGCGTTGGAGGGGATCACCCAGGACACCCTGCTGACGCTGGCCCGCGACCTGGGGGCGGAGGTCCGGATCGAGCCGCTGCTGCGGTCGGACCTGTACGCGGCGGACGAGGTGTTCATCTCCGGGACGGCCGCCGGAGTGGTCCCGGTCGGCTCCCTGGACAATCGCGAACTACCTTCGCACGAGGGCGAGTTGACGAAGCAGTTGGCGCAGGCGTACCGGGCCGCAGTGCACGGCGAGGACGCCCGGTACCGGCACTGGCTGACGCCGGTCCACCGCTCGCCCGCTCACAGTTCGTAGGCGGCTCCGGCCCGGGCCAGGTCGACCGGGCCGGGATAGACGGCGGCGGCGTCGCGGCGGTTGCGTTCGGCGTCGGTCCACGGCGGGATGTGCGTCAGCACCAGGCGTTTGGCGCCGGCCCGGGCGGCGTGCTCGCCGGCCTGGCGGCCGTTGAGGTGGATGGAGTCGAACGTCTCCTTGCCGTGGGTGTAGGCCGCCTCGCACAGGAACAGGTCGGTGCCGCGGGCGAGTTCGACCAGGTCCGGGCAGATGCCGGTGTCGCCGGAGTAGACCACGCTGCGGCCGCCGTGCTCGATCCGGAAGCCGTACGCCTCGGAGTCCAGGTGGTTGACCAGGGCCGCGGTGACGGTGAGCGGTCCGAGTTGCAGGCGGGCGCCGTCGGCGAGGTCGCGGAAGTCGAAGACCTCGGTCATGCCGGGCTTCTCCGGCATGTCGTAGGCGCGGGCCAGGCGTTCCGCGGTGCCGGTCGGGCCGTAGACGGGCAGCGGCTCGGGGCAGCCCTCGACCCGGTAGTTGCGGGCCACCCAGTAGGCGCACAGGTCGATGCAGTGGTCGGCGTGCAGGTGGCTGAGCAGCACCGCGTCCACCTCGTACAGGCCGGTGTGCTTCTGCAGATTGCCGAGGGCGCCGTTGCCGAGGTCGACGACCAGGCGGTAGCCGTCGGCCTCCACCAGGTAGCTGGAGCACGGGGAGTCCACGGACGGGAAGCTCCCCGAGCACCCCACCACGGTCAGTTTCATGCCGAGCCCTTCCCGCCCCGTCGGGCCATCGTCCGCGGCCGCCCGCGCCGCCGGGGGCGGAGCGGGTTCTTTGAGTGTCGAGGGTAAGGGCCGGGCGGCACTTTGCCCCCTCTCCCGTGCCGCGCTGTGGGCGGAATCACCAGGACGGGGCGGGGCGTCTCAGCGCCGCCCGGGGCGGGCCCTGGCCCAATGCCGGATGGTCTGCGGGTACCAGCGGGGACGGCCTTCGGGGTCCAGCCGGTCGGGGTGCGGGAGCAGGCCGTGGCGCTTGTAGTGGCGGACGGTCTCGGCCTGCACGCCGATGTGACGGGCGATCTCGACGTAGGACCAGAGCTTCCGGCCGGGCATGGGTGCCCACCTCCACGGTGACGGTGAACCAAGCGGTGCGCCGTCAGCCTCGGGGGCGGGTGCGCCCGGCGGGTGCACGACAGGCGGCGGTGGCGGTTCCGTGACAGAGCGGTCACCGGGAACGGACAAAGACCGGGATGTCACAGCAGGCCGATGATCCGACCGTCCCACCGCACGAACGCCGACGGCGCGGCCCCCGAAAAGGGGTGCCGCGCCGTCGGTTTGACGTTTCGTCAGGCCCAGAGCTGGCCCTGCAGTGCCTCGACCGCCGCCTCGGTGGACTCGGCGGTGTAGATGCCGGTGGACAGGTACTTCCAGCCGCCGTCGGCGACCACGAAGACCACGTCCGCCCGCTCGCCCGACCGGGCCGCCTTGCGGGCCACCCCGATCGCGGCGTGCAGGATCGCACCGGTGGAGACGCCCGCGAAGATGCCTTCCTGCTGGAGCAGTTCACGGGTCCGGGCGACCGCGTCGGCGGAGCCGACCGAGAACCGGGTGGTCAGCACCTCGGCGTCGTACAGCTCGGGGACGAAGCCCTCGTCGAGGTTGCGCAGGCCGTACACCAGGTCGTCGTACCGCGGCTCGGCGGCGACGATCTGCACGCCCGGGACCTTCTCGCGCAGGTACCGGCCGACGCCCATCAGGGTGCCGGTGGTGCCCAGGCCCGCCACGAAGTGGGTGACGGTGGGCAGGTCGGCGAGGATCTCCGGGCCGGTGCCGTGGTAGTGCGCACCGGCGTTGTCCGGGTTGCCGTACTGGTAGAGCATCACCCAGTCGGGGTGCTCGGCGGCGATCTCCTTGGCCATCCGCACCGCGGTGTTGGAGCCGCCGGCGGCCGGCGAGGGGATGATCTCCGCGCCCCACATCCGCAGCAGTTCGCGGCGTTCCTCGCTGGTGTTCTCCGGCATCACGCAGACCATCCGGTAGCCCTTGAGCTTGGCCGCCATGGCGAGCGAGATGCCGGTGTTGCCGCTGGTCGGCTCCAGGACGGTGCAGCCCGGGGTGAGCCGCCCGTCGGCCTCGGCGCGCTCGATCATGTGCAGCGCCGGGCGGTCCTTGATCGAACCGGTGGGGTTGCGGTCCTCCAGCTTGGCCCACAGCGTGACCAGGCCGTCGTCATTGCCGGGCACGGCGGCGGACAGCCGCGGCAGCCGCACCAGCGGGGTGTTGCCGACGGCCTCGATCGGGCTGTCGTAACGCATGGGGCCTCCGACGGTCAGGGGTGGAAGAAGGAGCGGGGCGAGAGCCGGGCCCGGGCGTGCATCGGGTGCGGGCACCTCCCGGCCGCCAGGCCGGGGAGGAGTGGGCAGCGGCGCTGCGCGCGACGAGGGACGTGCGGCCGGGCGACGGCTGTCGGCACGCGACGCCGCCCCTGGCCGTCGTTGTCCCCTACTTCATACCGCCGGCCACGGCGGGCAGGATGGTGACGCTGTCGCCGTCGGCCAGCTCGGTGGCCACGCCGTCCAGGAAGCGGACGTCCTCGTCGTTCAGGTAGACGTTGACGAAGCGGCGCAGCTCCCCGCCGTCCAGCAGGCGGGCGGCGATGCCGGGGTGGCGGACGTCGAGGTCGGTGAACAGCTCCCCGAGGTTGGCGCCGTTGCCGTCGACGGCCTTGGCGCCGTCGGTGTAGGTGCGGAGGATGGTCGGGATGCGGACCTCGATGGCCATGGCTGCGCTCCTGTGAAGTGGTTTCGGGTTGCCGGGCCGACGGGGCGCGGCAGGGGGGAAGGGCCCCGGGGCGGCCGGAGCAGGAGGGTGGAGAGGGCTTGCCGTCAGGGCTCTGCCGGTCAGTGCGCGGCAGTGCCGGGACAGATCGCGCTGGCGAGTCGGCACAGGTCGACGTGCAGGCGTGCCACGAGGCGGGTGCCTGGGGCCTGAATGCTCACATCGACGGAACGCATGGACTCATCGTATAGATTCCCGGCCCCTTTTTGACATGGTGGTCTCAGCATCCGGTCGACCCCGTCCCGGCCAATGAGAAACGGGCCCGCCCACCACGCGCTGCGCAGCAGAAACGGGCCCGTCGGGGGGCAGTGGGGTTCAGAGCTGGTAGGCCTCGACCACCTGGACGTCTTCCTCCGTGATCATGCCGTCCACGATGCGGAACGACCGGAACTGGTAGGGATCGTCCTCGCCGGTGCCCTCGGCGGTGGAGACGAGCACGTAGTGGGCGAACGGTTCGGACGCGTAGCTCACGTCGGTGCGGGACGGGTAGGCCTCGGTGGCGGTGTGCGAGTGGTAGATCACCACCGGCTCCTCGTCCAGGTCGTCCATCTCACGGTAGAGCTTCAGCAGGTCACCGGAGTCGAACTCGTAGAAGGTGGGCGAGCGGGCCGCGTTGAGCATCGGAATGAACCGCTCGGGCCGGCCGGTGCCGGCCGGTCCGGCGATCACGCCGCACGCCTCGTCCGGGTGATCGGCGCGGGCGTGGGCGACCATGCGGTCGCGCAGTTCTCGGGTGATGGTCAGCATGCGGGCCAGGATAAGCGAGCGGTCAATCGCCGCTTCCGGCGTGCAGGTGGGAGTGCGGATCGCCGTGCACGGCGCCCGGGTCGCGGCGGCCGATCATCCGGTAGCCGACGATCAGCACCAGCGCCCAGACCGGGAAGACGTACAGCGAGATCCGGGCGGTCGGGTCGAACGCGATCAGCACCAGGACCAGCACCAGGAAGGCCAGCGCCAGCCAGCGGGTCCAACTGCCGCCGGGCGCGCGGAAGGTCGGCGCGGGCAGCCGGCCGGCCTTCCAGGCGGCGTGGTAGCGCAGCTGGCTGGCCAGGATGACCCCCCAGGTCCACAGTCCGCAGACGGTGGCGACCGAGGTGATGTACTCGAACGCCCGCTCCGGGACGAGGTAGTTGAGCACCACGCCGGCGCCCATCAGCAGGCAGGAGACGGTGATCGCGGCGGCGGGGGTGCGGCTGGCGGTCAGCCGGGTGAGCCGGCCGGGGGCGAGCCGGCGCAGCGCCAGGTCGCGCAGCATCCGGCCGGTGGAGTACATCCCGGAGTTGCACGAGGACAGTGCCGCGGTGAGCACCACGAAGTTGATGATGCCAGCCGCTGCGGGGATGCCGACCTTGCCGAAAGCGGCGACGAACGGGCTGACGCCGGGCTCGAACTCGGACCACGGCACCAGCGACAGGATGATCAGCAGGGCGCCGACGTAGAACAGCGCGATCCGCACCGGCAGGGTGTTGATCGCCCGCGGCAGGGTCTTCTCCGGGTTCTCGCTCTCGCCCGCGGTGACGCCGACCAACTCCACGCCCAGGTAGGCGAACATGACGATCTGGAGGGACATCACGGTGGCGCCGAAGCCCTTGGGGAAGAAGCCTCCGTCGTTCCACAGGTGGGTGATCGAGGCGGTGTCGCCGGCGGCGGAGAAGCCGAAGACCAGCACGCCGATGCCGATCAGGATCATGCCGACGATCGCGGTGACCTTGACCATGGAGAACCAGAACTCGATCTCGCCGAACAGCTTCACCGAGATCAGGTTGGCGGCGTACAGCAGCACCAGGAACACCAGCGCCGTCCCCCACTGCGGGACGCCCGGCTCCCAGAACCGCACGTAGACGGCGGCGGCGGTGGTCTCGGCCATGCCGGTGACCACCCAGAACAGCCAGTACGTCCAGCCGGTGACGAAGCCGGCGAACGGGCCGAGGAACTCCCGGGCGTACTCGGCGAAGCTGCCCGACACCGGGCGGTAGGTGAGCAGTTCGCCGAGCGCCCGCATGATCACGAAGATCACCAGGCCGGCCACCGCGTAGTCGAGCAGCAGGCTCGGGCCGGCCTTGGAGATGGCGGTGCCCGCGCCGAGGAACAGGCCGGTGCCGATCGCGCCGCCGATCGCGATCATCTGGATCTGCCGGCTGCCGAGACCCCGCTCGTAGCCCTCCTCGTCGGGGACGGAGTCGGTCTCCTCGTTCGCCTCGTGTGCCATCTGCCCGCCTCGCCTCCCGGTCCGCGCCGACCGGCCGGCCGGTGCGCCCCCGCTCCCTCGGGAGGTCGAGTCAATCACGCGAAAAGCCCCACAACCGCCCGAGTACGGGCGTCAGTGGGGCAATCCGACCATATGAACGAATCGGGCGGCCGAGCGGCTCAGCCCGCCATCGCCTCCAGCAGGCTCTCCTGCATCGCACCCAGCCACAGGTAGGCGATCACCAGCGGCTTGCGCGGGTCGCTCTCCGGCAGGTCGTAGAGGCCGTCGTCGTCCTCCTCGCTGACCTCCAGCCGGGAGCCCAGGGTCAGCCGCAGGTCGTTGAGCGCGCCCAGCCAGCGGGGGCAGTCCCCCGCGCCGACCGCGACCACGCCGCCCTCGCCGCCGAGGCCGTCCAGCGCCCGCACCACCGCGAGGGCGTCCTCGCGCTTGCGGGCCCGCAGGTCCAGCTCGGTGTAGCGACGGAACTCGGAGGCCATCTCGGCGGCCTGCGGGTCCTTCGGCGCGCCCGGGCCGCCGTACGCGTCGGGGAACAGCCGCAGCAGCGCCGGGTCCTCGGGCGCCTCGCTGGGACCCTCGGCGAACAGCGCCGCCAGCGGGTCCTCGTGCTCCCCGCCGGGCGGCGGTCCGATCAGCTCCAGCATCTGCACTTCCAGCGAGCGCAGGATGGAGGCCTCGAACTCGTCCAGCGGGATCGCCGCGCCGCCGCTCGCGGCGCTCTCGAACAAACCGGCCATGTGTTTCGGATCAGTCCCTCGTGGATCGGTGGGTGACGGGCCGTCAGTCGTGCTGCAGGGTGGCCCACAGGCCGTAGCCGTGCATCGCCTGCACGTCGCGCTCCATCTCCTCGCGGGTGCCGCTGGAGACCACCGCCCGCCCCTTGGTGTGCACGTCCATCATCAACTGGCGCGCCTTGTCCTTCGGGTAGCCGAAGTAGCTCTGGAAGACGTACTGCACGTAGGTCATCAGGTTGACCGGGTCGTTGTGGACGATGGTCACCCAGGGAGTGTCCGGCTCCGTGACCGGAACCCCCTCCACTTCCGGGCGCTCGATCTCCACCGGCGCGACACTCACAGTCCGTCTCTCCTCGTCGACCTCGATCTTTCCCCTCCGCCCATGCTTCCATCCGAGGGACTCCGGAGCGAATCAGGGTCGCCCGACACGTGACCCGGAGGGGAAATCGTCACTCTGACGCTAAGTGGTAGTAGCATCATTCCCATGGACGCCATCACCGCGCAGCGCAGCTCCGCGCTGCTCACCGACCGCTACGAGCTGACCATGCTGCAGGCCGCCCTGCGCAGCGGCGCCGCGCACCGCCGCTCGGTCTTCGAGGTGTTCACCCGCCGCCTGCCGAACGGCCGCCGCTACGGCGTGCTGGCCGGCACCGGCCGGGTGCTGGACGCCGTGGAGAGCTTCCGGTTCACCACGCCGCAGCTCGACTGGCTCGCCGACCAGCGGGTGGTGGACGAGGACACGCTGCGCTACCTCGCCGACTACCGCTTCACCGGTGACATCCACGGCTACCCCGAGGGCGAGGTGTACTTCCCCGGCTCGCCGCTGCTGACCGTCGAGGGCAGCTTCGCCGAGGCGGTGATCCTGGAGACGGTGATCCTGTCGATCCTCAACCACGACTCGGCGATCGCCGCCGCGGCGTCCCGGATGACCGCCGCCGCCGGGGACCGCCCGGTGATCGAGATGGGCGCCCGGCGCGCCCACGAGCAGGCCGCCGTCGCCGCCGCCCGGGCCGCCTACCTGGCGGGCTTCTCCGCCACCTCCGACCTGGAGGCCGGCTTCACCTACGGCATCCCGACCACCGGCACCGCCGCCCACGCCTTCACCCTGTTGCACGACAGCGAGAAGGACGCCTTCACCGCGCAGATCGAGTCGATGGGCCGCGCCACCACGCTGCTGGTCGACACCTACGACCTCGCCGAGGCGGTCCGCACCGCCGTCGAGGTGGCCGGCCCCGACCTGGGCGCCGTCCGGATCGACTCCGGCGACCTGACCCTGCTCGCCCACCGGGTCCGCCGTCAGCTCGACGAGCTCGGCGCCACCGGCACGAAGATCATCGTCACCTCCGACCTCGACGAGTACGCCATCGCCGCGCTGGCCGCCGCCCCCG
Source organism: Kitasatospora sp. CB02891 (assembly GCF_002803145.1). NCBI lineage: Bacteria > Bacillati > Actinomycetota > Actinomycetes > Kitasatosporales > Streptomycetaceae > Kitasatospora > Kitasatospora sp. CB02891. The sequence continues at coordinate 90,625 of NZ_NNBO01000013.1, read as the reverse complement.
TGAACGGCTACGGCGTCGGCACCAGCCTGGTCACCGGCAGCGGCCACCCGACCTGCGCGATGGTCTACAAGCTGGTCGCCCGCGAATCCGCCGCCGGCGGCGAACTCGTCCCGGTCGCCAAGCGCTCGGCCGGCGGCAAGACCAGCATCGGCGGCCGCAAGTGGGCCGCCCGCCGCCCCGACGCCGACGGCGTCGCCGAGGCCGAGGTGGTCGGCACCGGCCCGGTGCCCGCCGAACTGGAACCGCACCTGCTGCACGTCCCGCTGATCACCGCCGGTGAGGTGGTCGGCCGCGAATCGCTGGACGCCGCCCGCGAGCGCCACCGCCGCGCCCGCGCCGCGCTGCCGCTGTCCGCCACCCAGCTGTCCCGCGGCGAGCCGGTGATCGGCACCGAGCGGCACACCGGCTGAGCCCTTCCGCCGCCGCCCGGCACTCCCTAGAGTGCCAACCGCCCCACCGTCCCTCCCCCGCTCACCCGCGCGGCCGAGACCCCCCGGCTCCGGACCGCACCACCCAACGAGAGAAGACCAGCCATGCACCGGGCCCTGATCGTCGTCGACGTGCAGAACGACTTCTGCGAAGGCGGCAGCCTTCCCGTCGCCGGCGGGGCCGAGGTCGCGGCCGCGATCACCGACCTGATCGCCGACTCCGCCCCCGGCTACGCCCACATCGTCGCCACCCGCGACCACCACATCGAGCCCGGCGCGCACTTCGCCGCCGAACCCGACTACGTCCGCTCCTGGCCCGCGCACTGCGTGGCCGGCACCGAAGGCGTGGGCTTCCACCCCAACTTCGCGCCCTCGGTGACCTCCGGCGCGATCGAGGCGGTGTTCTCCAAGGGCGCGTTCGCCGCCGCCTACAGCGGCTTCGAGGGCCTCGACGAGCACGGCGGCACCCTCGCCGAGTGGCTGAACGAACGCGGCGTCACCGACGTCGACGTGGTCGGCATCGCCACCGACCACTGCGTCCGCGCCACCGCCCTGGACGCCGCCCGGGAGGGCTTCGCCACCCGCGTCCTGCTCGACCTGACGGCCGGTGTCGCGCCCGCCACCACCAGCGCGGCGCTGGACGAACTGCGCGCCGCGGGCGTCGAGTTGAACGGCACCCCGGTGGTCCGTTCCTGACAGAGCGTCACGTTGCCTCCGTTCAGCGCTCGGTGACCACCAGCGCCACCACGTCCTCGCCGCCGATCCGGTAGGCCTCGGCCAACTCGTCGCCGACCGCGTCCCGTTCGGCGGCGAGCCGGGCCGAGCCGACGTACACCACCCGCACGCCCAGGTACTCCATCCGGTGCTGCCCGGCCCGCACCCAGGCAGCCTCGCCCTCGCTGACGCAGCGCACCTCGGAGTCCACCTCCACGGCCACCGCCGCCTCCGGCCAGAACAGGTCCGGCACCGCGACGTACGTCCCGCCGCGCATCCGCAGCTCGGGGCCCGGCAGCGGCAGCGGCAGGCCCCGCCCGACGGCCAGCTCCACCAGCGCGGCCAGCGCCGACTCCCGTTGCGCGGCCAGCAGTTCGTCCACCGCCGCGCGCACCCGCGGCTCCGCCGGCAGCCCCGCCTCGGTCAGCTCGGCCAGCAGTCCGGCCGCGCTGCCGCCCTCCCGCTCCACCGCCTCGCGCAGCACCGCCCGCAGCACCCCCGGGCCGACCCGGCCGCCCTCGAACGCACCCTCCTCGGACCACTCGCGGATCGCGTCCGCCACCGCCCGGGCGACCGGCGCGCAGGCCAGCCCGTGCACCTCGCGCGCCTCCAACTCCCGTTCGGTGCGCCGGATCCGGACCTGCCCGGCGTCCCGCAGCCGGCGCTGCCGGGGCACCAGCACCTCCACCCCGAGCACCGCGGGCAGCCGCGGCGTCGACACGAACCCGTACAGCGCCAGCGCCGCCGCCCCGGTGATCACCGCGCGCTCCCGGCCGCCCTCGGCCCGGCCGTTCTGCGCCGCGTACAGCAGCGCCGCCCACATCCGTTGCTCCGGGGTCGGCGGACCCTCCTGCAGCAGGTACACCCGCGGCAGCAGCCGCTGCCACGGACCGCCCTGCCGGCAGTGTTCGCTCACCAGGCGGGCCGGCACGCCCCGGGTGCGCAATTGACTGGCCGTCACCACATTCTGCTGGCGCCGGGCGAGCTCTTCGAGAGAGGTGGGCTGCTGCGGAATCCGGTAGCTCATACCGACCACATTCCCCCTCGCCTCCGACACCCGACTCCGGACCTGACCACCTGTTACCCAACCGTCGTCAAACCGGGACTGCCCTGCACTAAAGTCCTCATACCCTCACCCATTCGGCGGATCGGACGTTCGAACCAATGTCGGATCAGGTCGGACTTACCGCCTACAATCCGATTTTCATTGGATCAACACAGATTTCGATCCGGTCGGACCCGGCCCGCCGACCTGCGCGATCTGACCGACCGTGATCGATCCCACACGCTCCGGCACGCCCCGCGGCGTCGGCGGGCGTCCCGAATTGCCTACCATCAGGCTCATGTCCCGCGACGAGTCATCCGCCCAGCGCGCCGCCAGACTGCGCCTCGGCCGCCTGCCCGGCTACGTCCGCCAACCCGATCCCGCCCGGCGCGGCGGAGAGGACGGACGTGCGTACAAGAAGGGCTGGGAAGTCCGTTTCACGGCGCGCAGCGAAGAGGAGATAACCGAGATCCGCGAGCTGGTCACGGCCGCCGGGTTCGCCCCCGCGCGGCCGTTCTTCAAAGGCCACCAGCTGATCCAGCCGGTGTACGGGATCGCCGCGGTGCAGGCCTACCTGGCCGCCCGCGAGACCGCCGAGGAGACCGGCCGGATCCGCCGCACCGCCGGCATCCCCGAGCAGTCGCGCCGCGAGCCCGACAGCGTGGCCGCCGCCGCCAGGGCCGCCGAGGCGGCGGCCGCGGAGGCCGCGACCGAGGCCGCCGCGCAGGCAGCCGCGCAGGCCGGCGCACGGAACGCCGTCGAGCCCGGAATCCGGGGCGAGGCCTCCAGCGCCGCTCTGCGGCCCGTTCGGAAGGCGGGTGGCCCCGAGATCCACTGACCGCCCCACGAGGTCGCCAGGGAGCCCTTCCGGGCTCCCTGGGGCGGTTTTTGACGCATCGTCAGACCGACGGGGCGCTGATCGGGGCCGATTCGGGGCCGGACGCCCGGCTCCCGGAGAGGTTCAGACCTCCGCCGGAGCGTGGTCGAGGTGGACGGTGGCTGCCGGCAGTCGGGGGACGGCGCGGACCAGCGCCCGCTCGGCGGCCACCGCCACCTGATGGCGGGCCACCACCGTCAGGGTGCGGTCCACCACCACCTCCGCCTCGGCGCGCAGCGCGTGCCCGATCCGGCGCACCTGCGCCGCGCCCACCCGCGCACCCCGCGCACCCCGTCCACGGCGGCCGGTTCCCGTTCCGCCGCGTCCACCGGGGCCGGGTCGACGGCGTCCATCAGCCGTCGGCCCACCTCGCGCGCCGCGCCGCCCGGCACCGGCGCGATCAGCGGCCCCACCGCCGGGTCGGCGCGCTGCCGGCCCGGCGCGCCGCCGACCGCGCCGAGCAGCACCGCCGACGAGGTCGGCCCGTCGGTGCGGGCGTGCACGCCGTCCGCGACCAGCGCCGCCGAGCGGATCCGCCGTCCGGTCGCGATCCGGTGGCGGGCCGCCCACTCGTTGCCGGCGCACCCCGCGACGGCCGCCCCCGCCACCGCCCACAGATGGTGCCGCACCGGCTGCGGGTGCAGCAGCCGCTCCACCGCCGTCCGGCCCGCGGCCGGCGAGGACGCCGCCATCGCCAGGGCCTGGTCCCCCGCCCGCCCGCACCCCTATGTGAAGCGGCGGTTCGCCGCCCGCCGGCCGAGCAGGAACGCCACGCCCGGCGGGACGGCGGTCAGGGCGTCGGCGGCGTTGTGCACGGTGTCGCCGAGCAGCGCCACCGAGCCCGACAGCACCGCGATCACCGCCTGCACGGCGGCGGTGAGACCGAGCACCAGCAGCGAGACCCACAGCGCGCAGGCCCTCCGCCGAGGACTCCAGGGCCGGGTCGACCCGGTCGGCGGCGTCGTGCGAGTGCGCCGGGCGGCGGCCGAGGCCGCTCCGGCGGGGGTGCCCGTGCGGGTGCGCGTGCTGGTGGGGGTGTGCGTGTCGATGTGCGTGTTCGTGGGGGTGCTGCCGGTCCGATGTGTGATGGTGGTCATGCCCGTGGTCCGGGTTTCGCCCGTGGAGGTGAGCCCCGATGCCGTTTCCGCGTTCACCCATGAGGCCTACGGTGGCACACCAACTGCCCTGCAGCCACTGCCGATCCACCGTCTCCGACCAGGTGCGACGCGCTCGCAACCGCGTCCTGCGGGCGACCGTTGTTGACGGTCCGTCACACAACGCGCGGGCGCGGGGCCGAACCCGGGCATCTCAGCAGACTTGTCACCCACAGCACCCGCCTGAGGGCCTAGAGTGAGCGTTGACGCTCCCCGTCCGGACCCAGATCGAGAGGCAGCTGATGTGACCGACCGTCATGTCCCGGCCGCGGACTCGGCATGTGCTGATCGGTCCGTCGAACTGCCCCGCGTCTCCGTCGAGTTCGCGGCGTTCTGCGAGCTGCACGAGCCGCGGTACCGGAGCTACGCCCGGGTCTGGTTCCAGGAGCCCGCCGCCGCCCACCAGGTGGTCCGGCTCGCCCTGACCGAACTGGCCCAGGTCTGGCCCGCCGTGCTGGAGAGCCCCAACCCCGCCGCCGCGGCCTGGCAGATCCTCCGCGACACCGTCACCGAGCAGCACGCGCTGGCCGGCGCCGAGCGGCTGCGCCCGGACGTCGACGCGGAGGAGGACTTGGCGATCCTGCACTACGTGGTCGGCCTGGCCACGCCCGAGATCGCCGACGTGGTGGGCGTCGACACCGCCAGCATCACCAGCCAGCTCCGGCAGACCCATCGGTGGCGCACCACCGACCGGTGACCGGACCGGTGACCGGGTGCCCCGACAAGGTGGTGTCGGCCGGGTGGTGCCGGCCGGGTGGCGTGCGGGCCCGGACCCGGCGCGCGGGGAAGATCGTGCGCCCCTGAATTGCCTCGGTCGCCCGGGCGCGCGTCCGCACGCGGCGTGCGGGGCGTCCGCGCCGGTCGCACCCGTACCGTCCGTGAGCGAAATCACCGCCCGGCGCGCTACCGAGGGCCCTGTCCGCGGCGAAGGATGACGTGATGTCAGCCCAGGACGGAGGAGCTCCAGAGATGTCCATCGACCATGCCGTGGCCATGTTCCGGCACCAGGCCGAGGCCTGCGCGGAGCTCGGCTCCCCGCTGTCCGCCGCCCTGCTGCGCCGGGCCGCCGAGGACCTGGCCGCGGGCGGCCCGTGCGCCGCGGCGATCGCCGGCCACGAGGACGCCCCCGGGCCGTCGGCCGTCGCGCTGCGCCTGCTCGGCGCCGTCCACGCCCTGGTGATCTCCGGCCGGGCGCCCGGGCTCGCCGCCCACTACCCCAGCGCGGGCGGCGCTTTCGACCCCGCCGACCCGGACGCCCCTTGGCCGGCCTTCCGCGCCACCGTCGCCGACCACCTGCCGTGGATCCGCGAGTGGCTCACCCGCCCGCCGCAGACCAACGAGGTCGGCCGCGCCAACCTGCTGCTCACCGGCCTGGCCTGAGCCCGGCACCGACTCGCCCAGGCCTCCCCCGACGCCGTGCAACTGCCGGTCCGGCTGCACGAACTCGGCTCCAGTGCGGGCCTCAACCTCCTTGCCGAGCAGTTCCGTTGCGTCTCCCCCGGGTTCGCGTACGGGCCGCCGGACTCGCCCGTGGTGCTCGCCGACGCCTGGCAGGGCGAGCCACCCGCCTGGCTGCGGGACGCGCCGCTGCAGCGGGTGGTGGAGCGGCGCGGCTGCGACCCGACGCCGATCGACCCGCGCTCGGCCGACGGCGCCCTCGCCCTGCGCGCCTACCTGTGGGCGGACCAACTCCCGCGACTGGAACGGCTGAACGGCGCCCTCGCGCTCGCCGCCCGGCTGCCCGCCCCGGTCGAACCGATCGGCGCGGCCGCCTTCCTGCGCGACGTCCGCCTCGCCGACGGCACGCTCACCGTGGTCTGGCACTCGATCATGCGCCAGTACGTCCCCGCCGAGGAATGGCGGTACGTGGAAGCCGAGTTGGACCGCCTGGCGGCCGCCTCCGGCCCGTCCGCGCCGTTCGTCCACCTCGCCCTGGAACCGCGCCGGGTCGGCCCCGGCCACCGCTTCCTGCTCACCGCCCGGCTCGGCGCCGGGCCCACCACGGTGCTCGCCGAGGCGATGCCGCACGGCCTGCCCGCGTGGACCCTGGAGCCCGGCGACCCGGCCCTGGCGGTCGATCAACTGCCCTGATGCTGCTCGCCGGTGACGTCGTAGCGGTGGTGCACCGGGTCGTGGAGCACGTAGCGGGCGAAGGACTCCACGGTGAACCGGGCGCCGTCGCTGCGCACCCCGGCGCGCGGCCGGGCGGCGTCCGGCGCGGTCTCCAGCGAGCGCGCGAACTGCTCGGCGGCAGCGGCGAGTTCGACCGAGACCGTGGCCGGGTCCTGCTCGCCGTAGCGCTCCTCGACGGCGGTCGCGTCCTGGTCCCAGTTGGCGAACAGCGGAGTGTCCTCGGTCAGCATCCGCGCCAGCCGCCCGTCGCACCGCCGGAACACGTCCCGCACGTGGCAGGCGTACTCCAGCGCCGACCACACCTCCGGCCGCGGGCGCTCCCGCAGCGCCGCCGGATCGCCCGCCAGCAGCCCCGTCCAGGACGCCGCGTTCGCCCGGACCATGCCCGGGATCCGCTCGAAGCCGACCGACGGGGTGTCCAGACCGCACTCCGTGCAGGGGCGCTCGAGCACCCAGGTCCAGTCCTTGGTGTCAGGGATCATCATGTGCCCCAGCATCGCCCGCCCCTCCCCGCCCCACCAGGGGCGCCACCGCCACCGGTCGTCGAGATCCCGCCACCCGGCCGGCTGACGACCCGTGAGCAGTCCGCTCCGGGGAGAGGGCGTAGCATGCCCCCGTCTCGCGGCCCGATCCGCCTTGCGGCGGACGGATCGCTCGTACACATATGGGGGGATTCCATGACTGTCCGCACTCCGGTGCGCGCCGCGATCTGCCTGCTGTCGGCCGCCGCCGTCCTGGCCCCGGTCGCCGGCTGCGCCAAGAAGTCGACGTCGAACGACGACCACCGGACGGCGGCCGGCGCCGCGGCGGAACTGTCGCCCGGCCCGACGGCCGACGCCTCGCCGTCCGGCTCCGCATCCGCGTCCACGTCCGCCACGCCGCCGGCCTCCGCCGTGCCCAGCGCCTCGGACAGCCCGAAGCCGTCCCGCAGCGCCACCCCCACCCGCACCGCGAGCCGCCCGCCGTCCGCGGCCCCCGCCCCCGTCGCCAAGGCCGGCCCCGTCGCACCCCCGCCGCCCGCCGTACCGCCGCACACCCCGCCGCTGCAGAGCTCCTGCAAGCCGTCCTACACCGGTGCCAACGAGCCCAAGTCCGCCGTCGACGACGCGCTCACCGCCGCCGCGGGCAGGACCCGCACCTTCACCCTCGGCACCCCGTCCGGCGGTCGCACCGCCGACACCCTCCCGCCGCTGCCCGCCGCACTGGTCAAGGCGATCGCCTGGCAGGAGAGCGGCTGGCAGTCCGCGATCCTCGCCTGCGACGGCGGCATCGGCACCATGCAGATCATGCCCGGCACCGTCTCCACCATGAACGCCAAGTACAACAACGCCGCCGACGTCCACACCCTCGCCGGCAACGTCCAACTCGGCACCGAGTACCTCGACTGGCTGGTCGCCTACTACGGCGACTCCTGCTTCGGCGGCGACTACGACCTCTCCCCCGACCCCGTCAGCGGCAAGACCCCGCTGCTCGACCTGGTCATCGCCGCCTACAACGCCGGCGCGGGCAACGTCCACTACAACCTCACCACCGACCCCGCCACCGGCGCCCAGGTCGGCCAGTCCGTCATCCCGAACCCGTCGTACGTCGCCAACGTGAAGGCCTTGATGGGCAAGGCCCCCTGGACCACCGCCGGCTGATCAGCCCCTCACTGGTCCTCCGGTCACCACTCCTCCAACGCTGCGGCCACCCTGTCGGCGACCTCGTCCATCCGCGCCGCCGTCAGGGCCCGCTCCCCCGCGCCCAACAACCCGAACACCCGCGGGCCGCGCAACTCCACCCCCAACTCCGGCCCGCGCGGCACCACATGAAAGTGCACGTGCGCGAACCCGGCCGCCTCCCCGAACTGCGCCACATACGCCTTCTCGCACCCCGTCACCACCTCCACCGCCCGCGCCAACCGCACCAGCCACCCACCCAGCGCCGCCGCCTCGGCCGTGCTCAACTCCGCCATCGACTCCAGATGCCGCCTCGGCACCAGCACGAGCCAGCCCGGCAGCGCACAGTCCACCGCGTGCACCACTCGCCAGTGCTCGTCCACCGCGATCCGCTCGTACCGCGGCAGCCGCTCGAACTCGGCCTCGCGCTCGCAGGAGTAGCACCCCGTCACGACTTTCCCTCCCCCTCCGAACGCACAACGGCTCCCCCACGAACGGCCGAGCCGTTCACAGAGGAGCCGTCGCGACAACGAGCCCCGTCACCGCTGGTACGGATTCCCCCCGGCCGGCGGTTGCTGCGGCGGGTAAGGCGCCTGCTGCGGGTACGGCGACTGCGACTGCGGGTAGGGCGGCTGCGGCGGGTAGCCCTGCCCCGGCTGCGGCTGCTGCCCGTAACCGGCGGGCCCCGGCTGATGCGGCGGATACCCGTAGCCGGGGCCACCACCGGGACCGGCCGGACCACCGGGGCCACCGGGGCCGTTGCCGCCGCTCTTGGAACGGCGGACCAGCAGGACGATCACGACGATGACGATCAGGCCGAGGACGCCGCCGCCGACCGCGATCAGCATGCCGTTACTGCTCTTGGAGTCACCGTCCGCCCGCGGGGTGGTGGAGTCGCCACCGGCCTGAGGTGACTTCGCGGGATCCGTGGCGCCCGAGCCGGGGGTCTTGGTGGACGAACCATCGCCCGAACCCGCGCGGTTCAGCAGCGGATTCTCCTTGGACCCGTTGTCCACCTCGGGGTTGGGGGCCAACGCTGCGGACGGAGATGCGACGCCGTACCCGTACTGGTTGTTCGGGAACGTTCCCTTGTTCGGCAGCTTCACCGCGCTCTTGATCATCCGGTTGATGACCTGGCCCGCCGACAGGTTCGGGTACTTCGACCGCACCAGTGCGGCAATCGCGGACACGTACGCGGTGGAGTCGGACGTGCCGTCGCCGGTGCTGTACCCCTGCTTCCCGTTCGCGCGGTAGATGTTGACGCCCGGAGCGGCGAGCGTCAACTGAGGTCCTGTGGTCGACTTCGGCCACAGATCTCCGCTGTCCGAAATCGCACCGACCACGACCACTCCGGGGAAGGCTGCCGGATAGCGAATCTCCGCACCCGCGTCATTCCCGGAAGCGGCAACAAGGACTACGTCCTTCTGGAAAGCGTAATTGATCGCATCCTGGTATCCGTCGTCAAATTTGGTCCCACCGCCGAAGGACATGTTGATGACCTTCGCGCCCTTGTCGACCGCATAACGGATGGCCTTGCCGAACTCCGTTCCGTCGCCGGTCTGGATATTCAGGCCGGTGCCGACGTGAATCTTCACGGGGAGAATCTTGGCTTTGGGCGCGAGGCCCATGATTCCCGCGCCATCACCGTGCCCATGCCCCGCAATGACGCTGGCCATGCCGGTCCCATGGCCATCGGTATCAGTCCGCCCGTCCTTACCAGGACTTGTGAAGTCGGTGCCTTGAAGAACCTGGCCGGTCAGGTCGGGATGTTCTCCAACGCCGGTGTCGAGGACCGCAACGATCACCCCGTCGCCCTGGCTGATCGGCCAGACCTTCTCGGCCGCACTGTAGCTGTCCAGCGCCCACTGCCCGCTACGGATTTCGTCCGCAGCCGCAGGCCCCGCGCTGACACCCCAGACCAAGGCCCCCGCAGCGAGCACGGCCAGACCGCGCACGGATCGGCTGATCGTCAAGCCTCGTCACCCCACTCGTTGAAGCGGCCGCCCCGCAGACCATCGGATCTGCGGGACGGCCGGCCGTGTTCGACAGTTCTACTGACCGAACGTCATTCCACCACGTTCGGGTTGACCTGATCGCCGGATGCCCAGGTTTCCTCGTCCTCGACGAGGTAGTCCGGGCGGTCCTTGCCGCGCTTCTTGTCCTTCTTGCCGGCCTGGCCCTGGCCGCCCATGCCGCCGCCGTGCCCGGCACCGGCCTGTCCCGGGCCGCCGGCCTGGCCGCCCGCGCCGCCCTGACCGAGGCGGTTGCGGCCGATACCGGAGCCGCCTTCGGTGAACGCCCGCCCGCCGGCGGCGGCGTGGGTCGACTCACCGATCACGCCGCCGGCCTTGCCGGCCAGGTTTCCACCGGAACGCGCACCGATGCCGGTACCGCCCGCACTGCCGCCGCCGCCCAGGCCACCGCCGGAACGTGCCCCGGCACCTGCGGTACCACCAGCACCGCCGCCTGCACCGGCACCCGGACCGCCGCTGCCGCCCAGACCGCCGGAACCGAAAGTGCCGGCCTTGGAGACGCTGTTGCCGCTGAACCCGGCACGGCTGGTGCCGATACCGGAGCCGCCACCGAGCAGTCCACCTTCACCACGGCCGATCGGGCCGCCGCCCACACCGCCGGCCGGACCGAGCCCGCCTCCGCCGGACGGACCGTGGACCCCACCGGCTCCTCCGGTGCCGCCGATCGTCCCGGTGCCCCCTCGGACACCGCCATTGCTGCCCAGAGTGCCGTCAATGGCCGTACCCGGGCCCTTCGGCTGCGGGACTGCGTTGGCCGTACCCCCGGAGATGCCCGGATCGGTCGGCCGGACCACGACCTGCTTCAACTTCGGCGCTTGAGGCGTGCGGCTGCTCACCGGGCTCTGGCTCGAGGTGCGCGATCCGGCGGAACCGGTCGCCCCACCGTTCGGCGCAGCGATTCCGGCCCCGATGCCCATGATCAGAGCGCCAAGGGCAGAGCTACCACCGTTGTCCGGCGGCTGCAGATCCTTGGTGTCGTCAAAGCCACGGGGCGGTGGCTTCAGATAGTTCGTCGTGGCGCGGTAACTCGCTGCCAGCGTCTGCATCACGGTGACCGCTTGCTGCTTGCGGGTGTCCGCGATGGCGGTGCGGGTGTCCTCGTTGTCGATGCCGACCGTCTGCTGGGCGGTGTCGCTGATCGCGTCGCCCACCTTGTCCCAGAGCCCGGGCTCCTCGGGCATGTCGCGCTTGGCCTTGTCGATGGCCTCGGACATCATCTCCAACGCGTTGGCAGCGTCGTTCGAATAGGCCGCGACGTTGTTGACGGTGTTGGCGAGCGTGGTCATCCGCGAGTAGAACGCGTCGCTGGTGTCACCCTGCCAGGAGTCACTGGCGTCGGCGGCCGCAGTGTTCAGCGCCGTACGGATCTGCTTCAGCGTGTCGGTGGCGCGACGCCAGGGATCGGCGGCGGCCATGACCGCGCCGGAGTCCATGGACTGGACCATGCCGCGCATCTGGCCGTGGCTGTAGGAGTTGAAGTTGGTCATGTCGGTCACGATTGGCTCCCCTCACACCGAACAGTGGCTCGGCCGTCACCCGGTGCCGTTGTGTGTCGGACGATCAAAACTTCGGCCTCGGTTCTCCGCTGCCCGCCGGCGACACGTTCCCGACCGGCGGTACGGCCTGCGGCGCCGCCGCGGTGCGCTGGGTCGAGGTCACGGGGATGGGGGCCACAGTGGACCAGCCGTCACTTGCCAGCTTCAGGTGCTTGCTGGCGTTGTGTTCCTGCTCCTCGTAGTTGTTCGCGGTCCGGTCCGCGTTCTGCTGCGCCTGGTCGATCGACTGCTGGATCTGGTCGAGGACCGACCTCAACCCCTCCCGCATGTCGCCGTACTTGGAGTGCAACGCCGCAGCCTCCGGAAACGTGCCGAACGCCGCCGGGCTCAACCCCGTCTGGCCGTGCACCTTCGCGCCGCCCGCGCCGTCCTCGAACTCCTTGAGCAGTCCTCGGACTTGCGTCGCGAACGCGCGCAGGCTGTCGACCTCTACCTGGTAGCCCTTGCCGCCTGTGCTCATGTATTCGTACCTCCCCCGTACCTGCTGCCCGCTGGACTGCCCGCTCGACCGCCTGGGGCCCGATGGAAAATTGGCTCCAGTCCATATGTCTAACACATGGAACGGTCCGTCAAAACGCCCCCTGGTGAAGGGAGGTGGGGTCAGGGGGTGGGGACGGTGGCGGCAAGGGCCCGGCGGCAGAGGGAGTCGGCTCGGCGGGTGGTTTCGGGGAGGCGGTAGGAGGGGGTGAGTGCGAGGGTGACGGCGGTGGCTTCGGGTAGACCGATGCGGTGGCCGACGGAGAGGAAGACGGGCTTGACGCCCTGCCGGGTCCGGACGGCGCGGCCGACCGTCTCGGGGCCGTCGAGGAGCGGGGACCAGTCGCCGCGGCGGTCGCCGGGCGGCTCGTGGGTGAAGGTGAAGGGGGTCTTGGCGATCCCGAGGGTGGGCAGGCCGGTGTGGACGCCGAGGTGGCTGGCGAGGCCGAGGCGGCGGGGGTGGGCCAGGCCGTAGCCGTCGCAGACGACCAGGTCGGGGGTGCGGGTGAGCCGGGACAGCGCGTCGAGGACGGCGGGGAGCTCGCGGAAGGCGAGCAGTCCGGGGAGGTAGGGGAAGGCCACCCGGCCGACGGCGGTGACCTGTTCGACGACGTCGAGGGTCGCGTAGTCGAGCAGGACGGCCGCGGCGGCGACCACGTCGCGTTCGTCGTCGTAGGCGACGTCGACGCCGGCGATCAGGGTGCCGGGGCGGCGCGGGGGTTCGGGGCCTTCGGGGACGACCAGGGGGCGCAGGCGTTCCTGTTCGGCGCGGGCGGCTTCCGCGGTGGTGGGCCAGTCGGCGGGGACGGTCACGGCGACTCCGGGCGGGTCGGATACGGGTGGCACGGGGCGGCCACCCACCCCGGTGTTGTCCGTGTGCACGCTATCGCTCGGGGCTGCGGGGCGGAGACCGAGGGCCCGGCGCCGAGCGGCGTGAGCCTGTGCGCCCCCTGTGCCCCCGATCAGCTCAACTCCCAAAGGCTAGGCTGAACTTACCGAACGGGCCGGAGAAACCCGACCCGGGCCCAGTCCCCGCGCGAAGGGTTGGCCGCCATGACGCGCCCCACCGCCCCGTCGTCCCGCGCCGTCCGCCCGTCGGCCGCCGCCCGTCCCGGCCCGGTCCAGGTGGTTCTCGGCGCCCTGATCGCGACGACCGCCGCAGTGGTCCTGCTGGCCGTGTCCGGCGAGACCGGCGTGTGGCGGGTCGCGGTGCTGGTGGCGTTCGCGGTCGCGCTCGGGACGCTGTCCGCCGTCCTGCTCACCACCCGTCCGCGGGTACCGGCCGCCGCCGCCCCCGCGCCGCCGGCCCGCCGACCCGAATACGCCCACCAGTCCCGGTAGCCGCGCCCCCGGAACCGGTGGCCGGACGCAGCGACTCCCGGGCCCGCGGCAGGTCGATGGCTGCCACGGGCCCGGGGCCCAAGAGAACCCGGCCCGAGAGAACCCACCACGCCGAGCCGGGCGCCCGTCAGGCGGTGGAGACCACCACCGTCTTGGCGGCCTTGTCGTGGATGCACTGGCGGTAGGGCTTGTCGAAGACGCCGAACAGGCCGTCGACGGGCCACCAGAGGCCGCCGCAGCAGAGCAGGGCCGGAACGACGAAGGTCGCGGCGCGGGTCCAGGCGGCGCCGGCGGTCGGGGACGAGCCGTCGGCGAGCATCGCGACCCGGACCTTCATCAGCTTCTTGCCGAGGGTCTGGCCGTCCCGGCTGAGCATCAGGCCCTGGTAGACCAGGAAGAGCAGGTAGCCGAGCCAGGCCGAGCCGACCCAGCCGTCCTGCCGGCCGAAGTTGACGAACGGCAGCAGCACCAGGACGGCGACCGCCTCCACCATGATCCAGTCGACCACGGTGGCGACGATCCGTGCGCCCCAGCCGCCGAGCGCGGGCATTCCGGGGATCGGGCCGGGGCCGGGCGCGCCGTAGGGCGAGCCGTACGGGTCGCCGGGGGGCGGGGTCTGACCGGGCGGGGGGCCGTAGCCGGGCGGCCGGTTGTCGTAGGGGGAGCCCGATCCGGGCGGCGCACCGTACTGGCCACCGTAGCCGGGCGGCGTGTCGTACGGGCTGCCCGCCGACGGCGGCTGCTTGTCGAAGGAAGGCTTGCCGCCCTCCTCCTCCGGCTCGGTCCCAGAGGGGTCGTCGTGGGTGCTCATGGCACGAGTAGAACACCGCGATTACTACGATGTTGGGACATTTACTCCGTTTCCGTCCCTTTCGACGACCGTCGACCGAGCGGCCGACGGCCCGGACCGGGAGCACGCCGGGTAACCCGCCGTCAGCGCCGCACCACCCGCACCACCCGGGTCCGGGCCACCCGGTCGTGCCAGCCGCGTCGGGCCGGGCGGTCCAGCAGCGGCGGGAACAGGCCCACCAGCAGGACGGTGCCGAGCCCGCCCACCAGCCAGCGCAGCAGCGCCCGTCCGAAGCCCGGCGGACGGCTGCCGCCCGCGGCGACCACCCGGATCCGGGCCAGCCGCTTGCCGAAAGTCTGGCCGGTCCGCGCGACGGGCAGCACGTGGTAGAGCAGGGCGAACAGCAGCAGCACGCCGAGCACCACGCCCAGCCGGCCCAGCACCACCTGGTCCAGCAGCCACACCTGGTGCTGCCGACCGGTCAACCGGGCGGCCAGCTGCGCCTGGGCGATCTTCTTCTGGACGTGCGCCGAGACCGTGGCCGCCATCGGCACCGCGACGGCCGCCCCGACCACGAGCGTCACCGCCCCGTCCACCAGCCACCCGAAGGTCCGCGCCGCGAGCCCCGCCGGGACGGGCGCCGGCGCGGCCGCCCGGCGCTGCTTCCCGCCGTCACCGCCGCGCACCCGCGCCACGGGACGCTCCGCGGCCGGGGCGACCCGCGGCCCCGCCTCGCGCTCGCGCGGCGGCCGCACCCGCTCGCTGGTGACGTGGGCCGCCCGCGGCTCCCGCGCGGCCCGCTCCAGAGGGGACTCGACGGCCTCGTCGAGCGCCGCATCGACGCCCCAGGACACCCGCCGCGGCGCCTCCCCGGTGTCCATCAGCCCGCGCTGCGCCCGCGGGTCCGCCCGCCAGCCCGTACCGGCGGCCGGCTCGGCGTCGTGCGCCTCCGCCGCCGGCGCGCCCGGGCCCGAACGCGCCTCCCCCGCGCTCCGTCCGCGCAGCGGCTCGTGCGGGGCCGGCCGCTCGTGGGCCGGCCGCGGCTCGTACAGCGGCCCGGGCGCGGCCGACATCCCCACCGAGCCGTCGCCGCCCGCCCCGCCACCGCCGCCGTGCCAGGGCGTCCCGCCGAGCGGCTGGGCGGGGCGCGGCGCGACCTCCTCCACGATCACCGGCTCCTGAACCGCGCCCTGAACCGCCTCGCGCACGGCGTCGTGAACCGCGTCCAGCACCTCGGCCGCCTCCGGGGCTTCGCGGCGCTCCCGGACGGCACGCGCCTCCCGCCCGTCCCCCACCGGCCCGCGCGGCGCCACCACCACCGCCTCGGGTACCGGCGCCGCCTCCGGCACCGGGGCAGGGGCCGGGACCGACACCGGGCCCAGGCGCAGCGCGGCGGCGGTGGCCCAGGACTCCGCGGCAGCGGGCTGGAGTCCGTTGCCGGTGACGGCCCAGGGGGCGGGCTCGACGGGGCGCAGCGGCGCCGTCCCGGTGCGCGGGCGGATCTCGACCGCGGCGGGCGGGGGGTTCCACCGGATCGGGGTGGGCGGGCATGTTGAACGCGGTGTGGGCGCCGGTCTCGTCGAGGTAGATCGGGCCGGTCTCGATCAGCGGGCCGGTGGGCGCGACAGGGGCGAGGCCGGGCGGGACGCTGTAGGGCGGCGGGCCGATGTAGCGGGCGACGAAGCGCGGGGGCTGGAGCTGTTCGCCGGGGGCGGGGGCGGCCCGGCTGGTGCCGGGGACCCAGGCGTGGCCGGCCCAGTAGCGGACGAAGCCGGGTACCGAGGGGTCGGGGTAGTAGCCGGGTGCCCCGGCTTCGGCGGGCACGGTCGTGCCGAGCATCGGTGCTGCGGTGGGGAGCCGGTCCGTCATTGCCTCTTCCTTCGTACCGGCACCGCGGCGTGCAGGTGTGCGGATGTGCGCAACAGGGCCGCCGCGGGCGGAGAGTCGCCGGGCAGTCACAAAGAGTAGTACCTGGAGGGGCCCGGTCCGCCCGGTTCATCGGAACTCGTGAAACGGGTGGAACGGGACGGACTCGAGTGGTACGGCGCGAGTCCTGGGAGTCGGGTCGGTCGCGCCGGGGCCGCGGTCGGCCGGTTCGGTGTCCTGCCCGGTGTCCTCTCCGGAACAACCGGGGCGGCGGGGAAAAGGTTCTGCGGAAAGTCCGTCGGAAAAGTTCTCGGAAACCCGTGTAAGAGTGCGCGGCGCCCGCCCTCTCTCCGGGTGTGCGGCCGATCGGCGGCCCCACGCGGAGGCGAGCGGCCTCACACGGAGGCGAGAGGGTGAGCGGCCATGGCCGGACAGTCGACCGGAGTGGTGGAGCAGGAGCTGGAGCTGGAGCTGGTGCTGTCGCCGGAGCGCAGCGTCCCGGTGCCGGCGCGGTTGTCGTACGGGAGCCACGACCCGTTCGCGGTGTACGTGACCTTCCACCTGGACAGCGGGACGCCGGTCACCTGGGTGTTCGCCCGTGAGCTGCTGGTGGAGGGAACGTTCCGGCCGTGCGGCCAGGGCGACGTCCGGATCTGGCCGACCCGCGCGGGGCGGCGCAGCGTGCTGTGCATGGCGCTGAGCTCGCCGGCCGGCGACGCGCTGCTGGAGGCGCCGCTGCCCACCGTCGCGGCATGGCTGGAGCGGGCGCACCGGCTGGTGCCGCCGGGCGCCGAGCTGGAGGCGATGGACCTGGACGGCTCGCTCGCCGAGCTGCTGGCATGACGGCCTGGGCCGAGAGCCGCGCCGATGAGCGCACCGGGGCCCGCGCCCGCCCCGGTCGCGTCGGTGCTCAGTGGGTCGCGGGGGCCTTCTGGGTGCCGGTGCTGCCGAGCCCGTCGAGGTCGGCGCGCGGGGCGGGGAGGCGGACCAGCGGGGCGCCGGCGGCGCGGCGGCGGGAGTGCACGCGCAGTGCGGCGACGGCCAGGAAGCACAGGCCGAGCAGGGGGTAGACGGAGGCGGGGGCCTGGCTGAGGAGCGGCAGGTGCAGGTCCAGGTCGCCCTTGTGCGGGACGATCCACATCGCGAACGAGAGGAAGCCGAGCAGGGTCAGGCCGAACACGATCCGCCAGCGGAAGCGCCGGACGGCGGCGGGGCGGGAGCGTTCGTGGGCGGCCTCGGCGGCGAGCAGCACCAGCATCGGCACGCACCACACCCAGTGGTGGGTCCAGCTGATCGGGGAGATCAGCACGGCCGTGACCAGTGCGGCGCACACGCTCCAGGCGTCGGCCCGGGGCGACCAGCGGGCGCTGCGGTGCGCCCAGACGGCGATGCCGAGGCCGGCGACGGCGACCAGGGCGGCGAGCGCGGTGGCGGGCAGTCCGGGGTTCTCGGTGTGCAGCAGGCGGGCGACCAGGCCGCTCAGCGACTGGTTGTCGACGATGACGGTCTTGCCGACCCGGGTGGAGTCGAAGAGGTACTCGGTCCAGAAGCCCCGGGTGGCGTCCGGCAGGACCAGCGCGCCGATCAGGAAGGTGCCGACGAAGGCGGCGCCGGCCACCAGGGCGGCCCGGATCCGGCCGGTGATCAGCAGGTAGACGGCGAACAGGCCGGGGGTGACCTTGATGCCGGCGGCGAGGCCGATGGCGAGGCCCTTGGAGCGGGCGTGGTCGGAGCGGGTGAGGTCCCAGAGGATCAGGCAGGCCAGGGCGAGGTTGATCTGTCCGTAGCGCAGGGTGGTGAAGACGGGTTCCAGCCAGACGCCCAGTCCGGTGATCAGGATCACGCCGACGGGGCGCAGTTCGCGGCGCGGCCAGCCGACCAGCTTGAAGGACAGGTGGGCGAGGGTGGCCAGCAGCAGCAGGTTCCCGAGGGTGACGGCGACCCGCAGGAACGGGATGCCGAACCAGGTGGTCGGCACGAACAGCATGGCGGCGAACGGCGGATAGGTGGCGGGCAGGTCCCACTCGGTGACCCGGAGCGCGTACAGGTCCTGGCCGTGGGCGACGGCGGCGCCCTCGGCCCGGTAGACGATCATGTCGACCATCGAGGTGCCGACGAAGTGCCGCAGGACCGCGTAGCCGAGCAGGGAGACCAGGGCGACCGCGCCGGCGATGCGCAGCTGTCGCCGGGGGGCGGCGCGCAGCGCGGCGGTGATGTCGGCGAGCAGGCGGGCGGGTGCGGTGAGGGCGCGCTGCCAGGCGGGGACGGGTGGTTGTTCGGGTCCGCCGGAGGGTGTGGCGCGTCCTGCTTGCACCGTGGTCACTGTGTTGCTCCGTCCGCCGTCGACCTGCGCTGGGTCAGCAGCCGACACTACCCGACCTCCCGGTTCGCGCCACCGGTCACGATCGTCGCGGGGCGCGCCCGGGAGGCGCGGGTCCGGTCGCGGTCGCCCCGGGCTCCCCGCCGGGGGCCTGCGGCGCGGTCACGGGGAAGGGTGACCGTGCGGGTTCGGCCCCGGCCCGGGGCGACCGCCGGTTTCGGGTGGCCGCGCTCCCGGGATGCGGCCCGCCGATGCGGACGGTGATCGGCGTGCGGCCGACCCTAGCCGCGTCGGCGGGCCGCAATCGCGCGGCCGGGGCGGCATCAGGCGCCGCTGAGGCGGTACTAGGGAGTACTTAAGGAAGAGGAGCGACACCAGCTGTCGCCCCCGCGGTAACAGCTGCTGTGTCGGTGTCATCGGCCCGTGGTCAGTCCTTGCGGATGAGGCGGCCGGAGCGGCGCCGTTGCTGGCGCGGCAGTTCGACTTGGGTGCGGGTGTTGAGCCGCACCCCGATCTCGGCGCCGCCGAGGGCGGCGGAGCGGCCGAGGGCGACGTCGCCGCCGGTGCTCTCGGCGAGTTTGCGGACGATGTCCAGGCCGAGGCCGGTGGAGCCCTCGCCGCCGTGGCCGCCGCCGCGGCGGATCGCCGGGGCCGGGTCGGCGAAGCCCGGTCCGGCGTCGCCGACCAGGACGGTCACCCCGTCCTCGGTGACGGTCAGGTCGACGGCGAACGCGGTGCCGACGGCGGTGTGCCGGAACACGTTGCCGAGCAGCGCGTCGACGGCGGCGGCCAGGTCGCCGCGCTGCACGGGCACGGGCGCCGGCTCCTGGCCGCCGGCCAGCTGCCAGGGCCGGCCCTCGTCCTCGGCGAGGGCGGACCAGAACGCGACGCGTTCGCGGATCACTTCGACGGCGTCGCAGCCGAGGACGACCGGCGGGGCGTCCACCGGGTCCCGGCGGGCGGTGCGGATGATCTGGTCGACCTCGCGTTCGAGCTGGGCGACGGCGTGCCGGGTGGCGTCGGCGGCGTCGCCCGCGCCGAGGGCGGCGGCGTTGAGCCGGAGCACGGTGAGCGGGGTGCGCAGCCGGTGCGACAGGTCGGCGGCGAGCTCCCGTTCGGCGGCGAGCAGGTGGACGACGCGGTCGGCCATGGCGTTGAACGCGTAGGCGGCTTCGCGGAGCTCTTCGGGTGCGCCCGCCGCCTCGGGCCCGTCGACCGGGACCCGGACGGCGAGGTTGCCGGAGCCGAGCGAGCGGGCGGCGGTGGCGAGGCGGCGGGCGGAACGGACGATTCGGGCGCCCATCCGGTCGGCGACCCCGACGGACACCGCGACCAGGGCGAGCGCGACGCCGGAGAGCACCAGCCAGGCGGTGCCGACGCCGCGCGACAGATCGGCGTCGGCGACGAACACCTCGACCATGGCGACCCGGCCGTTGTCGACGGCGACCGGCTGGAGCAGCGCGTAGCCGCCGGCGGTGCGGACGGTGCCGCCGCGGGAGCGGCCCTGGGTCTCGGCGGAGCCGAGCTGCCCGGCGTCGACCCGGGTGTGGCCGACCACCGGGCCGCCGGGCAGGTGGACGGCGAGCCGGTCCTCGGCGCCGGCGTCGGTGGAGGCCAGGGCGCGGGCGATGGCGTCCTGGTCGGTGGTGATGGCGAGCGCGGGGCCGAGGGCGGCGGCCTGCCGTTGGGCGGCGGTGAAGGCCCGGTCGCGGGCGGTGTGCTGGACGACCAGGCCGAGCGGGATGAGGAACGCCAGCGCGACCATGACGGTGCCGGCGACGGCGGCCTTGACCATCGCCCAGCGCAGCGAGCGGAGCAGGCGTTTCACGGCGCGCACCCGACCGGTTCCGAGGGCGCTTCCAGCCGGACGCCGACGCCGCGCACGGTGTGCAGGTAGCGCGGGCTGGAGGCGGTCTCGCCGAGCTTGCGGCGCAGCCAGGACAGGTGGACGTCGATGGTCTGGTCGCCGCCGTAGGTCTGCCGCCACACCTCGGCGAGGATCTCCTTGCGCGGGACGACCACGCCGGGCCGGCCCGCGAGGAACGCCAGCAGGTCGAATTCGCGCCGGGTGAGGTCGAGCCGTTCTCCGTCGAGCAGGGCCTCCCGGCGCTGCGGGTCGATGGCGAGGCCGCCGACCCGCAGGATCTGAGGGGCCATCAGCGAGCCGCCGCCGAGCCGGCGCAGCACGGCGGCCATCCGGGCGGTGAGGTGCTCGCCGGAGAACGGTTTCACCAGGTAGTCGTCGGCACCGTCGTTCAACAGCCGGACGATCTCCGCCTCGTCGTCGCGGGCCGTGGAGATGATGACCGGTACGTTGGTCAGTCCGCGGATCATCTTGAGCGCCTCGCTGCCGTCCAGATCCGGCAGGCCCAGATCGAGGATCACCAGGTCGCAGCCGACCTGGGCGACTTCCCGCAGCGCCTCCAGGGCGGTGCCGACGGAGCGCACGGCGTGGCCGGAGTCGGCCAGATGGCGGATCAGGGCGGAACGCACAAAGGGGTCGTCCTCGACCACAAGCACTGTTGCCATGGGGCTGCACGGTACGGCATCGCGACCAACTGGTCTGTACCTTGGGTGGCCCTGGCGGGCCCGGGCGAGTGTCTGACGGGTCCTCTGGGGGCGTGATCTGCAAGGTTGCTGAGGATTGACCGGGGCACTGACCTGCTCGTGACCTGAGTACGGCAGGATGGCCCGCGATGCGGAGCGGATGGGTTCAACTGGGCGCCTGGACGGCAGCCACCGGGGCGGCGGTGGCGCTGTCCTGGCTCGGCGTGCACGCGGTGCTGGCCGACACGGTGTTCGAAGGCCCGGTGGCGCTTCCGCTGCCGTCGGCGGCCTCGCCGGAGCCGGGGACGGCGGCGACCGCGCCGCCCCCCGCGGCGACGGGCGCCCCGCCGACCGACCCGGGCGCCTCCGGCGGCCCCGGCGGCCCGGGTTCCGCCGGCGCCACGGCGACCCCGCGCCCCGGTCCCGACCCGGACCCGCCCGCGAACCCGGGCGGGGGTCCGAGCCCGAGCCGCGGTCAGGCCTCGCCGTCGCGCAGCACCGCGGCGATCCGCGCCACGCCGAGCAGCACGACCGGGACGGTGAAGAGCTACCTGATGCCGGGCGGCCGGGTGGCGCTCGACATCCGGGAGCACGACGTGCAGCTGGTGTCGGCGACCCCGGAGGCGGGCTGGGCGATGCAGGTCTGGCACGGCGACCAGTGGCTGCGGGTCAACTTCAGCAAGGACGACCGGGTCTCCTACCTGATCGTGACGTGGAACGGCTACCAGCCGGACGTGCAGGTCGTCCCGGGGTGACGTGCGGCTCAGTGGGCTGACGGGCGGGCCGCGCCGCCCCCACAATGTCGGTCGACGCCCGCACCACCGAGGAGCCGCCCGTGCCCCCGCAGCCCGATGCCATCGACGCGCTGGACGGAAGACTGATCCGGCTGCTCGCCGAGGAGCCGCGGATCGGGGTGCTGGAGTGCTCGCGCCGCCTGCAGGTGGCGCGCGGCACGGTGCAGGCCCGGCTGGACCGGCTGCAGGCGCGCGGGGTGATCGGCGGGTTCGGCCCGCAGGTGGACCCGGGGGCGTTGGGCTATCCGGTGACGGCGTTCGCGACGCTGGAGATCTCGCAGGGGCAGGGCACGGTCGTGCGGGCGCACCTGGCGGCGGTGCCGGAGGTGCTGGAGCTGCACACCATCACCGGTCACGGCGACATGCTGGTGCGGATCGTGGCCCGGTCGAACGCCGATCTGCAGCGGGTGATCGACCGGGTGGTGGGCTTCGACGGGATCGTCCGAGCGTCCACCGCGATCGCCCTGGAGAACCCGGTGCCGTACCGGATCCTGCCGCTGGTGGAGCAGGCCGCGGGGGCCGCGGACGGGTCCTGACGGGGGCCGCCCCGGGCGTCCGGGCGTGTCCGCAGGTGACGAACGCCGCGTTATGACATATGCCTATGGCTCGTGCAGGCAATGAACGCAAGTGTGAACCCCGGGGCCGCCCCCGGTCCGCCGTCCGCCCTCCGCGCCTCCGGGGCGCCGCGGTGAAGCGGGGCGCCGAGGCGCCCACCCTGATCGCCTCCGCGCAACGCGCCCTGCGGCTGCTGGAGGCCGCCGCCCAGCACCCGGCCGGCGCCACCGCCAAGCAGCTCGCCCGGGACACCGGGCTGGCCCTCGGCACCACCTACCACCTGCTGCGCACCCTGGTGCACGACCGGTACCTGGAGCGCCGCGAGGGCCGCTACCGGACCGGGCCCGCGGTGCTGGGGCTGAGCGCGGAGGCCCCGGACGGGCCGGAGGCCGGGCGGATCCGGCTGGACCGGATGCTCCGCCGGATCGCCCACGAGCTGAACGCCGCCGTGCACTACGCCCGGTACAAGGACGGCGAGGTGGAGCTGGTGGCCGCCCGGGCCGCGCCCGGCACCGCCACCGCCGACCCGGCGAACTTCCGGTCCGGCGCGCACGCCCACGCCAGCGGCAAGACCCTGCTGGCGCTGCTGTCCGCCGAGGAGCGCCGGGAGTACCTGGCGAGCCACCCGATGGTGCCGTTCACCCCGTACACCCTGCGGCAGCCCGCCCAGCTGCCGCTGCTGCCCGGGCCGGGGCCGCGGCGGGCCGCGCCGATCACCCAGTACCAGGAGTACCAGCTGGGTCTGGTGGGGGCGGCGGTGCCGATCGTGCTGGGCAGCGAACTGGCGGCGATCGCGGTGGCGCTGCCGCTCTCCCAGGCGCACCGGTTGACCGCGGTGGCCGGGAAGCTGCAGGCCCGGGTCGGCGAGGACCTGGCGACCGCGGCGTTCGGCGTGTAGGCCGGGCCTGCGGAGCGCCCGGCGGGCGGCCCGCCGCGGCGCCGCGGCGGTTCAGCAGTGCAGGACGTCCGGCCGGGCGCCCCGACGCGGCGCCGGGGCGGTTCAGCAGTGCGGGACGGCACCGCCGTCGTGCAGCGCCTGGAGGGCGGCGACCGACTCGGCGAGGGTGTCCACCGGGACGAGCTGCAGCCCGTCGGGGGTGTTGACCTTGGCCTGGGTGCACTCACTGCGCGGCAGCAGGAACACGGTGGCTCCGTCGCGGGCCGCCGCCTGGGTCTTCAGCGGGACGCCGCCGACCGGTCCGATCCGCCCGGCCGAGTCGATCGTGCCGGTGCCGGCCACGGTCCGGCCGCCGGTCAGGTCGCCGCCCCGGCCGTCGCCGGCGATCTTGTCCACGATGCCCAGGGCCAGCATCTGGCCCGCGCTGGGGCCGCCGATGTCGCCGAGGTCGATGGTGACCTTCACCTGGTCGGGCGACAGGTGCAGGTAGCCCAGGGCGGCCGTGGTGGCGTCGTCCCGGGACTGCGTCATCTGCTGCTGCGTCACCTCGTTGGCCTGCTTCGGGTTGCTCTGCGGGTAGACCTCCTCGGTGGGCACCACCACCTGCTCGGGGTCGACCCAGGCCCGCAGCGAGTCCCGCAGGGAGTTGCGGTGCCCAGGCTCGGTGGCCGAGATGGTGACCATCCGCAGCTGGCCCTCGGTGGTGCGCTGCTGCGCCCCGGTGATGGTGATCACCGGCCGGCCGTTGTACCTGCCCAGGGTGTCTGCGGTGATGCCGGGCGACTCCACCGTGTAGGGCAGCGGCACGAACGCGGCCACCGCGAACAGTGCCAGCACCGGCAGCGCGCACAGGGCGAGGGCGCGGCTGCGCGGGGCGGTCAGGGCCGTGGGCAGGTTCTGGAGAGGCACACCCCGCATCCAAACACACCGGGGCCGCCGCCAGGGACGGCCGCGCGGATCGGCCCGGCCGCGGCCGGGTTCAGCGCAGCGCGTCGGCGACCTCGGTGGCGGCCTCCACCACGCGCGGGCCGACCCGCTCGGGCACCAGGCCGTTGAGCATCACCACGCCGACGCTGCCCTCGATGCCGCTCAGGCCGATCAGCGCAGCGGCGGCGCCGCAGGCGCCGGACTGCTCCTCGGCCCGGGTGATCACGAAGCCCTGTTCGGGGCGGCGCTGGCCGGGGAAGCCGCGGGCGTCCAGGATCGCCCGGCCGGCCGCGCTCTCGGTGAGCGGGTGGCGCAGGCCGGTGCGGTAGGCGACGTGGAAGTCCGTCCAGGTCGGTTCGACCACGGCGACGGCGAGCGCCTCGTTGCCGTCGACCAGGGTGAGGTGGGCGGTGGCGCCGAGGTCCTCGGCGAGCGAGCGCAGCGCGGGCAGCGCGGCCTCGCGCAGCAGCGGGTGCACCCGGTGGGCGAGGCGCAGCACGCCGAGGCCGACCCGGGCGCGGCCGCCGATGTCGCGGCGGACCAGGCCGTGCTGTTCCAGGGTGGCCAGCAGGCGGTACACCACCGTGCGGTTGACGGCCAGTCGGGCGGCCAGCTCGGTCACCGTCAGCCCGCGCTCGGAGTCGGCGAGCAGTTTCAGTACTCGGACACCTCGGTCCAGAGTCTGGGAGGTCTCAGCAGTCACGAACGCCAGGTCCTTTCCGCGGCGAATCCGACCCTACGGCACAACTACCGTTGGCTGCACAGGAATTGATCACACGCCAGCGGGGGTGTCCGGCGTGGGAGACCGGCCTCGGCGTCGTCGGCCGGTCGCAGGGCTCCGCGGTTGTCCGACCGGCCTGTGGGGTGGGGGGCCCGGACGGGATTGGGGAGACGCTAGTGAACGGGAGGTGCGCTGCGGAAGTGGTTGTTCAAAATCCGGTCCACATCGTTGGAAAGTCGCGATGAAAAAACGGACAAGACACCCAAAATTCCGGCCTTGACCGCTCTGGTGTTCGATATCTGACCGGTAGCCGGACACCGCCTCCCGGCGGCGGGGGTCAGAGGACGTTGCGGCCGACGGCCCAGAGCGCGGCGGCGACGAGGATCGCGGTGACGGCACGCGGCCCGAGGCGCAGCTTCCAGTGCCGGCCGGCCAGCCCGTGCCGCAGCCGCACCAGGTACCAGGCGGCGACGAAGGGGAGCGCGAGCAGCAGCGCGGCGTTGTCGTGCCAGGCGGCGAGCAGGTCGCCGTGCATCAGGTCCCAGACCATCCGGGTGCCGCCGCAGCCGGGGCACTGAAGGCCCGTCAGTCGGCGCCAGGGGCAGAACGGCAGGGCCTGGCCGGGCAGGTGCGGATTGCGGGTGTAGAGGTAGCCGGCGGCGGCCAGGCCGGCGGCGAGCAGGCCGAGCGGGGCGGCGGCGGGATGCCGCAGCAGCGCGAACGGCGAACGGCCGGCGCCCCCGCCGCGGGTGTCCGCGGGGCGGGGGTGCCGGCCGTTCTCCTCGGCGTGCAAGGTCAGCTGCGCAGCAGACGGCCCTGGGCGTCGGTGCGGGTGTCGCTGACCAGGAAGATGATGCCGTCGATCAGCGCCCAGAAGCCGAGGCCGCCACAGGTGAGCAGCTGGGCGATGCCCATGCCGATGTGGCCGGTGTAGAAGCGACCGATGCCGAAGCCGCCCAGCAGGATCTGCAGGATTCCGGCGACGACCTTGGACTTGTCGGACATCTCGGGGTTCTGGTTGGGGTACGCCACCGTGGGCTCCTCTTAGCAGTGCGGGCCGGAGCGTCGGGCGGGACGGCATCGGCAGGTCGACCGCATGCCGAGGCGCACCACACATGAGTGTTGGTCCCCCCAGCACCGGCACGCGGAAGATTAGCGGATCGTAGGACCGCTCGTCTCCACACTTCCTTCGCCAAGTCCCGCCGCGATCTCCTGACGAGCAGTCAACCTCCGCCCGGGCGCCCCGATCAGCCCGTGGTCGCCCACTCCCGAATTCGGCCGATCCGCGCCTTCAGCTGGTTGGCGGTGGCCTGCGCGGTGAGCGGCCCGCCGCACTGGCGGCGCAGCTCGTTGTGGATGGTGCCGTGCGGCTGGCTGGTGCGGTGGTGCCAGGCGGCGACCAGCGCGTTCAGCTCCTTGCGCAGTTCGCGCAGCTCCTGGTGGGTGACGACCGGGCGCTCCTCGGCAGGCAGTTCCAGCAGGTCGGCCTCCTCGGCGGGACGGGCCTTGGAGCGCTGGATCTGCCGGTGCTGACGTTTCTGCAGCAGCATCTGCACCTGGTCGGGTTCGAGCAGGCCCGGGATGCCGAGGTAGTCCTCCTCCTCCTCGCTGCCGGGGTGCGCCTGCATGCCGAACTCCATGGCGTTGTACAGCACCCGGTCGAAGACCGCCTCGCTGCCCAGCGCCTCGTAGGAGAACTCCTCGCTGCCGGTGTCCGGCCCGTCGTTGGCCTTCTCGGCCTCGGCGAGCAGCCGGTCCTCCTCGTCGAACAGGCCCTCGCCGTCCTTCTTCGGACGGTCCAGCACGTGGTCGCGCTGCAGCTCCATCTCGTTGGCGAAGCCGAGCAGCATCGGGATGGTCGGCAGGAACACCGAGGCGGTCTCGCCGCGCTTGCGGGCGCGCACGAAGCGGCCGACGGCCTGCGCGAAGAACAGCGGGGTGGAGATCGAGGTGGCGTACACGCCGACGCACAGCCGGGGCACGTCGACGCCCTCGGACACCATGCGGACCGCGACCATCCAGCGCGAGGTGCCCTCGGCGTAGTCGGAGATCCGCTTGGACGCCTCGGTCTCGTCGGAGAGCACCAGCGAGACCTTCTCGCCGGTGATCTCGCGCAGCATCTTGGCGTAGGCGCGGGCCACCGTCTGGTCGGTGGCGATCACCAGGCCGCCGGCGTCCGGGATGCCCTTGCGGACCTCGGTCAGCCGCCGGTCGGCGGCCTGGAGCACCGCCGGGATCCACTCGCCCTGCGGGGCCAGCGCGGTGCGCCAGGCCTGGGCGATCAGGTCCTTGGTCATCGGCTCGCCGAGCCGGGCCTCCAGCTCGTCGCCGGACTTGGTGCGCCAGCGCATGTTGCCGGAGTAGCTGAGGAAGATCACCGGGCGGACGACGTGGTCGGCGAGCGCGTGCCCGTAGCCGTAGGTGTAGTCGGCGACCGACTTGCGGATGCCGTCGCCGCCCGCCTCGTACTGGACGAACGGGATCGGGTTGGTGTCCGAGCGGAACGGCGTACCCGTCAGCGCGAGCCGGCGGGTGGCGGGCTCGAACGCCTCGAAGCAGGCCTCGCCCCAGGACTTGGAGTCGCCGGCGTGGTGGATCTCGTCCATGATCACCAGCGTCTTGCGGGCCTCGGTGCGGTTGCGGTGCAGCATCGGGTTGACGCCGACGCCCGCGTAGGTCACCACGATGCCGTGGAAGTCCTTGGACAGCGGGCCCGAGGAGTACGCCGGGTCCAGCCGGATGCCTATCCGGGCGGCGGCCTCGGCCCACTGCTTCTTCAGGTGCTCGGTGGGCGCGACCACGGTGACCTGCTGCACCAGGTGGTTGTGCAGCAGGTAGGACGCCAGGGTCAGGGCGAAGGTGGTCTTTCCGGCGCCCGGGGTGGCGACTGCGAGGAAGTCCCGGGGCTGTTGCTCGATGTACTTGTCCAGGGCGCCCTGCTGCCAGGCGCGGAGCTTGCCCGCGGTGCCCCAGGGGGCACGGCCGGGGAAGGCCGGGGAGAGGTGCGCGGCGGCGGAGGTGCCGGTGGGGCGGGGGTGGAGGCTGTCGGCGTGCGAGAACAGCGGGGACATCGAGGAGGAGGCGGCGGTAGTCACGGTCTCCGAACGGGGTCGTCGCAGGTCAGGGCCGGTTTGGGGCCCGTCTCCCGCGGTCGGCGGGCGGTCGTGGAACCCGCCCAGCCTAGCCCCTTCCGGGGGGCGGACCACGGCGTTGCCGAGGTCCTGTGGCGCGCGTCCCACTCCGGTCGCGCGGCCCTCACCACACCTTCACGCGGCACGGCCGGCCGCTCACCGTGAACACGTCCGGGACGGCGTACGGGTCCGTCGCGGCGCCCGTGAAGCCGGCCTCGACGCCGGCGCCGGGCTGCGCGGCGACCCGGTGGCCCGCCCCGCACCCGGGCTCGCCGTCGCGCTGCCCCGCGACGCCCGCCGGGGGCCCCAGCAGCGCGGCCAGCAGCGCCAGCGCACCGCCCGCCAGCCCGGCCAGGCCCAGGTTGACCCGGCGCAGCAGGGCCAGCCGGCGCCGGCAGTCCGCGCAGTGCGGCAGGTGCCGCTCCACCCGCTGCCCGGCCCGCCGTCCGGCCCGGCCGCGGGCGCGCCCGGCCAGCGTCGCCCAGTGCCCGGCGCAGGACGGGTGGTGCGGGCTGCCCGGGTAGGCCCGCAGGTAGGCCAGCCGCAGCCCCTCGCGGGCCCGGTGCACCAGCACCGCCGCCGCGCCGCGCCGCACCCCGAGCCGGGCCCCGATCTCGCCGGGCGGCAGCCCCTCCACCTCGGCCAGCCACAGCGCGTGCGCCCACCGCTCGGGCAGCTGGGCGAGCAGCCGGCGCATCCGGTCGGTCTCGGCCACCCCCGCGGCCGGGTCGCCGCTCTCGCCGCCGGGCACGTCCGGGACGGCCTTCTCGCGCACCGGGGCGGCGGCCAGGTGGCGGACGGTGGTGGCCAGGTAGGCGCGCGGGTCCTCGATCCGCTGCCCGGCGGCCAGCCGCCGCCAGACCCGCAGGTGGGCCTCAGCGACCAGGTCCTCGGCCCGCCAGTGGTCGCCGCCGGTGAGGAGGCCGGCGTAGCGCAGCAGGCCGGGGTGGTGGCTGCGGTAGACCTCGGTGTACGCGGCGAGCGACCGGCGCTCGGCCGTCCGCACTGACGACTCCACGATCTCGTCCCCCTGCCCCGGTCGGACCGGCGGCGGCCCGGTCGATTCCTGCGATCCTGCCCGGGCGGCCGGGCCGCGGCGCACGACACCCCCGCACTCGACGACCGAAATGCCGGATTCATCCCTGCCGATGTGGCGCAGATCACTCGAAAGGACCCCAAAACCGGTGTAATTGCTCCTGTCCCTTCCGACTCTTCAGTCACGGAAGGCGACACCGGTCGCACCCCCACACTCCGGAGGAATCGTCGTGTCCGCAGCCCCTGCACCGATCGAACAACACACCCAGGCCCGCCTGATCCTCGGCTCCCACCGCTCCGCCCTGCTCCGGGTCGCCCTGCGCTACCGCTGCGAGGACCCGCTGGCGGTCCGGATGGCCTTCCCCGCCGAGTACGCGCTGGACGCCGACCCGTACGACCCCCACGGCCCCTACGACCCGAGCGACCCGTTCGACACCGCCGCCGCCCCCGCCGACCGGTCGGCGCCCGACATCGAGTGGGTGTTCGCCCGCCAGCTGCTCTCCGCCGGCCTGGAGCAGCTGGCCGGCGAGGGCGACGTCCGGATCCGGCCCGCGTTCGGCATGCGCACCATGGTCGAGCTGCGCTCCCCGGAGGGCGTCGCGCTGCTCCAGTTCGCCCGCGCGGACCTGCGCCGCTTCCTGTGGCGCAGCCACCTGGCCGTCCCGGAGGGCCAGGAGCTGCGGCACCTGGACTGCGACCGGGCGCTCGCCCAGCTGCTGGCCTGAGCTCCCGCCAGGGGCAGGCGCTCACCGGGCGGCCGTCAGGCCCGTTGAGTGCGCACCAGGTGTGCGTACACCACCACGTTCCCGTCCCAGCCGCCCTCGCGGGTGTAGGCGCCCCCACAGGTGATCAACCGCAGCTGGGCATCGGGAGTGGCCGTGTACACCTTGGCGTCGGGGAACTCCCGCTTCGGGTAGATCTCCACGCCGTCCACCTGGAACCAGGCGGTGGCCCGGTCGGCCCGGGCGACCTCCACCTGGTCCCCTCTGCGCAGCGCACCCAGGCGGTAGAACACCGCCGGGCCGTGTGCGGTGTCGACGTGCCCGGCCAGCACCGCCGCGCCGCTCGACCCGGGGGCCGCGCCGTCCCGGTACCAGCCCGCCAGGTTGCCGTCCGCCCCGGGCGGCGGCTCCAGGCGGCCCTCGCCGTCCAGGCCCAGCGGGCCGACGGGGGCGTCCACCCCGAGCACCGGGATCCGGACCCGCACCGGCGGCGAGGACGGCAGTGGCGGCACCGCGGGCCCGACCGGCGTCCCGTCGTAGGCCTGCGCGGCGACCGGGGCCGGCGGCAGCACGCCCAGCACTCCCCCGTGCAGCAGCCAGGCCCCCGCCACGATCGCCCCCGCGGCCAGCGCCGCCCTGCTCCATGCCCGCTCGCCCACCGCACCCTCCGCCCGCGCCGAACCGCTGCGCCCAGTCAACCGATCGCCGCCCGCCCCGGCACGCCCGGCGTTCCGCCCGGGTGACCGGCCGTCAGGTCCGCCCCGCCGGGCGGCCGCGGCGCAGCCGGGGGCGGGTCAGGAAGCCCTCGGCGAGGGCGGTGGCCAGGCCGATCGCGGGCAGTTCGGAGGGCTTCTCGTACAGCACGTACCGGGGCTGCCAGTGCGGGCGGTAGCGGGCGTTGGCCCGGTACAGCGACTCCAGCTGCCACCAGCGCGACAGGAACCGCAGCACCCCGCGCCACAGCCGCAGCACCGGCCCCGCGCCGATCCGTTCCTCGAACACCTCGCGGAACATCGCGAAGTTCAGCGACACCCGCCGCACCGCGGGCTCGCCGCCCCGGGCGTGTTCGAGCAGCCTCGCCACGGTGTACTCGACCAGCCCGTTGTCGGACTCCCGGTCGCGGCGCATCAGGTCCAGCGACAGCCCGTCCGCGCCCCACGGGACGAACGACAGCAGGGCGGCGGTCCGGCCGGCCTCGTCGCGGCACTCGGCGATCAGGCAGTCGCCGTCGGCGGGGTCGCCGAGCCGGCCCAGCGCCATCGAGAAGCCGCGTTCGGTGCGGCCGTGCCGCCAGGCGTCAGCGAGCCGCACCAGGTCGGCGAACTCCTCGGCGGGAATGTCCCGGTGGCGGCGGACCACCACCCGGTACCCGGCCCGTTCGACCCGGCGGCAGGTCTGCCGCAGGCCGCGCATCTCCCGCCCGTCCAGGGTGAACCGGGCCGGCTCGACCACCGCCTCGTCGCCGAGGTGCAGCGCCCGCAGGCCCGCCACCCGGGCGTACACCGTGCCGCCCTGCTCGCCCGCGCCGGTGACGGCGGGGATCCAGGCGTGCGCGCGGGCCAGCCGCTGCCACTCCTCGATCGCCTGCGGCCACGCCTCCGGGTCGCCGAGCGGATCGCCCGAGGCCAGCGCCACGCCGTTGACCACCCGGTAGGCGACGGCGGCCTTCCCGCTCGGCGAGAAGCACGGCGACTTGTCGCGGCGCAGCGCGAAGTAGCCCAGCGAGTCCCGCCCGCCGTGCCGCTCCAGCAGCCGACGCAGCCTCGACTCGTCCTCCGGGCCGAGCTGTTCGGCGCCGAGCGGGGAGCGCAGCAGGATCCGCAGGGTGAGCAGCAGCAGGGCGGTGCCGAGCAGGTTGAGCGCGAGGTCGATCCAGCGCGGCACCTCCACGCCGCCGACCTTGACGACGCCGGAGAGGGTGACCAGCCGCAGCAGCCCGTACCGGGCGGCCTCGCCCCAGTCCGGCACGCCGTCGGTGTGCCCGAGCCGGACGGCGACCGCGCCGAGGGCGGTGAGCAGCGCCCCGCCGACCACCAGCACGGCGGCCGCCAGCGGCACGTTGCCGCGCCCGCCGCGCACCCGGAACACGGGGCGGCTCAGCAGCAGCGCCAGCAGGACGGCGAGGGTGAGCGCCGCCGAGAACCAGTTGAACGGGTGCGCGCGGAACTCCGGGAAGGCCAGCGCCAGCCCGTACAGCCCGGCGTGCGCCAGCACGACGACCAGCGCGGCGATCCACGCGGCGCGCTTGCGGCGGCGCAGCATCACCGCGAGCAGGCCGGCCAGCAGCGCGGTGGTGAACCCGGAGGTGACCAGAACCGGCGTGAAGTACTCGCCGCGGTCGACCCGCTGGACCTGCGCGCGGAACGGCGCGACGACCGCGCCGAGCAGGTCGATCAGGGTGACGATCCGCAGGTACCACTGGACGAACGCGGCGCAGCGCAGCCGCCACGGCGCGGGCGGCGGCGCCTCGGCGACGGCGGGCGGCGGGACGGCCGGCGGCGCGGCAGCCGGCGCCACCGGCGCGGGTCGCGCGGGTTCGAGGTCGACGTCGGGGGTGCCGGCCACCAGGTCGTAGACGGCGGTCTTCGCCGCGACCAGGCGGCGGTGGATGCGCTCCTCGCGCCGCTCGGCGCGGGCCAGCCGGCGGGGCCGGGACCGGTAGCGCCAGCGGGCCCACGGGCTCTGCGGCCGGGCCAGCCGCACCGCGCCGACCAGGGCGAGCGGCCAGAGCATGATGCCGAGCAGGCCCGTCCAGGTCTTGCCCTTGAGCAGGCTGACCACCACCAGGGCGAGCAGCCCGCAGGCCCCCGCCAGGGTGGGCCCGTCGGGGTGCCGGGCGAAGCCGCCGAGCGGGAGTTCGCCGAGCAGCAGCAGGCCGATGGTGGCGACGGCGAGCATCACGGCGTCCACCGAGGTGCGGCCCTGGGTCGACCAGTAGACGTCCTTCAGGTGCAGCACCAGCGCGAACTCGTCCAGCACCAGGCCGCAGCCGACCCCGAACCCGAAGCCGAGCAGGTTCCACCAGGAGCCGCCGTCGCCGCGCACCGCGAACGCGGCGACGCCGCAGATCAGCAGCAGGGCCTGGCCGAACACCACGTGGTGGATGTGCAGCCCGCCGGGCGTGACGTTGCCCGGCCACCAGCGGACCTGGGCGCGGATCAGCCGGGTGCTGATCCGGATGAACAGGAACGACAGCACCAGGCCGAGCAGCAGCAGGAACAGCGGCTCCCGTCCGGTGTCGACGATCCGGTCCCGGTAGGCGTCCAGCAGCGACTGCCACATCGGCGGGTGCGTCCTCCTCGTCCGGGGTCCGATCCGGTCCGTGCCATCTGATGCCAGGTCAACGCCCGGACGGCGGTGCCGCACCGGCCCGGTGCGCCGAACAGGTGAGCCTTCCGGCACGGCGTCCCCCGGTCATCCGTACCCCGGGCCGTGCTTCCCGGCACGGGGTGGCGGCCCGTGCGATGCTGGGGCCGACTCCCCCGGACGACGCACCGTTCATTCCATCCGACGGACCGCACCTCCGGCCGGTGCCTTCCCCTTACTCCCTGGTGAACGGATGTGAGACATGGACGCCTTCTCCCGCAGGACGCTGCTGGCCGCCGGTGCGGCGACCGCCGCCACCCTCGCGGCCGGCTGCGCGAGCACCTCCGGGAGCGGGGGCGGATCCGACGGTCCGGCCCGGGCCGACGGCCTCGCCGCGAACGGGACCCCCAGCGCCGTCCCCAAGCCCCCCGCCACCCTGATCGGCGACGGCTCCACCTCCGACACCGGCCCCCAGCCGGGCCAGCCCACCCCCGAACCGCTGGAACCCGGCCAGAAGCCCCCGCAGTTCGTGGTGTTCTCCTGGGACGGCGCGGGCGAGCTCGACGACCGCCTGTTCAGCCGGTTCCGGCAGCTCGCCAAGGACCACGACGCCACCATGACGTTCTTCCTCTCCGGCATCTACACCCTGCCCGAGTCGAAGAAGTCCATGTACCACCCGCCGCAGCACCAGGTCGGCGCCTCCGACATCGGCTACCTGAGCGACGCCCACATCCGCGCCACCATCGAGCAGATCAGCGCGGCCTGGCTGGACGGACACGAGATCGGCACCCACTTCAACGGGCACTTCTGCGGCGCCAACGGCGGCGGCCGCTGGTCCCCCGAGGACTGGGACAGCGAGATCCAGCAGGCGATGGACTTCGTCATGAACTGGAGGACCAACACCGGCAACACCGATCTGCCCGCGCTGCCCTTCGACTACCGCAAGGAACTGATCGGCGGCCGCACCCCCTGTCTGGAGGGCCAGCGCGGCCTGCTGCCCACCGCCGTCAAGCGCGGCTGGAAGTACGACAGTTCCGGCCCCGGCGGGCTGCAGATGTGGCCGCAGAAGTTCGCCGGCGGCGCGCTGTGGGACATGCCGCTGCAGTCCATCCCGTTCCCCGGGCACACCTTCCAGGTGCTCTCGATGGACTACAACATCATGTACAACCAGTCCGGCGACAACACCAAGGGCGACCCCGGCCGCCGCGCCTTCTGGCAGACCCAGGCCCGCGACGCCTACCTGGCCGGCTTCGACCGCGCCTACCGCGGCAACCGGGCGCCGTTCATCATCGGCAACCACTTCGAGGGCTGGAACGGCGGCATCTACATGAACGCCGTCGAGGAGGTCCTGAAGGCGATCGCCGACAAGCCCGAGGTCCGGATGGTGTCCTTCCGGCAGCTGGTCGAGTGGCTGGAGGTGCAGGACCCGGCCGTGCTCAAGAAGCTCCAGGCCCTCACCCCCGGCCAGAGCCCCGAGGGCGGCTGGAGCAGCTACCTCGGCGGGGCGGGCACCCCCGGCACCGCCCGCCCGTCCGTGCCGCCGGTGGCCGGCGGCAAGTAGTCCGCCGTCAGGTCATCAGGCCTTCGGCCGGGCCGGCACGGCCCGGCCGGAGAGCGCCGCACCGGCCAGCGCCACCACCGGCATCGTCAGGAACACCGCGGCGAACGCCCCCGCCGGCAGCGCCGCGTCGCGGGCCACGGCGCTGACCGCCCCGCCGCCCAACGCCGCGAACAGCACACCCGCGAGACCGGTCAGCAGCACGTTGCCCAGCGCGTCGCTCAGCTGCAGCGCCGCCGAGTTCTCGCCGGTCTCCTCCGGCGCCGACAGCTTCATCATCAGCACGCTGATGCTGGCGATCGCCAGGCCCATGCCGGCGCCGCCGACCGCCCAGGCCGCCGCCGTCACCCAGACCGGCACCGACGAGAACAGCACCAGCGCCGCCGCGCCGATCGCCACCGCGGTCAGCACGAACCCGTACCGGATCATCGCCTCCCGGTGGCGCTCCGCACCCGGCCGGCCCTGCAGCCACGACCCCAGCGCCCAGGACAGTCCGCCCGGCGCCAGCGTCAGGCCCGCCATGGTCACCGACAGGCCGCGCTGGGTCTGCATCATCAGCGGGATGAACAGCTCGGACGCGAAGAACGCGCCCGCCGCCAGCCCGCGCAGCAGGATCACCGTCGGCAGACCGCGGGCCGCCCGCAGCGTCCCCTTCGGCAGCAGTCGCAGCACCGCCGGGCCGATCAGCGCCACCCCGGCGGCCGCCGGCAGCAGCGACCAGCCGTCCAGCCGCTGGCCCGCGTACTGCAGCAGCGCCGCGCCGACCGCGACCATCGCCGCGTCCCGGGTCCGCCGCCAGTCGTACGGCTGCACCTGCAGCGGCGGCTGGCGCCGCTCGGAACGGCGCAGCGCCGGGCCCATCACCGCGAGCGGCAGCAGCACCAGCACCGGCACCGCGAGGAACACCCAGCGCCAGCCCAGGTGCTGGGTGACCGCGCCGGAGATCACCGGGCCGAGGATCGACGGCAGCACCCAGGCCGCCGAGAACGCGGCGAACACCGCCGGGCGCAGCCGCTCCGGGAACGCCCGGCCGACCACCACGTACAGCGCCACGATCACCAGGCCGCCGCCCAGGCCCTGCACCGCCCGGCCCGCGACGAACATCCACATGTTCACGGCGGTGCCGGCGATCACCAGCCCGGCCGCGAACACCGCGATCCCGCTGAACAGCGGCGCCAGCGGCCCGCGCCGGTCGCACAGCTGCCCCGACACCACCATCGCCAGCAGCGTGGTGGTGAAGTACGCGGAGAACGCGAACGCGTACAGGCCGATGCCGTCGAGCTGCTGCGCCGCCGTCGGCATCGCGGTGTTCACCGCCGTCGCCTCGAACGCCAGCAGCAGCACCACCGAGACGATGCCCAGCGTCAGCGCCCGCCAGGGGCCGCTGAGCACACCTCCCGTGCCGTCGTCGTCGGGTATCTGCCGCGATGCTGCCGTTTCGGCCGGGGAGGTGGTGGTCACCACGACATGGTAAGTGCCGTCATCGCCTCTTGGTCCTGACCCTTCGGCCGACGGCGACCTCCGCCGCCGGTCCTGGGCCCCTGCCTCCGCCGGTTCCGCCGGTTCCGCTAGTGCAGCACCTTCAGCCCCACCACCCCGGCCAGGATCAGCACCAGGCAGGTGATCCGGGCCGCACTCACCGCGTCCCCCATCGCCACCATCCCGTACAGCGCCGTCCCCACCGCGCCGATGCCGACCCACACCGCGTACCCGGTCCCCAGCGGAATCGACCGCATCGCGTACGCCAGCCCGCCCATCGACAGGACCAGACCCACCGCGAACACCAGACTCGGCACCAGCCGCGAGAACCCCTTGCTGGCCTCCAGGGCCACCGCCCAGACGGTCTCCAGCACACCGGCGACGATCAGAACCACCCACGCCATGACGACGGACTCCTCGCAGTAGTCGAACCACCTACCGCGCCGTCTTGTCATACCGGGTACGACGCACCTCGTCCGGGACGGGCCACCAGCACCCGCCTCGCTCCCGACCGTAGCACAGCGCCGACCCGCGGAATTCATCGACGAATTACCGCTTTCCATTGACGCCGCCCCGATCCCGCCCGCTATAGTGAATTCACCGGAACGAACCGGAGCAGCCCACGACGGCAGGAGAAGGCGATGAACAGGAAGCTGGTGGCCCTCGCAGCGCCCCGCACCTGTGCCTCCTGTCCCGGCTGCCGGTGTTCCCTCTCCTGTTGCGCCTGACCGCAACTCCCCCGCGCCGACAGGCCTCTTGACGCCTGCGCGCACCCCTTCCCGACCGTGTGCCCGAGTGGTTCAGGGAACCGTCTGCAAAACGGTTTACACGGGTTCGATTCCCGTCACGGTCTCTTCCGGAATTCACCGGGCGCCATTCACGCACCACCGCGCCCGGTGAATTCCGCTGCCCTTTTCCTTTTCCTCGGCGAGTTTCCCGGCAAAATGCGGCGGGCGCCGGCGGTGATCCCCCAGGACCACCACCGGCGCCCGCCGCGCGCTGCCTACTGCCCGCCTGCTACTCGATGACCGGCGGGTTCGCCGTGCCACCGCGCCAGGTCTCCTCGTCCTCGATCAGGTAGTCGGGACGGTGGCCCTCGCCCTTCTTCTTCCGGTTGGCACTGCCGGACCCGGGCGCGCCGTGCATACCGGCCGCACCGCCCTGACCGGCGCCGCGGCCCTTGCCGATGCCCGAACCGCCCTCGGTGAACGCCCGGCCACCGGCACCGCCGGCCTTGGCGCCGCCGATCGTGCCGCCGGCCTTGCGCACCAGGCCGCTGCCCTTCCCGCCGGCACCGCCCTTCGCGCCACCGGCGCCACCCATGCCGCCGCCGTGCATACCGCCGCCCATGCCACCGGCGCCGGCCGCACCACGACCACCCGCAGCACCGGCGCCCGCAGCCCCGGCGCCACCGGCACCGCCGGCCTTGCCCGCACCACCGGCCCCGGCACCGCCGGCCCCGCCGACCTTGCCGCCGCCACTGCCGCCGGTCCCGAGGCCGCCGGTCCCGACGCCACCGGTACGACCGCCACCGGACCCGCCACCGGGGTACCCGCCGCCGCCGACCCCGGGCACGTAACCACCGCCACCGGGGAACCCGCCACCACCGGTACCACCACCACCCGTACCGGGCCCCGGCAGAGTCCCCACCCCACCGGGCAACCCACCCCCGGGCCCCGTGGGCAACCCGGGCCCCGTCTCAGGCGGAGTCCACCCGTCCAACCCGGTGGACGGCGGCTTCCACGGCTGCCCCGGAGTAATCGGCGGCACCCCGTGCGTCGGAGGCATCGGCTCCACCTGCCCGGGAGCCCACGGCGAAGGCTGCCCGGGATCCTTGGGCGGCACGTACCCGGGCGGGGGCTGGTCCTTGGGGTGCCCCTCGGGGTACTTCGGCATCGGCATGGTGGGCGGGGTGTGCCCGGGAGGCGGAGAGACCGCAGGCTGGGGCGGATAGGCCTCGTGAGTCCCGCCATCACCGGAATCCCGCTTCGGCGGCTCGTCGATGTAGCTGGCCGCCTCGGTGTATTGGGGACCGAGGTGCTCCATGACACCGATCGCGTACTGGTGGGCGACCTCGGTCGCCGACAGTTCATGGGCGTTCTTGTTCACCGCGTCGATGCGGTTCATCCCCGAGGCAAGGTCCCGCTTGAGGCCTTCGTCGGATGAGGCGAAGCCGTCGTTGAGAGTCTTGCCGACCCGGTCCCAGAAGCCGGGAACCTTGATCTGCGACATCGTCGACTTGGTCTGCTGTAGCGCGGTCGCTGCGTAGTCCATGGCGACCGAGGTGTTCGACGCATGTGCAGCGGTGTTGGTCAGGCTCTGCTGGATCTGACCGCCCTTCTGCGCGAAGCCCTGGGCCGCAGCACCCTGCCAGTTCGCGGTGGCGTGCTGCACGGCCTCCTGCAGCTTCGCGGCGACGTCGTTCAACTCCTGGTGAACGCTCTTCCAGTGCTCGCCGACCTGGCGGATCTGGTCCGGGCTGGAGTGCCCGACCATGTCCTTGAGCGGGATGAGGGCGTAGGAGTCGAACGGAGTCTTGTGTGACGCCATGTCAGACCGTCCTCGGAGTCAGCTGGTTCATCGTCGCCTGCTTGTCGAGCTCACCGCCGGTGTACCTGGCATGAGCGGTCTGGGTCTTGTCGCCGTACTCGTTGATCAGGGCGTCAAGATCCGCGATCGTCTGGGTCAGGAACGCCTGCATCTTGCCGTGCGCCTCGTACAGCGCCTGCGCCTCGACGAAGTTGCCGCCGAAGGCATCCCGAGAGATGTCGGTCTTGTACTTCGTGTTGGTGCCGCACGTACTGATGTTCTGTTGGAGGGCCCGCAGTCGCTTGACCACTGCCTCCAGCTCATCCGGGTTTACGCTGAATCCGTCGGACACGAGGCCCTCTCCCCCTGGAGTGTCGAAACTTCCCCGTGGTAGCGCTCTGGTGGGTGGGCTGACGTTTACTCAGAGCGTTCGATCGTATCGCGTTCAGGGCATGTCTTGACACGTCCTGAACGCGACTGGTTACTGCCCCTGGTAAGGGTTCTGATAGCCCGTCGGCGGCTGCTGCGGGTAGCCGGGCGGCGGCTGCTGGCCGTACTGCGGGGCCCCGGGCTGCTGACCGTACGGTGGCTGCTGAGCGGGCGGCCAGCCCTGCGGGGCACCGTACGGAACAGGACCACCCGGCTGACCAGGCACGCTCTGCGACCGGTTGCGCCTCCGGCTGTTCGCCACCACGATCGCGATGATCACGATGAGCAGCACCACCGCTCCGCCGATCGCACCGAGGATCAGCGGCATGGTCGAGGTGGACGACTGCTTCAGCTCCGGTGCCGCCCCAGGATCTCCCAGTCCGGACCCGGGATCAGTGGAACTCCCACCACCGGTGGTCGCCCCTTGGCTGGCCGCAGGACTTGAGCCGCCATCGTCCACGCCCTCCGGGAGCGCCAGCGGTCCCTGGGCGGAGCCGGCCGGAATGTTCATGGTCAGCGCCTCGTACGGGCTGACGATTCCGTAACCGTAGTGCTGGTCGGGAAGCTTGCTCACCCCATCAGGCCGTGCCGCCGACTTGACCAGCCGCTCCGCGACCTGTCCGGCCGTCAACTTCGGGAACTTCGCTCGTACCAGCGCCGCGGCAGCGGCGACATAGGGCGTCGCGAACGAGGTTCCGTCGTCCATGCAGTACTGGCTGGTGCCACAGTCACCCGCGGAGACGATTCGCACGCCCGGAGCCGAAAGGAGCACCTCAGGACCGAAGTTGGACTTCGGCCAGATCTTCAGGTCCTTGGCGACCGCGCCGACCGCGAGAACCCCTGGGGCCTTGGCGGGATAATCCACCCCAGCCCCGACATTGCCCGCTGCGGCCACGATCAGAACGTCGTGCTGATAGGCGTAGGCGATCGCGTCCTTCTCACGCGCGCTGAGGTCCGGACCGCCCTGCGAAATGTTGATCACCTTCGCGTCGTGGTCCACCGCCCACTTGATGCCTTCGCCAATCCCGCCCGCGCCCCCGGGGCCGAGCTTGTAGATAGGCAGGATCTTGACGCCGGGAGCCAGCCCCACCACACCGTCACCGCTGCCGTGGCCCTGGCCGGCGATCAGGCTCGCCACCCCGGTGCCGTGCGGATTGGCAGTTCCTACCTCGTTGCCGCCACCGCTCGGGTCGTACCCGGGCAGCACGTGCCCTGCGAGGTCCGGATGGTTGGGGTTCACTCCGCTGTCGATGACCGCGACGGTGACGCCCTCACCCCTGGTGATCGACCACACCTTGCTGAGGTTGAAGTACTGGTTCGCCCATTGCCCGTCGCGCACCTGGTCCGCGGACGCCGCCGGCAGGCCGGTCAGCAGGAACCCTGCGGTCAGCGTGGTCGCGCCGAGCACGCGTGTGAGTCTCGTCAGCCTCATCAGTACCCCGTCAGTCGAGTGACAGCCCGTTCGTTCTCGCAACGCCCCCGGAACGCAGGACCGTCCGATCGTATCGCCCGGCCCGGGCCCTGCGCAGACCTCCAGTGACGAGTTCGCTACGTTTCGCCTCACCGCGACCCCGACTGTCGGTCAGGTCCGGACGTGCGAACGGGATTCGATCGCCGAATCGGCCGGCCTACTGCCAACTGCCGCTCTGGTGGGGGCTGCTGCAGGTAGCCGGCGCCTGTCGGGATGTCCTTGGCCAGGGCCTCGGTCGGCGCGGGGATGTCACAGCCGTTTGCAGCGCCGGGCGTCCACGCCGGCACACCGGGGGCTCGTTCGCCCGGTGCCGGCGGTCCGGGTGGCCGGTCAGGCGAGGGTGGCGTCCTCCGGGAGGATCGGGAGGCGGCCTACCGGGAGGCCGGTGGCGGCGCGGACGGCGGCGGCCACGGCGGCGGGGGCGACGACGGCGGGGGCGGCGCTGACGGCCTTCGCGCCGAAGGGGGCGACGACGTCGCGTTCTTCGAGGAGGGCGGCGATCCGGATGTCGGGGGTGTCGAGGGCGGTGGGGAGGCGGTAGCCGGTGAGGGAGGCGTTGAGGGGGACGCCGTGTTCGGTGCGGAGGTTCTCCAGCAGGGCGAGTCCGACGCCCTGGGCGACGGCTCCCTCGATGCGGTTCTCGATCTGGCGGGGGTTCAGGGCGCGGCCGACGTCCTGGGCGACGGTCACGTCGACGACCCGGACGGCGCCGAGTTCGATGTCGACGTCGACGACGGCGCGCATCGCGCAGAAGGCGATGGAGACGAAGGCGTCGCCCTGCCCGGTCTCGGGGTCGAGGGGTTCGGTGGGGTGGGGGCGGCACTGGGCGGTGGCCCAGAGCTCGCGGCCTTCGAGGGCCTGGCTGACCGGCATGCCGAGCACGCCGTCGTACGAGGTGATCTTCCCGTCGCTGATGGTGAGCAGTTCGACGGACATCCCGAAGTCCGCGGCGATCGGCTGCAGCATCTGGTGGCGGACCATCAGCGCGGCGCGTTCGACCGCGCCGCCGGACACCCAGGTGTGCCGGCCGCGGGCGGCGGGGCCGGCCGCGGACTGGTCGGAGTCGACGGGCGCGATGTACACCTCGCTGACGCCGAGGACGGACTGGACGATCTGCCGGGCGAGGGTGGCGAAGCCCTGTCCGGAGTCGACGGCCGCGCAGATCACGGTGGCGTGGTCGCCGGAGACCCGGACGGTCGCGGTGGCGACCTCGTCCTCGCCCTCCGCGCCGAGCATGTGCACCATGCCGACCGCGTAGCCGATGCCGCGGCGCACCGCGGCGGGGTCGCCGGCGCCGCCCGGGCCGCCGGGCAGCAGCCAGTCGGCCTCGGGGTCGTCGAGCGGCAGGGCGGGCAGCGGGGAGTCGGCGAGCGCGTCGAGCAGCGCGGTGACGGGGGCGGGGCAGGTGACGGCCTGTCCGGTGGGCAGCGGGTCGCCGGTGGACATCGCGTTGCGGCGGCGGATCTCCAGCGGGTCGACGCCGAGCTGCTTGGCGAGCTGGTCGAGCTGCGACTCGTACGCGAAGCAGGTCTGCAGCGCGCCCTCGCCGCGCATCCGGCCGGCCGGCGGGTTGTTGGTGCGCACCGCCCAGGCGTCGACGAAGACGTT
This sequence comes from Kitasatospora sp. CB02891, assembly GCF_002803145.1. NCBI lineage: Bacteria > Bacillati > Actinomycetota > Actinomycetes > Kitasatosporales > Streptomycetaceae > Kitasatospora > Kitasatospora sp. CB02891. The sequence goes on along the minus strand of NZ_NNBO01000013.1, from coordinate 48,523 downwards.
GGGGCAGGTGTAGGGGCCGACCGAGAACGCGACGGCGGCGGCCAGCGCCTCCGCGGAGACGTCGGCGTAGGCGCCGCCGTCCAGCAGGATCTGCGCCTCGACCTTGACCAGCGTGCCGTCGGCGTCGGCGTGGTGCCGGTAGCGCAGGAGCGCGGGGTGCCGGGTGGTGTGCGCCTGGAAGGACTCGGCGCGGGTGAGGGTCATCTTGACGGGGCGTCCGGTGCGCAGCGCGAGCAGCGCCAGGGTGACCTGGAAGGACAGGTCCTCGCGGTCGGCGGTGGCGCCGGGCACGCCGGTGACGACCAGCCGGACCCGGTCGGGGTCGAGGCCGAGGCAGGCGGCGGTGCGGTCGCGGTCGCCGTGCGGGTCGGTGGAGGACAGGTGCAGTTCGACGCCGCCGTCGGGGCGGGGCACGGCGAGGCCGGCCTCGGCGCCGATCGGGGCGGGGTCCTGCCGGCCGACCTGGTAGAGGCCCTCGACGACGATCTCGCCGACGGCGTCGGGGTCGCCGGCGCGCAGCGGCAGGTGGCGCAGCAGGTTGCCGTCGGGGTGCAGCGGCGGGGCGTGGAAGGCGGCCTCGGGGTCGGTGACGGGTTCCAGGACCTCGTACTCGACCAGGATCGCGGCGGCGGCGAGCCGGGCGGTGTCGGGGTGGTCGGCGGCGACGGCGGCGACGGGTTCGCCGTGGTGGCGCACCACGCCGGAGGCGAGCACCGGCCGGTCGGCGACGACGGGTCCGAGGGCCGCGCCGTCGGCGCCGCCGTCGCTGCCGCCGGGCAGGTCGGCGGCGGTGACCACGGCGTGCACGCCGGGGACGGCGAGTGCCGCGGAGGTGTCGACGGAGACGATCCGGGCGTGCGGGTGCGGGGAGCGCAGCACGGCGCCCCAGAGCAGCCCTTCGGCCCACAGGTCGGCGGCGTACGGGTAGATGCCGAGGGCCTTGGGGAGGGCGTCGGTGCGCAGCGGGGAGCTGCCGAGGCCGGTGGAGCCGGTCTCGTCGTCCGCGGGGGCGGCCGCCGGGAGCTCGGTGGCGGAGGTCATGCGTTCTCGTCCTCGGGGAGCCTGATGCCGTGGGCGGGGGTGGCGTCGTAGCCGGGGTACTGGTGTCCGTAGCCGTCGGTGGCGTAGACGGTGCCGTCGTAGCCGCCCGCGTCCTGCTGCGGGGCGCCGTGCGGCGGAGCGCCTTCGTAGACGCCCGGGTCCTGGTGCGGGGTGCCGTGCGGCGGGGTGGGCAGGTACGGGGTGCCGTGCGCGGGGGTGCCGTAGGCCGCGGCGTCGGCGGCGGTGCCGTGCGCGGGGGTGGGTTCCCAGCCGACGGGGACGGCGGTGCCGTGCGCGGGGGTGCCGGACCAGGCCGGCTCGACGGGCCGGGGCGGCTGGGCCTGCGCCTGCTGGGGGATCAACTGGTCGGCCTCGTGCCAGAGTTCGGAGTCGGCGTAGAGCGGGAGCTCGCCGGCCAGCGCGAGGTCGGCGAAGGACTGCTCGGTGGCCTGTGCCGGCACCACCGGTTCAGCGGTGGCCGCGGCCTGTTCGGCGGCGTCGAGTTCCGCTTCGAGGGCGGCTTCGCGGGCCTCGGCGACGGTCTGGACCGCGGCCAGCGCGCCCCGGTAGCCGGTGCAGCGGCACAGGTTGCCGCACAGCGCCTGGCGGGCCTCGATCTCGCTGGGGCGGTGGTTGCGCTGCAGCAGGTCGTGGACGGCCATCGCGAGGCCGGGGGTGCAGTAGCCGCACTGGACGGCGCCGGAGTCGGCGAGCGCCTGCTGGACGTCGCTGGCGCCGCCGGCGCCGGACAGGCCCTCGACGGTGTTGATCTCGCTGTCGGCGGCGAGCGCGGCGGGCACCAGGCAGCCGTTCACCAGCTGTCCGTCGACCTGCACCGAGCAGGCCCCGCACTCGCCCTGCTCGCAGCCGTCCTTGGCGCCGGCCAGGCCGAGGCGTTCGCGCAGCACGTACAGCAGGCTCTCGCCGATCCAGGCGTCGCTGACGGGTCGTTCGACGCCGTTGACGCGCAGCGTGTACGAGGCGGTGGGGCGCACGTCGCCGGTGAGCGCCCCGGGGTGGTTCAGCAGTTCGTCGGTCACTTCAGCGCCCTTCCCAACGCCCGGCGGGCCAGCACGGCTACGGTACGCCGCAGGCGGGCGCCCGCCGGGCCCGCCCCCTCGCCGCCGGCGGCGCCCTCGGGGACGCAGGCGGCGGCCACGTATTCGCCGAACGCGGCGAGCGCGGCGGGGTCGATCAGGACCGCGCCGTCCTGGCCGCGGGCGTCCCAGTCGATGCAGCCGGCCACCCAGCTCTCGGCCTCCAGCGGCCGCAGCGGGACGGGGGCGACGGCGCCGACGGCGCAGCGCACGCCGCGCCGGGCGGGGTCGAGGACCAGGGCGACGGAGGCGGCGGCGCGGGACGGGCCGCTGCGGCCGGTGGACTTCAGGAACACCTGCGGGGCGTGCAGCAGCGGGACCCGCACCCAGGTGAGCAGTTCGCCGGGTCGCAGCGGGTCGAGTCCGGTGAGCAGGTGGCTGATCGGCACCTCGCGGACGGTGCCGGGCCGGGCGAGGGTGGCGGTGGCTTCGAGGGCGGCGAGCACCGGGAGGGTGTCGCCGGCGGGGGCGCCGGTGGCGATGTTGCCGCCGAGGGTGCCGACGTTGCGCACCTGCGGGGGGCCCGCGGTGCGGGCGGCGTCGGCGAGGGCCGGGATCAGGGCGGCGAAGTCGGGGCGGTCCATCCGGGCGTGGGTGAGGCCGGCGCCGAGGACGGCGGTGCCGCCGTCCTCGTAGCGCCAGCCGCGCAGTTCGGTGATCCGGCCGAGTCCGATCAGGGCGGCGGGCCGCAGCCGCCCGCCGTTGACGGCCTCCATCAGGTCGGTGGCGCCCGCCACCGGCACCGCCCCGGGGGTGGCGGCCAGCGCTTCGACCGCCTCGTCCACCGAGGCCGGCATCATGATCGTCCGGTTCACCAGGTTCCCACCGTGCTCCATTTGCAGTGCGGCCTGCCGCCCGTAGGGTACGGGCGATCGGTGCGGGTTGGGCAACTCTGGCACACAAAGACCGCTGATCATTTCCGAGGTCGCGGACAGGTCCGAACAACTCGGGACAACTCCGGGCGCGAACGCGCACGAACGCGACCGGGCCGATGTCCAGGTGATCGGTTGTTCACTTGATCTTGACGAGGCGGCCGCGCCCGGAGTTCCGGCAGGTCCTACCCGACGGCCGGCCCGGCGCCGGGGCGCCCCTCGATCGGCCGGCCGACGATGCCGGGCTTGCGCTGCCACGGGCGCGGGCCCTCGGGGCGGCGGTACTCGATGCCGAGGGCGTCGAGGCGCGGGTAGTGGCCGGCCATCCGGGCCTCGAAACCGGCCCAGTCGCGCGCCTCGGGGTCGCGCGGCAGGTCGGACCAGGCGACCTCGGCGAACGCGGCGAGCCGCGGGAACACCTTGTAGTCGACGTCCCGGCCGTCGAACATGAACTCGGTCCAGATGTTCGCCTGGGTGCCGATGACGTGCCGGGCGGCCCGCTCGTCGAGCTGCGGCGGCACCGGCTCGAAGCGGTAGACGTCCTCCAGCGAGCGCACCCAGCCGACCGGGATCGGCTCGTCCTCGCCGCCGTCCTGCCGGTGGTCGAGGTAGACGTGCTGCTCGGGGCACATCACCACGTCGTGCCCGGCCTGCGCGGCGGCGATGCCGCCCTCGTAGCCGCGCCAGGAGGAGACCGCCGCGCCGGGGGCGAGGCCGCCCTCCAGGATCTCGTCCCAGCCGATCAGCCGGCGGCCGCGCTCGGCCAGCCAGCCGTCGAAGTGCCGGATGACGTGGCTCTGCAGCTCGAACTCGTCGCTCAGCCCGAGTTCGGCGATCCGGGCCTGCGCGGCGGGGCTGGTCTTCCACTGGTCCTTGGGGCACTCGTCGCCGCCGAGGTGGACGAAGGTGGAGGGGAAGATCTCCAGCACCTCCTCCAGCACGTGCTCGTAGAACCGCAGGGTGGCCTCGGAGGCGTTCAGGATGTTCTCGCTGACGCCCCAGTCGGTCCAGGTGCCGAGCGCGGCGGTGTCTACCACGTCGGTGTTGCCGAGCTCGGGGTAGGCGGCGATGGCGGCCTGGTTGTGGCCGGGCAGGTCGACCTCGGGGACGACGGTGATGTGCCGGGCGGCGGCGTAGGCGACGATCTCGCGCAGGTCGTCCTGGGTGTAGTAGCCGCCGTGCGGCTGGTCGTCGTGCCGCTTGCCGGCCCGGAAGCCGACCATCGACCGCTCCCGCCAGGCGGCGGTCCCGGTGAGCTCCGGGTAGCGCTTGACCTCGATCCGCCAGCCCTGATCGTCGGTCAGGTGGAAGTGGAGGACGTTCAGCTTGTGCGCGGCCAGCTGGTCGATGAACCGCAGCACCCCGGCCTTCGGCATGAAGTGCCGGGAGACGTCCAGCAGCGCGCCGCGCCAGCCGAACCGGGGCGCGTCGTGGATCTCCACCGCGGGAACCGTCCAGCGCGCGCCGGGCAGCGGGGCGGTGCGGTACACGGCGGGGCCGAGCAGCTGGCGCAGGGTCTGGGCGGCGTACGACAGGCCCGCGGCGGCGCCGCCGGTGAGCCGCACCGCGTCCGGGCCGACGGTCAGCCGGTACTCCTCGGCGGCGAGGGCGTCGTCCAGTGCGAGCACCAGGCCGCCGTCCTGCCCCGCCGGGGCCGGGTCCAGGTCGAAGCCGGTGGTGGCGGACAGCTCGGCGCGCAGCCGACGGGCCACGCCCTCGGCGCCGGGGGCGGCGGCGATCCGGGTGCCGGCGTGCAGCTCGAACGGGGCGGCGTCGACGGGGGTGTGGACGTGCAACGGGGCAGGGATGAGGTCCATGCGCCTCATCCTGCCCCGGTTCACCCCGATTGGCATAGACCACTCGGGGGCTTCGCTCCGGCCGGACGGTCAGTCCTTCTTGTCGTCCCCGCCCGGGTTGTTCAGCCCGTCGAAGATCTCCTTGCACATCGGGCAGACCGGGTACTTCTTCGGGTCGCGGCCGGGCACCCAGACCTTGCCGCACAGCGCCACCACGGGGGACCCGGAGAGCGCGCTCTCCATGATCTTGTCCTTCTGGACGTAGTGGGCGAAGCGCTCGTGGTCGCCGTCCCCGTGCGAAGTCTGCGGGACGGGCTCGACCAGGGTGCCGGTGCCGAGGCCGCGCTCGGGCTCAAGAGTGCTCATGGGTGCCAAGTCTATGGGGGCCGCCCGGAACCCGGCCACCATGCGGAACCGGCCCGCCGGTCAGTTCAGCGTCGGGTCGTCCGGGTAGGTGGCGAGCATCGCCAGCGGCCCGCGCTGGCGGCGCAGCACGGCCCGCCACATCCGGTCCGGCTCGACGCAGGAGACGTCGCCGGCCTCGCACTCCACCGGGTACCAGGCGCCCTCGGCGATCTCCTGCTCCAGCTGGCCGGGCGACCAGCCCGCGTAGCCGGCGAACACCCGCATGCCGCCGAGCACCCCGGCCAGCACCTCCGGCGGGGCCTCCAGGTCGACCAGGCCGATCGCCCCGTGCACCCGCCGCCAGCCGAGCGGCCCCGGGTGGGTCTCCTCGCCGGGCACCACGGCGATCGCCAGCGCCGAGTCCAGTCCGACCGGCCCGCCCTGGAACACCACCGCGGGGTCGCCGGCCAGCGCGGCCCAGCCGTCCAGCACGGCGGCCACGTCCACCGGGGTGGGCCGGTTGAGCACCACCCCGAGCGCCCCCTGGGAGTCGTGGTCGAGCAGCAGGACGACCGACCTGGCGAAGTTCGGGTCCGTCAGCACGGGCGTGGCCACGAGCAGTCGGCCGGTGAGCACGGGGGCCGCTTCCATGCCTGCCATGATGCCTCCCGACGGGCCCTGCGGGACACCCGGCAGGCCGTGCGCAGGGCCACCCGTCCGGCCCAATGGCGGTGCCGGTCGGCACACCTCACAGCATGATCACCAATAGGGCACACGGGAACCAATCGCCCACCCTCTACCATCTATGAGGTGGCGAAGGGCCGTTCCCTCAGCTCCGCAGCCGAAAACCTCCCCTGCGCACCCGGATTGCGAGAACGATGACCGACGACGTCCTGCTGGTCCACGGCGGAAACCCGCTCGAAGGCGAGATCCAGATCCGCGGCGCCAAGAACCTGGTCCCCAAGGCCATGGTCGCCGCGCTGCTCGGCCAGGGCCCCAGCAGACTGCGCAGCGTGCCGGACATCCGGGACGTCAAGGTCGTCCGCGGCCTGCTGCAGCTGCACGGGGTCACCGTCCGCACCGGCGACGAGGAGGGCGAGCTGATCCTCGACCCGTCGCACGTCGAGAGCGCCAACGTGGCGGACATCGACGCGCACGCCGGCTCCTCGCGGATCCCGATCCTGTTCTGCGGCCCGCTGCTGCACCGCCTCGGCCACGCCTTCATCCCGGGCCTGGGCGGCTGCGACATCGGCGGCCGGCCGGTGGACTTCCACTTCGAGGTGCTGCGCCAGTTCGGCGCCACCATCGAGAAGCACCCGCAGGGCACCTACCTGGTGGCCACCCAGCGGCTGCGCGGCACCAAGATCGAGCTGCCGTACCCGTCGGTCGGCGCCACCGAGCAGGTGCTGCTGACCGCGGTGCTCGCCGAGGGCGTCACCGAGCTGCGCAACGCCGCGATCGAGCCGGAGATCGTCGACCTGATCTGCGTGCTGCAGAAGATGGGCGCGATCATCTCGCTGGGCACCGACCGCACCATCCTGATCACCGGTGTGGACGAGCTGGACGGCTACACCCACCGGGCGCTGCCGGACCGCCTGGAGGCCGCCTCGTGGGCCTGCGCGGCGCTGGCCACCAAGGGCGACATCTACGTCCGCGGCGCCGAGCAGATCCCGATGATGACCTTCCTGAACACCTTCCGGAAGGTCGGCGGCGCCTACGAGATCGACGACGCGGGCATCCGGTTCTGGCACCCGGGCGGCGAGCTCAAGGCGATCGCCCTGGAGACCGACGTGCACCCGGGCTTCCAGACCGACTGGCAGCAGCCGCTGGTGGTGGCGCTGACCCAGGCCACCGGCCTGTCGATCGTGCACGAGACGGTGTACGAGTCCCGGCTGGGCTTCACCGGCGCGCTGAACCAGATGGGCGCCCACATCCAGCTGTACCGCGAGTGCCTGGGCGGCACCCCGTGCCGGTTCGGGGCCCGCAACTTCAAGCACTCCGCGGTGGTCTCCGGCCCGTCCAAGCTGATGGGCGGCGAGCTGGTCATCCCCGACCTGCGCGGCGGCTTCTCGTACCTGATCGCGGCGCTGGCCGCCGAGGGCACCTCCACGGTGCACGGCATCGACCTGATCAACCGCGGCTACGAGAACTTCATGGACAAGCTGCGCGACCTGGGCGCGCACATCGAGCTGCCGTCGGAGGTCGAGCCGGCCGAGGTCCAGCTGACCGCCTGACCGCGCAGGGCCCGCACAAGCCGGTGGCCGGCCTCCCCCGAGGGGAGACCGGCCACCGGTGCGTTCAGCGGAGGGTCACTTGCCCTTCGCGGCTTCCTTCAGCTTCGAGCCGGCGCTCACCTTGACGCTGAAGCCCTCGGCGATCTGGATCGGCTCGCCGGTCTGCGGGTTGCGGGCGGTGCGGGCGGCGCGCAGGGTGCGCTCGAAGGTCAGGAAACCGGGGATGGTGACCTTCTCGTCGCCCTTGGCGACGACCTCGCCGGTGATCTCGGCGAAGGCGGCCAGCACGGCGTCGGCGTCCTTGCGGGTCACCTCGGCGCGCTCGGCCAGCGCGGCCACCAGCTCACTGCGGTTCATGTGTACTCCTGTGGTCTGTTGCTCTGCCGTGCGCGGAGGCGTGGCCGGTCCGCGCGACGGTGCTCGTTCAGGCGAGGGGTGGTCAGGGGCCGGGCTCGCACCGCGAAGCGCCGCAAACTGCCCGCCTGGGTACGAATCCTGCCCCGACCGGCACTGAGAAAGCCAATCGGGCACCGGCGTGGTTGACCCGAACAGCGCCCACCGGACAGAGGTGTGACGCTCCGTCGGCTCCGGGGTGGCCGGGGCGGGCGGCGGCCGGGACGACACGCCGTTGCGCAACAAGGGACGTTCCGTACTTGTCGGACACGCCACCCCGTCGCAGGGCTACCGTACGCCCTGGCACCGACAAGCCCAAACACGCCCCTTTCCCTTGTGTCGCAAGGGATCCGGCACGTTCGCCGCAATCGGGGTGCGACGAACGCGCCGGGCGCTCGCCGACTCAGAGCTGAACGGCCGGGAACGCGGCGGTGTCGAGCGTTCCGACGATGCCCGGGGTGGGCTTCGACGGGGCCGTCTCCGCGTCGCCACGGGCCGCCACGGCGGCGTCCCGGACGGCCGAGGCGACGGTCTTGGCGACGCCCGGGTGGAAGACGCTGGGGATGATGTAGTTCGGGTTCAGCTCGTCGTCGGTGACGGTGGTGGCCAGCGCACGGGCGGCGGCCAGCATCATCTCGGTGTCGACGCTGCTGGACTGGGCGTCCAGCAGGCCGCGGAAGACACCCGGGAAGACCAGCACGTTGTTGATCTGGTTGGGGAAGTCGCTGCGGCCGGTGGCGACCACCGCGGCGGTCTGCCGGGCAACCGCCGGGTCGACCTCCGGGTCGGGGTTGGCCAGCGCGAAGACGATCGCGTCCTTGGCCATGGTGGCCAGGTCGTCGCCGTCCAGCACGTTCGGGGCGGAGACGCCGATGAACACGTCGGCGTCGGCCACCGCCTCCTTGAGGGTGCCGGTGCGGCCGGAGCGGTTGGTGTTCTCGGCGATCCAGCGCAGGTTGTCGTTCAGGTCCTCGCGGCCCAGGTGGACCACGCCCTGCACGTCCGCCACGGTGGCGTGCGAGACGCCCGCGGCCATCAGCAGCTTGAGGATCGCGGTGCCCGCGGCGCCGGCGCCGCTCATCACGACCCGGATCTCGCCGATCTCCTTGCCGACCACCTTCAGCGCGTTGGTCAGCGCGGCCAGCACCACGATCGCGGTGCCGTGCTGGTCGTCGTGGAAGACCGGGATGTCCAGCGCCTCGCGCAGCCGGGCCTCGATCTCGAAGCAGCGCGGCGCGGAGATGTCCTCCAGGTTGATGCCGGCGAAGCCCGGGGCGATGGCCTTGACGATCGCCACGATCTCGTCGGCGTCCTGGGTGTCCAGGCAGAGCGGCCACGCGTCGATGCCGGCGAAGCGCTTGAACAGCGCCGCCTTGCCCTCCATCACCGGCAGCGCGGCCTTCGGGCCGATGTTGCCCAGGCCCAGCACCGCCGAGCCGTCGGTGACCACCGCGACCGAGTTGCGCTTGATGGTCAGGCGGCGGGCGTCCTCCGGGTTCTCCGCGATCGCCATGCACACCCGGGCCACGCCCGGGGTGTAGATCATGCTGAGGTCGTCACGGTTGCGGATCGGCAGCTTGGAGGACATCTCGATCTTGCCGCCGAGGTGCATCAGGAACGTGCGGTCGGAGACCTTCCCGATGGTGACGCCGTCGATCGCGCGGAGCTTCTCGACGATCTCCTGGCCGTGCGCCACCGAGGACGCCGCCACGGTGACGTCGATGCGCAGCGCCTCCAGGCCGGAGGCGGTGACGTCGAGGCCGGTGACCGAGCCGCCGGAGGACTCGACCGCGGTGGTGATGGAGCTCACCGCGTTGCCGGTGGCCGGCACCTCCAACCGGACCGTGATCGAGTTCGAGACACTGGGCACCGTCGCCATCGACGTCCTTCTTCCTAGAATCAGCAGACCGTGTACGGCCTGGTAATCGCGCAGCATGCTAGGTATCGATCGTCGCACCTACCGGCGGTCAGCCAGAAATAACGTTCATTGAGTGTGCGGATCCGACAAACCGGCCCGGCCCCGACCGGCGGCCTCCTTGCCCGTGGGCCCGGATGCGTTACATTGGAACGGCACCGGCTCGATCCAAGCCCCCGGGCCCAACCTTCGTCCCTTCGAGGGACCACTTGCCGCGAGGCGAGCATGGCGGGTCGGTGTTCTGCTTGACGAAGGCCCCCCACCTCCAGGTGGGGGGCCTTCGCGCTTGCCCCTACTTCAGCAGGGCGGGGACTCCGGCGGCATCCGGCAGGTCGTCCGGGCCGGACAGCACCGTCAGCCGCTGGGTGGCGCGGGTCAGCGCCACGTACAGCACCCGCAGGCCCGCCTCCGACTCGCCCGCGATGCCGGTCGGGTCGGCGACCACGGTGGCGTCGTACTCCAGGCCCTTCGCCTCCAGGCTGCCCAGCGCCACCACCCGCTCGCCCAGGCCCTCGGCCCAGCCCGCGGCCTCCGCCCGGCGGTCCATCGGGACGACGATCGCGACGGTGCCGTCGACCTCGGCCAGCAGCCGCTCCAGCTCGGCCCGGGCGGCCTTGCCGAAGGACGCCGCGTCGGTGTCCCGGACCGCCGCGAACCGCGGGTGCGCGCCGGTCGCCCGGACCGCGCTCGGCGACGGGGTGCCGGGCGCGGCCAGCGCCAGCACCTTCGCCGCCACCTCGGCGATCTCCGCCGGGTTGCGGTAGTTGACCGTCAGCGTGTGCCGGCGGCGCGGCTTGCCCGCCAGCACCTCGTCCATCGCCGCCTGGGCCTCCTCGGGGAACGGCCAGGACGACTGCGCGGGGTCGCCGACGATCGTCCAGGTCGCCATCCGGGAGCGGCGGCCGATCATCCGCCACTGCATCGGCGTGAGGTCCTGCGCCTCGTCGACGATGACGTGCGCGTACTCGCGGCGCTCCTCCGGGACCCGCTCACGCTCGCGCCGCCCGTAGGCCCGCTCGCCGTAGGTGGTGACTTCGTCCAGGCCGGTCAGCAGGTCCATCGCGTCGACCTCGCGGACCTTCGGACGGGCCGGCTCGCCGAGCAGCACCTGCAGTTCGTCGACCAGCGCCACGTCGTGCGCCGACAGGTCGCCGGCGCCCCGGTCGTCCAGGTGCCGCCAGGACGCCGCGAGCAGCCGGGACTCCTCCGGGGTGACGGCCCGGCGGGCGATCCGGTTGGTGTGCCGGTGCTGGCGCAGCGTGGCCAGCACCCGGCGCGGGGTGACGGCCGGCCACCAGGCGTCCAGGAAGTCCAGGAACACCGCCTCGTCGGACACGTACTCGTCGAAGGACTCGCGCTCCTCCTGGCGCTGCTCGCGCTCGCCGTGGCTGACCGGCTTCGGCAGGTCGCGGACCGCCTCCGACCAGAGCGCGTCCAGCAGCAGGCGGCGGGCGCGCGGGCGCAGCAGGTTCAGCGGGGTGCCGCCGCCGCCGACCACGTTGCCGCGCACGGTCTTCAGCCGGCCGGCGTCCAGCCGCAGCGCCCGGCCGCGGGCGAACACCTTCAGCTCGGTCGGCGCGCCCAGTTCCAGGGCCGCGCGGGCGGCCCGGCGCAGCAGCTGCACCATCCGCGAGGAGCCCTTGATCCGGGCCGTCTCGGGGGTGTCGTAGCGGCCGGCCTCGATGCCGTCGACCAGGCTGCCGACCGCGCGGATCGCCACCTGGCCCTCCTCGCCCAGCGAGGGCAGCACGCCCTCGGTGTAGGAGACCAGCAGCGCCGTCGGGCTGACCACCAGGATGCCGCCCGCGTAGCGCCGGCGATCCTGGTAGAGCAGGAACGCGGCGCGGTGCAGGGCGACGGCGGTCTTGCCGGTGCCGGGGCCGCCGGTGACCAGGGTGGCGCCGGCCGCGGCGGCCCGGATCACCTCGTCCTGCTCCTTCTGGATGGACGAGACGATGTCCCGCATCGTGTGGCCGCGGGCCCGGCCCAGCGTCGCCATCAGCGCGCCGTCGCCGACCACGGCGAGTTCCTCGCCGTCCAGCGTCGGGGTCAGGTCGGGACGCAGCAGGTCGTCCTCGACGCCGATGACCTTGCGGCCCTTGGACCGGATCACCCGGCGGCGGATCACCCGGCCCGGCTCCAGCGGTGTGGCCCGGTAGAACGGCGCGGCCGCGGGGGCCCGCCAGTCGATCACCAGCGGGCCGAACTCTGCGTCGAGCACGCCGAGCCGGCCGATGTGCAGGCTCTCGGCGACCGCCGGGTCGGCCGGGTCCATCGGTGTCTGCGAGGGGATCCCGTGTTCCTCGGGCGCGTCGGCCTGCTGGAGGTCGATGCGCCCGAAGAGGAAGTCCTCGAACTCGTTGTTGAGTCGCTGCAGGTGCGCGCCGGCGCGGTACACCTGGGCGTCACGCTCGGCGAGCGCGCCGGGTGTGCCCACCTGCACGCGCTTCGCGGCGTCCTCCAGGATGTACTCCGCCTCGGCGAGCTTCTCCTCGAGCCGTTGGTAGACGGTGTCGAGATGCTGCTGCTCCCCCGCGATCTCGCGGTCGCGGACAGTGTCGGTGTGGTGCTCGGCAGAGCCGTGCGCGCCCAAGGAGCCCCCAGAGGTGCGGAGAAAAAGGCGGACGGACGATCTTAAGGGATGAACTGTTCCGCCGACGAGGTCCCCCGCCCCGGAACGTGCGGGCGGCCGGGGCCGGACCGCGCGTTCCGGAACGCACGAGAGCCGCCCTCCGGGCGGAGGACGGCTCTGCGATGCACATGGGGTGGTGGAGATGCCGGGAATCGAACCCGGGTCCAGTGGAGCGGATTCAGGACTTCTCCGAGCGCAGTCCGCTGTGAGTTTCTCGGCCCTGGCGGTCACGCGGACAAGCCGCCAACAGGCCCAGCCACTGTTTGGTTTCCCCGCCACCCCCGCGGCCGGGGTGGAAGGTTGAGTTCCCTAGATTATGCCAGGATCCGGGTCGGGAACGCCCCGGGCTGACACCCATTCACTTTCGCTGATCAGGCAGCGAGAGCGAACTGCTGGGAATCGCGCTTAGAGTTGGCGATTATTTTTTTGCGACAGATGGTTAACGAGATCATTGCCGCGTTCCTCGGCTCGCTTCTCCTGTTTCGACTACCACTGTCGAAACCGATCATCCCCATGTTGATTTGACAAACAGCACCGACGGGACGAGCCCTCCGGGTGATGCGCTGCCATAGTACTCGGGCAGCGCGTCAAGGGTCCAGCGCATTAACCGGCGGCGGCCGGCGGGTTCTTCCCGACCGTCCCCGGGGTGCCCAACTGCTGGGCCAGCCACGGCAGCTGGCGTTCGAACGCGCCCGCGGCGAACTGCCAGGCGTGGCGTCCGGGCTCGACGCTCAGGTGGGTGGCCAGCCCGGCCTTCCCGGCCGCCGCCTCCAGCTGCTTGGCGTGCGCGAGCTGCCCGCTCTCCTGGTCGCCGACGTCGAACATCCCGGTCACGCCCCGGTACTTGCCGCGGTGCGCGGCCAGCACGGTCTGCGGGTCGTAGGCGGCCCAGGCGGCGGCGTCGCCGCCGTACAGCTTCGCGATGGTCTGCTGCTTGTCGCCGATGTACGGGCCGAGGTCGCCGGAGATGTCCAGGAAGTGGCCGAACACCTCGGGGTGCGCGGCGGTCAGGGTGATCGCGCAGGTGCCGCCCATCGACCACCCGGCCATCGCCCACTTCTTCGGGTCGGCGGACGCGTTGAAGGTCTTCTCGACGTACTTCGGCAGGTCCTTGACCAGGTGGTCGGCGGCGTTCCCGGCGGGGCCGTCCACGCACTCGGTGTCGACCTTGAAGCCGCCGGTGGCGTCCGCGAACACCAGCACCGGGGAGAAGCCGTTGTGCTTGGCCGCGTACTGGTCGGCGGTCTTCACCGCGTTGCCGGCCCGCACCCAGTTGTCGGGGGCGGCGAACTCGCCGCCGACCATCTCCACCACCGGCAGCTTGGGCCGGGTCTTGCTGCGGAACCAGGCCGGCGGCAGGTACACCAGCTCCTGCCGGTGCGCGAAGCCGCTCGGGTCGGCGGGGACGTCCACCGCGACCACCCGGCCGGTGCCGGTGCGGCCGGTGGTGCGCAGGGCCTGGTCCAGGCTCATCTGGTCGGGCACCGGGGAGCCGGAGAGCTCGCCGACCGCGTCGCCCAGCGTCGGGTAGTAGCCGGTCTCCGCGTTCAGCGTGTTCGCGCCGGCCAGCACCGCCAGCAGCACCGCGACGGGCGCCGCCGCCCAGTGCCACCAGCGGGCCCCGCGGCGGCCCAGCGCCACGGCCAGGACGGCCAGCAGCGCCACGCCCAGCCAGATCCACAGCGCGGTCGGCAGCGGGTCGGTGATCCCGGACAGTTCCAGCACCCCGACCGCCAGCAGCGCCGCCGTGCCGGCCGCCGCGGCGACCGCCACCGGCAGCCGCCGCTGCCACCAGGTGCGCTCACGGCGGCCGATCACGGCCAGCAGCGCGGCGACGGCGAGCGCCCGCACCGTCCACGGGAACCAGCCGTCCAGAAGCGAGATGTCCACTCCGGGATGGTAGGCGTCCGGGCGGCCCCGGTGCGGACCGCCCGGCGGACGGTGACGAAGCTGCGACAGTGCCGCCGGTCAGCCGGTGACGCCCGGCAGGCCGAACTCCTTGGCCAGCCAGGGCAGCGACTCCTTGAAGGCCAGGGAGCCGAGCTGCCAGTCGTGCTTGCCGGGGCGGACCCGCACCTCGGTGGTCAGGCCGGCGGCCTTCGCGGCCTTGTCGAGGTTCTGCGCGGCCGTGAGGTGCTTCTCGGTCTCCTGGTCGCCGACCACGAACAGGCCGCTGGAGTTCTGGTAGACGCCCTTCTTGGCCTTGCCGAGCACCGTCGCCGGGTCGTGCGCCTCCCAGGCGGCCGTGTCGCCGCCGTACAGCTGGGCGATGGTGACCTGCTTGCTGCCGACGTTGGGGCCGTCGTCGCCGGAGATGTCGACGAACCGGCCGAACACGTCGGGGTGGACCACGGCCAGGTCGACGGCGCAGGTGCCGCCCATCGACCAGCCGATCACGCCCCAGGAACGCGGCCCGGTGGCGGTGTCGAAGGTCTTCTCCATGTACTGCGGGATGTCCTTGACCAGGTGGTCCTCGGCCTTGCCGTGGGCGCCGTTGACGCACTCGGTGTCGGTCTTGAAGCTTCCGGTGGCGTCGACCATCACCAGGATCGGGGCGAAGCCGTTGTGCGCGGCGGCGAACTCGTCGGCGGTCTTGATCGCCTCGCCGGCCCGGATCCAGTTGTCGGGGGCGGCGTACTGGCCGCCGATCATCTCCAGCACCGGCAGCTTGGGCCGCACCTTGCTGCGGAACCAGGCCGGCGGCAGGTAGACCAGCTCGCGGCGGTGCTTGAAGCCGCTCGGCTCGGCGGGGATGTCGACCTGGACGACCCGGCCCTCGGTCGCCTTGCCGACGGTGTTGCGGGCCTCGTCCAGGCTCATCTGCTGGGGCACCGGGGCGCCCGACAGGTCGCCCACGGCGGCGTCCACGCTCGGGTAGTAACCGGTGGAGATGTTCAGCGAGTTGGCGGCGCACAGCAGCGACAGCCCGGCCGCCACCGGCACCGCGGCCAGGTTCCACCAGCTGGAGTTGCGGATGCCCGCCGCCAGGCCGCCGAGCCCGAGCAGGGCGCAGCACAGCCAGAACCACAGGCCGAACGGCAGCGGGTCGTCGACGCCGCCGACCAGGGCGACCAGCAGCGCGGTCAGCGCCGTCAGGCCGATCGAACCGCCGACCACCCAGGGCAGTCTGCGGCGCAGCCAGAACGGGCTGATGCGGGCCAGCGCCGCCGCGACCGCCACCAGGGCCAGTATCCGCAAGGTCCAGGGCAACCAGCCGCTGAGCAGTGAGATCTCCACGCACAGATCGTACGGTCGCGCCAACTGTCCGCGTACAACCGGGAGGTACTGTTTACCTGACTCCGGTTCAGCCGTTCCCCGGCGGCGGGGTCAGCCCTGCCGCCGGCGGGCCGCGGCCACCGCGCGGTCGGACTCGCGGCGGTCCTGGCGCTCGCGCAGGGTCTGCCGCTTGTCGTAGAGCTTCTTGCCGACGGCGAGGGCGATTTCGAGCTTGGCGCGGCCGTCCTTGAAGTACAGGGACAGCGGGACCAGCGTGTGGCCGGTGTCCTTGGCCTTGGACTCGAGCTTGCGGATCTCCATCTTGTGCAGCAGCAGCTTTCGCTTGCGGCGGGCCGAGTGGTTGGTCCAGGTGCCCTGGGTGTACTCGGGGATGAAGACGTTGTCGATCCAGGCCTCGCCGCCCTGGATGTACGCGTAGCCGTCGACCAGGTTGGCCCGGCCCTCGCGGAGCGACTTGACCTCGGTTCCGGTGAGCACCATGCCGCACTCGTAGGTGTCGAGGATGGTGTACTCGTGCCGCGCCTTCTTGTTCTGCGCGACCAGCTTCTTGCCCGTTTCCTTTGCCATAGCTCCGTCATTCTCGCACCTCGGGGGCGGCCTCGGCAGCCCCTTTACGGCGCGCCGGTCGGACTCAGTCCCTCCAGCACCCTCAGCGCCAGGGCGTCCGTCCCGTCGTCGTCGCCGGCGGGGGCGGGAACGTCGGGCTGGACGCCGGTGCCGTCCGGGGAGCGGCCGGCCGGGGTCTGGTAGCGGCCGACGGTGAGCTCGACCACCGAACCGTCGGCGAGCCGGCTGGGCTGCTGGACGGTGCCCTTGCCGAAGGTGCGCCCGCCGACCAGGACGGCCCGGGAGCGGTCCTGCAGGGCGCCGGCCAGCAGCTCGGCGGCGCTCATGGTGCCGCCGTCGACGAGCACCACCAGCGGGACCGCGGTGTCGCCGCCCGGGGCGGCGGTCAGTTCGCGGCGCTCGCCGTGCGCCTGGTAGCTGGCCACCGGGCCGCCGTCGAGGAACGCCGAGGCGACGCCGACGGCCTCCTCGACCAGGCCGCCGGAGTTGCCGCGCAGGTCCAGCACCACGCCGCGGGCGCCGGCCGCGGCGGCGCGCACCTGGTCGGCCACGCCCTCGGTGAAGGCGTGCACGGCGATCCGGGCCACCCCGGGGCGGGGACGGTCGGACTCGACCTCACGGGCGGCCAGTTCGGCCCGGGTCAGGCTGAGTTCGCGGACCGGCCCGTCGCCGCCCTGCACGCCGACCGCGACCGCGCTGCCGGCCGGGCCGCCGCGCAGCCGGGACACCACCTCGGTCACGGGCAGCCGGTCGGCCGGGACGCCGTCCACGCTGACCAGCTTCTCGCCGGCGGTGATCCCGGCCCGGGCGGCGGGCGAGCCGGGCAGCACCTCGGCCACCTCGGTGGGGCCGTCGGCGGCGCGGTCCAGGGACAGGCCGATGCCCGGGTAGCGGCCGCCGGTGAAGTCCCGGTACTGCTGCGGGCTGAGGTAGGCCGCCCACCGGTCGCCGCTGGCGCCGACCAACTGCCGGGCCTCCTGCGGGCTCAGGTCGACCCCGGACAGGTCGGCGCCGCGGGCCCCGTCGGACGACGACGGGGCCCGGGGCGAACCGATCGGCTCGCCCCAGGCCCCGGAAGCGGCTCCGGCGAACAGCACGGCGCCGAACACCAGGCCGAGGGTCATCCCCTGGCGTACACGCGGTCCTGTCGGCATACCGGCGAGTGTAGGGCCACCCGCCGGGTCCGCCGACGGACCGTCAGACCTTCAGGTACTTGCGGAGGGTGAAGAACGCCGCGATGCCGGCCATCGCCATGCCGACCACCACCAGCAGCGGAATGACCGCCAACACCGAGGACAGGCCGATGAAGTTGATGAACAGCACCTTCTTCGCCAGCCACCCGTGGATGAAGAAGTGCCCGCCCACCAGCAGCAGCGAGGCCAGCCCCGCGCCGAGCAGCGCCGCGAACGCGGCCTCCGCGATGAACGGCATCTGCACGTAGAAGTTGGACGCGCCGACCAGTCGCATGATGCCGGTCTCACGCCGTCGGCTGAACGCCGAGACGCGGACGGTGTTGACGATCAGCAGCAGCGCCACGCAGAGCATCAGCGCCATGATCACGAACGCCGCGGTCTGCAGGCCGCGCAGCAGGCCGAACAGGTTCTCCAGGATCTTGCGCTGGTCCTCGACCGACTTCACGCCGGGCTTGCCGGCGAAGGCGCTCTGGATCACGTCGTACTTGGTCGGGTCGCTGAGCTTGACCCGCCAGGACGCCGGCAGCGCGTCCGCACCGACCGCCGCGAGCAGCGGGTTGTCCGGGTTGGACTGCTTGAAGTGCTGGTACGCCTCCTGCGGGCTCTCGAAGGTGGCGCTCTGCACCAGCGGCGTCAGCTTGTCCAGATCGGCCTTGACCTGCTTGATCTGGTCGTCGGTGGCCGCTCCGGCCGCGCACTGGGGCGAGTTGTGGTCCGCCTTCGCGCAGAAGTAGATGCTGACCTCGACCTTGTCGTACCAGTAGTCCTTCATGGAGTTGACCTGGTCGCGGACCAACAGCGAGGCACCGGCGAGGGCGAGCGAGAGCGCGACGCTGACCACGACGGCGATCGTCATGGTCAGGTTGCGGCGGAGACCGACGCCGATCTCCGACAGAACGAACTGGGCGCGCATGCTTCTCTCTTCTAGCTCTGGTAGCCGTAGACGCCGCGGGCCTGGTCGCGAACCAGCAGGCCCTTGTCGAGCTCGATGACGCGCTTGCGCATCTGGTCGACGATCGCCTGGTCGTGAGTGGCCATCAGCACGGTGGTGCCGGTCCGGTTGATCCGGTCCAGCAGCTTCATGATGCCGACCGAGTTCTGCGGGTCGAGGTTGCCGGTCGGCTCGTCGGCGATCAGCAGCATCGGCCGGTTCACGAACGCGCGGGCGATCGCCACGCGCTGCTGCTCACCGCCGGACAGCTCGCCGGGCATCCGCTCCTCCTTGCCGCCGAGGCCGACCAGGTCGAGCACCTCGGGCACCACCTTGTTGATGGCGCTCTTCGGCTTGCCGATGACCTCCAGGGCGAACGCCACGTTCTGCCCCACGGTCTTGTTCGGCAGCAGGCGGAAGTCCTGGAAGACCGTGCCCAGTTGGCGCCGCATGTGCGGCACCTTCCAGTTGGAGAGCTTGCCCAGGTCCTTGCCGAGCACGTGCACCGCGCCGGTGGACGGGCGCTCCTCGCGCAGGCACAGGCGCAGGAACGTCGACTTGCCCGAACCGGACGAGCCGACCAGGAAGACGAACTCGCCCTTCTCGATCTCCAGCGAGACGTTGTCCAGGGCCGGACGGTTCTGCTTGGGATAGGTCTTGGAGACGTTGTCGAATCTGATCACGGCTGCATCACGGGGGCCATCCTAGGTGGATCGGAGCCAGTGACCTTACGCGACGTCCTCGCGTACCCGCAGTAACCGCACGGCTACCGATCGGGATTCCGTGTGCTTCGGTTCCGGTTCGGACCCGGAATTGCGAGCTACGTCACAGCCCGCCGACCCTTCCCCTCCGGGGGCCCAGGTGTCCGGAACCTGGCAGAGTGGTAGGAGAGTCGGAACCGAAGCCGCCTCCGGCACGTTGGCTCTGCAGCAAGGAGGACACGCATGACCTGCGACCAACTGGTGTGCGCCAACTGCAACGGCCGCGTCATCGACGGCCGCTGCCCGGTGTGTCGCGCCAACCGCGCCCGGCTCCAGCAGGAGCAGCACGGGCCGTTCGCCACCCTCAACCCGACGGTGCTGCTGGCCGTCCTGTGCGCCGCGGTGCTCGCGCTGGCACTGCTGATGCGCTGACCCCCGGGACCGTTCGACGGGAAGGGCCCCACCGCCGAGGCGGTGGGGCCCTTCTTCGTGCCGGTGACTACCGGCTTCGGCTCACTACTGCCGGTTTCAGCTCTCGCGCTGCTTGCGCCAGCGGATGCCCGCTTCGATGAAGCCGTCGATGTCGCCGTCCAGCACGCCCTGCGGGTTGCCGACCTCGTGCTCGGTGCGCAGGTCCTTGACCATCTGGTACGGGTGCAGGACGTAGGAGCGCATCTGGTTGCCCCAGGAGCTTCCGCTGTCCTTGAGCGCGTCCATCGCGGCGCGCTCCTCCTGGCGGCGCCGCTCCAGCAGCTTGGCCTGGAGGACGTTCATCGCCGAGGCCTTGTTCTGGATCTGCGAGCGCTCGTTCTGGCAGGAGACCACCACGCCGGTGGGGATGTGGGTGATGCGGACCGCCGAGTCGGTGGTGTTGACGCCCTGGCCACCGGGGCCGGAGGCGCGGTACACGTCGATGCGCAGGTCGCCCTCGTCGATGTCGACGTGGTCGGACTGCTCGACGACGGGGAGCACCTCGACGCCGGCGAAGGAGGTCTGCCGGCGGCCCTGGTTGTCGAACGGGGAGATGCGCACCAGGCGGTGGGTGCCCTGCTCGACGGAGAGGGTGCCGTAGGCGTAGGGGGCCTTGACGGTGAAGGTCGCGGACTTGATGCCGGCCTCTTCGGCGTACGAGGTGTCGTAGACCTCGGTCGGGTAGCCGTGCCGCTCGGCCCAGCGCAGGTACATGCGCATCAGCTGCTCGGCGAAGTCGGCGGCGTCCACGCCGCCCGCCTCGGCACGGATGTTGACGAGGGCCTCACGGGCGTCGTACTCGCCGGAGAGCAGCGTGCGCACCTCCAGCTCCTCGACGGCCTTCTTGACGGCCTCCAGTTCGTGCTCGGCCTCGACGCGGGTGTCCGCGTCGTCCTCGGCCTCGGCGAGCTCGAACAGGACGCCCAGGTCTTCGACCCGGCCGCGCAGGGACTCCACCTTGCGCAGTTCGCCCTGCAGGAAGGAGAGCCGACTGGTGATCTTCTGCGCGTTCGCGACGTCGTCCCACAGGCTGGGGGCGGCTGCCTCCTCCTCCAGGGTCGCGATGTCGGCCCGGATCTTGTCCAGGTCGAGGACGGCCTCGATCGACGCCATGGTCGAATCGAGGTTCTTGAGCTCTTCGGAAGGATCGACGGCTGCCACGCCCACAAGGGTAATGGTTCGCCGGGGGGGCTCGGCTACAACCGGGGGTGCCAGGCGCCGGACAGGGCGCCCGCGGCGTGCGCGGGGGGCTCGGCGGCGAACGCCGTCCAGGCGGCGGCGGCCCCCGCGAGCAGCAGGATCACGGCGATCAGCACGGCCAGCGTGCGGCGCCGGCGGATCTGCTGCGCCCGGGTGCGCCGGTGGGCGCCGGGCGCGGGCTGGGTGCGCTGGGCGCGGGACTCCTCAGCGTAGGAGGCGAGCTCCCCGGCGGACGGGCGGCGCAGGCTGGTGTGGGTGTCGCGGGTGGAGTCGGGGGTGGGCCCGGGCACCAGCGGGACGGCGGGGCCGCGTCGGCGGCGGTGGGTGCCGCGGCCGGCGTCCGCCTCGGCGTAGACGGCCTCGCCGGGGGTGGGCGCCTCCTCGGTGGCGGTCCGCTGGGCGGGCACCGCGAGCGGGCCGACGCCGGCCAGTTCGGGCAGCAGCAGGCGCAGCCGGGAGGCCAGCTCGGAGGCCCGCAGCCGGGAGGCGGGGGCCTTGGCCAGGCATTCGGAGATGATCCGCCACAGGCCGTCCGGCATCCCCTCGACCGGGGGGACGTTCTCGGTGACGTGCCGGCGCAGCACCGCGCCGGTGTGGCCGCCGCCGAACGGGGTGGTGCCGGTGAGCAGCTCGTACAGCACGGTGGCGAGGGCGTAGATGTCGACGGCGGCCCGCGGCTCCAGGCCCTCGATGATCTCGGGGGCGAGGTAGTCGGGAGTGCCGATGATCCGGGTGGCCCGGGTGCGGCGGGGGGCGTCGACCAGGCGGGCGATGCCGAAGTCGGTGAGCTTGGCCCGCGGGGCGCCGCCGGGTCCGGGCGGGGCGGCCAGGTCGAGCAGCACGTTCTCCGGCTTGACGTCGCGGTGCACGATGCCGGCGGCGTGCGCGGCGGCCAGGCCGTCGGCGACGTCGGCGATCACCGAGGCGGCGACCAGCGGGGCGAGCACGCCGTCGTGCTCCAGCCGGGTGCGCAGGTCGGTGCCCTGCACCAGGTCCATCACCAGGGCGAGGTCGCTGCCGTCCACCACCATGTCGTGCACCCCGACCACCCGCGGGTGGTCGAGGCAGGTCAGGGCGGTGCGCTCCTGGACGAAGCGGCCGACCAGGACCTGGTCGGCGGCCAGGTCCTCGCGCAGCAGCTTCACGGCCACCGGCCCGTCCGGGCCCTCGCCGAGCCACACCGTGCCGGCCGAGCCGCGGCCGATCACCTGGTGGACCGTGTACCGGCTGCCGATCTTGCGTGCCAATGCTGCTCCGTGGGCTCGTGAGGTCGGTGCTCGACGAACAACCTACGCGTCCGAGCGGCTTCCGGGGGCCGTGGAGGGCCCCCGGAGAGGTTCCGATCCGATGGAATTTCGCGGCATTGTCGACAAAGCGTCAATCCTAGTTGCCGGTATGGCTGCTGACCCAGTCCCGCGCCGAGTCGAACCAGCCGACCACGTTGTCCCAGTAGTGCGGCAGCGGCGTGAAGTTCCACAGCGCCAGGCAGCCGAGCGCCAGCACCACCAGCACCAGCAGGCAGCCCTTCGCGCAGCCCAGGCCCGGGATCCACATCCGGTTGCGGCTGCGCCGGCGCGGCTCGCGCTCCCGCTCGCGGGACGGCTCCGGCTCCCGGTACGGCGGCTCCTGGCGGCGCGGCGGGGCCGGCTCGGCCCGGCGCTGCGGCGCCCCGTGGCCCTGCGGCCGGCCGTCGTAGCCGGGCGGCGGGCCCGCGGGCTGCTGCTGCGCCTGGTACGGCGGCGGCGCGACCGGCGGACGCCCGCCGCGGCCCTGCGGGTACTGGCCGCCCTGCTGGCCGCCGCCCTGCTGCGGGTGCTGACCGCCCTGCTGCGGGTACTGGCCGCCCTGCTGCGGGTGCCGGCCGGGCTGCGGCTGGTACGGGCCCTGCTGCGGGGCGTACCGGCCGCCGCCGGGCTGCTGCGGGTGCGGGGCCCGGTACGGCGGCGGGGCGACCGGCGGGCGCTGCCCGGGCGGCGGGTACTGGCCGGCCTGGTACGGGCGGGGCGCGACCTGCGGGTCGGCCAGGTCCTCCGGCTCGAAGTAGCCGATCCGGGTCTGCTCGTTGCGGTCCCGGGCGGCCTGCATCTGGGTCTGCCACGGGTGCGGCCCGTCCGGCTGCTGCTCGGGCGGCGCCGGCGGCACCGAGGGCATCACCGCGGTCCGGTCGGCGGGCGGCGCGGGCGGCTGCGGGCTCATCAGCTGGGTGCGGTCCTCGGCGCCCGGGACGGCCTGACGGTGCGTCATGACCTGGGTGGCGGCCGCCGGGTCGTACCCGTTGCCGCCGAGCGCGGGCTCGTGGGCGGGCGCCGGCGGGGCCGACGCCGGGTCGGGCACCAGCAGCGCGCCGACCGAGAGGGCGGCGTCCACGGCGGCCGGGGAGGAGTGCACCCCGATGCCGGCCGCCACCACCCGCAGCGCCTCGGCCAGCGAGACGGCGGTGGGCCGCTCGGCCGGGTCCTTGCGCAGGCAGCGCTCGACCACCGTCCACAGCGGCTCGGGCATGGTGCGCGGGCGCTGCGGCTCCTGCGCGAGGTGGGCCTGCAGGATCGCCAGCGGGTTGTCGCCCTGGAACGGCGGGCGGCCGGTGACCAGTTCGTACAGCATGATGCCGGCGCCGTAGACGTCCACCGCGGCGGTCTGCGGGCGGCCGTCGGCGGACTCCGGGGCGACGTACACGGGGGTGCCGACGAACTCGTGGGTGCGGGTGATGCCCGGGGAGTCGGCGAGGCGGGCGATGCCGAAGTCGGTGAGCATCGGGTACATCTGCTCGCCGCCGTCCACGGTCAGGGTGGCCAGCAGCACGTTGGCGGGCTTCAGGTCCCGGTGCACCACGCCGTCGGCGTGGCTGGCGGCCAGCGCGTCGGCGATCTGCGCCATCAGCAGCGCGCCGGCGATCGGCGACAGCGGGCCGGACTGGCGCAGGTAGCGGAACAGGTCGGGGCCGTCGATCAGGTCCATCACCAGGGCGAGCAGCTCGCCCTCGACCACCAGGTCGCGGGTGCGCACGATGTTGGGGTGGGTCAGCCGCAGCAGGACGGAGCGCTCGCGCAGGAAGCGCATCACCACGTCCGGGTCGGCGGCGAGCTCCTCGCGCAGCACCTTCACCGCGACCGCCTGGCCGGGCTGCAGGCCCGGCACGGCGACGTCCTCGCGCACCCGGCCGCGCCAGACCGTGCCGGTCGCTCCGCGTCCGAGGCTCTCCTCGAGCAAGTACTTGCTTCCGACAGGCCGCACCTGTGCACTCCGTTCGGTCACCCCGCGCCCGCTGCGGGGCCGCGTTCCGGCACTCCCCCGTTCCCGTGAACGGCGCCGGGGCCTCCGGTGAACCGCCCGCGCGCGAGGGCTCCCGGTTTTCCGGCAACTCTAACGGTGCCCGCGCGGGTTTCCGAGGTGTTGCCGAGGTCGGACGCGCACTGTCGGCCACCTGGGGTGTCCGGGCATCCTTGACCTGACTCGGCGTCGGATTCACCATGTCGATGATCGCAAGATCGTCAAATCCGGTACCGTGCGCGGACTGTCCGTCCCGAGTGGCAGGATGGCAGGCACCACACGTGTGCAGAAGGGACCCCGGGCGTGATGCAGATCCGGCTCACCGTCCTTCGACCGCGCAGCGGCCCGACCGGCCCCGGGAGCTCTGCCGACGTCCTGGTCACCGCACCGGCCGGCACCACGCTCGGCGCCGTCGCCACCGCGCTGGCCGGAGCGGTCGGCGTCCGCGGCCCGCGCTCCGCCACCCACGTCCACCTGTACGCCGGTGAGGAACGGCTGGACGAGCAGCTCCCGCTCGGCCACCCCCCGCTGGTCGACGGCGCCGTCCTCGCCCTCGGCGAACCCGACCCGGACACCGAGGACACCGCCGGCCGGCCCGCCGCCGAACTGCGCGTCGTCGGCGGCCCCGACGCCGGCGGCGTCCACCGCCTGCACGGCGAACGCATCCGGATCGGCCGCTCCACCGAGGCCGACGTGCCGCTCGACGACCCCGACGTGTCCCGGCTGCACCTCGCCCTGCACCTGACCGCCGACGGCCACGCCACCGTCCAGGACCTCGGCTCCACCAACGGCACCCTGCTGGACGAGCGCTACCTGCGCGAGGAGAGCGCCGAGCTCGCGCCCGGCGCACTGCTGCGGATCGGCGAGTCCACCCTCCAGCTCGCCCACCCCGCCGACATAGCGGCCCGCACCGCCACCCCCGACGGCGAGGGCCGGCTCCGGCTCGCCCCCCGCCCCACCGCCCGCACCGCGCCCGCCCGCCCGGCCGGCCCCGCACCCGCCGCCGAACCCGTCGCCGAGACCGGCGAGCGCCGCGGCCGCTGGCTGCGCCGCACCCGCCCCGAGCCGCCCGCCGTCGACACCGACCGGCAGCACGCCACCGCCCGCCTGCGGCAGGCCGCCAACCAGCGCGAACGCTGGCCCGACCCGGCCGCCCTGCTGCTCGCCGCCCTCGGCGCCGGCCCCCGGCTGTGGGAACGCGGCCCCGACCACCCCGACGCGCTCACCCTGCGCCTCGGCACCGCCGACCTCCCCGGCGGCCCCGGCACCGCCCCCGGCACCCTGCTGCCCGCCGTCCCCGCCACCGTCGACCTGCAGACCGCCGGCAGCCTCGGCCTGGCCGGCCCGCGCCACCGCCTCACCGGCCTGGCCCGCGCCGCGCTCGCCCAACTCGCCGCGCTGCACCCGCCCAGCGGCCTCGCCCTGGTGGTGATCGCCCCCGAGCAGCACGCCGAGGACTGGGCCTGGGCCCAGTGGCTGCCCCACCTGCGGCCCGCCCACAACCAGGCCTGCCGACTGCTGTACGGCCTCGGGCCCGACCAGGCCGAGGCCCGGCTCACCGAACTCGCCTCCGCCACCGCCGCCGTGCCCGCCACCGTCGTCCTGATCGACGGCGACCCCGGCACCGAGGCCGGTCGGCGCGCCCTCGGCCTGCTGCTCCGACAGGGCCCCGCGGCCGGCGTGTTCGTCCTCTGCCTCGCCGAAGCCCCCGAGGACCTCCCCACCGGGCTCGGCGCGTTCGGCCTGATCACCGGCGAGGTCGCCACCCGCCTCACCCTCGACCGCCCGGCCGGCGGCGCCCGCGAACGCCTCACCGACATCGCCCTCGACGCGGTCTCCCCCGCCTGGGCCGAACGCCTCGCCCGCACCCTCGCCCCGCTGCGCGAGGCCGCCACCGACACCGAGGCCGCCCGCGGACCGCTCCCCGAGGCGCTGCGCCTGCTCGACCTGCTGCGCTCCGAATCGCTCTCCCCCGCCCGGCTCGCCGAGAACTGGAACGCGCTGCCCGCCGGCGCGGGCGCCGCCGCCGCCCTGCTCGGCACCGCCCGCGGCCCGGCCGGCGAGGAGACCTGCGCCGTCGACCTCGCCGAGGACGGCGACCACCTGCTGATCGGCGGCGGCCCCGGCTCCGGCAAGTCCGAACTGCTGCGCAGCCTGGCCGCCTCGCTCGCCGTCTCCGAACGCCCCGACCGGTTGTCGCTGCTGATGATCGACGGCGACCGCGCCGAGGACGGCGGCCTGGCCGGCTGCACCGACCTGCCGCACGTCACCGACCACGTCAACGCCGCCGAGGACCCGCGCGGCGCCCTCCTCGCCGCCGAACGCCTGCTCGACGAGCTCGCCCACCGCGAAGCCCTGTTCGACGGCCTCAGCTTCACCGAGTGGCACACCCGGCGGATCTTCGACAAGACCCCCGCACTGGTCGGCGGCCCCGCCGCCGACCCCGGCGACCGGCGCCGCGTGGTCGAACCCCGCCGCTCCCCCGACGCCCCGGCCGCCGACACCGCCCCCGCCCGCCTGGTCGTCGTCGTCGACGACCTCGACGCACTGCTCGGCCCGGCCTCCCCCGGCGGCCGGCCGCTCGCCCGCGCCCTGGCCGCCGCCGCCACCCGCGGCGCCCGCCTCGGCGTGCACGTGGTCGCCGCGACCGGCTCGCCCGAGACCACCGTCGGCACCGAACTCGACGACGCCGCACAGCTGCGGATCGCCCTGCGCACCGACCGGCCCGGCGACTCCGACCTCCTGATCGACCTGCCCGACGCCGCCGCCCTCCCCGGCACCACCCCCGGCCGCGGCTACCTGCGCCGCCCCGACGGCGCCGTCACCGCCTTCCAGGGCGCCCGGGTCAGCGGCCGCATCCCGCGCACCGCGACGCTCCGGCCCACCGTCGTCGCCCAGCGCCTGGAGGACCACGGCGCCGCCCCGTCCCCCCGCCCCGTCCGCGAACTCGGCAACGGCCCCACCGACCTCGCCCTGCTCGCCTCCGCCCTGCGCCGCGCCACCGAGAGCTGACCGCTCCGGGCTTCCGGACGGCGCCGCTCACCCGGCGGCGTCCGGAAGCTGCGCCGGGCAACGGCCGCCCGGCGTCGTCAGCAGCTCGAAGTGCCACATCTCGTTGGCGTACACCTGGCACAGCCCGTACCTGGCGCCCTTCCGGTTCAGCCAGTCGTCGGCGTCGGTCGGCCCGACGTCCACCGCCTTGCCCGACACGTGCGCGGACTTCTCCGGCGTGTTCACGAACCGCCGTGCCAGCTCCAGGCTGCCGTGCTTCTGCACCGCGGCGTCCAGCAGCCGCTGCTGATAGCTCCGGCTGCGCCACCCCGAGGTGACCCGCAGCTCGATCCCCTGCGCCTTCGCGTCGGTGGCCGCCGCCCGCAACGCGGCCAGCAGCGCCGGATCGAGCCTGCTCACCGCCGCCGAACCGTCGTCGAACGGGCTGGCCGAGACACCGGCGGCCAGCTCGCCGTCGGCGGCCCGCACCCGCTCCGGTCCCCCCACGGCGAACGCCGCCACCGCTCCGAGCACCGCCACCGCCCCGACTGCGGTGATCGTCCGCCGTGTGGTCTTCCGCATATCCGTCTCCTGCTCCGTGCGCTCGTTTCCGGGCTCCATTGCAGGGCGGGCGGTGTTGCGAGGGCGTCTGCGTTTCCGCATACGTTTTCGAGATGCGGCGTCGGGTTCAATGGATGTCCGATCGTCGAGGAGTGGAGCTGTCGCGTGCGGGTGCTGGTGGTGGAGGACGAGGAGTACCTCGCCGAGGCGGTGCAGGCGGGGTTGCGCTTGGCGGCGATCGCCTGCGACGTCGCGGGGGACGGGGAGGCGGCGTGGGAACGGCTGGGGGTGCACCGGTACGACGTGGTGGTGCTGGACCGGGACCTGCCGGGGATGTCGGGGGACGAGGTGTGCCGGCGGATCGTCGCCGCGGGGCTGGGCTGCCGGGTGCTGATGCTGACGGCGGCGGCGCGGTTGGACCAGAAGGTGGCGGGGTTCGAGCTGGGGGCGGACGACTACCTGACCAAGCCGTTCGATCTGGCCGAACTGGTGGTGCGGCTGCGCTCGTTGGCCCGTCGGCCGGAGCAGTCCGCGCCGCCGGTGCTGGAGTTCGCGGGGCTGCGGGTGGATCCGTTCCGGCGCGAGGTGTTCCGGGACGGGCGGTACGTCGCGCTGGCGCGCAAGCAGTTCGCGGTGCTGGAGGTGCTGATGGCGGCGCGCGGCGGGGTGGTGAGCGCGGAGGACCTGCTGGAGCGGGCCTGGGACGAGCACGCGGACCCGTTCACGAACGCGGTGCGGATCACCATCTCGGGTCTGCGCAAGCGGCTCGGTGAGCCGTGGGTGATCCACACCGTGCCGGGTGTCGGCTACCGCCTGGACGCGGTGTGAGCCGCCCGCGCCGGTTGACCGCCCGGCTGCGGCTGACGCTGAGCTACACGCTGTTCACCGTGACCACCGGCGTGCTGTGTCTGGGCGTGGTGTACGTCGGCATGAAGTACGTCCCCAACTACCCGTTGACGTCGGCGAATCCGCGCTACCGCTCGGACGCCCCGTCGCGGCAGGAGATCCTGAACTCGCTGCTGACCGCCTCGGGGTACGCGCTGGCGCTGCTGACGGTGGTGGGGATGGCGGGCGGCTGGCTGGTGGCGGGGCGGGTGCTGCGGCCGTTGCAGGAGGTGACGGCGGCGGCCCGGCGGGCGTCCGGCGGGGATCTGGGGCACCGGATCGCGCTGGCGGGGCCGAGGGACGAGTTCACCGAACTCGCGGACGCCTTCGACGAGATGCTGGCCCGGTTGGAGCGCTCGTTCGAGGCGCAGCAGCGTTTCGCGGCGAACGCCTCGCACGAGCTGCGCACGCCGTTGGCGATCAACCGGACGATGCTGCAGGTGGCGGCGGCCGACCCGGCGGGGCAGAACTGGCCGCGGCTGGTGGAGCGGCTGCTGGACACCAACCGGCGCGGCATCGAGGTCACCGAGGCGCTGCTGCAGCTCGCCGAACTCTCGCACGGCGCGCCGGAGTCGGCGCCGCTGGAGTTGTCCGCGCCGGTCCGCGAGGCGCTGGCGGCGGTGGCCGCCGAGGCCGCCGAGCTGGGTGTCGCCGTCGACGCGGAGCTGTCCGCCGCCCCGGCCGTCGGCAACGAGGTGCTGCTGCGGCAGGCGGCGGTGAACCTGCTGCAGAACGCCGTCCGGCACAATCTGTCGGCCGGCGGCCGGGTGGAGCTGACCACCGGGCCGGACCCGGAGCATCCGGGCCGGGTGCGGCTGACGGTGCGCAACTCCGGCCCGGTGCTGGAGGGTCCGCTGGTCGCCACGCTCACCGAGCCGTTCCTGCGCGGTGGCGGCCGGACGGCCCAGCGCGGTCCGGTGCGGCGCGGGCACGGCCTGGGGCTGGCGATCGTCGCGGCGGTGACGGAGGCGCACGGCGGGCGGCTGCGGCTGGCGGGCAACCCGGACGGGGGGCTGACGGCGGTGCTCAGTCTGCCCGGTACGGCCGGTAGCGGGGCTGCGGGCGCGGCCAGGTGAGGTCGAGGAACAGCGGGTAGTCCCGGCGTTCCAGGCAGCGCAGCAGGAACTCGGGGAAGGCGCCGCGGGTGGCGTACCACTGGCCGGTGTCGCTGACCGCGGCGATCGGCCAGCGGTCCGGGTCGGGGCCCTGGGCGAGGAAGAACCAGGCGCCGCCGTACCGGTCGGCGCCCCAGCCGATCAGTCCGCCGGGCTCGGGGTGGTACGGGAACGGGTCGAAGTCGAGGTTGCGCTGCTGGCCCGGCTTCCGGCCGTACCAGAGGCCCCACAGGTCGCGGGCCTCCTCCGCGCTGCCGTCGACCGGTCCGACGACGCTGAGGAAGTCGTCCAGGGTGCCGGCGCCCCAGCGGTCCACGAAGGTCTTGTAGCCGGTCGGCAGCCGGACCCCGAGGTACGTCTCGGCGGCGTCCCAACTGCCGTGCGCGGCCTGCCGGTCGGGCTCGCCGAGCAGTTCCGTGAGCCGGTCGAACACGGGATCGGTCATGCCCGCCATTGTGCCGGAAACGCCCGAAGGGGCCCCGGGCACAGTGCCCGGGGCCCCTTCGGTGCGGTCAGCGACCGGCGCGCAGCAGGGTGCGGATGACCCGCATGGCGACCGAGAGGCTGGACAGCTCGTAGTTGTCCGAACCCCTTATGTCGTCGAGGGTGGTGCGGGCCCGGCTGAGCAGGTTGCCGTTGAGGTCGGCCCACTCGGTGTAGCGCTCCTCGGGGCTGGCCCCGGCGGGGCGGACGGCCAGCACGTCTGCGGTGAGCGCGGCGTGCGCGGCGTACAGGTCCTCGCGGATCGCGGCGCGGGCCATCGAGGACCACCGGTCGGTGCGCGGCAGTTCGATGATCCGGTCGAGCAGGTGGCTGATCTCCAGGCGGTCGCCGAGGTCGTAGTACAGCTCGGCGACGTCCATCACGTCGGCGTCCGAGCGGTCCGCGACACCGACGATGTCCAGCGTCGGGAACGCGGAGGACAGCCCGGCCATCCGGCCGGCCAGCTCGTCGGGGACGCCGGCCGAGGACAGCTTCTGGTGGACCGACTCGTACCAGGCGAGGTCCTCGCCGCGCAGCGGCTTGGGCAGCGAGTCCCAGACCTGGTTGACCCGGTCGTGGAAGAACTCGATGGTGCCGGCGATGTCGAGCGGCTGGCGGCGGTTGCCCAGCATCCAGCGGGTGGCGCGCTCGACCAGGCGGCGGGCGTGCAGCCGCATGGTGGTCTGGATCTTGGCGCCGACCTGGTTGTCGAGGCCCTCGACCCGGTCCCAGAGCTGCTCCAGGCCGAACACCGCGCGGGCCGCGGCGTGGGTGCGGGCGATCTCCTCCATCGTCGCGCCGGTCTCCTCGCGGAGCCGGAACGCGAAGGTGCAGCCACCGCGGTTGATCGTGTCGTTGACGATCAGGGTGGTGACGATCTCGCGGCGGAGCGGGTGGTTGTCGATCTGCTCGGCGAACCGGGCCCGCAGCGCGGACGGGAAGTACTGGTGCAGCACGTCCCGGAAGTACGGGTCGTCGGGCAGGTCGGTGGCGAGGAGCTCGTCCGCCAGGGTGATCTTGGTGTAGGCGAGCAGCACCGACAGCTCGGGCTGGGACAGCCCGCGGCCGGCCTGCTGGCGCTCCCGGATCTGCTTCTCGGTGGGCAGGAACTCCAGCGCCCGGTCGAGCTGGCCGTTGGACTCCAGCCGGTTGATCATGCGCGAGTGCACGTTGACCATGCTGGCGGCCTGCGCGACGGCGTTGGCCAGCACCACGTTCTGCGCGTAGTTGTTGCGCAGCACCAGGCGGCCGACCTCGTCGGTCATCTCGGCGAGCAGGGCGTTGCGCTGCTTGACCGTCATGTCGCCGTCGGCGACCACCTGGTTGAGCAGGATCTTGATGTTCACCTCGTGGTCCGAGGTGTCCACGCCGGCCGAGTTGTCGATGGCGTCGGTGTTGATCCAGCCGCCGCTGGACTGCGGGCCGCCCTGCGAGGCGTACTCGATCCGGCCGAGCTGGGTGCAGCCGAGGTTGCCGCCCTCGCCGACCACCCGGGCGCGGATGTCGCTGCCGTTGACCCGGATCGAGTCGTTGGCCTTGTCGCCGACCTCCGCGTTGGTCTCGGTGGAGGCCTTGACGTAGGTGCCGATGCCGCCGTTCCAGAACAGGTCCACGGGGGCCTGCAGGATGGCCTTCATCAGCTCGGCGGGGGTGAGCTTGGCGGCCTCGATGCCGAGCCGCTCGCGGACCTGGGCGGACAGCGCGATCGACTTGGCGGAGCGCGGGAAGACGCCGCCGCCGGCCGAGATCAGCGACTTGTCGTAGTCGTCCCAGGAGCTGCGCGGCAGGTCGAACAGGCGGCGGCGCTCGGCGTGCGAGGCGGCCGCGTCCGGGTTCGGGTCGAGGAAGATGTGCCGGTGGTCGAACGCGGCGACCAGGCGGATGTGCTCGGACAGCAGCATGCCGTTGCCGAACACGTCGCCGGACATGTCGCCGATGCCGATGACGGTGAAGTCCTCGGACTGGGTGTCGACGCCGAGCTCGCGGAAGTTGCGCTTGACGGACTCCCAGGCGCCGCGGGCGGTGATGCCCATGCCCTTGTGGTCGTAGCCGGCCGAGCCGCCGGAGGCGAACGCGTCGCCCAGCCAGAAGCCGTACGACTCGGCCACGCCGTTGGCGATGTCGGAGAACGTCGCGGTGCCCTTGTCGGCGGCGACCACCAGGTAGGTGTCGTCCTCGTCGTGGCGGACCACGTCGACCGGGTGCACGACCTCGCCCGCGACCAGGTTGTCGGTGATGTCGAGCAGCGCCGAGATGAAGGTCTTGTACGAGGCGATGCCCTCGGCGAGCCACGCGTCGCGGTCGACCGCCGGGTCCGGCAGCTGCTTGGCGACGAAGCCGCCCTTGGCGCCGACCGGCACGATGACGGTGTTCTTGACCATCTGGGCCTTGACCAGGCCGAGGATCTCGGTGCGGAAGTCCTCACGCCGGTCGGACCAGCGCAGACCGCCGCGGGCGACCTTGCCGAAGCGCAGGTGGACGCCCTCGACCCGGGGCGAGTACACCCAGATCTCGAAGGCGGGGCGCGGCGCGGGCAGGTCCGGGATGGCCTTGGGGTCGAACTTCATCGACACGTACGAGTGCCAGTCGCCCTCGGCGTCGTGCTGGAAGAAGTTGGTCCGCAGGGTGGCCCTGATCAGGTGCAGGAAGGAGCGCAGGATGCGGTCCTCGTCCAGCGACACGACCTCGTCGAGGGCGCCGGCCAGCTCTTCCAGGATGGCGTCGGTCAGCTCGTCGCCGCCGGAGCGGTGGCTCGGCGACAGCCGGGCCTCGAACAGGTTGACCAGCAGCCGGGTGGTGTGGGTGTTGTTGCGGAGCGCGTCCTCCATGTAGTCCTGGGAGAACGTGGAGCCCGCCTGCCGCAGGTACTTGGCGTACGCGCGCAGCACCACGGCCTGGCGCCAGGTCAGCTTGGCGGTGAGGACCAGCTCGTTGAAGCCGTCGTTCTCGGCCTGGCCGCGCCAGGTCGCCGAGAAGGTGTCCTGGAAGCGCTCGCGGTCCTCGTCGGTGAGCTCGGTGCCCTCGCGCAGCCGCAGGCCGAAGTCGACCACCCACGCGGTGGTGCCGTCGGTGCGGCGCAGCGCGTACGGGTGCTCGTCGAGCACCTCGACGCCCAGTCGTTGCAGGACCGGCAGGACCTCGGTGAGCGAGATCGGGCCGCCCACCCGGTAGATCTTGAAGCGGCGCTCGTCGTCGCCGGCGCCGACCGGCTGGTACAGGTTCAGGCGGAAGTCGCCCTCGCCGGCCAGCGACTCGATCTGCTTGAGGTCGGCGACGGCGGTGCGCGGCGGGAAGTCGGCGCGGTAGCCGTCGGGGAAGGCGGTGGCGTACTTGTGGCCCAGCTCGGCGGCCTTCTCCTCGCCGAACTCGGTCTGCAGCTGGTCGTTGAAGCCGTCCATCCAGAACCGGGCGGCGTCGGCGAGCCGGTTCTCGATCCGCTCGATGTCGGAGTCGGACAGCTGCGGCAGCTCGGTGCCGGGGGCGACCCGGACCACGAAGTGCAGGCGGGTCAGCACCGACTCGGTGGCGTACACCGTGTAGTCGATGGTGTCGCCGTCCAGCTCCTCCTTGAGGATGCTCATCAGGGCGAGCCGGATGCGGGTGGTGTAGCGGTCGCGCGGCAGGTACACGTACGCCGAGAAGTAGCGGCCGTACTCGTCCTGGCGGAGGAACAGCCGCAGCCGGCGGCGCTCCTGCAGGTACAGCACGCTGGTGGCGACGGACTGCAGCTCGGCGACGGCGGTCTGGAACATCTCGTCGCGCGGGAAGGTCTCCATGATCTGGAGCAGGTCGCGGCCGTCGTGGCTGTCGCCGGAGAAGCCGGCGCCCTCCATGACCTCCTGCACCTTGCGGCGCACCACCGGGATCCGGGTGACCGACTCGGTGTAGGCGGCGGAGGAGAACAGGCCGAGGAAGCGGCGCTCGCCGGTCGGCTCGCCGGCCGCGTTGAACTTCTTCACGCCGACGTAGTCGAGGTACGCGGGGCGGTGCACGGTGGCGCGGCTGTTGGCCTTGGTGAGGATCAGCAGCTTCTTCTCGTGCGCCTTGGCGCGCACCGGGGCGGAGAGCCGGCCGAAGGCCTCGGAGACCGGGTGGTGGTCGGTGTCGTGGCTGAGCGGGTCGGCGCGCAGGATGCCCAGGCCGGTGCCGGCGACCGCCTTGAGCACCTCCTCGCCCTCGTGCTCGACCAGGTCGTACTCGCGGTAGCCGAGGAAGGTGAAGTGGTCGTCGGCCAGCCAGCGCATCAGCTCCCAGGCCTCGCCGACCTCCTGCTCGGGCAGGTGCGCGGGGGGCTGCTCGGCGAGCTCGTCGGCCAGTCGGAGCGCGGAGTCGCGCATCTTCGACCAGTCCTCGACCACCTCGCGGACGTCGCCCAGCACGCGGCGCAGGCCCGACTCGATGTCGCGCAGGTCCTCGCGGGCGGTCTCGCGGTCGATCTCGATGTGCATCCAGGACTCGACGACGGCGTCCGCGGGCCACTCGGCGCCGGCGGCCCGCGCGCGGTTGCACGCGTCGATGTCGAGGATCTCCAGCAGCTTGCCGGTGAGGTCGCGGCGGACCGCCAGCTGCGGGTGCACGACCAGGTGGATGGCGCGGTTCAGGCGGGTCAGCTCGTTGGTGACCGAGTCGACCAGGAACGGCATGTCGTCGGTGACGACCTCGACCACGGTGTGGCCGCAGGACCAGCCGTTCTCCTCCACGGTCGGGGTGGAGACCCGGACCTCGGCGGTGCCCTGGGGCCGCTTGAGGCCCAGCCGGTAGTGGGAGGCGGCG
Source organism: Kitasatospora sp. CB02891 (assembly GCF_002803145.1). Classification (NCBI taxonomy): domain Bacteria; kingdom Bacillati; phylum Actinomycetota; class Actinomycetes; order Kitasatosporales; family Streptomycetaceae; genus Kitasatospora; species Kitasatospora sp. CB02891. The sequence goes on along the minus strand of NZ_NNBO01000013.1, from coordinate 13,820 downwards.
GCACCGTAGACGTCCACCGGGTCCCGGCTGATCAGGTCCTCGGGGGCCGTGTGGAGGTAGTAGTGGTGCAGGTAGGCGGCCAGAGCGCCGTTGCTCAGCCCCTCCCCGGGCGCCGCTCCCCCCACCTGGCTGTTCTCAGCGGCTGCTGCTGCCTTCTTGAGCAGTTCGGCCTTGGCTGCGTCCAGCTTGGTCTGCATGGCTGTTTGGCTCCTGTCGCGCGCCGTTGCGTGACTCGGTGATGACTGGTGGGTGCACCGCCGGGCCCCGTCCGCAATCCTCCCGCACGCACTGGACGGAAAAGCACTCATGGCACGCATGAGTCGCGTTCCGCCCGGGTACGACAAGTCGTTTGGCCTGCGTGACCGAAACCGGCGACGCCAGCCAGCCTAACGTGGCGCAACCAGGGTGTCAGGGGACACGAAGGCGCAAACCTGCAGGAAGATCGTTCCTTCCTGGACACCTTGTCCAAAGCCCTCCGAGCACCGTGTACGTCACTCGGGTGACCACTCCATGTACGGGTGGACGTAGTCGGTCGGCGGGGTGAACGTCTCCTTGATCGACCTGGTGGACGTCCAGCGCAGCAGGTTCTGCGCCGCGCCCGCCTTGTCGTTGGTGCCGGAGGCCCGGCCGCCGCCGAACGGCTGCTGTCCGACCACCGCTCCGGTCGGCTTGTCGTTGACGTACAGATTTCCGGCGGTGAACCGCAGCCGGTCCACGGCCCGCGCGATGGCCCGCCGGTCCTGCGCGATCACCGCGCCGGTCAGCCCGTACGGGGCGGCCTCGTCGACCCGGTCCAGCGCGTCCTCCCAGCGGGTGTCCTCGTACACCTGGACGGCCAGGATCGGCCCGAAGTACTCGGTGGAGAAGATCTCGCCGCGCCGGTCGCCGCCGAGCAGCACGGTGGGCCGGACGAACCACCCGATGGCGTCGTCCAGCTGGCCGCCCGCCAGCAGCTGCACCTGCGGGTCGGCCGTGGCCCGGGCGAGGGCGTCCCGGTTGCGGGCGAAGGCGCGGGCGTCGATCAGCGCGCCCATGAAGTTGCTCAGGTCGGTGACGTCGCCGACGGTCAGCGCGTCCACCTCGCCGAGGAAGTCGTCCTTGATCCGCCGCCACAGGCTGCGCGGCAGGTACGCCCGGGACAGCGCCGAGCACTTCTGGCCCTGGTACTCGAACGCGCCGCGCAGCATCGCGGTGCGCAGCACCGCCGGGTCGGCCGAGGGGTGGGCGATCAGGAAGTCCTTGCCGCCGGTCTCGCCGACGATCCGCGGGTAGCCGCGGTAGCGGCCGATGTTCCGGCCGATCTCCTGCCACAGGTGCTGGAAGGTGGCGGTGGAGCCGGTGAAGTGCAGTCCGGCCAGCGCCGGGTCCCGCAGCGCCACCTCGGTCACCGCCTGCCCGTCGCCGGTGACCAGGTTGACCACGCCGGGCGGCAGGCCGGCCGCCTCCAGCAGCCGCATCAGGAAGTGCGCGGCCAGCGTCTGGGTCGGCGCGGGCTTCCACACCACGGTGTTGCCCATCAGCGCGGGCGCGGTCGGCAGGTTGCCGGCCACCGCGGTGAAGTTGAACGGGGTGATCGCGCAGACGAAGCCCTCCAGCGGGCGGTGGTCGGCGCGGTTCCACACCCCCGGCGCGGAGATCGGCTGCTCGGCCAGGATCTGCCGGGCGAAGTGCACGTTGAACCGCCAGAAGTCGACCAGTTCGCAGATGTCGAGCTCGGCCTGCTGCACGGTCTTCGACTGCCCCAGCACGGTGGCGGCGACCAGCGTCCCGCGCCACGGCCCGGCCAGCAGGTCGGCGGCCCGCAGGAACACCGCCGCCCGGTCGTCGAACGACAGCCCCCGCCACTCCGGCCCCGTCGCCAGCGCCGCGTCCACCGCGTCCCGCACGTCGGCGGCGGTCGCGTTGCCCATCACGCCGAGCTTCGCGGCGTGGTGGTGCGGCTGCACCACCTCGATCCGCTCCCCGCCGCCGAGCCGCTGCTCGCCGCCGACGGTCATCGGCAGCGCGGTGTGCTGCCCCGCCAGGTCGTCCGCCCGCCGCAGCAGCCGGGCCCGCTCGGGGCTGCCCGGCGCGTACGCCAGCGGCGGCTCGTTGACGGGCGTGGGGACGGTGGTGACCGCGTCGATCGGCATGCTGTTCAACTGCTCCGTACGGTGGTGCGGGTACTTCCCCTCCCAGGGTGAACGCACCCGCCCGTGTTGACGCGCTGTGACACGCCTAGCGGGCCAGCTCCTCCGCCACCGCGACGGCCTCCGCCAGCGAGTCCACCACCGGCACGCCCACGTGCACCAGCTTCTCCCGGGTGTGCGAGCCGCCCGTCCACAGCACCGACTTGATGCCCTGCGACAGCGCCGCCCGCGCGTCGTCCGCCGCGTCCCCGATCAGCACGGTGCGCTGCCGGTCGATGCCGTCGCCCAGCGCCGCCAGGTGCCCCGCCAGCTCCTCCGCCTTGCGCCCGCCGGACGCTCCGCGCCGGCCGTCCACCCGCACGAAGTGCCTGGTCAGCCCGAAGCCGTCCACCACCGGCACCAGCTGCTCGTGCTCGTACATCGACAGCAGCGACTGGCTGCGCCCGCCCGCCGTCCACCCGGTCAGCAGTTCCTCGGCGCCCGGCGTCAGCCCGCAGCCCGGGAACAGCTCCGTGTACTTGACGTGGAACGCGTCGTCCAGCTCCAGCCACTCGTCCCGGCTCGGCATCCGCCCCAGCAGCCGGTGGTAGAAGTTCGGGATCGGGATCTCGTACTGCGCCCGGTACTCGTCCAGCGTCATCGGCGCGACGCCGACCAGCGAGAGCGCCGCGTTGCTGGCCCCCAGCACGGCCGGCATGTCCGACAGCAGGGTGCCGTTCCAGTCCCAGACTATGTGTGTACGCACCCGCCAAGGGTACGGCCGGGGCCCGGAACCCCGTTCGGGAATTCCGGGCCCCGGCCGCGGGGCGGATCAGGCGGCGTTGAACTCGTCCGGGTCCGGGCCGGTGCGCAGGCCGCGGTCGGTGGCGGCGACGGCGGCCATCTCGTCGTCGGTGAGGGTGAAGTCGAAGACGTCGAGGTTCTGGCGGATCCGGGCCGGGGTGACGGACTTCGGGATCACCAGGTTGCCGAGCTGGAGGTGCCAGCGCAGCACCACCTGGGCGGCGGACTTGCCGGTGCGCTCGGCGATCGCGGTGATCGCCGGGTCGTTCAGGACGGCGCCCTGGGCGAGCGGGCTCCAGGCCTCGGTGGCGATGCCGTGCGCGGCGTGGAAGGCCCGCAGCTCGGACTGCTGGAGGCCCGGGTGCAGCTCGACCTGGTTGACGGCGGGGACGAGGCCGCCGTTGTCGATCAGCCGGGTCAGGTGCGCGGGCTGGAAGTTGGAGACGCCCGCGGCGCGGATCCGGCCGTCGGCGGCGAGGCGCTCGACGGCCCGCCAGGAGTCGAGGTACAGGTCGCGGGCCGGGGTCGGCCAGTGGATCAGGTACAGGTCGACGGTCTCCAGGCCGAGCTTGTCGAGGCTGGCGTCGAAGGCCCGCAGCGTCGCGTCGTAGCCCTGGTCGGCGTTCCACAGCTTGGTGGTGACGAACAGCTCCTCGCGGGGCAGCCCGGACGCGGCCAGCGCCTTGCCGACGCCGCGCTCGTTGCCGTAGATCGCGGCGGTGTCGATGCTGCGGTAGCCGGACTCCAGTGCGGTGGCGACGGCGGCGGTGGTCTCCTCGTCCGGGACCTGGAAGACGCCGAAGCCGAGCTGCGGCATCTCGACGCCGTTGTTGAGGGTGACGGTGGGGACGGTGGGGGCGGTCATGGGAATCAAGCCTTCTCGGTGAGGGTGTAGGTGAGGGTCTGGGCGCGGATCAGGCCGTCCCGGAAGACGAACGTGTCGACTCCGTCGGTCACCTGCCGGGTGGCGGTGGCGGCGCTCCAGCGGAGGAACAGCACGTCCCCGGCGAACAGCGGGGTGAGCTGCCACTCGGCGTCGGGCAGCTCGGCGAGCAGCCGGCCGATGACCTGCTCGACGCCGTCGCGGCCGGTGCGGACGCCGTCGGGCGTCAGGAACACCGCGTCCTCGGTGTAGCTCCCGGCGATCAGGTCGAGGTCGCCGGTGGCGAGGCGCCGGCCGTGTTCGGCGAACACCTCCTGCGGGGTGCGGGCGCTCATCGGGCGAGCTCCCGCAGCGCGGCGGCGGCGAACGCGTGGTCCTGCTCGGGGGCGCCGCCGCCGACGCCGACGGCGCCGACCGGCCGACCGTCGCGGTGCACCGGGAGGCCGCCGGCGATGAACAGCAGCGGCCGGTCCAGTGCGGTCGGCAGCGAGTGGAACGGGCCGTCCGGCTTGACCAGCTCGACCAGGTCCGCGGTCGGGGCGTTCAGCTGGAGCGCGGTGTACGCCTTGCGGGTGCTGGTCTCGCCGGAGATCAGCACGGCCCGGTCGTCGCGGCGGAAGGCCAGCAGGTGGCCGCCCGCGTCGAGGACGGTGACGCTGACCGCGACCCCGGCCGCCTCGGCGGCGGCGCGGGCGGCGGCGACCAGGGTCTCGGCGTCGGCGGTGGACAGCGGGGCGGTGGTGGCGGTGGTGGTGCTCATGGTGCTTCTCCGGTACGGGGAGTGACGGTGGTTCAGTGGTTCAGGGCCGGGGCGCGGACCGCCGCGGGGGCCGCCGCGTCGCGGCGCTCCAGGGCGGCCGAGACGAAGGCCAGCAGCAGGGCGGCGGCGGCCAGCGCCGCGCCCACCCAGTTGGGTGCGGTCCAGCCGAGGCCGGCCGCGATGACGGCGCCGCCGAGCCACGCGGCGAGCGCGTTGCCCAGGTTGAATGCTCCGATGTTGACGGCCGAGGCCAGCGTCGGCGCGCCGTGCGCCTGGTCGAGGACCCGCTTCTGGAGCGGCGGCACGGTGGCGAAGCCGAGGGCGCCGATCACCAGCAGGGTGATCGCGGCGGTGATCTCGTTGTGGGCGGTGACGGTGAACAGCGCGAGCGCGACGGCCAGTCCGCCGAGGGTGGTGAACAGCATCGGCATCAGCCGGCGGTCGGCGAACCGGCCGCCCAGCAGGTTGCCGAGGAACATGCCGACGCCGAGCAGCACCAGCAGCCAGGTCACCGCGCCGTCCGAGAAGCCCGCGACCTCGGTCATCATCGGCGCGATGTAGGTGATCGCGGCGAACACGCCGCCGAAGCCGAGGACGGTCATCGCCATCGCCAGCACCACCTGCACGTTGCGGAACGCGGCCAGCTCGCGGCGCAGGTGCGCGCCCTCCGGCCGGGGCAGGTCCGGCACCAGCCGGGCGACGCCCAGCAGTCCGACCACGCCGAGCACGGCGACGATCGCGAAGGTGGCCCGCCAGCCGACGCTCTGGCCGACGAAGGTGCCGAGCGGGACGCCGACGATGTTGGCCACGGTCAGGCCGGTGAACATGGTGGCGATCGCCCCGGCCTTCTTCTCGGGTGCGACCAGCTCGGCCGCCACCACCGACCCGATGCCGAAGAACGCGCCGTGGGCGAGCGAGGCGACGATCCGCCCGGCGAGCATCGCCCCGAAGCTCGGCGCGACGGCCGAGAGCAGGTTCCCGACGGTGAACAGGACCATCAGCAGCATCAGCATCCGCTTGCGGCTGATCCGGGTGCCGAGCACGGTCATCAGCGGTGCGCCGACGACCACGCCGATCGCGTAGCCCGTGACCAGCAGGCCTGCGGTGGGGATCGTCACCCCGAAGTCCGAGGCGACCTCGGGCAGCAGGCCCATGATCACGAACTCGGTGGTTCCGATGCCGAACGCCCCGATGGCCAGGGCGAGGAGCGCGAGCGGCATGATGCCGACCTCCAAGCGATTGCGAATGCGCCTTACGAGCTTCGACAATAATTGCAGACGCATCTTCTTGCAAACGCAACGATCGGCGAAGGCGCTCCTCCCGCACGGCCCCGGCAAACGCGAGGACCCCGCCCCGGCCGGGTGGCCGTGACGGGGTCCTGCGGTGAGCTCTCGAGGATCAGGCGATCAGACCGGGGATCTCCTGCGTCGCGAACCAGAGCAGCTCGTGGTCGTCCGCCCCGTCCACCGTGAACTGCGCGTCCTGGTCGCCCCGGTCCGCGGCGACGATCGCCTCGGCCGCGGCCGCCACGTCGGCCGCCACGTCCGGGTCCGCGTCGTCGGCGTGCACGGACGCGGCCTTGGCCAGCCGGATCGGGCCGGCCAGCACCACGCGGCCCAGTGAGGCCTGGTCCTGGTACTCGTCCCCGGGGAACGGCGTCACCGCGGAGTCGGAGACCTCGACGGCGACCACCACGCGTCGGCGCGGCGCCTTCGGGTCGGCGGCCAGCAGCCGGACGGAGGACAGCGCGGCGCGGTTGAGCGCCGCGTACTCCAGTTCCTCCAGGTCGTCGCTGACGTACCACTCGCGCAGCGCCGGAGTCACGGCGTAGGCGACGCTCTGCTCCAGGACCCCCTCGGGGTGCGCCACCGCCAGGTCGTTCAACGTGGTGGGCACGTACACGCGCATGGGGGCACCCTTCATAGGTCACTGTGCGACGGTCCAAGAATACGCAGGCCCGCGGCCCCCGGTCCGCGCTGGGCCGGTCAGGGGACGGGCGGTGTCCCCCTTGGTGCCGCTCGGCCGCCGACCGTGCGTCAACCCGGTGACCGGCCGGGGCCGCCGGATCCCGTCCGCCGCCGCGCACGCCACCCGCACGGGTGGACTTCCCGGGCCTTCCGCGCGGGCGGGACGCCGCTTGGGTCGGCCGCCGTGGGCCCGATAACAAGGTCGGGCACTCCCCGCCGCTCCCCCACCCCGAGAAGGCCCCGATGACCGAGCAGCTCACCCGGACCCCCTGCCCCCGTATCCGTCCGCTGGTCCATCCGGTGCACTCCGCCCGCCGCCCGGTCCGGCATCCGCACCCGGTCGGGGAGGCGGCGCGGACGGTCCGCAGCCCGCGGGCGGCCTGCGACGGGGGCGAGCGCCCGGCCCGGCCGCGCAGCCCCGCGCCGTCCCGGACGGGGCACAGCGACCTGGCGACCCGGTTCGCGCGCCGGCTGGTGGAGGTGCTGTGCGGGGTGCGCCCGGTGCACCAGTTGCAGCGGCACACCACGCTGCCGGGGTTCCATCAGCTCGCGGCGCTCACCCGCAGCGGCCCGCTGCGCCCGCGCGGGCGGTCCTGGCAGCCGCGGCTGGGCCACGTGCACGACTCGGCGCCCGCGCCGGGCGCGGTGGAGGCCTGTGTCCGGGTCGAACTCGGGCCCCGTCACCACATGTTGGCGTTCCGGCTGGAGCAGCACACCCGCACCGGGCAGTGGCAGTGCGCCGCCGTGGAGACCCGCTGACCCCGCGGAGAAAAAGGCGGGGCGCCACCCCCGGGAGGGAGGTGGCGCCCCGTCGATCCGCTGCTGCGGGTCAGCCCTTGCGGCGCCGGCCCTTCGCGGCCTTGGCCGCCTTGCGGCGCTCGGCGCGGGTCAGGCCGTCGCCGTCGGACACCAGGCCGTCGTCGTCGAAGTCGCCCTCGACCACGCCGCCGCCGACCTCGTCGGACGGGGCGGTGTAGTGCAGCTTCTTGCGCTCGGGGGCCTCCAGGCCCTTGGCGCGGATCTCCGGGCGGGCGGCCGGGATGGCGTCCTTCTCCAGCTTGTCGAGCAGCACCTGCTCGTCGTCCGGGACCGGGACCTCCTCGACCTGCTGCTCGACCTGGACCTCCAGGTTGAACAGGTAGCCGACGGACTCCTCCTTGATGCCCTCCATCATCGCGGAGAACAGGTCGAAGCCCTCGCGCTGGTACTCGACCAGCGGGTCGCGCTGGGCGTAGGCGCGCAGCGCGATGCCCTCCTGGAGGTAGTCCATCTCGTAGAGGTGCTCGCGCCAGCGGCGGTCCAGCACCGAGAGGACGACGCGGCGCTCCAGCTCGCGCATGATCTGCTCGCCGAGCTGGTCCTCGCGCCGGCCGTAGGAGGCCGCGATGTCCTCCTGGATGACCTTGGTGAGGTACTCGGGGGTGAGGCCGCCGTTCTCCGCGGCGTCCTCCTCCAGCTCGTCGAGGTCGAGGGAGACCGGGTAGAGCTGCTTGAGCGCCGTCCACAGCTTGTCGAGGTCCCAGTCGTCCTCGAAGCCCTCGCCGGTGGCGGCGTTGACGTACGCGGCGACGGTGTCGTCCATGAAGTGGCCGACCTGCTCCTGCAGGTCCTCGCCCTCCAGGACGCGGCGGCGCTCGCCGTAGATGACCTCGCGCTGGCGGTTGAGGACCTCGTCGTACTTGAGGACGTTCTTGCGGATCTCGAAGTTCTGCTGCTCGACCTGGGTCTGCGCGGAGGCGATGGCGCGGGTGACCATCTTCGACTCGATCGGCACGTCCTCGGGGACGTTCGCCATGGAGAGCACGCGCTCGACCATGCCGGCCTTGAACAGCCGCATCAGGTCGTCGCCCAGCGACAGGTAGAACCGGGACTCGCCCGGGTCGCCCTGACGGCCGGAGCGGCCGCGCAGCTGGTTGTCGATCCGGCGGGACTCGTGGCGCTCGGTGCCGAGGACGTACAGGCCGCCGATCTCCTGCACCTCCTCCTGCTCCGCCTTGACCGCGGCCTTGGCCTTCTCCATCGCGGCCGGCAGCGCGCCCTCGTACTCCTCCGGGGTGTCCTCGGGAGTGATGCCGCGCTGGGCGAGCTCGGCGGCGGCCAGGTGCTCGGGGTTGCCGCCGAGCATGATGTCGGTGCCGCGGCCGGCCATGTTGGTGGCCACGGTGACGGCGCCCTTGCGGCCGGCCTGCGCGACGATCTGCGCCTCGCGCTCGTGGTGCTTGGCGTTCAGCACCTCGTGCGGGATGCCGCGCTTGCGCAGCTCCTGCGACAGGTACTCGGACTTCTCGACCGACACGGTGCCGACCAGCACCGGCTGGCCCTTCTCGTGGCGCTCGGCGATGTCCTCGACCACGGCGGCGAACTTGGCCGGCTCGGACTTGTAGATCAGGTCCGGCTGGTCGATCCGCTTGGGGGTCTTGTTGGTCGGGATCGGGACCACGCCGAGCTTGTAGATCTGGTGGAACTCGGCCGCCTCGGTGGTGCCGGTACCGGTCATGCCGGACAGCTTGTCGTACAGGCGGAAGAAGTTCTGCAGGGTGATGGTGGCCAGCGTCTGGTTCTCGTTCTGGACCTCGACGCCTTCCTTGGCCTCGATCGCCTGGTGCATGCCCTCGTTGTAGCGGCGGCCGGCCAGGATACGGCCGGTGTGCTCGTCGACGATCATGACCTCGCCGTTGATCACGACGTAGTCCTTGTCCCGCTTGTACAGCTCCTTCGCCTTGATGGCGTTGTTCAGGAAGCCGACCAGCGGGGTGTTCACCGACTCGTAGAGGTTGTCGATGCCCAGGTAGTCCTCGACCCGGGTGACACCGTCCTCCAGGATGCCGACGGTGCGCTTCTTCTCGTCGACCTCGTAGTCGCGCTCGATCTTCAGCCGCTGGACCAGCTTGGCGAAGTCGCTGTACCACTTGGTGGCCTGGTCGGCCGGGCCGGAGATGATCAGCGGGGTACGGGCCTCGTCGATCAGGATCGAGTCGACCTCGTCGACGATCGCGAAGTTGTGGCCGCGCTGCACCAGTTCGTCCTGCGACCAAGCCATGTTGTCGCGCAGGTAGTCGAAGCCGAACTCGTTGTTGGTGCCGTACGTGATGTCCATCGCGTACTGCTTCTTGCGCTCGGCGGGCGTCATGTTGCCCAGGATCACGCCGACCTCGAGGCCCAGGAAGCGGTGCACCCGGCCCATCCACTCCGAGTCGCGCTCGGCGAGGTAGTCGTTGACGGTGATCAGGTGGACGCCCTTGCCGGTCAGCGCGTTCAGGTACGCCGGCAGGGTGCCGACCAGGGTCTTGCCCTCGCCGGTGCGCATCTCGGCGACGTGGCCGTGGTGCAGCGCGGCGCCGCCCATGATCTGCACGTCGTAATGGCGTTGGCCCAGGACGCGCTTCGCGGCCTCCCGGACGGTCGCGAAGGCCTCGGGGAGGAGATCGTCCAAGCTCTCCCCGTCGGCGAGCCGGGCCTTGTACTCGTCGGTCAGTGCGCGCAGCTCGTCGTCGGTGAGGTTGACGAAGTCCTCTTCGATCGAGTTGACCTGGGCGGCAATCCGCTGCAGCTTGCGGAGGATCTTGCCCTCGCCTGCGCGCAGGATCTTGTCGAAGACGGACACGTGAGCGGGCTCCTTGCCTGGATCGGCTCTGGATTACTGACGGTGGGGAGTCCACCCCACCGTACGGGTCATCGTATGCGAGGAGGCCGAGCCCCCGGGAGGTCCGTCAGCACGCTATTCCTGTGTCACCCCTGGGGGCACATCGGCCGAAGCAGGGTGCAAACGGTCAAAGCGCTCGGGCGTGGCCGCTCTGTCAGTGCCTTGCCCTAGCCTCGCCCCATGGCCGCGACCCCTGCCCCGACCGCCCGGATTTCCGCCGACCACGCCCGCCGGCTCGCGCTGCGCGCCCAGGGCCTGCTCGGCTCCCCCGACCGCCGCGCGGGTGCCCGCGGCGTGCTGCGTCTGCTCGGCGCCGTCCAGTTGGACACCATCTCGGTGCTCGCCCGCTCGCACGAACTGGTGCCCTACGCCCGGCTCGGCGCGGTCGGCCGCCGCCCGGTGGAGGAGGCGTACTGGGGGCGCGGCACGGCCTTCGAGTTCTGGTCGCACGCCGCCTGCATCCTGCCGATCGAGGAGTGGCCGCTGTTCGCGTTCCGCCGCCGCGCCAACCGCGCCAAGGGCCGGGTCTGGGGCCACCGGATCGACGAGGGCGTGTACGCGCAGGTGATCGACCAGCTGCGCGCCGAGGGCCCGCTGACCTCCACCGGCCTCGGCGGGGCGAAGAAGACCGCCGAGTGGTGGGACTGGTCCGACACCAAGATCGCGGTGGAGCGGGCGCTGGCCTTCGGCGACGTGGTGGTCACCGAGCGGCGCAGCTGGAAGCGGGTCTACGACCTCGCCGAACGGGCGGTCCCCGGCGATTTGTTCGAGCAGGACCTGACGGACGCCGAGTGCCTGGAGCGGCTGGTGGCGCAGGCCGGCGCGGCGCTCGGGGTGGCCACCCGGGCCGACCTGATGGACTACCACCGCCTCAAGGGCGCCCAGGTGGACGCGGCGCTGCCCGCCTCCGGCCTGGTCCCGGTCGAGGTGGAGGGCTGGTCCGCCCCGGCCTGGGCCGACCCGGCGGCGCTGGAAACGGAGCCGCGCGGCCGGCACCGCACCGCGCTGCTGTCCCCGTTCGACTCGCTGATCTGGGACCGCCCCCGCACCGAGCGGATCTTCGGCATGAGCCACCGCCTGGAGGCGTACACCCCCAAGCACAAGCGGGTGCACGGCTACTTCGCGATGCCGCTGCTGGCCGGCGGCCGCCTCGTCGGCCGGGTCGACCCGGCCCGCGAGGGCGCCACCCTGGTGGCCCGGCAGGTCTCGCTGGACGGCCCGCGGTCGGTGCCGGCCCTCGCCGAGGCGCTCCGCGAGGCCGCCGCCTGGGTGGGCTGCTCGGACGTCCGGGTCGAGCGGCTGGACGACGAGGCGCTGCGGCCGGCCCTGGAGAAGCTGCTGGCCTGAGCGGCCCGCAGCGTTCACTCAGCCTATTTCGAGGATCTTTTCACGCATCGCGTAGACCACGGCCTCCATCCTGGAGTGCAGCTGGAGCTTCTCCAGGATGTTGCGCACGTGGTTCTTCACGGTGTTCTCACTGATGAACAGCTCCTTGGCGATCTCCCGGTTGTTCATCCCGGTGGCCACCAGCTTGAGCACCTCCAGCTCCCGGTCGGTCAGCCGGGGCGCGGGCACCAGCTCCCGGTCGTCGGAGCGGCGCTGGATCATCGACTTGAACTCGGTCAGCAGCTTGGCCGCCATCGACGGGCTGATCTGCGACTGGCCGTCGGCCACCGCGCGGATCGCGGTGGCCACCTCGTCGGTGGAGATCTCCTTCAGCAGGTAGCCGGTCGCCCCCGCCTTGATCGCCTCGTAGAGGTCGGCCTCCTCGTCGCTGATCGTCAGCATGATGATCTTGGCGCTGGGCACCACGTCCTTGATCGCGGTGCACGCCTCGATGCCGCTGCGCCGGGGCATCCGGACGTCCATCAGGATGATGTCGGGCAGCAGGTCGGCGGCCTTCAGCACGGCCTCCGCGCCGTCCCCGGCCTCGCCGATGACCCGGATGTCCTCCTCCTCGGCGAGCACGATCTCCAGGCCGCGGCGGAACAGCGCGTGGTCGTCCACCACCAGCACCCGGATCGGCTCCGCACGACGCGGCGGGTAGCCGGCGTCCTCCGCGCCCAGGCTCTCCCCCATCCGCTCCTCCCCCGCCCTCCGGTCACGTGACGCGCCCATCATTCCACGCCCGGGACGGCCTGGGATCACCCTGCGCCGCCGAACCGCCCGGCTGGGTGACCCCCCGAACGCCGGTGACCCCGGCGGCCGTTCACGGCCACCGGGGTCACCACTTCCTCCGATCGACGGACGCGGCCGTCGCTACTCCTCGTCGGGGCCGTTGATCGCGCCCCCGGCCCCGGCGAAGTCGGCCGCCGCGGCCTGGTCCTCCTTCAGGTGGATCACGCCGTAGTGGTAGCCGTGCCGGCGGTAGACCACGCTCGGCAGGCCGCTGTCCTTCTCCTGGAACAGGTAGAAGTCGTGGCCCACCAGCTCCATCGCGTACAGCGCCTGGTCCAGCGACATCGGCGCCGCGGAGTGGGTCTTCTCGCGGACCACCAGCGGGCCGTCGCCCTCCACCTCCAGGCTGCCCGCCATGGTCTTGCGCGGCGTGCCGTCGACGCCTTCGGCGGCCTCCGTCGACGGCAGTGCCGCCAGCGCGGCGGTGGCCGCGGCGACGCTCAGCGGGCCCCGCCCGTTGGTGCCGCCCTTCTGCACCCGGCGGCGGTCGGCGGACTTGCGCAGCTGCGCCTCCAACTTCGCCGAGGCCAGGTCGAGCGCGGCCCACGCGTCGTTGGCGGACGCCTCGGCCCGGATCACCGGGCCCCGGCTGCGGAGGGTGATCTCCACCCGATCGGAGCGGTCGGCCTGCCGCGGGTTGTGCTCCTTGGACACCTCGACATCCAGGCTGATCGCCTTGGTGTCGAACTTCTGGACCTTCTCCAGCTTCTCGGCCACGTGCTCGCGGAACCTCTTGGGCACCTCGGTCTTGCGGCCCTTGACGACGATGTCCACGCAGAACTCCGATCCCTTGTGCTGACCGGCCCGGAGTGCGTCCCGGACCGGCGTGAGACCCAGCCGGACCAGCCGGTCACCGCCCGTCCCCGGAACACCGCCCGGGAGACCCGCGAGAACCGCCGGCCCCTTACCTCACTTCCTCCCCACCAGGAGCGTTCGAAACCCCTGGAGCCCTTATGCAACACCTCACCCGGGGATCTCGCCTCCCCAGTCGAACGAACGTACCGACGGGCGCCCGACGGTCCGGCTGTTCTCCCCTGTTTACCCTCCTACGGGTGAAACAGTGGTGAACAACTGGACAACACGCCTGACACCGCCCACCGTATGGCTGAAGTCGCCGCCCGGCGAGCGTTCCGGAGGGGTTTTCCGTGACGAGCCGCAGCACCGCCCACCGGCCCGGATCCGGCCCCGCACCGGTCCTCGCCGCCCTGCTCGACCTGCTGGTCCCCGCCCGCTGCGCCGGCTGCGGCGACGGCCGCACCGGCCTGTGCCCGCCCTGCCGGGCCCTGCTCGACGGCACCGCCGCCGGGCCCGCCGGGCCGCTGCGCCCACCGCCCGGCCTGCCGCCGGTGCACGCCGCCGCCCCCTACGCCGGGCCGGTGCGCCAGCTGCTGCTCGCCCACAAGGAACGCGGCGCGCTGCGGCGATCGCCTCGTGAAAGCGTACGGACGGCCGGCCGTACATGCACAGCGTCCGCTTG
>NZ_NNBO01000012.1:0-241487 GCF_002803145.1 Kitasatospora sp. CB02891 | reverse complement strand
GGGATGCCCGGGCCGTCGTCCGGCGTAACCGGATCCCCATGCTCACCCACCGCCAGGGCCAGGAGATCGCCGCCCTCGCCGTGGCCGAGGCCGGTTACGCGACACGGGTGCGGCGGCCGGCCGGTCCGGCGAGCAGCTTCTCGTCTTTCAGTAGTCCGATGGCGCCGGAGACCGTGGCGTGGCTGACACCGTTCGCTGCCGCCGGTTCGCTGCCGCGGGGCAGCGGTTCGCCGGGCTTCCACGGCCGCTCGCGATCTCAGTTCGCAGCGCGGCCGCCAGGCGAAGCGTGCGGCCCTTCCTCGGGCCGGGGAGTTCAGTGGTCGTGTCCGGGGTGCCCATGATCAGTTGTGCTTCTTGGCGTAGTGGCGTGCGCTGGCTCGCAGGGGGACCGCGTGGCTGTTCGTAGTGGCGCGGGCTTGGAGGTCCTGGACCAGGGTGCGGGCAAGGTGACGGACGGCGTTTTCGTCAGTGCCGAAGGCGACGTAGAAGTCGACCAAGTGCTGGAGGGCTCGGAGTTCGCCGCCGGTGACGGTGACGCGGGCCGGGGTGTCGTCGGTGAGGATGGTGGCTCCAGGAAGCCTCGTAGCGGAGGCGGTGAATTCGGCGCAGGCCGCCGCGGTGGCTTGATCCCGGCGACGTCCTGGAGGCGGGTGAGGAGGCCGGGGAGGTCGGTGCCGGGCTGCGGTACAGGCGGTGTGTGCTGTGGCCGGCCGAGGCGAGCTCGGTGACCGCCTCGTTGAAGAAGGCCGCGACGTTCTTCGGGTCGGGGGTCAGTCCTTCCCCCATCCAGCGGTTCACGACCTCGGTCTGGCCGAGACCTGCCGAGATCTGCCAGCCTGTCTCGGCATGCCCGGCGTCCTATGCGCTCTGTCCCGCGCGGAGGTCGTGGATGTGGGCGTGGTGGATGGCTTGGGCGGCCAGTTCCGGGGTGGTGTGCAGGGCGGCCTGCTGGGTGGCCGGGTCGCCGAGAAAGTAGCCGTCGTGGACGGCGACCCAGCCGTCTCCGCCGTCCAGGCCGTGCTCGACCCAGCCGACCTGGTGCCCCTCGCCGAGGACCACCAGGACGTCCGGCTGCACCGTCCACCCGGCCAGCGCCCAGTCGTAGCCGAAGACCCGCTCGTCGAGCGGGATGCGCACGTCCATGCCTCGGGGCAGGCCGCGCAGCAGCGGGTCGCGCGGCACGGTCACCGTTCCGGTGCCAGGGGCGGGGACCGGCGTCTCGCGGGTGCCGGCGCTCTGCTGGGCGAGGCGCTGGTCGACCAGGCCGCGCAGCCGACGCTCGGCGGCGGGCGCCGGCGACACGGGCGTGCCGGGAGCTGCCGGTGTTTCTCCCCGGGGCGTTGGAGTCGGCACGGCGCTGCCTGCCGCCGGTGCCGCTGTTTCTCCCCGGGGCGTATCGGCGGGCATCCGGTGCGCCCGAACGTCTTCCGGGCCTGCCTCCGGGCGTTCCGTTTCTCCCCGGGGTGATTCGGCGGACGGCCTCGGGGTGGACGGCCTGGGGCGCGGGCCGGGATCGGCCGGCGCGGGGGCCACGAGCAGGTCGGCGCCGACGGCTGCGGCAATCCGTTCCACCGACGGCGTTTCCACCCGGGGAGAAACGCGCGGGGCGGACGGGTCGACGGCCCGGGCCGGCGGCGCGAGCGGGTGGCCGTCGAGCAGCTGCCCGACGAGCTCGCGGTGGCGCGCGGACAGCACGTGGGCGGCGGCGCGCATGTCGGCCCCGGCACGCCGGAGCAGGCCGGGGTCGCTGTTGCGGGCCGCCCGGTCGAGCTGGAGCAGGAACACCTTGGTCTGCCGGTGGAGCTCGGCGGCGGCTTCGAGCAGTTCCCCCCGTCCGCGCCCGCGCCGACCGGGACGTCCAGCGGCCGCAGGACGGCCCCGGCATGCGAGGCCGTTTCGCCCCGGGGGGATTCGGCGGAGTCCGCGGCCGCGGCAAGGGCCTCCCGGCGCTCCCGCTCGCGCTGCCGGTCGGCCTTCGACGAGCACGCCTTCGAGCAGTACTTCGGCCGCCGGCCTATGCCCTTGCGCGGCGGCAGCTCGCCCCCGCACACCGAGCACGTGGGAGCACCGAACAGCATCGGCTCCGACACGTCGTTAACCCCCGGGGAGAAACTCATGACCGGGATGCCAGCCCGCACCCGCCGCCCGTTTCACCCCGAGGCGGAACGAGCGGGCGGCAGAGCGTCGCGCGGCACCCCACGACGTGCACGACAAGGTCTGGCGAGGCTGTCCCTCAGTCCGCGCCGAGGCGGCGGGACGGCGACCAGCGCCGTTGGTCGCCGGCGACCCGCGCGCGCGAGGATGGGCCGGGTGACCACCAGCAGCCCGCCGCCCCTGCTCCGCGGCATCAACGCCCTGATCCCGTCCTCCCAGATCGCCGCCGCCACCCCGGGCGAGCGCGCCGCCATCCAGCTCCTGCACCTGCGCACCGCGGCCGTCCCCGTGCCGGTCCTCGCCGCCGCACTCGAACTGATCGCCCCTCAACTCGACGACCCCGACCCAGCCACCCGCGACGCAGCCGCCGACGTCCACGCCCGCCTGGCCGCCGACGTCGAGGACGCCACCCGCCCCCAGCGGTAACCGGGCCCGCCGCCCGGGGAGAATGGCGTCAGGTGCGCGCCGCACCCATTGCCCGCAGAGCGCACCGCACCGCCGCAGGCGGACTCAGACCGGGACATCGGGGTCCTGGACGATCACGAGGTAGCCCGGCCCGAGCCGGCGGCGAGCAGTCGACCCGGCGGGGACAGCGGCCGCGGCCTCGCTCTCCGGCTCCGCACTCGCGACGCGTTCGACGGGCAGCAGGCGCGCATGCCCGTCGCTCTCGGGGGCAGCGGGTTCCTGAACGGCAGCAAGGTAGCCGGGTCCGAGCCGACGGCGGGCGGTCATGACCCCAGTCTGACCGTCGGTCAGCAGCCCGACGACCATGCGCTTGCCCTCCGGCTCGAACGGGCCGGCGACGGTCCGCCCGAACCGGGACGGGCGGCGCAGGCCCGGCGCCTACAGGTCCGGGTGCGGCAGGTCCTCGGGAACGATGGCGGCGATCCGCACTGTGGGCAGCCACGGCGGCGCGGGGGGGCAAAGGCGTGCACGACGTTGACCGCGGGCCGTCCGGCGGCCGCGTCGCCCTCGATCCGGGTGGAGTACAGCTCGATCCGCTGGCCGCCCTCGACGGCGGTGCGGATCAGCCGGCCGAGCCGCGGCCGCAGTTCGAGTTCGGCGCGCAGCGCCTCCAGCACCTGGTCGGCGCCGATTTCCTTGGCGCGCTGCGCGGCGCGGTCGGTGACCGCCGCGACCGCGCCGCGACCGGCGTCGTCCGGGTGGCTCACTCGGCGTCCTGCCGGGCCAGCCGGTCGGCGACCGTCTCGTCGATCGCGTCGGCGGCGAGCAGGATGCGGCCGCGGTAGGCGGCGACGATCTCGGCGACGGCGACCAGGTCGACGACGGTGGGCACCTGGTCGACCTGGTTGAGGCGGTCGACCGGCACCCGGCGCAGCAGCTGGTCGGCGAGTTCGGCATCCAGTCGCTCGGAGCCGTGGCCGGCGCGCAGCGCGGCCCGCAGTTTCTGCACCGTGTTCATCGGCGGCAGCCCGAAGCGGCCGCCGGACGGAGGGGACTCCGCCTCCGTCCCGCAGGGGCAGAGGCACCCCCATCGACTGCATACCGAATCGACCGAAAATGCCCGAATTGCCACTTCTGAGCACAAATGCAGTGTGCGCCAGGAATGCAGCCCGACAGTCCGATTTGCGACGCTTTCAGCGCTTTGACCGTCGATCTTTTTATCGATAGCGTGCGATCGGCAATTTTATGCCAGCTTTACGTCCCAATTTTCCGCTATGGAGGATTGTTTTGCGAAGGATTAAGAGACCCGCACTGCTGCTGGCAGCCATGCTGGCCGTGCCCGGGGCCGCCGTTTCGATACCCGCAGCGGCGGCGGAGGGCACCGCGCCGCTGGCGGTCGAGGCGTTCGCCTATCCGGGCGCCGCGAAGATCCTGGCCGAGCAGAACCTGACGGTGAAGACCGGCGACGGCAACATCCGTCTCGCCGACTGCGCCTCCGAGTCGGGCCTGGTGCGGATCGTGCGCCAGGTCGCGTCACCGTTCGAGGTCTGCTTCAAGGTCACCGGCCCGTCCGGATACCTCGCCCTCGAGACGTCGAACGTCATCAACATCAAGGGCGACAGCCACGCGATCAAGGCGACCCTCAGCTCCGAGGGCGTGACGAGCAGCGTCGACATCAAGAAGAACGACTGGACCCCGGTCGGCCAGGCCGACAACTCGACCGGCAACAAGCCTGCCGTGCTCCTCGAACTGGTCGCTGGCGACGGCCCCGCCGCCGCCGCGCCGACCACCGAGTTCCCGGCCGTCGGGTCGCTCAGCGTCGGCGCGCCGGGCCGGGCCGGGTCCCGCGGCTGCACCGGCACCCTGATCGACCCGCTGTGGGTCCTCACCACGGCGAGCTGCTTCACCGACGACCCGAGCACCTTCACCCCGGGCGTCCCGGCGGCCGGCAGCACCTTCACCCTCGGCGGCCGCAGCAACCCGATCATCGAGGCGTACAGCCTCGGAACCGGCCGGGACGCCGTCATCGCCCAGCTGACCGTGCCGGTCTACGCCATCGCCCCGGCCAAGACTGCCACCGCGGCCGTCGCCGCCGGCACGACCGTGAAGGTCGCCGGTGCCGGCCGCACCGCCACCACGTGGTGGAGCGGAGTGCGCACCACCGACCAGAGCGTCGGCACCGTCTCCGCCTCCACCGTCGACCTGTCCTCCGCCGCCGGCGCGGCGCCGCTCTGCGCGGGCGACAACGGGGCGCCGCTGTTCAACGCCGCGGGCGAGATCACCGCGCTGGTCTCCCGCGCCTGGCAGGGCGGCTGCCTCGAGACCCCGGCGAGCGAGACCCGCACCGGCGCGTCCGCGACCCGCGTCGAGGGCATCGCCTCGGCCATCACCACCGCCAAGGCGGGCAACGGCCGGACTCTGCAGACCGGCACCAAGCTGACCTCCGGCGCGTCGATCATCGGCCTGGACCTGAAGCTGACCATGCAGACGGACGGCAACCTGGTCCTCACCCACAAGCAGGTCGACGGCGGCGTGCTGTGGTCCACGGGCACCTCCGGCAACAACGGCGCCTGGGCGTACATGCAGCCGGACGGCAACCTCGTCGTCTACAAGAGCGGCGACCCGACCGACGCCAACGCCCTGTGGTCCACCAAGACCTGGGGCAACAACGGCGCGTTCCTGCGCCTTCAGTCCGACGGCAACCTCGCCCTGAACAAGGCCGACGGCAGCTCCGTCCTGTGGTCCGCCGGCACCATCCGCCTCGACGCGAAGCTGAACAGCAACACCAAGATCAAGTCCGGCCAGTGGATCCAGTCCCAGACCGCCGTCGTCGAGATGCAGCAGGACGGCAACCTGGTCCGCTACCGCCGCACCGACGCCACCCCCACCTGGACGACCAACACCCCGGGGAACAAGGGCGCCTGGGCACACGTCCAGACGGACGGCAACTTCGTCCTCTACAAGAGCGACGGCAACCCCGCCACCGGCACCGGCATCCTCTGGGGCTCCAACACCTGGGGCAACGACGGCGCATTCCTCAAGCTCCAGGACAACGGCAGCCTCGTGCTCTACAAGAAGGACGCCGCCGAGACCGCCGCCAACTCGATCTGGAGCACCGGCACCTTCCGCCCCGAGAGCAAGCTCGCCGCCGGCCAGCAGGTCTACACCACCACCACCCGCCTGGCCATGCAGTGGGACGGCAACCTCGTCCTCTACCGCCTCAGCGACAACACCACCCTGTGGGCCAGCGGCACCTACGGCAACAACAACGCCTACCTGAAGATCCAGAACGACGGCAACGCCATCGTCTACAGCTCCGACGGCACCCGCTCCCTCTGGGCCACCGGCACCTTCTGGTCCGCCGGCGCCTACCTGAAGCTCCAGGACGACGGCAACCTCGTCGTCTACAAGGCCGACGGCGGCGAAGGCATCGGCAACTCCATCTGGTCCACCAACACCCACGCCTGACGCCGGCCCAGTCCGATCGCAGCGGCATCACGGACCGTCCGTCGGCCTGCCTGGGCAGGCCGACGGACGAACGACCGGAGCCGAGCGCTCGGCACGGCCGATCCCGCCGCGTCGCCGGGCCGGGTTCGCAACACCCCGGCCCGGCACGCTCTTTGACCCGGCAACACCCCACCGCCCCAGGTCGCCGCAGCAACTTGCCGCGACCACAGAAGGAGACTTCGGATCCTCGATGAAAATCACCAGTAGGAAATGGACACCCTGGCGGCGTGGCGCCGTCGGGGTGGCGGTCGGCGGCCTGCTCGCCGGCCTGCTCGCCATACCCGCCTTCGCCGCTGACGAGCCGCCGATCGGCCCGATACCGGACCGGGTCGCGGCGATCGCGGCGTGGAAGGACGGCGGCCCGGCAGTCAGGCAGGCCGCCGAAACCGCCCTGGCCGGCTCCGACGGCGACGTGGCCGCCTTCCTGGCCACCGGTAGGACCGCCGCTTCCGAAGCCGACCTGCGCACCCGCGTGGAGGAGGTCACCGCGACCTCCGGCCCGTGGGTGCGCGCGGCAGCACTGAAGGCGCTCGCCGGCACGGCAGCCGATGTGCAGGCGTTCGTCGACTCCGGATACAAGCGCCCCTTCGAGGACGACCAGCGGCTGAGGCTGTCGCAGATCATGTCCTCCGGCGGGCCGGCGGTGCGGAAGGCCGCGGGGCTCGCGCTGGACGGCACCATCGACGACGTCAACACCTTCTTGACGACCGGTCAGTACCGGGCGCAGGACGACGACGACCGTCTGAAGCTGTCCCAGCTGATGTCCTCGGGCAGCACGGAGGTGCGCAAGGCCGCCGGTGCGGCGTTGGACGGCACGATCGAGGATGTGCGGGAGTTCCTGCGCTACGGCTACCAGACCGCCGCCGCGCACGACCAGGAGACCCTGACGATCTCCCAGCTCGCGGACCTGACGGCCAATGCCGTCGACCAGGCCGGCCAGCAGGCCCGGGAGGCCGAGGACGCGGCCGCCCAGGCGCTGGCCGCGAGCGCGCTGGCCAAGCAGGCCGCCGAGAAGGCCGCAGCGGAGACCAAGGCCGCCAAGGGCGATGCGCAGAAGGCGTCCAACGCCGCGGCCAAGGCCGCCGACGCCGCCGAGCGGGCCGCGAAGGCCGCCGCGCAGGCCTCCAGCGCCGCCGCCAAGGCCAACGAAGCGTCCCGGCAGGCTGCTGACGCCGCCGCGGACGCGGCCCGTGCCTCAACTGCTGCGGGCAACGCCTCCGCGCAGGCCCAGGACTTCGCCGCCAAGGCCGCCGGAAACGCCGCCGACGCGGACAAGGCGAAGAACGCCGCGGTCAACGCGAAGAAGCTCGCCGGCGAGGCGGAGACCATCGGCGAGCGCGCCCAGTGGGCGGAGCACGCGTCCAAGCAGGCCGACAGGGCCGCCCAGGCCGCCAATGAGGCTGCGGCAAACTCCGACGCCGCGGCCGCCGCGGCCACCGAGGCCGCCAACCAGGCCGGTGTCTCCGAGGAGGCCCGCGACCGCGCCAGGGCCGCCGCCGACCGCGCCCATGCCGCCGCCGCCGAGGCGCACCGCGCCTGCGCCGCCGTCCAGAAGATCGCGGCCGAGGCCCGGGCGGCTGCAGCCGAGGCCCGGCGCGCAGCCGACTCCGCCGCCGCCCACGCAGGTGCCGCAGCCGACGCAGCGCAGCAGGCGGCCGACCATGCAGGCGACGCCGCCCTGGCTGCCGCCACCGCGCAGGCCGCCGCCACCGCCGCCCAGCAGGCCGCCGCCGACGCGGCCGCCGCCGCGACCCAGGCGCACAAGATCGCCGACCTCGCACGGGCCTCGGACGCCGAGCGCCTCGCCGCCCAGCAGGCCGCCGAGGTCGCCGCCGCCCAGCAGGCCTACTTCGACGAAGCGGCCAAGGCCAAGCAGGCCGCGTGGGAGACGGGCAAGGCCACCGAGCTCGCCGCCGACACCCAGCGCCTGATCGGCGAGGCCACCGCCGCCGGCGTCGACCCGTCGGTGGCGGTGGCAAAGGGCCGCCTCGCCGCGACCCGCCTGCTCACCGCGGGCGGGCCCTGGGTCCAGGCCGCCGCGCAGACCGCGCTGGAGGGCCACGACGCCGACGTCCTCGCTTTCCTCAGCACCGACCTCGCCCTCGCGCGAGAACGCGACGACCGCACCAGCGTCACCGCCCTCGCCTCCGCCTCCACCAAGCTCGAGCGGCGCCTGGCCGCCGAGACCGCCTCGGTCGGCACCGTCGACGAGGTCCGGGCGTTCCTCGCGACCGGCGCCTACCCGGGCAAGGACGACGACGACCGCCTCGCCCTGTCCAAGATCATGTCCTCCGGCGGGCCGCGCGTGCGCGAAGCCGCCGGCAAGGCACTGGACGGCACCATCGCGGACATCCGGGCGTTCCTCGCCACCGGCCAGTACACGGCCCGCGACGATGACAACCGTCTGCTGGTCTCCCAGGCCATCTCCGGCGGAGGCCCCGAGGTCCAGGCCGCCGCCCAGGCCGCCATGTCCGGCCCCACCTCCGGCCTGGAGCCCTTCCTGAGGATCGGCCTGCCCAAGGCCCAGCAGCGCGACGCCGTCACCGCCGCGCACGTCTCCACCATCGCCTCCTACTTGCAGGCCATCGACGGCAACGTGGCCAAGGCCCGCCAGTACGCCGCCCAGGCCGCCCAGTCCTACGCGACCGCCCGCGGCGCCAGCGACGAGGCCAACGCCTACGCCGGCCAGGCCGACGCATCCGCCAAGGAAGCCAGGACCTGGGCCGATCAGGCCGCCGAGTCCGCCCGCAAGGCCCAGGCCAGCGCCGACCAGGCCACCGCCTACGCCGCCCAGGCCCGCGCCTCCGCCGCCAGCGCCGACGCCGCCGCCCGCAACGCCGACTACTCCGCCTCGGCGGCCGCCGCCTCCGCGGCCCAGGCACGCCATTACGCCACCGACGCCAAGGACGCCGCCGACAAGGCCCTCGCCTCCAAACTCGAAGCCCAGGCGAGCGCCGACGAGGCCCGCAAGGCCGCGATCGACGCAGCCAACATCGTCTACCAGAAGATGAAGGACGGTAACGCCGCAGGCGAGATGGAGTCCCAGACGGCCGTCGTCGACGACCTCGGACGGGTGTCCTACATGGACGCGGTTCCCCACGGGGAGCTGAAGCAGGAGATCGTCTTCGACGACAAGTACGGCAAGGGCCTGCAGGCCTGTGTCGACGCCGTCGACATCCTCAGACGTTGGACGAGCAGCGCGAAATGGCACCGGGGCCCGAACGGTGGGGAAGAGGTCTGCACCTTCCCGGTCAACGTCAAGGTGACCGGTGAGATCGACTACATCCTGAGGACCTGCCCCGACGCCGGCCTCAGCATCGCCGCGTGCCACGGCAAGTACAACAACGACTGGGTGACGACCCCCCTCTACACCGCGCAGCTCGACAAGGTCCAGATGGAGAGCTCGTACGACCTGCTTTCCAGCGAGTACATGGAGCGGTACAACTGCTACTCGGCTCCCCCTGGCTCCCGAAACTGCCAGACCATGGAGAGCTCGAAGATCATAGTTCACCTCCTGGTCGGTGACTTCATCGAGTGCTTCAAGAACCCCGGCCTGAACGCCTCCTGCGCCTGGGCAGCGTCCAACTTCATCCCCTACGGAACACTCAGCAAAGCCGCCAAGGGCCTCGTCGCCTTCCGCTTCGCCCTCGAAACCGGGACCGACCTCGGACAGGCCAAACTCGCCCTCCAGGCCAGCCTCGACGGCTTCAAGGACGCCACCGTCGGCAAACTGCTGGCCAGCGCGGACGCCCTGTCCAAGTTCCGCCTCAACCTGAAGAGCGGCATGAGCGCCGACGAGGCGCTCGCAGCCCTGCGCAACGTCCGGGACATGGACCCGCAACTGCTCAGGCAGGCGGAGAGCGAAGCCGCCGCCGTGAAGTGGGGCGAGGCATGCGAGACCAACAGCTTCCCCGCCGGCACGCCAGTACTGCTGGCTGACGGCTCCCACCGCCCGATCGAACAGATCCGAATCGGCGACAGCGTCCTCACCGGTGCCCCGGACGGGCAGCTTCAAGCGCAAACCGTCACCGCGACGTACTCCCACCTGACCGGGCGGCTGACGGAGGTCAGCCTGGAGGGCGGCGGGATCCTCACGTCCACCGAGGGGCACCGCGTCTATGTCGAGGGCGGCGGCTGGAAGACCGTGGCCGACCTGCGACCGGGCGACCGCGTGCGCTCCGCCGACGGCTCGATCCGGAGCATCACCGCGCTCCGACCCCGGACGGCGCAGGACATGACCGTGTACGACCTGACGGTCGACGGCACCCACACCTTCTTCGCCGGAACGGCGGGCATCGACGCGCTGGACATCCTCGTCCACAACTGCGTCAACTTCATCGAGGACGACGTCAAGTTCGTCAACGAGGGTGGGCACACCGTCTCGGACCACATCGACCTCAGTGGGCAGAAGCTGCTGGACGCGGTGAAGGCGAAGGACGGCCCGGTCACAGTCTGGATCGACGCCGCGACCGCCCAGAAGGCCGTCGCGCACGCCGTCACGGAGTGGCGCAAGGTGCCCGCCAACGAACGGGCCCTGGAGAACTGGATCAAAGCACAGAGGAAACGAATCGGAGACAATATAGGATTCGATCCACGCCATGACCTCCAGGAAGTTCTGTGGGAGGTTCCGACCGATGTGATCCCAGGCAATCTGGCATACAGGTACGAGCTCAGCGGTAAACCCCTTCCCGCAAATCCTCTGACGAAAACCGCCACTGGCCGGAAGGTTCTCATCCAGCTGAAGTATGTCGCCAAACATCCGGACAATTTCGTCGTCTACACGTCCTACCCTGAATAGTCCGACCGGAGATGGACAGAAAAGATGGAACCGCTGGGACCCAATGGAGATTTTGGAATCTCCGGCCTTGGAATGAAGATCAGGGGCCCGTATGGCCCGACTGATTGGACTGGAACCCTGGAATTCATCACAACCCGCCTGGAGCGAATGGGGTCGCAGGAAGCTGCGGCGCTGAGCGTTGACGCCCAGCGACTCATCATGTCGACCCTTTCCAATTCGGAGCTGGAGGTCCTCTGGCTGTCCACCACTGGTCGACACTTCAATCCCGAGGGCAAGGGCGGCAATATCAGGGAATTCCTGGCGGACATTGCGAGAGTCTGCTCAGGTTTTCTCTGCCCGGGTGATACGGAGGCCTTCGCGGCGCAGGCTTCACAGTTCGACTCGCAAGAGATCCGTCGACAAATCCTGGAGGAGCTCGACACGGTTCAGGGGTCACTACTGGAGCGGTGCGACACGTCCGTCAAGGAGTCGATCGTGTCCCTGCTGGAGCGTGCGGTGGGCGAGCTCGGGGCCGACCTCGGAATGCGGCTGCTCCTGCGCGCCCTGAAGACGTCCTTCGCACCCATCGGTCTCACTCGGCTGGCGAGACTCGAAACCCTTGGCGAACGGCTCGGCTACAGCGACCTGGCAGTCGCGGACGGCACCCTCAACACCCGTTTCGACCTGACCGACTGAGTTCCCGTCAACTGAAGTGGGAGGGCGGCGCCGCTATGGCGCCGCCCTCCCGCCCGTCTTCAACCAGCATCCGATCCAACTGTCTCCGGCCGTCGGCAGCTGCCACGGTGGCGGGGCACTTCCCGAACCCGATCTCCGTGCGCAGTTGGACGGCGTCGCGCGGGGTCTGTGACGAAGCGGTGGTCGCGGATGGTGGTGTCGACCAGGACGCGGTCGATGCACCCGGTCCTGCACGACCTCGCCGCTGCGGTCTGCGAACGCGGCGCCCACCTGGCCGCGAGGCGCGACGCCGAGTCCCGACTCCTCGGCGAGAGTCCCGGAGTGCGCCGCGCACGGTGCGGTCGACGGCCGCGGCCGGGTCCTGGCCCAGGGTCCGGGCAACCACCACGACCTCCTGGAGCTCGACCGCATCGACCCCGGCAACCGTCTCCGCCCGCAGCACCGGACCGTGCTGCGCGACGTCGAGTAGCTCCGCGCGCTTGCGGGCGAGACCTGGCCTGCGCGGCCGGGCGGTGCCGGCGACGTCCTGGTGGTCGGGATCACCCCCGTCGCCGAGTCGGCGACAGGGGTGATCAGCAGTCATGAGCCGTTCCCCCAGAGGAGGTTGCTCTCCCGTGCCGGATCAGGGCGATGTGGCGCGAGCCGGACCCGTTGTCGAAGATGTCGGCGGACACGGGAAACCGATGGCGCCGGGAGGAGTCGGGCGACGAGACTGCGCGGATGGATTCCTTGCCCCCGCTCCCGGGCCCGCTTCCCTGGCCGGTGCCGGACCCGCGGACCCGCCGTTTCGTGGCCGAATACATGCAGATGCACGACCTGGTGGCGGAGCTGGTACTGCCCGCGCACGCGCCGGCCTACATCACCAGCGTCTTCGAGACGGCACGGGAGCTGGTGCGGCACTCCTACTTCCGGTACGAGTTCACCACCGTCGCCGTCTCCATCTCCCTGTTCGCCCTGGAGCGCGCCTTCGGCGAGCGCTTGGGCTCCAAGAAGCCGCTGCAGAAGCTGGTGGAGCGGGCAGCCGACGAGGGCATCATCACGGCCGAGCTGGCCGGCCGGCTCGACGCCGGCCGGAGCCTGCGCAACAAGCTCGCGCACGGCGACCTGACCGGCACCGCACTCACCCCGGCCATGGCCGTCGCGATGGTGAAGGCCGCCTTCGACACCGCTGGGCTGCTCTTCCCCGGCCCCGCCGAGGGCAGCAGCTGACCTGCCGCCCGGCACCGGCTCGGGCTCCGGACATGCCGATGGCCACCGGAGGCCTGCGCGCGAGGATGGGCCGGGTGACCACCAGCAATCCGCACCGCCCCGCGGCATCAGCGCCCTCATTCCTTCCACCCGGACCGCTGCCACCACTCCGGGCGAACACGCCGCCACTCAGCTCCTGCACCTGCGCACCACCGCCGTCCCTGTGCCAGTCCTCGCCGCCGAAACTGATCGCCCCTCAACTCGACGCCCCCGACGCGGCCACCCGCGACGCCGCCGCCGACGTCCACGCCCGCCTGCTCGCCGCCATCGAGGACGCCACCCACCCACAGCGGTAGCCGAAACGCGCACCTGCCGCCCAGGGACAACCGCCGGAAAGTGCGCGTAGCACCCCATTGCCCGCGGTGCGCACAGCACCTCACCGCCCGTCAGGCGCCCGGGCGGTACCAGGCCGCAGTGGCCCGGGCACCGGTCAGTTCGCAGCGAGCGCGGCCACGGTGACACGGTGAGTCGCAACGTTTCCAACGTGACGTGGTGAGTGCCATCGCAACACCCCGTACATTCGGCATGGCTGGCCCCATGGCACTGGCGCGAATTCACTGAACCGGGTGGGGGTGGCGCGGGGTCGGCACCGGGCCCGGGGTGATCGGCCGTCGGAAAAGGCGGCCCGGGCGCCTGTCGGCGCGGACCCGTTGGCCGGCAGGGTTGGCCGTTGGGCGGACGGCGGGTGGGCGGCGGCGGTAGCGTGCGGGCATGCGGATCGCTGAACGCCTTTGGTTGGCAACGGTCTTGGGGATTTTCTGCTTCGCAGCGAGCGGGTGTTCGGGGGGAGGTTCGCCGGCGGCGGATGCGGGCTCCGGCACCGGGGCGGCCGGGGCCGCTGCGGTGGCCGATGTCGAGGGCACTGAGTTCGGGTCCGATCACATCCGGCAGATCGTCGAGTCGGTGTACGTGCCCGGCACGACGGGGCTGCACGGCGGGGAGGTGTTCCGCCCCGGGCAGGGGAAGCCGTTGGCCCTGTCGCCCTGCCGGGTGGAGCAGCCGATGTCCGGGGTGCGGGTCGACGACAGGATCCGGGTCGGGCCTGCGACGGTGCCCGTGCCGGGGGCGATCTACGAGTTGCGGGTCCCGGCGGAGTCGGACGGGATGTGGGCGAGCGTGTACGTGCTCGCGCCGGGCGCGGACACCACGAAGCTGCTCGTGGACCTGCTGGCGGCGGGTCAGGCGTGCGGGTCGCGCACGGTGGCGGCTGCGGACCCCTCGTCGCGGGCCTCCGCGCGGGTGGTGAGCACCTCGTGGACCACCATGGGCACGGACGGTCCGGGGGTGGCGGTGATCAGCGCGTCGGTGCCCGAGGCCGGTGCCACGGCTCCGCCGAAGGGGCCGAACTGGACCATCGGGCCGGACGGAAAACTCGCGCCGGACGGCGACCTGACGGCCCTCCACACAGCCGGCCCGGGGTTCCTGGACTACGGCGAGGCCGTGTTCTACGGCACCAACGGCCGGATCCTGGTCGAGGTGGCCATGGTCGGCCAGAACCGTCCCTCGGCGGGCTCGACGTCCAACGTCCCGGCCGTGGAGGAGGCGTACCCGGCCGCACAGCGCGCACTGAAGGAACTACTCGCCGGGTTCCGGGGCCTGCCGGACTGACCCGGGACCGACCCCGGCCGGGGTGGTGTCCTCGTACGTCAGCGGCGTCAGGGATGTCAGGGATGTGAGGGATGTCAGGGCAGGTTCTTCGGCGGGTGGCGGTCTCACCACGATCGCGATCTGGGCCGTGATGATGGACGAGCACGAAGCCCCGTTCAGCTACAGCGGCTTCCCCTCCCGGGGCGAGTCCACCAACGAGAGCTGACCCGACCGGAGTCGACCGCCGTCACCCCCCCCTGCACGGCAGGCGTCAGACCAACCAGCCAGCCCTGAGTGCCAGTGCCGCAGCACCCACCCGTCGAAGGTCGGGGCGTCAGCCATCGGTGCCGGGAGAGCTCCGACCTCGGACACCAGCCACACCTCACCGCGGCGAGGTCCCGCCGTGACCACCAGCCAGAACAACGGCCCGTCCTCGGCGCCGAGAACGACCGACCCGTGGGTGAAAACGGCGCCGATACGTGGATCGTCAGCGTCGACCGTCTCGTCGTCCTCCCCCACACCGGGCCTGCGCTGAGGATGCGGCAGGTCACGCAGTGCCCGACGAACCCCCGCGCCGCAGAGCACGGGGACTCGCCCGGGGGCGGGACGGGATGGGCGGGGAGTCAGGTCCCACCCGGGTCCTGGCCGTCGGGAGCGATCGGGCGGTTCAGCTCAGCGAGGATCCCCTCCGAGATCCCCAGCGTCCGCCCGTCAGCCCCGACCAATGGCGCACATTCCTGCCCGCGCAGTCATCACTGCGGTGTCGGCGTCGACGAGTAGTGTCCGCCCACCGACCGGACAACCCCGACAGAGGGCGTGGTGCCGCAGTGAGCTTCCACATGCACCTTCGTGCCGTTCCGCAGAGCGACATCCAACCCGACGGCGACTGGCTGTCCACGTTCATGCGGAACTCCTGGCGCGACCTCCGGGAAGAGTTCACCGCAGGGATCGCAACCGCGATCGAGAAGGACTTCGACGAGGTGAGCCACCTCTACACAGGCTCCGCGGACGGCACCGGAGACCCCAATGCACCGGCTGCGCTGCCCGTCTTCGGGGGCACCACCATCGACTCCGAGGTCGGCCCGCCGTTTCTGATCATGACTCCGCTCCAGGTGAAACAGGCTGCAGCCTTCCTGGAAGCCGCGTCGTTCGAAGACCTCTGGACCGCCTCCAAGGACGGCGTCTTCGGCCCCCTCGGCAGCTTCATGTACGAGGCCGAAGCCAAGGCACTCTTCCTGCAGCACCACAACGACCTGCGCTCCTTCTACCGACAGGCAGCCGGCGCGGATCACTCCGTGGTCAAGGCCTTCTGGTTCTAGAAAGTCGCGCCCGCACGCCGACGCGCGGCCTCTACACCGGAGACACGTCTCCGGTCCTGCGTCGGCCGCAGACGGCCCGGGCCGCACCCGGGCACGTTCTACCGGGAGTTCCACTCCTCGCCGGGCAGAGGGTGCCAGAGGTCGAGCGGGCTGTGCAGCAGGAGGAGCGGCCGGGTCGGATTGACGTCGCCGGGCGCCGGCAGCGGATCGCAGGCCGAGGTCGGGGAAGACCGGGTCGGCGGTGGGGCTGCACGTCGGGCGGCCGTGCGCCCTGCGGTGGACGAGTCAGTCCTCGACCCGGGACGGCGCGCAGGGCCGGTCAGCGGAACACCGGGACGATCTCCGCCGGCCCCCGACGAGGAGACGTGGGGCCGGGAGGTCGCCGTCCTGCCGACCCGGCGGGAGCGCTGCGCCTGGCAGGATCCGTTCGCGATTCAGCAACAGGTTCGTACGCGGTGGCCCGTCGTCACGCCCAGTCCTCCGGTTCCCAGGCGAAGAGCAGGTCGAGCAGCTCCGGGTCCCCGTCGAGTTGCAGGGAGTCCACCGAAATGCGGTCGTACCGCCAGAGGACCAGATCACTGGCCGTGCCGCGGATGGAGAGGCCTGCCGCTTCCGGGGCCTCGCCGATGGCGGGCAGCCGGGTGGTCCGTGCGCCGTCTCCGTCGACCGTGAGGCGCCAGGAGCGGTCCTCGGTGGCGTGAAGGTCGAAGGCGGTGGGCTTGTGCGGCCAGGCGCTCCTCGTGAAGCTGGCGATGAACAGGCTCTCCTCGACACCGTCGAGCGCCACCTCGACCGGCAGCGGGGCCGGGTCGCCCACGGCGAGCTGGGCGTCGTAGGTGTGCACCGCGATCTCCTGGACCTGGTGCCGGGCGACGCCGCCAGCGGTGTGCGGCGTCTGCGTGACACCCCAGCCGGTGAAGCAGCCCTGGTCCGGACCGGCCTCCCGCAGGGCCGCCAGCAACAGCTCGGTCGAGGCGGCCAGCCAGGCCAGCACGTCCTCGCGCCCCTGCGGCGCGACCGCGTCACCCTGGGCCGGGGTCCTGGACGTGGCGTCCGGCCCGGCGGCGACGGTGGCGGCCCAGCGACGGCGGCCCTCGCCGATGTGCTGCACCAGGTCGAACAGCGTCCACCCGGGGCAGGTCGGCACGGGCAGGTCGAGGCTGGGCGCGACGGCGATCGCGGCGCGGAAGGCGGTTGCACGTTCGTCGATCAGCCGCAGCAGATCGGGAAACTCCGGAGTCTTGTGCACGGCGGTAGTTCTACCACCGTGATCCATTCGCCCGACAGCGGTTTTCCCGGCCGATGCGACGAGGAACTCCGGCCCGGACGAGCCCGCGCCCGGGCTGCGGACACCGGACGAACCCGGGCCGCGACGGCCCACGAGCTCGGGAGGGCCGAGGAGACCTGCCGGCACCTGGAGCGCACGGGGCGCGCGACCGTGCTGCCCCTGGTCCTGCTCATGGCGAGGGCCCGTGTCCGTGTGCGTGCGGCCGAGGAACGGGTCGCTCTGCTGATGCGGCAGCTCGACGCCGCGGAGGCCACCCGCCGAGAGGCCGACGGTCGGCGGTCGGCGGCCTGCAACTGCTCGGCGCGGCTGGTGCCGTCCGGGCGCAGGGCGGGGCGGCCGTGGCGCGACCGGCGTTCGGCCTCAGCCATCGGCCTCACGGGCGCGCCGCTGACCGTGCCGGTGGACCATGACGCGACGCGGTGTGGTGGGCGGCCGGCCTGGACCGAACGGCAGGCCGACCTGTTCGACCTCCGGCTTCGGCCCACCCACCCGATCGCGACCCGGTAGGGGGCGCTGTCGAGGAGCCGGCCGGTCCGCGATCCCGTGGTGGCTCGCAGCTGTCAGTTGGCCGGCAGGACCTCCAGGCCGAGCGCTTTCAGTTGCTCGACGACCGCGTCGTGGGGGTCGGCGTCGGTGATCAGGCCGCTGGTCTTCTCCCAGGGCAGCACGCGGAACCGCGAGGCCGTACCGATCTTCTCGGAGGAGGCGAGGATGTAGGTGTCCGCGGCCCGCGCCGCCAGGGCGCGTTTCATCGCCGCCTCTTCGGCGTCGCCGGTGGTCAGCCCCGCCTCCGGGTGCACGCCGGTGACGCCGAGCAGGCAGAGGTCGGCGGAGACGTTCTGCGCGGCCTCGACCGCGGCCGCGCCGCACGCGACCGCCGAGTGCTTGAAGATCCGGCCGCCGAGCAGGAAGAGTTCCGCCTGCGGATGGTCGAGCAGGGCGGCGGCGATCGTCGGACTGTGGGTGATCACGGTGCAGGTCAGATCCCGCGGGAGCGCGTGGGCGACGGCGAGGGCGGTGGTGCCGCCGTCGAGGATCAGCGTGCCGCCCGGCCGCACGAGGGCGGCGGCCGCCGAGGCGACCTTCCGCTTGCCGTCCTGGGCCACGCTCTGCCGGGCGGCGTAGTCCACCACCGCCGGCGAGACGGGCAGCGCGCCGCCGTAGACCCGCTGGCACAGTCCCTCGGCGGCGAGATCGCGCAGGTCGCGCCGCACGCTGTCCTCGGAGATCCCCAGGTCCGCGGCCACGTCCTTGGCGACGACCTTGCCCTCGCGGGCCAGCAGACCGAGCAGGTGGTCGCGCCGTTCAGCAGCCAGCATCCGTAATCTCTCCTGTTCTTGCACGTTTCTGCATGTATGGTAGCGCCCATGACCGACAAGCCCGTAGCCGGCGAGCCCATGCTCATCCTGATCGCCGGCCCCTACCGCTCCGGTACCGACGGCGACCCGCAGGCCATGGCCGCCAACCTCGCCCGCCTCGAAGCCGCTGCGTGGCCCGTCTTCGCCACCGGGCACCTCCCCGTGATCGGAGAGTGGATCGCGCTGCCCGTCCTGCACTCCGCGGGCGCGGGCCCCACCGACCCCCTCGCCGAGCAGGTGCTCTACCCGACCGCCGACCGCCTGCTCGCGCACTGCGACGCCGTGCTGCGCCTGCCCGGCGCCTCCGCCGGAGCCGACCAGGACGTAGCCACCGCCCGCCGCCGCGGCCTGCCCGTCTACCACGACGTGGCCGAGATCCCCCGCCGCACCCAGCGGGAGAGCGTGTGACGAGCCGCCCCGGCATCGACGCCCCCGACCACCGCGGCCGCACCGGCCTCGACCGGGCCGGGCGCGGCCTGGACCGCAACCCCGACGTCCGGGTCCGCGACGTCGAACTCACCTCCCAGGGCTGGCACGTCCTGCGCCGCACCACCTTCGACTACCGCCGCCGCGACGGCCGCTGGGAAGCCCAGCAGCGCGAGACCTACGACCGCGGCAACGGCGCCGTCGTCCTGCCCTACGACACCGGACGCGGCCGTGTCCTGCTCACCCGCCAGTTCCGCTACCCGGCCTACGTCAACGACCACCCCGACGGCATGCTCGTCGAAGCCGCCGCAGGGCTGCTCGACGCGGACGGCCCGGCCACCGCCATCCGCCGCGAGAGCGCCGAGGAGCTCGGCGTCACCCTCGGCCCGCTCATCCACGTCCTCGACGCCTACATGAGTCCCGGCTCCGTCACCGAACGCCTCCACTTCTTCGCCGCCCCCTACACGCCGGCCGACCGGACCGGGACCGGCGGCGGACTGGAGGAGGACGGCGAGGACATCGAGGTCCTCGAACTGCCCTTCGCCGAAGCCCTTGCCATGACCCGCGACGGCCGCATCATCGACGGCAAGACCATCCTGCTCCTGCAATGGGCGGCCCTGGACGGACCCTTCGCCCCCGCAGCGGGCGGCCGCTGACAACGCCTCCCCACCTGCGGTGCTGCCCCGGCCGATCCGCGGTGCCGCGTTGACCGACCGAGTGCCGGGGCGGGACCTCCCCGCGCTCGACCATGACGCCGTTCTCGACCCTGGCATCGGAGCAGACCGGAGCGACGAGGGAGGCTCCGGTGATCGCACGCCGGCGTTCCTGGGCGGACT
Organism: Kitasatospora sp. CB02891; assembly: GCF_002803145.1. NCBI lineage: Bacteria > Bacillati > Actinomycetota > Actinomycetes > Kitasatosporales > Streptomycetaceae > Kitasatospora > Kitasatospora sp. CB02891. The sequence continues at coordinate 221,886 of NZ_NNBO01000012.1, read as the reverse complement.
CGACCAGCTCGAACACCATCGCCAGGGCCGCGGTCGGGCTGCCGGCCCCGCGGGTGACCCCGGTCCGCAGCTCGACCGAAGACGAGCCGATCCACGAGTGGGCCGAAGCCCTGTCGCTCCCGGCCAACTTCGGTCACAACCTGGACGCCTTCGAGGAATGCTTCACCGACACCCGCCGCCCGCCACCCGCTCCGGCAGCCGGACCCGGCCGGGCTGATCCTGGTGAGCGGGGCCGGGGCCGTCCTCGTCGACAAGCCGGTTCGCGAGCTGACGACCCTGCTCCAGATCCTCGACACGGCCGTCACCGACGAGGGTCCGTGCGTGCGGGTGCTGCTCCTCAGCGACGGCCCCGACACCACGGAACGACGGCTGTGCGCGGCGACCCGGGCCATGTGAGCGGTCCGGGTCGCCGCGCTCGAACGGCGGCGGCACGACGAGGGGTCCCACCGGCCGGTGGGACCCCTGCGCGTGGGTGGGTCAGCCCGCTGCGCCCGCCGTCGGCCGGACGGCGATCGCGTCGATCTCGAAGAGCATCCCCGGCAGGGCGAGCGAGGCGACCCCGCTGAGCGTCTGCGCGGGCAGCCGGTCGCCCCAGGCCCCGGCCAGGGCCTTGCCGAGGACGGCCAGCTTCTCCGGGTCGTGGTCGACGATGTACGAGCCGAGCCGGACCACGTGCTCGAAGCCGAGGCCGACCCCGGCGAGCGCGGTGCTCAGGTTGGCGAGGGCGAGCTCCACCTGGGCGGCGAAGTCGCCGGGCACGACCTGCCCGCTGGCGTCGGAGGCGTACTGACCGCCGATGAACACCGGTTCGCCGGGCGCGGAGGCGGCGTGGCTGTAGCCGAACGGTGTCGGGTCGTGCAGGCCGGGCGGGTTGGTGATGGTGCGGGTGTCGGTCACGGGGTTCCTTCTCTGGTGTCGGGCCGAGCTCGGTGCCGGGCGGTCTACGGCTGGGACCGGGCGGCTTCCTCCCGGGCGTCGCGCCAACTCGGCGACTCCAGGAAGTGGTTGTCGAAGAGGTCCTGCTTGGCGAGCAGTTCCTCGACCGTCGCCTCGCCCGCGCGGATCCGCTCCAGCAGGCGGAAGTAGTCGAAGCGCTCCACTCCGGGGGTGATCACGATCAGCAGGTCCGCCCCGGAGTCCGGCGCCGCCGCGAAGGCATGCGGCAGATGGGGCGGCACCACCACGAGGTCGCCGCTCCGGGCGGTGACCACCTCGTTCCCGACCAGCACCTGCGCCGAGCCGTCGACGACGAAGAACAGCTCCGAGGAGCCCCCGTGGTAGTGCGGAGTGGCGCCGTCCTTGCCGCGCCCCAGCGTGACGCGCAGGGTGCTCAGGGCGCCGCCGGTGGCGCTGGAGTCCGCCAGCAGCCGCCCCTTGCCGCCGAGCATTCCGACGGTCTCGGCTTCGTCGCCCCGCACCACCACGGCTTCCGGTCCGATCAACGTCATTGGCCTCTCCCCACAGTGAGCGCTCTGATAGTTCCATGACTGATAGTACTACGTCTAACTATCTCCCATCGAATAATATGGCCCCTATGGATCACGTGGACGTCATGCTCGACCAGTGGAGCCGGGAGCGCCCGGACCTCGACCTGACGGCGGTCGGCACCGTCGGCCGCCTCGGCCGATTCGCGCTGCTCGCGGGGCGGGTCGTCGAAGAGGTGTTCAAGCAACACGGCCTCCAGCGCGGCGAGTTCGACGTTCTCGCCACCCTGCGCCGCTCCGGCGCGCCGTACGAACTGATGCCCTCCGAACTCGCCGCGCTGCTGCTGATGTCGCGGGCCGGCATGACCAGCCGGACCGACCGACTGGAATCGGCGGGCCTGGTGGAACGCCGCACCGACCCGGCGGACCGGCGCAGCGTCCGCATCGCCCTCACCACGGCCGGACGCACCCTCGTGGACGCCGCCTTCACCGACCACGCGGCCAACGAGACCGCGCTGCTCTCCGCCCTCTCGGGCCAGGAACAGGCCACCCTGGACAAGCTCCTGCGCAAACTGCTCGCCGACGTCGAGGGCCCGGAGCGCCCGGCACCCTGACGGCCCCGTCAACGAGTACGGCAACAAGTGGACCTGGGTCCGTGTCGTCGGCGGCGGAAACCTCGGCTGGATGTACGGCGCCTACCTCAGCAACGGCGGTGCCACCGTGCGCTGCTGACCGCGCCTCGATCCGGCGATCACCCCGCGGTCCGCTTTCCGGTCGGAGAGAGGATCAAACCCAGTACGTCACACCCACCGGGGCGGGGCTTCAGCCGTCGAGCCGAAGCCTCGCCCCCGTTCGTCCTGCGCGGCCCGTCACTCGTACTCGGTGCCGCCCTTGCGCGTCAGGTAGCCGCCGCCGACCGCCTTGACGATCGCCCGGCCGCCCAGGACGGGGCTGTGGCGCTCGACCGCCGGCCGGACCACCACGCCCTCCCGGGTGTGCAGGTGCCGCCCGGTGATGGTCTCGCGGCCCTCGGCGAGCTCCAGCACGCGTGCCGCGTCGAACGGTCCGCGCCACAGCTCGGGCACCACGGGCAGCTCGCCGGCGAGCAGTCGGGGCGCGTCCAGCCAGTGCAGCTGACCGTCGATCACCGCCGAGACGTCGAACGCCGCGTACCCGGGCGGCTGCTCGGTGCGGCTGCTCGCACCGTACCCGAGGTCCTGTACGCCGTCCCCGAAGACCTCGCCGAAGATCCCGACCCGGCTCGCGCCCAGCCGGTCGGCGATCCGGGCGGCCAACTCCGGTATGCCATAGGCGCGGACGGCACGCCAGTAGAGGTTCCGCCCGTCCTCCTTCAGCGCGAGCCCCTGTGCCCCGACCCCCTTGGACGAGACCTGGACCGTACCGGTCTCGGCGTGGAGGGTGAGCAGGCAGCAGCTTCCGTGCAGCTTCTCGGTGACCACGACCGGCTCGCCCGGCTCGAAGACGTCGGGGAAGCGCTTGAGGTTCTCGATGTCCACCCAGGGCAGCAGGTCGGGCGCCGCCTCGACCTCGCCGCTCATCGAAGTCGGCACCGGCGGCACCCACTTGGTGACGCCGAGCAGCGCCGCGAAGTCCGTGCCCTCCTCGGCCGCCCGGGTCAGGTCGACCTCGGCCAGGGCTCGGGGGCGGCAGACGATGCCCTGCGACAGCTCGCCGCGCAGCCGTACTGCCTTGACCCGGTCGGCCTTGCCGCCCGCGAGCCGGCCGGTCAGCCCGAGTTCCTCGATCAGCTCGGACGGCAGGACCGACTGCTCGGGGATGTAGCACGCGAAGTCCCCGGTCCGGTACGCCCCCTTGGCCACGACGGCCCGGTAGAGGCCGACCTGCGCCAGCTCCAGGGCGTCTGCGTTCGGGTGCTCCAGGATGGTCAGGCGCTCGGCGGTCACCCGCAGTGTGGACATGGCGGTTTCGTCCTCCCCTTCTCGGAATGTCCGCGAACCGGACGAGATCAACTCTGTCGGGTGGACACCGCCCGACGCCAAGGGTTTTCGGGCTCTCCTGTCGCATCCGTGGCGTCCTGACCAGGCAGGATGTGCGCAGCACGCCGCATTCTGCCGCCGGTTCGCGCGGACCGGCGGGCACCTTCGGTCTGCGTCGCCGAGGCAGTGTCGCGTCGAACAGCCACCGCCCCCGCCAAGGCCCGGGGCGCTGGACGGCACAATGGGCCGATGTTGGAGTTGCTGCCGGGGATCGGCGTGGTCCTGCCGGCCGGAGCCGGGACGCTCAGGTTCGGGGCGACGGCCGAGGAGGCCGCCGCGACGCTCGCGGCGGTGCCCGGAAGCCACCGCACCAGACAGTGCATGACGCTGACCCGCGCCGACTACCAGCAGCTGCGGCACGCCCACGACGCCTGGCTCTGCGGCATCCTCTTCGACCGGAGCTGGAACACCGTCGCCGCCTTCGGGACCATCGTGGTGACCGTCGCGGCGGGAGGCCCAGACCGCGCCGACCGTCTCACCCTGATCACCGTCGAGGCCGACACGTCTCCGGACACGCCCGCGACGCACGCGGTGGCATGGGACGACGTCGACCTGTTCGGACACCCCGCCCAGGAGGTCGCCGCCGTACTGCCGGGCCCGACCCGCTCGTCGTCGCCGACCGCCGACGACCTGACGGCGCCACAGCTGGGCCTGTGGCTCCGCCGAAACCCCCGGCCCGTCGACCGGTGGTCACAGCTGACCCTGCTCGACGCGGCCACCGGATGGGAGCCGTGCTGCACGGGCACGTTCGCGTGCTCGGAGGGCGGAGACGGCTTCGTCGGCATCCTCCGCTGAAGCCCGCAGCCGGGGACCTCCCCGAACCGCCGACGCTGCCCGCGTCCCGGGCGACCGACAGCCGTTCGGCGACGGGCGCGGTGCGAGCGGACGGGCGCGACCCCCTCAGCAGGCGGCCATCCGCAGGGCTACCGGCAGCGGGACGGCGGGGTTGCGGGCGGCGTCCTCGGCGGTGGCGGGGTCGCGAAGCAGGGCGGCCAGCGTCGCGGCGGGCAGCGCCGGGTGGCGGGCGGCGACCTGGCGGACCGTCAGATCGGGGTCGTCGAGCAGGGCGAGGACGGTGGCCGGCGGCAGGCGTGGGTCCTCGGCGGCGCGGGCCCGGACCGCCGGGTCGGGGTCGGCGGCGAGGAGGACGGCCAGTGCGGTCGGTGCGGCGGGGTCGTCCAGAGCGAGCAGCCGGAACCGGGGGCGGGGGTCGTAGGCGTGGTGGCGCAGGCCGTCGCGGGGGAAGTTGGGGTGGTTGCGGGGCCGACCGGGGAAGGAGAGGCTGCCCGGCCACCAACTCCACACGTCCAGCAGGGTCTCGGCGGGGGCGTCGGCGCAGGACTCGGTGAGGAACAGCCGCACCACTCGGTCCTCGTCCCGCCCGAGCCGGGCTGCGACGTCGGCGGGAAGCCGGGGCGCGCGGGCCACGCTGCGGCGGATCCACCGGTTCGGGTGGGCGGCCAACTGCCGCATCGCGTCCGGGTCGTGGAACAGCGCGCCGACCCACCGGAGCCCGTACGTCCGCTCCTCGGCGGGGATGTCGGGGACGGTGTCGGCCAACGCGGCGATCTCCGCCGGCGTCCGGGGCGCCGCCGCGTCGGGCCCGGGCGGGCGCGCCATCCCGACCGCGGTGCGCTCCCCGCGCTCGGCGAAGTCGTCCCGCATCTCGCGCAGGAGTGCGAGCAAGGCCGCGCCGGCACCGCGCCCGGCAAGCGCCTCCAGCAGCCGGTCCCACTGCCCGGGTGACAGCGCCCCGGACTCGGCCACCGGGCCCCACACCCGCTTGGACGGGTGCTCGACGGCCGCGTCCAGCACCGGCGCGGGCAGCCCGCGCCGGTACAGGAAGTGCGGTTCGTCGCCGTCGAGCAGGGCGAGCAGTACCTCGGTCGGCGCGTCCGCCCTGCTCCCCAGCCCGGACCGCCACCGCCTGCGCAGCTCCGCGCCCGGCTCCGCTCCTGCCAGAAACTGCTCCCACACCCCGTCACTCATCCGGCCAGCCTAGGCTCCGCCCTGCCCCGGGCGCCGTGCCACCCGAGCCGCCGTCACCCCGAGGTCACAGGGTGCGCAGGAATTCTTCGAGCAGGCGGTCCCGTCGATCGAGACGGCGCGCCCGTTGGCGGCGGTGCGGGTGAGTCGTTCGGCCATGCCGAGGTGGTCGGGCGAGTCGACGGCGCCGTTGACGGCCGGCACGGGCACGTCGATCCGGGCGGCGCGGTTCCGGGTGTCGTGGACGGGGATGCGCAGGTCGGGTTCGTCGGCGGTGTGCTTGGACCGGGTGCTGTGCGTCATGTCGCGCAGGCGGGCGACGACGTCTGGGGCGAGATCGTCGAGGGTGCGGTCCGGTCCCGCGGCGAAGAGCGTGAAGGAGGCTCCACTGACGCCGCCGGCCCCGCCCGCGGCCACCGCGCCCTCCCACCACCCGGGCACAGGACAGTCCACGGCTCGACTCCGGCCAGTGGTGCCCCAGGTGGGCGGCGGCCTACGGCGCAGCGGCGACGGGAGGCGTTCTCCCGTCCCTCCGGCACCGGGGCGGCCGGCGACTTGGACCGCGACACCGACCTGTTCGGATACGCCGCGCTCGGCAGCGAACGCGTCTTCGACGACGCCCCACGCCCCGTTACCGCGCAATATCCGCGCGAACGCCTACCGGGCGACCGGCGACCCCGCCCGCGCCATCGGCCTGTCCGAGCAGATCCTCGTCGTCCATAGGACCTTCGCCCCCACCCTCAACGCCCAGATCCACCTCCTCCAAGTGGAGACGGCACTGACCGATCGGGGCCGGGCGCTGCTTCCGGGAGACCCGAGGCCCTCGGCCCGCACCCCACCGACGGCACCAGGCCCTCGCCGGCCACCGCTCCCGCCGTCTCCGGACGGGCACTGACCTGCGGCGCAGCGGTGGCAGCAGCCCGTTGTGTACCGGGCCCCGCAGTCCGGGCTCAAGCCCAAGCCCCGGCGCCCCGGCAGGACCGCGCCGCGCCCTGGTGAGTTCGACACCCGACGTCTCACCGGGGCGCGGGCCACGGGAGTCCGCCGCTCCCCGAGGGCGGGCGCGGGCGCGCCCCGGGGGTCACTCCACGATTTCGGCGCTCACCAGGACGACGTCCTCCTTCGGGACGTCGGCGTGCCCGGCCTTGGAGGTGGTGGGCACGGACTTGATCTCGTCGACCACTTCCTGGCCCTCGACGACCTCGCCGAACACGGCGTAGCCCCAGCCGGGGCCGGACTTCGCGGTGTGGTCGAGGAAGGCGTTGTCGGCGACGTTCAGGAAGAACTGGGCGGTGGCGGAGTGCGGGTCCGAGGTGCGGGCCATGGCCACCGAGTAGCGGGTGTTCTTCAGGCCGTTGTCGGCCTCGTTGAGGATCGGGGCGCGGGTCTCCTTACGGCGCAGGCCCGGCTCCATTCCGCCGCCCTGGACCATGAAGCCGTCGATCACGCGGTGGAACACCGTGCCGTTGTAGAAGCCGTCCGTGACGTACTGGAGAAAGTTCTCCACCGTCGCGGGAGCCTTCTCCGCGTCGAGGCGGATCACGATGTCGCCGTGGTTGGTGTGCAGCTTGACGTTGGACAAGGCCGTCTCGATTCTGACGCTGTGCTGATTTGCGGGTTCGCCCGCCCATCCTCGCAGGTGACCGCGCGTCGGGTGCACCGCCCACGGGCCGGTGGCGCGGAGGCCCTACTGAACGGCCGCGGTCCGGCCGGGCCGACGAGGCACTCGAACGGCGGCCACCGCGAGCAGTCCCGAGGCGACGAGGGCCGCGCCCCAGGGCAGACCGTGCGGCAGGGCGCGGGCGGCCGCGAAGGCGAACAGCAGACCGACGCCCTGGAGGACCATCGCGATCGTCGGCAGGGTCCCGACGGTGCTCCCCGCCCGGGCCCGGACGGCCGCCGCACCCCACAGCACGGGAATGAGCAGCCCGGCGAGCAGCGCGAGGCCGAGGATCGGCACGGCCACCACGCTCCCCATGTTCCCGCCCCCGGGAGAGCCGTCGTCGGGGACGATCACCGGGTGACTCACCTGCCACTGGGCGAGGCGCAGCGCCCGGAGGAACACCGCCGGCACGACGACCGAGGCCAGCCCGGCCACGCCGTACCAGTGCCAGGACCGTTGCCCGGCTCGATCGGTTGCAGTCACTGCCCTCACCTGGTCGTTGAGTCGGTCGCTGCGGTCGGCCTGCGGCGTGCGGCGCCCCACCCGGGCACGGCCTCAACGACCTCGCCGGGTCGCACGACCGGCCGCCCGTGCCGTCGTGGCCGACAGCCGTCCCGCGCGCACCGCACACGCCCCGCCGAGTCGAACAGCCTCCCGGACGCGCCACTATGACATCACACCAGCAACACACCGCACACCAACCACTCACCCGACGACCCGACCCGCAACCGTGCTCCCGTCGCCGTCGTCCTCTCCCCACGACGGCGGCCGGTGATCACGGCCGCCACCGGCATCCCGCAGGAGGAGCATCGTGGTTGACGGCACGTCGGAGACCGGTGCGGGCACACCGCGCCGGCGGCGGTGGCGTGCGGCCCTGACGGGTCTGTGCGTCGTGTTGCTGCTCGGGCCGGCCGCGCTCGCCGTGGTCCGCGTCCTGGGCCTGGACGACGGGACGGTCCTGGCCCTGCCGATGGCGGCCCTGCCGTACGCGGCGCTGCTGACCGTGCCGGCGGCGGCGGTGCTGGCCGGGTTGCGCCGCTGGGTCCTCACGGGCCTGGCCGTGCTCCTGGTGGGGCTCCAGCTGTGGTGGCTGCTCCCGCGCGTGGTCGCCGACGGGGCCCAGGTGCCGGCCGGCGCGCCGCGGCTCTGGGTGGCCACCAGCAACGCCTACCTGGGCGGAGTCTCGCCGACGGCGCTCGTCGACCTGGTCCGCACGCAGCGCCTGGACGCTCTGGCGGTGGAGGAGCTGAGCGTCTCGGCGGCGCAGGCGCTGGACGCGGCGGGCATCCGCGAGCTGCTCCCCCACCGGGAGATGCCCGCCGGGTCCGACACGGCGCTCTTCACCCGGCTGCCGGTGACGGGGGCGGGCGATCCGGCGTGGCCGACCGTCAACGTGACGGTCGCGGTGGCCGGCCGGCCGGTGCAGCTGGTGGCGGTGCACACCTACTACCCGCTGGGCGACGCCCGCCGGTGGGCGACGGGCATGCACGAGCTGCGGGACGCCGCGGCCGGGCGCAGCAGCGGCGACGCGGTGCTGCTGGGCGACTTCAACGCGACGCTCGACCACGCGCCGATGCGCAGCCTCCTGGCGACCGGGCTCACGGACACGCACGCCGAGCTGGGGACCGGGCTGATGCCGACCTGGCCGGAGCACAACCGCGACTTCCCCCGCCTGCCGCCGGTGATCCAGATCGACCACGTCCTGCACGGCCGGGCGCTGCGCGCGGTGTCGGTCGCCGAGTACGCCCTCGCCGGGACGGACCACCGCGCGGTGGTGGCCGAGCTCGCCGTCCTCGACCGGAACGGGGAGTGACACCGGGTCAGGGCGGCGGGACGAGGCCGCTCTCGTGCGCGAGGACGACGGCCTGGATCCGGTCGCGGAGCGCGAGTTTGTGCAGGATCCGGCCCAGGTGGGACTTCACGGTCGCCTCCGCGAGATGGAGGCGGGCCGCGATCTCCGCGTTCGACAGGCCCCGGCCCACCTCGACCAGGACTTCCCGCTCACGGGCGCTGAGCCGCCCCAGCCGCTCCTCGTGACGGCCGGCCGCAGCGGCCCCGGCCAGGTGCGGGCGGACGTCGTCCAGCAGGCGGCGGGTGATCCGCGGGGAGAGCACCGCGTCGCCCGCCGCCACGCTGCGGATCGCCGCGAGCAGCTCGTCGGGCCTGGTGTTCTTCAGCAGGAAGCCCGACGCCCCGGCGTCCAGCGCGGCGAAGGCGTACTCGTCCAGGTCGAACGTGGTCAGGATCAGCACTCTGCTCAGCGGGCAGGCGTCGGTGAGCCGCCGGGTCGCCTCGATGCCGTCCGTCCCCGGCATCCGGATGTCCATGAGGACGACGTCGGGGCGCAACTCCCGGGCCAGGCGCACCGCGTGGGCGCCGTCGGCGGCCTCGCCGACCGGGGTCATGTCGGGCTGGGCGTCGAGGATGGTGGTGAAGGCCATCCGCAGCAGTGCCTCGTCGTCGGCGACCAGGACGCGGATCGTCATGCGGTCACCGCTTCCGCGCTGTCGAGGAACAGGCGCGCGTGGACGTGCCAGCCGCCGCCCGGGAGCGGTCCGGCGCGCAGGGTCCCGCGGTAGGCGGCCGCGCGTTCCCGCATGCCGGGGATCCCGTGGCCCGACGCGGCTTCGGGACGGGGCGGGGCGGTGCGCGGGCCGTTGTCGGTGACGTCCACGGTGACGGACCGGGCCCGGCACTGGAGGCGGACCTCGGCGCGGGCGCCGGCGGGCGCGTGTTTGAGGGTGTTGGTCAACGCTTCCTGCACCAGGCGGTAGACGGTCAGCTGGGCGGTGGCGGGCAGCCGGTCGTGGGCGCCGCGGAGGTCGAGGACGGTGGGCAGCCCGGCGGCGCACATCCGCTCCGTCAGCTCCTGAAGGTCACCGATGCCGGGCAGCGGACGGCGCTCGACGCCCGGCCCGTCGGTGCCCGACCCGTCGACGCCCGGCCCGTCGGTGCGCAGGACGCCGAGCGAGCGCCGCATGTCCACCAGGGCCTGCCGGCCGGTCTCGGAGGCGCGGAGCATCGCCGTGGCAGCGGCCTCGGGCGCGTGGTCCCGCGCATGGAGGGCGGCGTCGGTGAGCGCGACCATCACCGACAGGTTGTGGGTGACGATGTCGTGCATCTCCCGGGCGATGCGACTGCGCTCCTCGGCCACCGCCAGCCGCGCCTGCTGATCCCGCTGCTGCTCCAGACGCGCGGCCCGCTCCTGCGACGCCACGAGGAAGGCGCGGGCGGTCCGCGCGTTAACCCCCAGCGCGGCGGCCGCCACCACCGCCGCGGTCAGCGCCGCGAAGGGCGCCAGGAACGCGCCCGGCGTCGCCCAGCGCAGGCACGCCAGCAGCGCCCCGCCCTCCACGACTGCGCACGCCACGAACACGGCACGCCGCCCCGCGTCCGCGGCCACCGCGTACAGGGCCACCAGCAGGGCGGCGTCCGCAGGCAGTTGGACACCCGCCCACCACTGGACGAACGCCGCCGCCACCACTGCCGCGAACACCGCCCCGGGCGCCCGGCGCAGCCACACCAGCGGCAGCACCAGAGCGACGGTCAGGGCCGCGGCCACCAGGAGCTCCCCCCGGCCGTACGTGAGGACGACATGAAGCAGCAGCAGGACCAGGAACAGCGGCACGAGCAGCGAACCGGGCGCGACGGACGACAGCAAAACGCGGGCGGCGGACGGCAGGACGCGGACGGCAGATGGCAGCCGGGGGCTGCGGCGACCGTCGGGGTCGGGCTCCGTTGTCGGCCGCTCGCCCGTCCGGTGGCGTGCCGGGCGGGTGCTGCTGCCGGGCCCCTCGACCGTCTCGGTCCCCACCACGCGTCCCCCTCGTCGATCCGCCCCGCCGTACAGCGGCCCCGGGTCCCTTCTGGCCCCGGTGCGCTGGTGCCACGGTAGGACGCGGGCGCGGCCGCGCACATGATCCCTCGGCGGGAGAGCGCCGCGCCCGGGTACGACCCGAGGAGGAGTCCGCGTTGCTCCCCGGGTCGCAAAACGGCTGCTCGGCGGCGGGTCCGCGTGCGACCGCGGGCGGCATCCGGCGGCGACCGGCGGCGGATGTGCCGCGGTGCACGCCGCCCCGACGATGACGGGGTGACCGAGATCATCCCCGAACTGTCCATGTCCCCGCTGGAGTTGCTCACCGTACTGAGCGCCCTCGCGCTCGTCGCGGCGCGCTGGCTGCCGCCCGCCGCCCGTGGGCGAACCACGATCGCCGCGACCGCGGTCCTCGCCGTGTCCGCGGCCGTGCTGGGCGTGGTGGGCGTCCGCTGGCAGCTGCTGCCGGTCCTGGCCGGCGCCGCGGCGACACTGCCGTTCGCGCTCTCGCCCCTCCTGCGTCTCCTGCCGGCGTCGCGCCGGCGCCGTCCCGGCCGGCCGGCGTGGCGGGCCAGGTGGTGGCTGGCGGTGCCGGCCTCGGCGGCCTGCGCCGCACTGATCGCCTCCGGGCCGATCGCCGCGTGGGCGTTCCCCGTGCCCGTGTTCCCCGCGCCGTCGGGCCCCTTCGCGGTCGGCACCCGGGTGGTGCAGTGGTCCGACCCCGACCGCGCCGAGACGTTCACCCCCGACCCCGCCGACCGGCGCACCGTCGTCGTCCAACTCTGGTACCCCGCACGGAACAGCCCCACGAGCACGCCCGGAGCCCGCTACCTCGGACGCACCCAGCAGGAGGCCCGCACCGTCGCCGACGCCCTCGCCCACGGCGCCGGCCTGCCCGGTTTCCTGCTCGACGGCACGACACGCGCCCGCACCCACGCCCGCACCGACGCGCCCGTCGCCGACGGCGACCGGCGCTGGCCGGTCGTCCTGTTCTCCCCCGGCTCGGGCGGCGCCCGCACCCAGAACACCGCCTGGGCGGAGGAGGTCGCCAGCCACGGCTACGTCGTCGCCGCCCTCGACCACCCCTACGACAGCGCGGCCGTCGTCCTTGAGGACGGCCGGACCATCCGCTCCGCGACCACCTCCAGCGGCGACCGGGACACCGACGAGCGCCTCGCGGCCGACTGGACCGCCGTCCGCGCCGACGACCTCCGCTTCGTCCTCACCCAGCTGCAGAACCTGGACCGCGGCACCGTCCCCGACCCGCTGACCGGACACCTCGACACCGCCCGCACCGCGGCAGCCGGCCACTCCATGGGCGGCGCCGCCGCCCTCCAGGCGGCCCGGCACGACCCGCGCATCGGCGCCGTCGTCGACCTCGACGGCTACCCCCACGGCCCCATCGCCCCCGCCCTCCACCAGCCCGCCCTCGCCCTCACCTCCGCTCCCACCCCCGACACCGACCCCCGCTACCTGCCCCGCCTCACCGAGGCCCTCACCCTCGACACCGCCACCAGCTACCGCCTCACCGTGCCCCGCACCGCCCACCTCAGCTTCACCGACAGCCCCCTCTACCTGCCGCCGCTGCCCTCGCTCGTCGGCTCCCTCGGCCGCACCGAGAGCCCCCGCACCACGGCCGCCGCCACCCTCGCCTTCCTCGACGCCGTCCTGCAACCCACCCCCGGCGACCCGGCCGGCGCCCTGTCCGCCTACGGCGAGCTCACCGTCCACCACCCCGACGGGACCGGCTGACCGGCCGACCGGCCGACCGGCTGACCGGCGTTCGGGAACGGGCTGCCGGGCGGGCCTGCGACGGGCCCGCCCGGCAGCGGGGCGGCAGGTGTCGGCGTGGCGGCCGAGCTTTCCGGCCCAGCCGGGTCTACACCTCGACGAAGGCGACCGAAACCTCTCACCGGGAGTGCAGCCATGGGCCTGATCCACATCGAACTGTTCGCCACCCTCGACCTCGTCGGGCAGGCGCCGGGCGGACCCGACGAGGACCCGTCGGGTTTCCCGTTCGGCGGCTGGCAGGCGCCCCTGATCGACGACGTCACCGGCGCACAGATCAGCGCCGCGTACGAGGGCACCGACGCCCTCCTGCTCGGCCGGCGCACCTACGACCTCTTCGCCGCCTACTGGCCGCACCAGAAGGACGGCGAGATCGCCGAACTCTTCAACAGCGTCCCGAAGTACGTGGCCTCCCGCGGCACCCCCGACCTCCCCTGGGCCGGATCCACCCTGCTCGGAGCCGACCTGGCCCGGGCGGTGCACGAGATCCGCGACCGGCACCAGCACGTCAAGGTCGTCGGAAGCCTGAACCTGGTGCAGACCCTCCTGCGCGAGAAGCTCTTCGACCGCCTCGACCTCTGGGTGCACCCGATCGTCCTCGGCGTCGGAAAGAAGGTGTTCGACACCGGCGCGGTACCCACCAACCTCACCCTCCTGACCCCACCGGCAGCCGCCCCCGCCGGCACCGTCCACCTCCGCTACGCCCTCGCCGACGGCACCCCCCGCACCGGCGACATGAGCGCACCCGACCGCGGACTCCGTCGCGACGACACGCGCTGACCCACCGGACGGTCCGTCGGCCGCCGCCCCGGGGCCTGCCGACGGTGCGTCAGGACCCCACGAGCACCGGTCGGGGAAAAGGTGGAACCCTGGTGCGCCTGCGGACAGGTGGGGGTGTGGAACTCTCGATGCGGGCGCGGTTGCGCGCCGGGGCACAGGAGGCGTTCGGGGAGCTCTTCGACGAGCACGCCGGCGCCCTGATGAAGGCCGCCGCGAAACTCCCCGGCACCTCGATCGTCACCGACCAGGTCGACGCCACCGGCCGCACGGGCGTCGCCGTCGTCGGCATGAACGGAACCCAGCGCGTCGCCCTGATCTTCGACTCCACCACCGGCGCCTACCTCGGCATCCGCGAAGTCCTCCTCACGTACCTCCCCGCCGTCGGCCCCGACGGCACTCCCCCGACCGGCGAACCCACCCCGCAGCAGATCGCCGCCGACCCCGAAGCCGTCTACTCCACCGCGGCTCTCGAAGAACGCCTCGTCAGCCGGACCGGCGCCCAGGACTGACAGCCCACCCACCCCCCAGGGCCGCCAGCCGCACCACCACCGGCCCCCTGAACACCGCGACGCGACACCACAACAAGCCCGTCCCTCCCGACGGCCGCCAGGAGGGGACGGCCACCGAGAGGGACGGGCAGTCGGGTCGCGGGATCACACGGTGCTGGCGATCCAGCCCACGGTTTCGGTGGTGTGCTGACCGTCGGACAACGCCCTGCCCGAGCCCACGAGCTCGTTGATCCGGATCTTGAAGCCGGTGACGGTGACATCGGCGATCCGCAGGCCCGGCGTGTCGGGGCCGTTGAACGTCTGCACGAACGGCACGACGATCACACTCGCACCGGCCGGGAACGGCGAGGGGAACGTGACCTGGGTGAAGGTCGACGTGTTCCCACCGGTCACCTCCGTGGGATGCGTGGAGTTCAGCTGCAACCTACCGGTCTGAACCATGGCCATGGCTTCTGCCCCTTCCGCTCGTGTCCCGCCCACCGCACCCCGCACCCCGCACGCGACCGCACGGCCGACGGCACCGGCAATTGCTTCCATACGAAACAACCCGCCAATGAACTGCCCGCCCCCACCAGGGTTTAGCTCACAAGTCACCCCTTCCGGCTATCCGCACCCCCACCCCTTGCCGCACCAGCCCCTCCGAACGCCCCACCCCCCACCGGGACTTGCCCCACAAGCGAGTAGGACCCGACCAGCGCAGCACGCCCCCGCGCAATCCGGCGCGGACGGCCGCGAACCGGCACTCGACCACCGATCCACCACTGCGCGCCCAACCTCGCACGGCAGGGGACCGCCCCCGGAGCCATGGGGCCCCGGGGGCGGTCGCTTCACCGAACGAGCGGTGATTGCGTGGGCGTTACCCCACGAACCGGTCCGCGTTCGCCCGGCGCCGTGCCCGGTACAGCAGCACACCGCCCAGCGTCAGCAGCCCGCCACCGGCCAGGCCCACCGCCGCGAGACCCGCAGGCGAACCCGTGTCCGGCAGGTGACCGCCCCCACCACCACCGTGCTTCGGCGGCGCCGTCGGACGAGGAACCTTCACACAGCCCTCGCCCTTCTCCCGCTCCGGGCACTCCGACACCGTCACGCACAGCGACACCGGCCGGCTCTCCACCGACTGTCCCTGCGGGTCACGACCCGAAGCCGTCGCCGTGTTGATCACGTGACCGGCCTTCGCGTCCTCCTCCGTCACCACGTACACACCGCGGCAGGTCGTGCTCGCACCCGGCTCCAGCGTCGTCGCATCGCAGGTGACGTGCGCGACCCGGTCGTCACGGACCATCACATCCGTCAGCACCGTCGTCCCGGTGTTCGTCACCGTGTACGTGTACGTCACGGTGTCACCCACCTGCGCGGAACCGGACACATCGGACTGCTTGACGATCGACAGCGACGACGCACCCGACGTGGTCTCCACCGTCACCTCGCCCGGCCCGCTCTCCACCGGGCGACCCTCCGGGTCCACACCACCCGCACGGGCCGTGTTCGTCACATGACCCGCCTCGACATCCTCCTCCGTAATCGTGTAACTGCCGTGGCACACCGTGCTCGCACCCGGGTTCAACGTCGTCGCATCACAGGTCACCGACGCGACACGGTCGTCCGTGACAGACAGGCTGTGCACCGCCGCCGTACCGGTGTTGGTCACCGTGTACGTGTAGTCGACCGTGTCACCCACCCGGAACGGGCCCGCGCTGTCGGCCTTCTTCACGATGGACAACTGCGCCTCGCCCACGACCGTGACCGTAGCCTCGGCCGGCGGACTCTGCACCGCCCTGCCATTGGGATCGGTGCCGTTCGCGCGCGCCGTGTTCGTCACGTGACCCGCCGCGGCATCCGCCGCCGTAATCGTGTAACTGCCTTGGCAAAGCGTGCTCGCACCCGGGTTCAACGTCGTCGCGTCACAGGTGACCGACGTGACGCGGTCGTCCACCACAGCGACGTTGTGGATCACCGCCGTGCCGGTGTTCGTCACGGTGTACGTGTAGTGCACCGTGTCACCCACATGGAACGGACCCGCGCTGTCCGCCGTCTTCTCGACGGCCAACTCGGCCTCACCCACGACCGGAACGGTCGCGTCGATCGGCGGACTCTGAACCTCCTGCCCCTCAGGATCCGTGCCGGTGGCGTGAGCGGTGTTGGTGACATGCCCGGCCTGAACATCAGCTGCGGTAACCACGTAGCTGCCGTGGCACAGCGTGCTCTGACTCGGATTCAGCGTGGTCGCGTTGCACGTCACCGACTCAACATGGTCGTCCACGACGCTCACGTTGTGAACGACCGCCGTACCGGTGTTGGTGACGGTGTACGTGTAGTTGACGGTGTCGCCCACGTGGAACGGGCCGGCGCTGTCCGCAGTCTTCTCGATCGACAGCAGCGCCTCGCCCACCACGGGGACAGTGGCCTCACCAGGAGGGCTCTGCACCGTCCGGCCTTCGGGGTCGGTACCGGTCGCGCGAGCGGTGTTGGTCACGTGGCCGGCCTGCACATCGGCTGCGGAGATCACGTAGCTGCCGTGACAGAGCGCGCTCTGGCCAGGGTTCAGCGTCGTCGTGTCACAGGTCACCGACGCAACATGGTCGTCCGCCACCGTGACGTTGTGGACGGCCGCCGTACCCGTATTGGTCACCGTGTACGTGTAGTTCACGGTGTCACCGACATGGAACGGACCCGTGGCATCGGCCGTCTTCTCGATGGCCAGCTCGCCTTCGCCCACAACCGGGACGGTCGCTTCGATCGGCGGACTCTGCACCTCGTGGCCCTCCGGGTCGACGCCCTTCGCGTGAGCCGTGTTGGTGACATGACCGGCCGACACATCCCCCGCCGTCACGACGTAGGTGCCGTGGCACAGCGTGCTCGCACCCGGGTTCAACGTCGTCGCATCACACGTCACCGAAGCGACGCGGTCGTCCGAAACAGTCAGGTTGTGCAACGCTGCGGTACCCGTGTTGGTCACCGTGTACGTGTATGTCACGGTGTCGCCGACATGGAACGGGCCGGCGGAGTCTGCCGTCTTCTCGATCGACAGCAGTGCCTCGCCCACCACCGGGACAGTCGCCTCACCAGGAGGACTCTGCACCGGCTCACCATCGGGGCCGGTGCCTTTCGCGTGAGCCGTGTTGGTCACGTGACCGGCCGTGACATCCGCAGCGGTGATGACGTAGGAGCCGTGGCACAGCGTGCTCGCGCCCGGATTCAACGTCGTCGCATCACACGTCACCGAAGCGATGTGGTCGTCCGCCACCGTGATGCTGCTGACGGCGCCCGTGCCCGTGTTGGTGACGGTGTACGTGTAGTTCACCGTGTCGCCCACGTGGAACGGACCGGCACTGTCCGCCGTCTTCTCAATGGTCAGCTGGCCCTCGCCCACCACAGGGACGGTCACCTCACCGGGCGGGCTCTGCACCGGCTGCCCCTCTGGGTCCGTGCCGTTCGCGTGAGCAGTGTTGGTGACATGCCCGGCCTGAACATCCGCCGCAGTAACGACGTACGAACCGTGGCAGAGCGTGCTCGCCCCCGGATTCAACGTCGTCGCATCACACGTCACCGACGCAACATGGTCGTCCGTCACGGTCAGGCCGTGCACCGCCGCCGTACCGGTGTTCGTTACCGTGTACGTATAGGCGACGGTCTCACCCACGTGGAACGGGCCGGCGCTGTCCGCCGCCTTCTCGATGGACAGCTCACCCTCGCCCACGACCGGAACGGTCGCCTCACCAGGAGGACTCAGCACCGTCTGCCCCTCGGGGTCGGTGCCCTCCGCGTGAGCCTTGTTCGTCACGTGGCCCGCCGACACATCCCCCGCCGTCACGACATACGAACCGTGACAGAGCGTGCTCTGACCCGGGTTCAGGGTCGTGGCGTCACACGTCACCGAGGCGACGTGATCGTCCGTGACCGTGAGGCTGTGCACGGCGGCCGTACCGGTGTTGGTCACCGTGTACGTGTACGACACGGTGTCACCGACGTGGAACGGGCCGGCAGCGTCCGCGGCCTTCTCGATGGTCAGCTCCGCGATGCCGGCCACCGGAACGGTGGCCTCACCGGGCGGGCTCTGAACCTCTTGGCCCTCGGGGTCGGTGCCGTTCGCGTGAGCCGTGTTGGTCACGTGACCAGCCGTGACATCAGCCGCCGTCACGACGTACGAACCGTGGCAGAGCGTGCTCTGACCGGGGTTCAGCGTCGTCGCGTTGCACGTGACACCGGCGACGTGGTCGTCCGTCACGGTCAGGCCGTGCACCGCCGCCGTACCGGTGTTCGTCACCGTGTACGTGTAGGTGACGGTCTCACCCACGTGGAACGGGCCGGCGCTGTCAGCCGTCTTCTCGATGGTCAGCCGACCCTCGCCCGCCACCGGAACGGTCGCGTCCGCCGGAGGGCTCAGCACCGTCTGGCCCTCGGGGTCCGTACCCTCGGCGTGAGCCGTGTTGGTCACGTGTCCCGCCGAGACGTCCGCCGCCGTGACGACGTACGACCCGTGGCACAGCGTGCTCGCCCCCGGGTTCAACGTCGTCGCGTCGCACGTCACCACCGCGACGTGGTCATCTGCGACCGTGAGGTTGTGCACCGCAGCGGTACCGGTGTTCGTCACCGTGTAGGTGTAGGAAACCGTGTCACCGACATGGAACGGGCCCGCAGAATCGGCCACCTTCTCAATCGCCAACTCGGCCTCGCCCACCACCGGAACGGTCGTCTCACCAGGAGGACTCTCCACCGGCCGACCCTCGGGGTCGAGGCCGCTCGCATGAGCCGTGTTGGTCACGTGACCGTTCTGCACATCCGCAGCGGTGACGACGTAGGACCCGTGGCAGAGCGTGCTCTCACCGGCCGGCAGCGTCGTCCTGTTACACGTCACCGACCCGATCAGGTTGTCACTCACCTCCAGGTCGTGCACCGGAGCGGTACCCGCATTGGTCACCGTGTACGTGTAGTTGACGGTGTCACCCACATGGAACGGGCCGGCGCTGTCCGCCACCTTCTCGATCGTCAGCACCGCGTCACCCGCGATGTCGATCGTCGCCTCACCAGGAGGACTCTGCACATCCCGACCCTCGGGATCAGTGCCGTGCGCACGAGCCGTGTTCGTCACCTGGCCCGCGGACACATCCGCCGCCGTGATCACGTAACTGCCGTGGCAGAACGTGCTCGCACCAGGGTTCAGCGTCGTCACGTCACACGTCACCGAAGCGATGCGGTCGTCCGACACCGCCAGATCGTGCACCGCCGCCGTACCCGTGTTCGTCACCGTGTACGTGTAGGTGACGGTCTCACCCACATGGAACGGACCTGCCGAGTCCGCCGCCTTCTGAATCGTCAGCAGCGCCTCACCCAGGACCGGGACGGTCGCCTCACCAGGAGGACTCACCACCGTCCGGCCCTGCGGATCCGTGCCCTCGGCGTGGGCCGTGTTCGTCACATGACCGGCCGACACATCCGCCGCCGTGACGACGTACGAACCGTGGCAGAGCGTGCTCGCACCCGGATTCAACGTCGTCGCATCACACGTCACCACCGCGACGTGATCGTCCACGACAGACAGGTTGTGCACCGCCGCCGTACCCGGGTTCGTCACCGTGTACGTGTAGGAAACCGTGTCACCGACATGGAACGGGCCCGCAGAATCAGCCACCTTCTCAATCGCCAGCACGGCCTCGCCCACCACCGGGACAGTCGCCTCACCAGGAGGACTCACCACCGGCTGCCCCTCGGGGTCGGTGCCGTTCGCGTGAGCCGTGTTGGTGACATGGCCGGCCGTGACATCCGTCGCCGTCACGACATACGTGCCGTGGCACAGCGTGCTCGCGCCCGGATTCAACGTCGTCGCGTCACACGTCACCGCAGCAACATGGTCGTCGGTCACGGTGAGCGCGTGGACAGCAGCAGTACCGGTGTTCGTCACCGTGTACGTGTAGTTCACGGTGTCGCCCACGTGGAACGGACCCGCACTGTCCGCCGTCTTCTCGATGGACAGCTCACCCTCGCCCACAACGGGGACGGTCACCTCACCGGGCGGGCTCTGTACCGGCTGCCCCTCGGGGTCCGCACCGTTCGCGTGAGCCGTGTTGGTCACATGACCGGCCGTCACATCAGCCGCCGTCACGACATAAGTGCCGTGGCACAGCGTGCTCGCCCCCGGATTCAACGTCGTCGCGTCACACGTCACCGCAGCGACGTGGTCGTCCGCGACAGACAGGTTGTGCACCGCAGCGGTGCCGGTGTTCGTGACGGTGTAGGTGTACGCCACGGCGTCACCTACGTGGAACGGGCCCGCACTGTCCGCCGCCTTCTCGATCGTCAGCTCCGCGATGCCCGCCACCGGAACGGTCGCTTCACCAGGAGGGCTCTGCACCGGCTGCCCCTGGGGGTCCGTGCCGTTCGCGTGAGCCGTGTTGGTCACATGGCCGGCCGTCACATCAGCCGCCGTCACGACATACGAACCGTGGCAGAGCGTGCTCGCACCCGGGTTCAACGTCGTCGCGTCACACGTCACCGCAGCGACGTGGTCATCCGTGACAGACAGGCTGTGCACCGCCGCCGTACCGGTGTTGGTCACCGTGTACGTGTAGTCGACCGTGTCACCGACGTGGAACGGACCGGCGCTGTCGGCCGTCTTCTGGATACCCAGCTCGGCCTCGCCCACCACCGGAACGGTCGCCTCACCAGGAGGACTCTGCACCGTCCCGCCTTCAGGGTCCACACCCTCGGCGTGGGCCGTGTTGGTCACGTGGCCGGCCGCAACATCCGCCGCCGAGATGACGTACGAACCATGGCAGAGCGTGCTCGCACCGGGGTTCAGCGTCGTCGTGTCGCACGTCACCGACGCGACGTGGTCATCGGTCACGGCCAGCGCGTGGACCGCCGCCGTACCCGTATTGGTCACCGTGTAGGTGTAGTTGACGGTCTCACCCACGTGGAACGGACCCGCGGAGTCCGCCGTCTTCTCGATGGCCAGCACGGCGATGCCCACCACGGGGACGGTGGCTTCGCCGGGCGGGCTCTGCACCGTCCGGCCTTCAGGGTCCACACCCTCGGCGTGGGCCGTGTTGGTCACGTGACCGGCCGCAACATCCGCAGCGGTGATGACGTAGGAACCGTGGCAGAGCGTGCTCGCACCAGGGTTCAGCGTCGTCACGTCACACGTCACCGGCGCGATGCGGTCGTCCACGACGCCGAGGTTGTGCACCGTCGCGGTGCCGGTGTTGGTCACCGTGTACGTGTACTTGACGGTGTCGCCCAGCCGGAACGGGCCCGCGGAGTCCGCCGTCTTCTCGATGCCCAGCGCGGCGACGCCGACGACGGGCAGTGTCACTTCTTCCGGCGGGCTGACGACCTGTTCGCCCAGCGGGTCGCTGCCCACGGCCTGGGCTCTGTTGGTGAGGCTGCCGAGTGCCAGGTCGGCCTCGGTGACGAGGTAGGCGGCGTGGCAGAGGGTGCTCTGGCCGGGGTTGAGGGTGGTGGTGTCGCAGGTGACGTCCGCCGCGTGGTCGTCGCTGACGGAGACGTTGTCGACCACGGTCCGGCCGGTGTTCGTCACGGTGTACGTGTAGTGCACGGTGTCACCGACGTGGACGGGGCCCGCGGTGTCCGCCTCCTTGGCCAGGGCGATCGAGGAGGGGCCGATGACGTCGATCGTCGCCTGGGTCTCCACGGAGTTGATCGGCGCACCGGCGGCTGTGCCGAACGCGGTTGCGTGGTTGGTGACTTGTCCCGCGTCCGCGTCTTCGGGCGTGACCACGTAGGTGCCGTGGCACTTGGTCACGTCGCCGGGGCTGCCGCGCGGGGCGAGGGTGGTGGCGTCGCAGGTGATGTTGGTGATCCGGTCGTCCTGGACGTGGACGTCCGTGATCTCGGTGCCGCCCGTGTTGCTCACGATGTACGTGTAGGAGACGGTGTCACCGGCGTCGAACGGCCCGGGGGCGTCCACCTGCTTGACGACCTCGATGCCCGGCGGGGTCACCACCGGGATGTCCTCGGAGGACGGTGGCGACGTCACGGGGCCGCCGGGTGTGGTTCCGGTGGCCTGCGCGGTGTTGGCGATGTGGCCGGCGGCCCCGTCCGCGGGGGTGACCACGTAGGTCGCCGTGCAGGTGACCGTCTGGCCCACGGCCAGCGTGGTCACCGGGCAGCTGATCCCGCCGATCTTCGGGTCGTTGACCGTCAGGTTGTCGATCGGCACGTTCCCGGAGTTGGTGACGACGAAGTCGTAGTCGACCGGGGTGCCGACCGTCAGGTTGGCGGGCAGCGGCCGGTGGGCGTGCTTGACCAGGTTGAGCGAGGGCAGCGCCACGGACGTGCCGATCACCACGTTCCGGATCAGGTGCACGTCGGTGAAGGAGCCCGTGGACCCGGCGAAGCCGAACTTGTAGGTCGACGGGACGGGTTGCGGCGCGGGGGCGGTCAGCACCTGGCGCTCGCCCGCGCCGTCGTTGAAGTCGACGCCGACGGTCAGCACCGGGGACGGCGCCTGGGTCATGCGGACGTGCACCCGGCGGCGGGACGGCTCCAGCAGCGTCTGGGCCTGGGGCGGCGTCACGTCCGGCGGGAGGAACGTCAGCGGGCCCTGCAGGGTGCCCGGCAGGGTGGACGGCCACGGGCCGTTGGTGGTGAAGTTGCTCGTCGTCGCGGTCATGAAGCAGTAGCCCCCGACGCCGTCGCCGGGGCCGCGGACGGTGACCATGTTGTTGCCCGGCGCCGGGATGCGGAAGCCGGTGCCGGCCGGGGAGCGCTCGCCGGGGGGACAGCCGTTGCCGCGGTGCTCCCAGTCGCCGAAGTAGTTGCCGAGCACGTCGAGCCCGACGCCGAGGTAGCCGCTGTCGACGCCGGGCAGGAACGGGTTGGCGGGGTTGTCGTCGGGCAGCTTCTGCGCGTAGCCGAGGCTGCCGCCGAACGCGCCGGGGTGGGTGAGTGTGACGTCACCGTTGACCAGGAAGAACGAGATTCCGTCGGCCGGGGTGGCGGGGGTGGTGCTGCCGTACTGCCACTGGTCGAATTGCACGTCCAGGCCGGCGTTGGCCGGCAGCGCCTGGTCGAACAGCACCGCGCCGTTCTGGTCGTTGGCGGCATCGGTGATCCGCAGGTAGCCGAAGGGTGCGCTGTCCAGCGGCGGCACCGGCCCCGTCTCCGGGATCGGACAGCCGGTCAGCTGGCGGCCGTCCGGCGGGAGCGGGGTGGTGACGGGTCCGCCGGTCAGGCAGGCCGCGCCGACGGCGACGAACCGCGGGTCCGCGGTCGCGCCGGTGAAGTCCTCCTCCAGCAGGGTGGAGGCTCCGGCCCGGACGCTCTCCGGCGGCGCGGCGCGGTGCTGGGTCGGCGCTACGGCCTGGGCGCCCCATGAGGTGCTCAGCCCTGCGGCGGCCAGCCCGACTGCGGCTGCGGCACTGATGAAGCGGGCCGTGCGGGATCTCGGCCGCCCCGGTCCGCGGAATGGTCTCGTCATGCCTTGACTATGTGCAGCCGCTACGCACGGTTATCAGTTTGTACTATAAGTGGACCTAGGGAATCGCTCGGATGCGCGAACCCGGGATGCCGCCCGGGCCACCGACCCTCTGACTCGGTATCAGGGGGTCGGGGTCGAGTGACTGACCGTCAGGCGCACCGGAGAGAGTTCGCGAGAGGTCGACCGGTGGCGGGACCAGCACTTCGGGGGTCACTGACCGGTCGTCGGATCATCTGCCGGGAACCGTCCGCCTGCGCCGGACGAGCGGCCACCCAGGGGTGAAGCTTCGATCCGCCTCTCCCCGGTCGACACAAGGAGCGCTGACTCTCCGTCAGGACCACATGGCCGCAGGGCCGCATTGCGGGCCCCTGCGGCCCATGTCGTCCTGGAATCGGCCGGGCCGCCGCTGGGTCCTGCCGCCGCACACCTACTCGGAGGAGATTTCTCATGCGTGCTGTCAAGCGTGTCCTGGCCCTCGGCGCCCTCACCGCCCCCCTGGTGATCGGCTGCGCCGGACTCGCCTCCGCCGATGACTTCGACGCCCACTTCAACAAGTCCCAGTTCATCGCGAACGAGTCCGGCGCCGGCTTCGCCAACACGGGCTCGTTCGTCGACGAGAACGGGGTCGAGCACCACGCCTTCTGGGTCTGGGCGGACGACAACGGCGTCTCGGGCTCCTTCCTCGACTCCGGCGCCCACTTCTAGGAACCGGCCCCGGGCCGGGTGTCCGGCGGGCTCCCCCGCCCGCCGGACACCCGGCCCGACCCGCCACTCGTACCCGTCGACCCGCGTGTCACGGCCCCTGCGGTCGGCCGACCGCGGGTCGACGCGCGTCCGGAGCCGGCAGCCACTCCGTCAGGAGGGCGGCTCGGCGACTCAGAGCCTCAGCGGCTCGGCGACTCAGCGGCTCAGCGGCACAGCGCCGCGTCGACCGCGTCGGCCACCCGCTGCCTGACCTCGGGCGACGGGGCCGCGGTCACCGCGATGTTCGCCGCGCGGCCGTCCTCCGTGACGCCGCCGCGGGTGACGTAGCCGGGGAGGCTGCCGCCGTGGCCCCACGACAGGCCGCCGCAGGGCAGCGGGCGGCTGGCGAGTCCGAGGCCGTAGCGCGCGCCGGGGCCCATGTACTCGGCGGGGACGGTGGTGCGCATCTGTGCGAGCTGGGCCGGGGGCAGCAGTCGACCGCCGATCAGGGCGGCGAAGAAGCGGTTCAGGTCGGTGTTGGTGGAGATCATCGCACCGGCCGCCCAGGCCCAGGACGGGTCCATCTCGGTGATGTCGTACGGCTGGCCGCCGGGCTCCTCGGGCAGCACGTAGCCGTGCGGGTGGCGCTCGCGGACGGTCATGTCGCCCTGGGCGGGGAAGTAGGTGTGGCGCAGGCCGATCCGGTCGATGACGCGCTTGGTGATCTCCTCGCCGACGGGTCGTCCGGTGACCTTCTGGACGATCAGTCCGGCGATCAGGTATCCGGTGTTGCTGTACTTCCAGCCGGCGCCGGGGGCGAAGTCCGGGCGTTGCGCGAGGGCGATGTCGAGCAGCTCGCGCGGCTCGATGTACTGGTCGGGTCCGGCGAGGTCGACGAACGGGACGTAGTCCACCAACCCGCTGGTGTGCTGGAGTATCTGACGGACCGTGATGGACTTTCCGTCGATGCCGTCGCCGTGGATCAGGCCGGGCAGGTAGGTGTCGAGGGAGGCGTCCAGCTGGATCCTGCCCTCCGCGACCAGTTGGAGCACGACGACCGCGACGAAGGTCTTGGTGTTGCTGCCGATCCTGACCTGCCCGTCGACGGGGACCTTCGCCCCGGTGGCGAGATCGCCGACGCCCGAGGTGTAGTCGCGCGTCCGGCCGTCGCGTCCCCGGACGGCCGCGAGCGCCGCGGGCAGCTGGTCGCCGGCGACCAGCGCGTCCAGCCACTGCTGGACGGTGTCGGCCGGCCTGGCCTCGGCGGAGGCCGTGGCGGGCGCGGCGGAGGCGACGGTCGGGGCGAGCGCGCCGAGCAGCAGGGCGCCGGCGGCGACCGGGACCGCGCAGCGGCGGAGGGCGTAACGGCGGTACGGCGGTGGCGGGTTCACGAGGTGCTCCTGGTTCGGGGCGGGCCCGGGGCCGGGCCTGCCGGGTCCGTACCAGAACATCACGCGACCTTGTGGTGCGCCGTCACCATCGAGAAGGACTGCCCCGAGGCGGCCGTCGTCCTGACGGTGTATCAGGAATCCTGATCCGGAGCGATGCCGGACAGCTGCAGGGTGAACGGCGAGCCGGGCTCGGTGGGGGTCCAGCCCCGGGCGCGTGCGGTGCGGATTCCGGTGGCGACTTCGCGCGGCAGGACGAGGTCGGCGGGCGCGAGGTCGGGCCGGAGTCGGGCCGGGCGGCCGGTCTCCACCACGAGGGTGGCCCCGGGGTGGGTCGCGTGTTCGGCGACGTAGCCGAGGGTGTGGCCTTCGTAGTCGCAGCAGAGGCGCCGTCGGCTGACGTGCCAGCGGTATGCGACGCCGTCGACGACGATGCGGCGGGCGCCTTTGCGGGCGAGTGCCACGGTGGTTCCTCCCAGGTCGGCAGGTGTGCGGGTGCCAGGCCGGTGTCCGGGGGCCGGGTGCGGGTGTCACGGGCTCTTCCGGTGCTGCGGCGGAGAGTTGGGAGCCTACTCGCCGGTGTGGGCCCAGAGGCGGGACAGGTGGGCGTGCAGGAGGTGTTCGGCTTCCTCGGGGGTGCGCTGGCCGATCAGGACGTGGGCGGTGAGGCCGTCGGTGAGGGCGAGCAGGGTGTGGGCGTGGTGGGCGGGGTCGGGGGTGTCGACGGCGGCGGCGATCAGGTCGGTGAGCAGGGTCTCCAGGTCGGTGTAGCTGGTGCGCAGGCCGGCGGCGAGGGCGGGGTCGACGGCGGCGGCGGCGAGGAAGGCCAGCCAGGTGCGGGCCTGGGCGCGGTGACGGGTCTTCAGCAGGGCGATCTCGTGGGCGAGGTGGCCGACGGTGCTGGCCGGGGACTGTGCGGGGGCGGCGCGCAGGCGGGCGTGGGCGCGGGTGGTGACCTGGTGGCCGATGTGGGCGAGGGCGAACTGCAGCATCTCGCCCTTGGTGCGGAAGCAGCGCTGGACGGCACCCATGGAGACGTCGGCGCGGGCGGCGACGTCGCGGAGGGTGGCGGCTTCCAGGCCCTGTTCGTCGATCAGGGCGCAGACGGCGTCGGCGATCAGGCGCCGGCGCTCGTCGTGGTCCACCTGCTTGGGCATCTGCTGCGGCCTCCCGGGCGACGGCTTTATTCGATGCGAGTGTATCGGTTCGTGGGCTAGGGTGCGGTCCTGTTCCGATGCATCCGCATCGGAAAGGCTGAGGAGGACAGAACCATGTGGAAGCTTTCCGCCGGCGCGCTCGCCGCTGCCGTCCGGGCGGGCGAGGTGTCCGCGCTCGACGTGCTGGACGCCCATCTCGACCGGATCGCCGCGGTGAACCCGCGGATCAACGCCGTCACCCAGCTGTTCGGCGACCGGGCCCGGGCGGAGGCCCGCCGGATCGACCGGCGCCGGGCCGCCGGCGAGGAGCTCGGGCCGCTGGCCGGCGTGCCGTTCACGGTGAAGGAGTGCATCCGGGTCGAGGGGTACCCGACCACCTTCGGCATCCGGCGGTTCGCCGACCTGACGGCCCGGGCCGATGCGATTCCGGTGGCCCGGCTGCGCGCCGCGGGCGCGGTCCCGATCGGCCACAGCAACATGCCGTCGCTGATCCTCTCCGGCATGCACACCCGCAGCGAGCTGTACGGCGACACGCTGAACCCGTGGGACGCGGGGCGGACGCCCGGCGGCACCAGCGGCGGCGACGGCGCGGCGGTCGCCACCGGGATGGCCGCGCTCGGGCTGGGCGACGACTCGGGCGGCTCGATCCGCATCCCGGCCTCGTTCTGCGGCGTCGCGGCGCTGAATCCGACCGCGGGGCGGTTCGCCGCCGACCAGCGGATGCTGGGCCCGGACGATCCCGGCCCGGCGTCGCAGATCCTGGTCACGGACGGCCCGTTGGCCCGGACGGTGGCCGATCTGCGGCTGGCGTTCGAGTGCCTGGCGGGGCCCGACCCGCGTGATCCGCGGGCCGTCCCCGCGCCGCTGTACGGCCGTCCGGTCGACGGTCCGGTGAAGGTCGCGGTGGTCGCCGACCCGGGCGGGCGCGGCGTGCACCCGACCGTCCGGCGCGCGGTCGAGCGGGCCGCGGGGGCGCTGGCCGAGGCGGGGTACGACGTCCGCGAGGTGCCCGACGTGCCCCGGTTCGACGAGGCGTACGACGCCTTCCACCAGCTGACCGTCGCGGAGTTCACGCCGTCCTGGCCGGTGGTCCGTCAGCTGCTCGGCGAGGGCGGCGACCGCTTCATCGACTTCGCGATGCGCCGCACGCCGCAGCTCGACGCGGCCGGGCTGATCGCCCTGATGGGCACCTGGATGAACATCCGCCGCTCGTGGGCGGAGTTCCTGGCGGAGTACCCGCTGCTGCTCGGCCCGGTCTTCACCGAGCCGCCGGTCGAGCCCGGGCTGGAGTCTCGCGACCAGGAGAGCCGGGACCGGGTCGCCTCCGCCATGCGGCTGTGCTCGCTGACCAGTTTCGTCGGCGCCCCGGCGGTGGCCGTGCCCACCGGCCTGGCCGACGGCCTGCCGACGGGTGTGCAGTTGGTGGGCCGGCCGTTCCGCGAGGACCTCTGTCTCGCCGCTGCCCAGCAGTTGGAGGACCGGCTCGGCGTCCTCTCCCCCGTCGACCCGCTCCTCTGACGAGCCGTCACCGAGCCCCGGCGGGCGCTGCGGCCGTCAGCGGGCGGCGATGTCCACGTCGACGGTGTAGTCCTGCTGGCCGGGCGGGCAGGGTCGGGCCTCGCCGCAGCTGGTGCGGTGGGCGGTCACCCGGGCCGAGCCGGCGGTGCGGGCCGTGAAGGCGGTGGTGACGGTGCCGCAGCCGCTGCCGGGGCGGCAGGAGGGCGCGGCGGCGGTGGTGGGCTGTCCGGCGGGGGCGAGCAGGCCGGGGTCGGTGCTGGTGGCGGGCGACCAGTAGGTGCTGTGGAGTTCGGTGCGGACGGTGGTGCCGGGGGCGACGGTGATCCGGGTGCGGTCGGCGGACTCGTCGAGCACCACGAGGCCGGGCGTGGGGTGCGCAGCGGGGCTCGCGACGGTGGCAGCCGACCCGCAGCCGCTCAGTGCGACGAGGGCGAGCAGGGCTGCGGCGGCGGTTCTGCGGGGCTTCGGTGTCATGGCAGGGCTCCGGATCTCTGAACGGGTCGGGCGGGCGGGCGCGGATTGGACGCGGCGGCGGCGCTGCCGGATCCGCTGCGCGCAACGGCGCCGGGGCGGGCCCGCAGTGGGCCCGCCCCGGCGCCCCCGAGGGGGTGGTGCCGCGTCAGGAGACGTTGAGCGCGGTGTCGTCGATCACGAAGCTGGTCTGCAGCGAGGCGTCCTCGGCGCCGGTGAACTTCAGGGTGACGCTCTGGCCGGCGTAGGACGAGAGGTCGAAGGACTTCTGGACGTACCCGGTGGCGGCGTTCACGTTGGAGTAGGTCGCCAGGGTGGTGGAGTTGGCCTGGACGGTCAGCTTGTCGTAGGCCGTGGTGCCGGTCTCGGCGGTGTCGATGTGCAGCCAGAAGCTGAAGGTGGCCTTGCAGCCGGCCGGGATGGTCACGGTCTGCGAGACGGTGTCGGTGTGGGCCGAGCCGTAGCCGTCCATCCAGGCCTTCCAGGAACCGCTGTGGGCGGCCTCGGAGGCGGAGTTGTCGACCACGCCGGTGCTGGTGGTCCACGGGGCGGCGGTGCCGGTCTCGAAGCCGGCGTTGCCGAGCAGCTGGCCGGCGGTGCAGGTGCCGCCGCCGCTGCCGGCCTCGGTCCAGCCGAAGCTGGTGGAGCCGGCCGCGCCGGTGGTGTCGGTGGCGGTGACGGTCACCGAGGAGGTGCCCGCGGCAGTCGGGGTGCCGGAGATCAGGCCGGTCGAGGAGTTGATGGACAGGCCGGCCGGCAGGCCGGTGGCCGCGTAGGTCAGGGTCTGGCCGGACGCCGAGTCGGTGGCGTGGATCTGCAGGCTGGCGGCGGTGCCGACGGTGCCGCTCTGGCTGCCGGGGTTGGTCACCGTGACGGTGTTGGTGGTGCCGCCGCCGTGGGTGAGGATGGCGTGCGTGATGGCGCAGGAGTTGGTGTCGTTCGACCAGCTGGCCTGCTCGGCGAAGGTGCCGAAGGAGCCGAAGCTGACGTTGGCGGCGCCACCGGCGGTGCCGGGCTGCAGCCAGGCGCACTCGTCGGAGTTCTCCTGGCCGTTGTACGAGGAGCCGGAGACGTGGTTGGTCCAGCCGCCGGCCGGGTTCTGGTCGGACATCATCTCGTGCCACTCGTGGCCGAGGGTCATCGTCCAACCGTCCAGGGTTCCGGGCGAGTTGACGAAGCCGACGCCGCAGGAGGAGCCCATGTCGATGTTGTACGGCTGGTTGGAGAACGCGATGTCGCCGTACGAGGAGCTGACGGCGCCGCCGGTCAGCGTGGTGTCGCCGTTCCAGTCGTGCCAGGCGCAGTAACCCTGGGTCGGGCTCTGGTAGTTGTCCGGGTTGGTGCCCTTCGGGGAGAGCACCACGTAGTAGGCGTCGCGGTTGGCCGCGGCCGTGGTGTTGCCGAAGTGGGCGGCCGCGTTGACGGCTTCGACGCCGAGCTGGTGGCCGGTGGAGGAGGCCGGGGAGGCGCCCGTGTTGTCGTACCAGACACCGGAGAGCACGCCACCGGTCTGGTACGGGACGAACGCGGCGTTCGCCGGGCAGCTGACCGCGCCGGAGGCCACGTTCGGGCCGTCGCACCACTGGGTGAGGTCGGCCGACCAGGTCTCGCCGTTGGTGCCGATGCCCTTGAACATGTTCTGCGCGGCCTGCGCGGCGCCCGCCGTGTCGTTGGAGAACGTCAGGTTGCCGTTGGCGTCGGTGCCCTGGGTGCCCCACTGGGTGCCGTAGAACACCAGGTACACCTTGGAGTGGCCGCTCTGCACGCCGATGCCGTCGACGCCGCCGCCGTACGACAGGGTCTGCTGGCCGGTGGCCGCGGCCTGCGGCTGGTTCGCGATGAGCTGCTGCTTCTGCTTCGCGTACTGCTTCATGCCCGGGATGGTGCTGTCGGTGAGCGCCGGGCTGAACGGGTTGAACTCGTTCGAGATGCCGCCGGTTCCGGCGGACCCGTGGTGGGCCTGGCCGGAGACCGACGCGGACGCGGCGGCCGGCTGCGGGGTGGAGGCGTTCGCCGGGGCCGCGGCAGCGGCTATTCCGGCGGCGGCGATCACGAGCGAGGCGGCGCCGGTCAGCGCCGTCAGCCTCGACCGCATGGCAGTGGGGGAAAATCCCATGGGTGGGGGGCCTCTCTCCTCCGGCCGCCCGCACCTCGGTGGGGCGCAGCGCGGCCGATAAACCTGGGGCGGGAGCGGGACGGTCAGAACCGGGTACCGGCACCGGAATTCACCGCGCCGATTTCCTGACTGTCCGCGGCCAGAAGCAAAGCAGAGCCGCTGACGGGCAGTCAATGGAGCCGGTTAAGGAAATCCTCAGGATCGCTGTCCGCGCAGGTGGCACGGCATGTCGGGCCCGAGCCCCGACTCCTCGGGGCGTCAACAGTTTTCAACTTGGCATCCCTGTTCTTGGCACTTCGGGTGGAATTCGCTACCGCCCCTTTGCGAGATTTTTTGAATTCCGGACAGAAAAGGCCCGGCCGCCGGGGACCCCGACGGCCGGGCGCGGTGCGCGGATTGTCAGTCCGTCAGGTTGACCGGGCGGTAGGCGTGGTAGTTGTCGCCGCCCTTGAGGCCGTAGGTGTGCGAGGTGTGCCGGGTGCCGACGCCGCCGGCCTGCTCGTAGGCGTGGTACGAGGTGTGCTTGCCGTTGTCCCAGCTGTCGAAGATGACGACGTGCCGGTGGTCGGGGTCGCTGCTGTCGGCCTTGATGACCAGGTCGCCCTGCCGCAGTTCGGACGTCTTGATCGCCTTGGTCCAGCCGTCGGGCCCGCCTACGATCCAGGGGCGCTGCCGCTGCTGGCGCACGCGATGTGGCAGCAGCGCACCGGCCGGGCACTGTCGTTGGCGGGCTATCGGGCGATCAGCGGGCTGCACGGCGCGGTGGCGCTGACCGCCGGGCGGGCCTGGTCGCGGCTGGACGGGCCGGCCCGGGCGACGGCCCGCCGGGTGCTGCTGCGGCTGGTCCATCTCGGCCCGGACGGTCAGGTCGCGTGGCGCCGCGCCGAGTCGGCGCAGCTGGCGGCGGCCGACGCCGGGTGGAGCGGGTGCTGGCGTCCTTGGCGGACGACCGGCTGCTCACCGTCGCCGATCCGGGCGGGCCGGTCCGGCAGAGCGACTTCGAGCACCTGGACCTGGTGTACCGGCTGGCCGTCAGCCCGGACGGCCGCTACCTGGCCACCGCCGGCAGCGACCGGCTGGTGCACGTGTGGGACACCCGCACCGGCGAACGGCGGGCGCCGGACCCGTACCTGTCGGACGACGACACGGTGCTGGCGCCGGCGTTCACCGGGGACGGCCGGACCCTCGCCACGGTGGGCCGCGAGGGCCGGCTGCGGCTGTGGGATCCCGCCCGTCCGAACGCCCCGGTCGTCACCCTCACCGGCCCGGCGCAGGCACTGAACGGCCTCGCGTTCCTGCCCGACGGCCGGGCGCTGGTCGGCGGCGACGACGGCGCCGCCCCGCTGTGGAGCCTCGTCCCCGAGGCGGCGGTGGCGCGGGCCTGTGCCGTGCTGCGCGCCCCGCTGCCCCCCGAGGAGTGGGGTCGGCTGGTGCCGACCGTCGCCTACCGGCCGGACTGCGGCTGACCCGACGGGCCGTCGGGTCGACGGGACTGGACCAGGGCGACGTAGCGGACGGTGAAGACCATCGGGACGACGAAGCCGGCGATCTGCACCAGCAGCGAGGCGAGCGAGTGGCCGTGGCCGCCGTGGGCGAGGACGGCCAGCACGACGGCGGTGACCGCGAACGCGCCGGTCCACACCGAGGTGATGATGACGTTGACCCGGATGAACGGCTTGAGCGGCCAGATCTCGGGCGGGGTGCTGCGCTTGGCGATGCCGAGGGTGAAGGGCTTGCCGATCAGCAGCGAGGTGCCGGCGATGAGGGCGAGGCAGGCGGAGGAGAGCGTCGCGGAGTAGTCGCGGACGCCGGAGTGCGGGTCGGCGAAGGCGATCGCGGCGAGCACGGCGAAGAACAGCGCCGAGCCGAGCTCGATGATCAGCGCGTCGTAGGCGGCGCCGGCCCTGCGCTGCTGGAGGATGACGGCCGCGGCGACGACCAGACCGGCCAGGGCGGCCCACTGCCACTGGGAGGACGGGATCACGGCGAAGACGATCCAGGGCAGGAAGGTGCGCAGGTACGACATTGTGGTGTGGATTCCCCCTCGGTGGAGCGGCCGCTGCGGCCGTGCTGTCGGAAAGCCTATCCACTCGGCACACCGATCACACCGAACCTCCGGACACCGACCATTGACTTTCCGTCAACTCCCTGATTCACCACGGCAGTACGGCCCCGCAGCCGTGACGGAACGTCAGGAACGTCCGGGTCCGCGGCGGGGCCGGCGGCGCACGGTCAGAGGTGGGCCAGGTAGTGCGCCACGTACGGCGGGGTGCGCAGGGCGGGGATCTCCTCCCGGGGCACCAGCCGGATCGCCTGGCCCTCGCCGAGGACGAGGGCGCGTTCGGGCCCGTCGTAGACGGCGTGCAGCACGGTGGTGGTGTCGGCGATCAGCGGGTGCCGCGGTGCGGGCAGCGGGCGCAGCGCGGTGACGGTGATGCCGGCTTCTTCGCGGATTTCGCGGGTGGCGCAGTCGTGCGCGCTCTCGTGGCCTTCGCGCCAGCCGCCGATCGGGGCCCAGTGGCCGGGCCAGGCGATGCCGGGGTGGTCGTCGCGCAGGTTGAGCAGGACGCGGTCGTGGGCGGGGGTGGTGATCAGGACGAGGACGCCCTCGAAGGCGTCGGCGCCGGTGTCGGGGTGTTCGGCGTACAGGGTGGTGCGGGCGCGGCGGGCGCGGTCGACGAGCATCAGCCGGCGGTGGTCCTGGGGGCGCATCCGGCTGCGCCAGCGCCACAGGGTGTCGACGGCCCAGTCGGTGTGCTCGGCGGTGAGGCGGATGCGGTGGAGTCGGTCGTCGTCGAGGGTGCCGCCGTCGAAGACGAAGCCGGTCCTGGCCAGCGGGCGGTCGGCGGCGGGGGCGTGGTGCAGGACGGCGAGCAGGCGGCGCCCGACGGTCGACTCTTCGTCGCTCATGTCGAGTCGGAGGTGTTCCCGGGCTCCGCGCAGGGCGGTCTGCCAGGGGGTCTCGCCGGGGGCGCTGTCGCCGCCGGGCAGTTGCCAGCGGTCCGGGTGGCGGGCGGAGCGCAGTTGGAAGGGGTGGCCGTGGCGGTCGGTGAAGTAGAGCGCGCCGCAGCTGGTGGTGAGGGCGGTCGGACCAGTCATGGAGGTGTCCTCCTCCTGTCGGCGTGGGCCTGCTGCCGACCCTGCGCAGTGGCGCGGCGGGTGTCAATGCCCCGCGCGGAACCGGCCGGAGCATCGGTCCGCCCATTTCGCCTGAACGGCGCAATGCGGGCATCCCGCCGTGCGCGCCGACATAAGGACGGGTTGGGTGGGACTCGGGGCCGGCGATCTTGGTCGGCTCTGTGGAACGACGGATGAGGGAGCGCGCGATGTACTACAGCAGCGGCAACTACGAGGCGTTCGCACGGCCCCGCAAGCCCGCCGGCGTGGACGACAAGCGGGCGTGGTTCGTGGGCTCCGGGCTGGCGTCGCTGGCGGGCGCGGCGTTCCTGGTCCGGGACGGGCAGATGGCCGGCGAGCGGATCACGATCCTGGAGCAGCAGCGGATCCCGGGCGGCGCGCTGGACGGCATCAAGGAGCCGGAGCGCGGGTTCGTGGTGCGCGGCGGCCGCGAGATGGAGAACCACTTCGAGTGCCTGTGGGACCTGTTCCGTTCGGTCCCGTCGATGGAGATCGAGGGGGCGAGCGTCCTCGACGAGTTCTACTGGCTGAACAAGGACGACCCGAACTTCTCCCTCCAGCGCGTCACCCACCAGCAGGGCCGGGACGCGGGCACCAACGGCCTGTTCGCGCTGACCGACCGGGCGCAGCGGGACCTGATGAAGGTCTTCATGGCGACGCGCGAGGAGATGGAGGGCAAGCGGATCGACGAGGTCTTCGGCGAGGACTTCCTGGCGTCGAACTTCTGGCTGTACTGGCGCACCATGTTCGCCTTCGAGCAGTGGCACTCGGCCCTGGAGATGAAGCTCTACCTGCACCGTTTCGTGCACCACATCGGCGGGCTGCCGGACTTCTCGGCGCTGAAGTTCACCAAGTACAACCAGTACGAGTCGCTGGTGCTGCCGCTGGTGAAGTGGCTGATGGACCACGGCGTGGTGTTCCGGTACGACACCGAGGTCACCGACGTCGACTTCTCCTTCGCGGACGGCCGCAAGCAGGCGACGGCGCTGCACTGGATCTCCGGCGGGGAGCCGGGCGGCGTCGAACTGACCGCGGACGACCTGCTGTTCACCACCATCGGCTCGCTGACCGAGAACTCCGACAACGGCGACCAGCACACCCCGGCGAAGCTGGACGAGGGCCCGGCGCCGGCCTGGGACCTGTGGCGGCGGATCGCGGCCAAGCACCCGGACTTCGGCCGCCCGGACGTGTTCGGCTCGCACGTCCCGCAGACCAAGTGGGAGTCGGCGACGGTGACCACGCTGGACCGCCGCATCCCCGAGTACATCCAGAAGGTGTGCAAGCGCGACCCGTTCTCGGGCGGAGTGGTGACGGGCGGCATCGTCACCGTCCGCGACTCGTCCTGGCTGCTGAGCTGGACGGTGAACCGGCAGCCGCACTTCAAGCAGCAGCCGAAGGACCAGATCGTGGTCTGGCTGTACTCGCTGTTCGTGGACGTGCCCGGCGACTACGTGAAGAAGCCGATGCAGGAGTGCACGGGCGAGGAGATCACCCGCGAGTGGCTGTACCACCTGGGCGTGCCGATCGAACAGATCGACCGGCTGGCGGCGGAGGCGGCCAAGTGCGTGCCGGTGATGATGCCGTACGTCACCTCGTTCTTCATGCCCCGCAAGGCGGGTGACCGTCCGGACGTGGTGCCGCCGGGCGCGGTGAACTTCGCCTTCATCGGCCAGTTCGCGGAGACCACCCGCGACTGCATCTTCACCACCGAGTACTCGGTGCGCACCGGCATGGAGGCGGCCTACCAGCTGCTGGGCGTCGAACGCGGCGTCCCCGAGGTCTTCGGCTCGACCTACGACGTCCGCGCCCTCCTCAACGCGGCCAGCCGCCTGCGCGACGGCAAGCCGGTCTCCCTCCCCGGCCCGCACGTCCTCCGCAAGCGGCTGAACGCCCGCCTGGAGACGTCGGAGATCGGCGAACTGCTGAGCGAGTACAACCTGCTGCCGGAGTAGCACTGCCGGAGCAGCACCGCCGACCACGGGTGCCCCGGGCCACTGCGGCCCGGGGCACCGTCGCGTCCACTCGGCGCTGAACGCGCCGCACAGCTCGGAGCCGGAGGAGTGCGGGGTGCGCATCGGGGCATTCTGCCGCCCGCCGGGGCCGGTTGACCACTGGTTTTCATCTCGACATCAAGCATCTTGATATCAAGAGATTTCTCGGGCAGAGTGCTCCCGGTACGGATCGAACAGCGGTGGGAACGGGGTGGCGACGGTGGGGACGGCGAGCAGGGAACGCGGTGGCGGGGCCGGGTTGTGGGCGCAGCTGCGGAATCCGCCGGGCGGGGCGGCCGGGCGGACCATGCTGGCCGTGGTGTTCACCGACCGGACGGGGTCGGGGGTGTGGGCGGCGGCGTGCGTGCTGTACTTCACTGAGGTGGAGCGGCTGACGGCCGGGCAGGTCGGGCTGCTGCTCGGCGTCGCCTCGGTGGCGGGCATCGCCGGTTCGCCGCCCGCCGGGCGGCTGGCCGCGTCGCTGGGGGGCCGGCGGGTGCTGATCGGGTGTCACCTGCTGCGGGCCGCGGCGCTGGCGTCGGTGCTGCTCTGTTCCTCGTTCGGCGCGCTGCTGGGCCTGGTGGCCGTGACCGCGCTGGGCGACCGGGCGGCGCGGGCAATGGAGATGCTGTTCGCCACCGACGTGGCGGGCGACCGGCGTTCGGTGTACCGGGCGCTGTCCCGGACGGCGATGAACGCGGGGTACGCGGCGGGCGCGGGCCTGGCCGCGATCGGACTCGCGGTCGGCACCCCGGCCGCGTACCGGGCGCTGCTGCTCGCCGACGTGCTCTCCTTCCTGCTGTCGGCCGCCCTGGTCGCCGGCGTCCGGGAGCCGCGGCACGAGGGCCGGGTGGTCGCCGGGTCCGGGCAGCCGGCGCCGGACGCCGACGCCGCGCCCCGGCCGAGCCCCTGGCGGGACGGCGGCTACCTGCGGTTCGTCGCGCTGGACTGCGCGCTGACCATCGACGACGCGATCCTGAACGTCGGCCTGCCGCTGTGGCTGATCCACGCCACCCGTGCGCCGCACGCGCTGGTCCCGGCGTTCCTGGCGATCAACACGGTGCTGGTGGTGGTCGCGCAGCTGCGGGTGTCCGCCCGGGTCCGGACGCCCCGTCAGGCGGTGCGGGCGGTGCCGATGTACGGCTTCGCGGTGCTCGGCTGCTGTGCGGCGGCGGCCGCCGCGCACGGCCCGGGGCCGGTCCTCGCCTCGGTGCTGCTGCTGGCGGCGGCGGTGCTGGTGACCTTCGCGGAGCTGCTGCGCTCGGTGGTGTCCTGGGAGTTGTCGGTGGCGTTGGCCCCGGAGCGGGCCCGCCCCGAGTACCTCGGCGTGGCCGGAATGGCCCAGTCCACCGAGAAGGCGGCGGGCCCGCTGCTGCTGACGGGCGCGGTGCTCTCCACCGGCCCGCTGGGCTGGCTCGCCCTGGGCGCGGCGACCACCGCCGCGGCGTACGCGCAGCGGCACTTCGGCACGGCCCGGCTGGCCGCCGCGACGGCCGGCACGCCCGAGGACGCCCGGCTGGCCGCGCCGTCGACCACATCGCCCTGAGCTCGGCCGACCTCCCGGCCGCCGCCCCGAACGACCGGAACGCCGAACGGCCGGAACGCCGAACGGCCGGAACGCCGAACGCCGCCCGGGGAGTCGGGCGGCGTCAGGTGCGGCGGGGTACGGCGGGGGCGCTGCGGTCAGCGGCGTTCCTGGCCGAACAGGTCGACCCGGATCGGTTCGACGGCCGGGCCGGCGCCGGGCTCGTCGTCCTGCGGGGAGAAGGCGACGGCCAGGCCGGCGACGGCGAGCACCACCACGATGCCGACGGCCACCGGCAGGGCGAACTGCGAGGCAGGGACGCCGGTGCCGGCCGCGCGGCCGTCCAGGGTGACGGTGACGGCGGCCATCGCGGTGTAGTGCATCGCGACCACGGCGACGCCGGCGATCAGCGCCGCACCGAGCGCCGCCGCCAGGCCCTTGATGTGCAGCGTCATCCACAGCGCGGCGGTGGCGGCGGCGATCGCGATGGCGACCGAGGCGACCACCAGCAGGGTGTCGTAGGAGACCGCGCCCTCGACCTGCATGGCGGCCATGCCGAGGTAGTGCATCACGGCGACACCGCAGCCGGTCAGCACGCCGCTGGTCAGCAAGGTGCCGGTGCCGCTGCCGCGGTAGCCGACGTAGCCGATGCCGAGGCCGACCACGACGACCGCGACCAGCAGGCTCAGCAGCGTCAGCGGAATGTCGTAGACCAGGGTGGAGGCGTCCACCATGAAGCCGAGCATCGCGATGAAGTGCATCGACCAGATTCCGCAGCCGAACGCGCCGGCCGCCAGCGCCAGCCAGCCGGCCCGCTTCCGCGAGGGCAGCGTCACGGCCCGGGCCGTGCACCGCAGTCCGATGGCCGCGCCCACGCACGCGATGGCATACGCGACGACCGGGTTCACCCACCCGTACTGAAAACCGTCGAGATGGGCCATGGTGCCGTGATTCATGAGAGGAGGTCCGATCGGGAAAAGCGAATGCTCGTGCGGGATTGCCGCACAGACAATACCGCCCAGTAGTGACTGGTCCGTACCAAACCTCAGAAACCTCCTTTACGCTGCCTTTTCGCCTCCCCCACGACCTGCGCATCGCCGAGCACAGCGCCGGCGCACCGTGGCAGTCTTGACGTCCATGGAGAACTTCGACGGCCCGGCCGATCCCCGACCGCCCCTGCTGGTGGTGGACGGCGCGAACGTGGTCGGCTCGGTCCCGGACGGCTGGTGGCGCGACCGGCGCGGCGCGGCGGAGCGCCTGCGCGACTCGCTGGCAGCGGTGGCCCGCGACGGACTTCCGGAGCTGCCGGGCCCGCTGACGGTCGTTCTGGTGGTGGAGGGCGCCGCGCGCGGGGTGGAGTCGGTGCCCGGTGTCCGGGTGGAGTCCGCTCCCGGCAGCGGTGACGACCGGATCGTCGAGCTGGTCGCCGGGGAGCCCTCCCATCGGTGCGTGGTGGTCACCGCCGACCGCGGCCTGCGCGAGCGCGTCACCGCGCTCGGCGCCACTCCCCTGGGCCCGCGCGCCGTCCGCCGGCCGGGCGGCTGAGCAGGCCGCCGGCCGGAGCGGCCGTCAGGCGGAGCAGCCGTCAGGCGGAGCGGTGGGCGCGGCGCCAGTGCGCGGGGCTGGCGCCGCGGGCGCGTTTGAAAGCGGTGCTGAAGGCGAACGCGTCCTCGTACCCGACCTCCCGTGCGACGGCGGCGACGGTGCGGTCGGTGTCGCGCAGCCGGTCGGCGGCCAGGGTCATCCGCCAGCCGGTGAGGTAGCCGAGCGGGGGTTCGCCGACGGCGGCGGTGAAGTGCGCGGCGAACGTCGCGCGGGACTGCCCGACCTTCGCGGCGAGTTCGGCCACCGTCCAGCGGTGCCCGGGGTTCTCGTGCAGCAGCCGCAGCGCCTCGCCGATCGCGGGGGCCGCCAACGCCCGGTGCCAGGACGGCAGTCGGGCGTCCGGACGGGCGCACCACTCGCGCAGCGCGAGGACCAGGACCAGGTCCAGCAGCCGTTCGAGGACGGCGTCCTGGCCGGGCGCCTCGTGGGCGGTCTCGGCGGCGAGCAGTTCCAGGACGGCGCGGGTGCGCGGCCCGGCGGGGACCACGGCCAGCGGGGTGAGGGTGCGCAGCAGACGTTCGCCGACCTCGCCGCGGATCTCGTACGCGCCGCGCAGCAGGGTGGTGGCGCCGGGCAGCCCGTCGCCGTAGGTGCGGGGCGCGAGCGGCTGCTGGGCGGGGGCGTCGGCGTCGATCAGGTGTTTGCGCCCGTCGCGGACGACCATCTGCGGCGGGGTGTCCGGCGAGTCGGCGATGGTGTACTGGGCGGTGCCGCTGACCAGTGCGATGTCTCCGGCGGCCAGCCGGACGGGCGCGGCCCCCGGGTCGTCGTCGAGCCGGACGCTCGCCCGGCCGCCGAGGGTGGCGACGACGGTGAGCGGCGGGGCGTCGGCGAAGGTCGTCGCCCACGGGGGTCGCTGGATCAGTTGCCGGATCTGCGCGTTGGTGGCGCGGGCCCGGTGCAGCAGATCACTCAGAACGTCCATGTGACGCCACGTTAGACGATCACGAAGGTCTGCGCGACGATCTCCCATGGATCGTCCGAACTCGGCGCGGTTGGCTGAGGGGCATGAAGAGCATCCTGGTTCTCGGCGGCACCGGCACGACCGGCCGCCGCATCGCCCGCCGGCTGTCCGCCGACGGTCTGCCCGTCCGTACCGCGTCCCGCACCGGCGGCGACGTCCGGTTCGATCTCGACGATCCGACGACCTGGGGGCCCGCGCTGGCCGGGGCCGGTGCGATGTACCTGCTGGAGCCCGCTCTGCGCCCGGGCGCGGACCGGCGGCACCGCGTTCCCCGCCTGGTGTCCGAGGCGGTCGCGGCGGGCGTGACCCGGCTGGTGCTGCTGTCCGCGTACGGGGTGGGCGGGGCCGACGACGGCCACCCGCTGAAGTCGGCCGAGCAGGCCGTCCGCGGGTCCGGCGTCGACTGGACGATCCTGCAGCCCGACTGGTTCGCGCAGAACTTCAGCGAGTCGTTCTGGCTGCCGGGCGTCCGCTCCGGCACGCTCGCCGCCCCGACCGGCGACGGGCGCACCCCGTTCGTCGACGCCGAGGACATCGCCGCGGTCGCCGCCGCCGCCCTGACGGAGGATCGCCACTGCGGGCGCACCTACCGGCTGACCGGCCCGGCCGCGCTCTCCTTCGGCGAGGCGCTCGACGTGATCGCCGCCGCGACCGGCCGGACGCTCCGTCACCTCGACGTCCCCGCCGCCGCGTTCGCGGACCGGCTGACCGAGGAGGGCGTCCCGGCGGCGGCCGCCCGGCTGCTCACCGGTCTGCTGGTGGACGTCCGCGAGGGCCGCGGCGCCACCGTCTCCGACGGCGTCCAGCAGGCTCTCGGCCGACCGCCCCGCTCCTTCGAACAGTTCGTCGGCGAGGCGGCCGCGGCCGGGCGCTGGGCCTGAGCCGGCCGCAGGATCGCACCGGGGCCCGGGCCTCGCCGGTCAGACCAGGCGGGTACGGGCTCCGGTGGGGCGGGTGCGGCCGCGGGAGGTGGGGGCGGGGCGGGTCGGCCGGCGGTCCCGGCGCGGCTGGTCGCGGCGCGACTGCTCACGGCCGGCGAGGGCGGCCTTGAGGGCGCGGACGGCCAGCAGGACGGCGACGGCGGCGAGTTCGGTGGGCTCGGCGGTGCCGCTGCGGGCGGCCGCTGCCTGGCACACCGAGCACCAGACGGCGCTGGCCCGACCGCCGTCGGGGTAGTGCAGGGCGGGCGGCACCAGGTAGTGGCAGCCGCAGCCCTGGCAGACGAAGACCAGCCTCATCGGTGCACCACCCCCGAGCCCGCGCACACCGTGCACGGCGACCAGAAGGTGCGCCGCACGGGTTGCTGCCACCCCTGGCCGTCGGTCTCCACGGAGTGTTCGGTCTTCTCCGTGCCGCGCGCCCCGGCGCAGCCCGGGCAGGTCTGCTGCTCGGTCATCGTCCACCTCCAGAACACAGACCGTAGCGTGTCGACCCCGGTGAGCGACAGCCGTTCGCCGTCGGACCACTCCCGGATGCAGCACCGGCCGCGCACCCACCGCGCGCGCCACGGCGCCCCGCGCCGGTTTCGCGCCCCTTGCACGCCCCCGTTGACCCGTGCCGCTGCCCGGCGCCGGTGACCCGCCGTCAGCCGGTGGGCCAGTCCGCCGGGGAGGCCTCGACGTCGTTGCCGCGCACCCACACGGTGGAGACGCCGAGCAGGCGGCGCATCACCGCGAAGCCGCCTTCCCACCCGCCGGGCAGCCGCAGCCGCCCGGAGCGCACGCTGCCCGCGCTGAACCGGGTGTCCCCGCTCTCCAGGACCCCGGTCCAACCGGGCAGGCCGAGTTCGGGGACGTTTCCGGTCAGTTCCACCTGGACGGGGATCTCCAGTCCGTCGGCCAGCAGCAGGGCGGGGCCCCGGTACACGGGTGTGCTCATGCGTAGAGCCTGCTTGACCTGCCGGTATCTACGCAAATCCCGCAATCCCGATGGATCCGGGCAGCCCCCGGCGACCCCGCCGGCCGAACAGATGACGGCCGGTCAGTTCGGTTACGGTCAGCGGCATCCGAGCCCCTCGGCACGCTCCCGGCTCCCGGCGACCACCCGGGCGCACTCCTTGGGGTCCCGCCGGGCCGGCCGTCGAAGGGCGGCGGCAACCTGGGATTCCGGCGGGGCGCCGTCGTCGGGGATGGTCCGGCGGAAGCCCAGGGGGCCGCTCAGCGGCTGCCCGAGCCTCCGCCCAGGGTCCGGCTCAGCGGCTGCCGAGGCGGCGCTCCAGCTCCTCCAGGTAGCTGTCGCCGTAGGCGTCCGCGAGGTCGTCCAGGTCGATCATCGGAGGAATGTCGATCACGGGCTGACGCTCGATCAGGAACGCCACGGTCTCGTGCACCACGCGCCCCTCCTCGACCTCCGGGAGCCCGGTCCGGTCGAACACGCCGTCGGTGACCCGGACCTGGGTGGAGGCCTGGGCCGAGCCCTGCTCGACCCGGACCAGGTATTCGCGGTCGCCCAGGGGCTCCACCCGGATGTCAGCTGC
This sequence comes from Kitasatospora sp. CB02891, assembly GCF_002803145.1. Lineage (NCBI taxonomy): Bacteria > Bacillati > Actinomycetota > Actinomycetes > Kitasatosporales > Streptomycetaceae > Kitasatospora > Kitasatospora sp. CB02891. The sequence continues at coordinate 179,435 of NZ_NNBO01000012.1, read as the reverse complement.
CATGGCGCAGGTCGTCCTTCCCTCGGTGCTCGGCCGTCGGGGCCGTGCCGGTCATGGGTGCCGACGCCGCGCGGCCGACCCGCCGGGCGCCGGGCGTCTCCACCTTACGACCTGCTGACGCCGTCTCCCGCCAGGCCCTGCCCGTCCCGCGCCCCGGGGACGGCGGCTGACGGCTCGTCGGCGGCGTGCAGCGCGAGGTAGGTCCAGCTGACGCCGGCCCTGGCGTGCGGGTCCTCGCGGTGGGCGAGGTGCAGCGGCGCCAGCCCGTTGGCGCGGGCCAGGGCGACCGTCTCGGGTGCGCCGACCGGGAACATCCGGCGGCCGGGCGGCACCGGGCCGTGGCGCAGCGAGAGGACGATCCGGCCGCCGTCGGCGAGCAGGCGGGCCAGGGTGGCCATGGCGGCGGCGCGCTGTTCGGCGTCGAGGTGCATCCAGACGGCGGTGAGCAGGATCAGCTCGTAGCGGTCGGCGCGGGCGGTGAGTTCGGGCAGCTGCGGGAGGGCGTCGTCGACCCAGTCGACGGCGTGCCGGGCGTGCCGGGCGCGGGCGAGTTCGCGCATCGCGGCGGTGGGTTCGACGGCGGTGACGCGGTGCCCGGCGGCGGCGAGGGCGGCGGCGTCGCGTCCGCTGCCCGCGCCGATGTCGAGCACGGCGGCGGGCCGGGTCGGGAACAGGTGGAGCACCTCGCGGTGGACCTCCGCGAAGCTCACGCTCTCGTACTGTTCGACCAGGGCTTCGGCGGCGTCGGCGTATCCGGCGGTGCTGTCCATGGCCGACAGGGTGCCGGGGTCCGTGGGTTCGCTGTTCACAGCGGCACGCTAGCGCACCCCGGCATCGCCGCCTCCCCTGCCCCGACGGGCCGTCAGCCGACGACGGCGACGGGCGCGTCCCAGGCGTTGCGGTCGACGGTGAGGGCGGCGCCGCCGTAGGTCTCCTTCTGGTTGACCTGGTACTGGTGGGCCCGGCGGTGGCCGGTGTACAGGCCGCCGGCGAACGGGAAGCTGCCGGTGGTGTCGGCGGCGCCGTCGTAGCGGGCGTACCAGAGGGCGTCGGGCAGGTCGGCGGCGCCGGCCCCGGCGGCCTGGGCGATGCCGGCGGCGCTGGACGAGGCGAAGCCGTAGAACCCGGCCCAGTAGCCGGAGTTGTGCACGGCGCGGTTCCAGGACTGGGTGTAGGCGAGGACGGCGTCGGCGCAGCCGGTGTCGGCGGTGTTGTACGCCTCGACGTCGAGGTAGAGGGTGCTGCCGGCGCGCATGCCGAGGGCGGCGGCCTTGGCGACGGCGTCGTTGCCGTCGCTGGTGCCGAGCGTGGTGGCGGTGTCGGCGGTGAGCTTCTCGGGGCTGTTGCCGGTCTGGCACGGGGGCTGCGCGCCGACGTACAGCGGGACGAGCTTCCAGCCGGTGTTGGTGACGGAGCCGACCCAGCCGGCGGTGAGCTGGGGCTGGGCGCAGCCGCGGTTCTTGCCGCCGATGTAGACGGCGGCGGCGCCGTAGGGGGAGGTGCCGTACCAGGCGTTCATGGTGGCGAGCGGGGGTGCGGTGCAGGTGTCGAAGGCGAGTCCGGTGAACGTCGCGGGGGCGGTTCCGGGCTTGGCGGCCGGTGCGGCGTTGCGGGCGGCCGCGGGGGCGGTGGCTCCGGCGGAGGCCGAGGGGGAGGCGGATCCGGAGGGCTTCGCGGAGGCGGAGGCCGACGGGGAGGCCGAGGTGGAGGGGGACGCGGATGGGGAGGCGCTGTCGCCGGGCGCGGGTGCGGTGTCCGGGTCGGTGGGGGCGCTCGCGGCGGGTTCGGCGGCCCGCGGGGCGGGGTGGTCCTTGGTGGTCGCGGCGAGGGCGGCGACGCCGCTGCCGATGACCAGGACGGTGGCGGCGGAGAGCAGGACGGCACGGCGGCCCCGGGGGCGGCGGGACGATGCGCGGGCGCGGCGGTGCGACACGGGGCTCTCCTGGGCGGAACAGGGCGGAACGAGGTGGGGGGAGGGCGCGGCGAGACATGATCACCGCGGGTGCCGCACACCATAGCGGGTCCTCGGTCAACTGTTCGTTCGTGGTCGGCAAACGCTTTCCCGCTCCGTCCCGCCGGGTGGGCGGCCCCTAGGATGGGGGTGAACAGTCCGAGTCGAGCGCGGGGCGGCCGCGGCGGAGGGAGTCTCCGATGGAGTTGGCGGGCCCCGATCCGGAGATGGGCGAGTCCGGTGACGGCGAGGAGGGCGGCCGGCGGCGCCGCGGCCAGGGTGAGCTGGCGACCGAGGTGCTCACGGTGCTGCACGGCGCGCCGGGGCCGGTGACGGCGTCCTGGGTGCAGGAGCAGCTGGGCGGCGAGCTGGCGTACACCACGGTGATGACGATCCTGTCGCGGCTGCTGGCGAAGCAGGCGGTGTCGCGCAGCCGGGTCGGGCGGGCGTACGTGTGGTCGGCGGCGGCGGACGCGGCGGCGGGTCTGACGGCCCGCCGGATGCGCCGGCTGCTCGACACCGAGCCGGACCGGGACGCGGTGCTGGCGAGTTTCGTGACGGCGTTGACGCCCGAGGACGAGCAGCTGCTGCGGTCGCTGCTGAACGCGGCGGACCCGCCGGGGAGCGGCACGGGCCGGGGCGGCGGGGGCTGAGCCATGGGCTTCTTCGTCTTCCTCCCGCTGGTGCTGCCGTTGACGTCGTGGCCGATCGCGCGGCTGGCGGAGCACCATCTGCACCCGCGTCGCGCGGTGCGGCTGCTGAGCTGGATCGGCGTGTCGATGGCGGTGTGCAGCACGCTGGCGCTGGGGCTGCTGTTCGTGGTGGGCACCGCGCAGATTCCGGGCAACCCGCTGCCGGACAGCTGGTCGGATCCGGAGATCCGGACGGCGGTGCCGTTCCACGAGGAGGTGGGCACGGCCGCGGTCGTCGGCCTGGTGACGGTATTGACGGCGTGTTCGCGCTCGTTGCGCCGTCATCTGCGGATCCGGGCGCGGGCGCAACGGGCGCTGGCGCCGATGCCGCTGGACTCGGACCTGGTGGTGCTGCCGGACCCGGAGCCGTACGCGTACGCGGTGCCGGGCGTGCCGGGCCGGGTGGTGGTGTCGACGGCGATGATGGACAGCCTGGACGCGGACGAGCAGCGGGCGCTGTTGGCGCACGAGCGCTCGCACCTGGCGAACCGTCACCACCGCTACCTGTTGGCGGCGCAGTTGGCGAGCTGCGTCAACCCGTTCCTGCGGCCGCTGCAGAAGGCGGTCGGCTACGCGACGGAGCGGTGGGCGGACGAGGAGGCCGCGGGTTCGGTGGGCGACCGCCGGTTGACGGCCCGCGCGGTGGCCCGGGCGGCGCTGGTGACGCGCTCCGCGGGGCCGGCCCCGTCGTTCGCGGCGTTCGCCGCCCCGGGGCCGGTCCCCCGCCGGGTGACGGCCCTGCTCAGCCCGGCCCTGGGCGAGTCCTGGCCGCCGCCGGCCAGTCCGGCCGGTCTGGCGGCGATGGTCGCGGCGGCGGGCACGGCGGCCTCCGCGGTCTTCGCGCTGAACGCGGCGGTGGCGCTGCTGCTGCTGGTGAAGGCCGCCACGCCCTGGTAGCCCGCCCCCTCGACCGACCGGAAGGCCCCCGCTGCTTCGGCGGGGGCCTTCTCTCGTCCCTGCGGGCTCCGGGCGGGAGTCAGTCCACGCAGGGCACTCCCCCGGCCTTGACCGGCGGGCCCTGCATCTGGAGCGTCGCGGCGGGGTTGGGGTCGGCGCCGGCGGTGGGCGTCCCGCCGGGGGCGGTGTACTCGGTGCCGAGGGTGATCTGGACGTGGCCGGCGAGGACGGCGGTCGAGGCGGTGGCGGTGGCGCCGTAGCGGGTGGCGATCTGCTGGGCGGCGTCCTTGGCCCCGGCGCCGTACTTGACGGTGGTGCTCTTCGGCCTGGTGTCGGAGTTGGTGGCCTTTCCGGCCCGGTAGCCGAGCGCGGTCAGCGCCTTGGACTCGTCGGCGGCCGCGCCGGTGACGGGCGAGCCGTTGAGCACGTCGACGGTGGTGTCGGCGGCGTTGGCGGGCGGCGCGGCGTCGGGTGCGTCGGTCGTGGCGGCGGGCGCGGGCGCGGGGTCGGCGGCGGCCTGGCCGAACAGTTGCTTGACGATGCGTCGCAGCTTGCCCGGGTCGACCTGGTTGACCTCCTGGCCGCCGATGTTCGCGAACTTGTCGATCGGCAGGGTGTTGAACTCGACGTTGCCGCCGGTCAGGTTGGGCGCCTGCTGGGCGAAGTCGAGGATCTGCCAGTCGTCGTCTATCACCACGTCCTTCTTGACCACGTCGAGCAGCGACTGCATCTTGCCGAGGTCGTCCATCACGCCCTGCTGCTTGAGCTTGTACTCGACGGAGGCGATGAAGGCCTGCTGGCGGTGGGTGCGGTCGAGGTCGCCGTTGGTGAGGTTGTGCCGCTGGCGGACGAAGGAGAGCGCCTGGGCGGCGTCCAACTGGCTCTCGCCGGCGGGCAGTTGCAGGCCGGTGCCGCCGCCGGGCCGGATCACGTTGCCCTTGCTGTCGGTGACCCGGGAGACGATCGGGTCGTTGACGGGCTTGTTCAGGCAGACGGTGATCGGCTGGACGGCCTTGGCGATGTCGTAGAAGCCGAGCAGGTTGACCTCGGCGAAGTGGTCGATCGGGATGTCGAGCAGCTTCTGCACGGTCTGGATGGTGGCGGAGCGCCCGGCCTCGCGGCTCTGGTGCTCCAGGTCGGCGCCCTTGACGCCCTTGGCGCGCAGCTTCTGCTCGGCGGCGTCCTTGGCGTACCCGTACGCCTCCTTGATCTTGTGCATCTTGCCGTCCGCGCCGTACGTCTGCACCCAGTCGTCGCGCGGGATGGACACCGCCTGCACCTTTCCGCTGGGCGGGATGTGCAGCACGATCAGCGAGTTGGTGTTGTAGCCGCCGATCTCGCTGGAGCCGGCGTGCAGTTCGTCCTGGACGAACTCCTTCGGCAGGTCGTTGCCGTCCATGTCCTTTCGGCTGTCCAGGCCGATCAGCAGCAGGTTGATGGACTTGTCGAGGTGCTTGGGGGCGTTCTTCTTCGCCTCGTCCAGGGCGTGCGAGCGGGTGACGCCGTTCAGGTCGTTGACGGTGTACCAGGCGAAGCCGCTGACGGCGAGCACGGCCAGCGAGACGCCGCAGGCGACGGTGCGGCCGGCGATCACCAGGGGGGCGGGGCGGGACGGGCGGGCGCCGCCCCGTCGGGCGCTGCGTTGCTCAGCCATGGTGGGCCTTCCGGGTGCGGCGGGTGCGGACGACGGTGGCGAGCAGCGCCGCGGCGACGGCGGCGACCATCGGCCAGAACTGACCGCTGACCAGCCGCAGGCCCTGGGTGGCGAGTCCGGCGCCCTGGTAGCGGTCGCTGCGCGCCAGGTAGTCGACGGCGCAGGCGACCGTCAGCGTGACCACCGGCGCGCCGCTGACGATCCACCACCAGCCGCGCCGGGTCGCGACCAGCGCGGCCATGCCCGCGCCGAGCACCGCGCACGTCGAGTAGAGCCAGCCGAGTCCGCCGCCGAACAGTTCGTCGGCGAGCGCCCCGAGCACGGGCAGTCCGAGCGCCGGCAGCACCGCGGGCATCCGGTTCGAGGACGCGGCCGCCGACCGGCGCCGCTCGGCCCGCGGGGCCGCGGCCGGGCGCCCCTCGCCGGACCGCCGCTGCGCCCCGGTCCGGCGCTGCTCGGTGACGCGTCGCCCGGGCTCGCGGTAAGCGTTTTCCGACTGCCGCCCGGAGGCACGGCGCGCGCCCTCCGGCTGCCGCCGTCCGGCCCGCTGCGTCGGCATGGACGTCCCGCTCGGTCCGGGGGGCGTCGGCGCCTGCTGCCCGTACTCGTCCCGCCACAGCGGTGTCGCGCCGCGCGAGCGCGCCGGCCTTCGCCCGGTCATGGTCACCCCTTGTCCACTGCCGCGTCGCCGGTGCGACGTTCGGCCGGTTCGGCCTGACAGACGCACACCGGACGCCGTCCGGTTCCTCTACACGCATGTAGAGGTTGGAGCGAAGCATACAAATTCATTCCGGGTACGTAAGCTCACCCCCAGGTCGTCGCGGCGGGCCGCCCGCCGCGGGCGACACCTGGCAGAACGCAGCAGGCCGTCGGCAGGACACGGCCGCCGGTCGGCGACGGACCGGTGGCCGGGCAGGCGGACCCGGACAGAAGGAGGCCCGGCGGTGGCGGAGCGCGGCGCGAAATGGCCGTGGGCGGTGCTGGCCCTGGCGGTGCTCGGCATCTGGCTGTACGAACGCGGCGGCGACTCCGCGGCCCCGGCGGCCGGGGCCCCGCCCGCCGCCTCCGCCCCGGCCCCGTCGGCGGGCACGCCCTCGCCCGACTCCTCGTCGACGCCGCGCGGCTCGGCCGACTACTCGCCGCCGCGGTTCGTCCCGGAGGTGCGCAAGTACGCCGCCGAGGCGGGGGTCGACCCGCAGCTGGTGATGGCGATCCTGTTCAACGAGTCGTACAAGCCGCACGGGCCGGACGTCGAGCGGGCCTGGCAGAAGATGAAGCCGGAGGCCTCGTTCGGCATCGCCAACATGCACCGCGCCGCGTATGAGGAGTGCCGCCGCAACCGGTCGTTCGCCGCCCGGCCGTGGGAGGACCTGCCGGACGATCCGGCGCTGGCGGTGCAGGCGGCGGCCTGGCACCTGCACGACCTGGGGGCCCAGCTGCCCGCGAAGTGGGCGGGGTCGTACAACCGGAACGAGCTGATGGCGCTCGGCTACAACACGGGCGCCGGCAACATGCTGGCGTTCGCGCGCGGCGCGAACCCGGGCCCGGAGGCCCGGTCGTACCTGGACCGGCTGCACGACAACTGGGCGAAGTCCGGCGAGCTCGTCAAGGCCTGACGGCTCGCCGGTCGGTCGCCGCCCGTTCGAGTTCGGCCCGCGGGTAGGGCGTGAGCTTGCTCTCCCCCAGCAGGCGGCGGTGGAACCCGTCCAGCGCCATGGCGGTCGGGGCGTGCCGGTCGAGCAGGGTGGCGGCGGGTCCGGGCACGGTGGCGGGGCGGTGTCCGGCGAGCCAGGCGCGCAGGAAGTCGGTGCGTTCGCGCTCGCCGCGGTAGCGGTCCAGCAGGTGGTGCTGGAGCAGGTGGGCGGCGGTGTAGTGCCGATCGTAGCCGCGGTGGTCGGCGAGGAAGCGGTGCTCGGCCGGGGTGAGGTCGAAGCGTTCGGCGAGGGCGAGGCCGAAGTCGGCGAACGCGATCAGGCGGCCGTCGGTGAGCACGTTCCGGAAGTGCGCGTCGAAGTGCAGGAAGCCGCGTTCGTTCATGAACCGGGTGCCGCGGGCCAGTTCCTCGGCCGCCCACAGCTGCGGGGCGCCGGTGCGGTCGGGATGGTCGTGGAGCCAGTCGGCGAGGGTGTGCGGCAGGTGTTCGAGGAACAGCACCAGGCTGTGCGAGGCGCCGGCCAGCGCCTCCAGCCGCCTGCGGACGGCCGGGTGCCCGTCCCAGTGGGCGACGGCGCCGTCGACTCCGCCGAACTCGTCCATGAAGCCGGTCGGCGGGGTGTCGGGCAGCACGCGCCAGTGGTGCATCAGCGGGAAGCCCTCGTAGGCGCCGTCGAGCACCCAGTGGGTGGTGAGGGTGTGGGCGGCGAGCTCGCGCCAGGCGCCGAAGCCGGTGGAGCCGATGCCGTACTGGTAGAACCCGGGCAGCTCGAACAGGTTGGCGGTGCTGCGGACGTGGGCCGGTTCGAGTTCCAGGTCGGTGAGCGGCACCCGTTTGACGAAGACCCGGGTGCCGTCGACCTCCACCGCGCCCGCCCGGCCGCCGATCCCGGCGGCGACGGGCCCCGACCCGCCCGCGGCGTCGAGCAGTTCGCCCAGCTGCCGGTCGCCGAGCAGGGCGAGCGTGGTGGCGACGCGCCCGTGGGTCCTGATCCGGGTGTCGGTCGGATCGTCGGCGTGACGCATCGGCAGCTCCCGGGCACGGCGGTGTGGTCCGTCCGACCCTACCGCCGGGCGACCGGCGGGCGGCGGGCGGCGGGCGGCGGGCGGTCAGTGGTGCCAGGCCCGGCCGCCGGTGTTGTGGATGAACCGCTGCAGGACCTTCATCGTGGTCAGGTACTCCTCGTCGGAGATGTCCCGGTGCCGTTCGGCCCACAGTTCGTCCTGGCGGGCGGCGGCCTCGGTGAACAGCGCCCGGCCCCCGGGTGTCAGGGCGAGCAGGCCGTCGGCGGACTGGGTGACCCAGCCGCGTTCGACGGTCAGGTCGATCTCGGCCTCCATCGCCTCCGGCCCGGCGTCGAGGTAGCCGCTCAGCAGGTCGGAGATCTCGGTGCGGCTGCGCGGTTCGGTGGCGTGCGCGAGCTGGGCGAGCACCCACCACTGCGGCTGCGTGGTGCCGAGCTCGGCCAGCGCCCCGCGGGTGCGGGTGACGACGGCGTTGTAGGCCGCCCAACTCCAGTACCCGATGGGCTGCTTGATCAGTTCGGCGTCGCTGTGCGTGTACTCCATGGCCGGGTCCTCCCCTGGTCTCAGGTCGATGCGGCCGAGCCTAGAAGTTCAAGTCGGCTTGAGGTCAAGCGCCGATCACACCCTCCGTGCCCCGCCCGTTGACGCGGCCCCTAAACTGACTCTCCGTCAATTCATTGCCAGCGGAGGGTCATCAGTGTCCGAGGACCTGCTCATCGCCAAGATCAGCCACGGCTTCGACCACCTCGACGCGGACGGCGACGGCCTGCTCACCGAGCAGGACCACGTCCTGATGGGCCAGTCGGTGGCGCGTTCACTGGGCCACCCGGCCGGGTCGCCGCAGGAGAAGCGGGTGGTGGACGCGTACCTGACGATCTGGCGCGAGGTGCACCTGCCCCAACTGCCCGACGGGGCACGGGCGATGAGACGGGCGCAGTTCCTGGAGTCGACCGCGGCGCTGGCCGACGATCCGGCGGCGGCCGAGGCGGCGCTCGGCGGGCTGGCCCGGGCGTTCCTGGCGGTGGCGGACGCGGACGGCAACGGGGTGGTGGACCAGGACGAGTTCTTCCTCTTCCAGCGCGGCCACTTCCCGCAGCTGCGTCGCGTCGACGCCGACACCGCGTTCGCGCACCTGGACCGGGACGGCGACGGCGCGCTGTCCCCGGCGGAGTTCGTCACCGCGATCGTCGAGTACTGGACCAGCAGCGATCCGCAGGCGCCGGGGAACTGGTGGACCGGCAGCCCGCAGGGCAATCCGGACCCGACCACGCTCTGATGGCACTGCGGTGAGCCGCCGTTGACCATTCCTCGGCCGGTTTGACCGGGCGGCGGAGCCCCGGGCAGCCTGGTGGACATGACAGATCTGGATCTTGCGGGGTGGGTGGCCCGGGTCGACGCCGAGACGGCCGGGACCCCGGACGTCGAGCGGATCGCGTACGCGCACCGGCTGGCACGGGAGTTGACCGAGCTGGGCCACCGACTGGTGGAGCACTGCCTCGCGACGGCGGGCCCGGCGGGGGCGGCCGGCGCCCGCTCCGAGGAGGCCCAGGCGGCGGAGGACGAGACGGACGCGCTGCTGGACGAGGCCCGGCAGCGGGCCCGGCTGCTGGGCCACCGCGAGACCAACACCGGCCACCTGCTGCTGGCGCTGACGGCGGCCGACGGCACGGCGCCCGCGGTGCTCGCGGGCCTGGGCGTGTCGCAGCAGGCGTGGGAGTCCGCGCTGGTGCAGGCCTGGGAGGACCACGCCTGGCCGCTGCCGCCGGTGCCGCGCGGCGAGTTCCCGCCGTTCGCCGCGGGCGCGGCGCGGGTCCACCAGCGCCTCGCCGACCCGTCGGCCGGGGCGGGCCTGCTCACCGAGCGCCTGCTGCTGGCCGTCCTGGAGTCGGATGCCTCGGGACCGGGCCGTCTCGCCCTGCACACCTTGGGCCTGACCACCCGCCAGGTGCACCGCGAGCTGACCCGCCGGCTGTCCGCCGCCTAGAACTCCGCACCTCCTCGCGACGCGCTCCCCGGCGTCCCGCCGCCGCTGCGGGTCTGTCGGGCGGTCGGCGGGCAGACTGGGGTCATGACGGCTTCTCAGGGGCAGGGCCCGATCGAGCACGGTGAGGCGCACAGCGGTGCGCTGGGCGACCGGTTGAACTGGCTGCGGGCAGCAGTGCTGGGCGCGAACGACGGCGTGGTGTCGACGGCAGGCCTGGTCGTGGGTGTGGCGGGTGCGAACGCCACCTCCACCGAACTGCTGACGGCGGGTCTGGCGGGCCTGCTGGCGGGCTCGCTGTCGATGGCGGCGGGCGAGTACGTGTCGGTGAGCACCCAGCGGGACGCCGAGCAGGCGGCGCTGGCCATGGAGCGGCGGGAGCTGCACCTGACGCCGGAGGCGGAGCTCGCCGAACTGGCCGGCCTGTACGAGGCGAAGGGCCTGGACCCGGAACTGGCGCACCAGGTCGCGGTGCAGCTCACCGCGCACGACGCGCTGGCCGCCCACGCGGAGACCGAACTCGGCATCGACCCCGAGGCGTTGACCGATCCCTGGCACGCCGCGTGGGCCTCCTTCGCCGCGTTCACGGTGGGCGCGCTGCTGCCGCTGCTGGCGATCGTCCTGCCGCCGCCCACCCACCGCGTGTGGATCACGGTGGTCGCGGTCCTGGCGGCCCTGGTGGTGACGGGCTGGGCGAGCGCCCGCCTCGGCGGCGCGGACCCGCGCCGGGCGGTGCTGCGCAACGTCCTGGGCGGCGGCATCGCGATGGGCGTGACCTACGCGGTCGGCACGATCCTCGGGGCGTCCACGGGCTGAGAGGCGAGCACAACCGGGGGCTGCACCGTCAGGGGCGCGTGGCGGTGCCTCCCGGGGGATGCCCTCCACGCGCCCCTGTTTCGCAGCGTCAGTAGCGCAGGTCCGCCGCGATCCGCCCCGCGTCCGAGAGGGTCCCGTCCGGGACGAAGCTGACCTTGGCGCCCGCGTCCAGCGCGCGTTCGATGACCTCGTCGACGATGTCCTCGCGGGCGCCGGGCTGGTCGGCCTCGGCGGGCACCAGGTGGTCGCCGTCGTCGCGGACGGTGGTGCGGAAGTTCTCCTCGACGACCAGCAGGGCGATCCGGCCCTCGCCGACGGTCTGCCAGACCTCGTCCAGGCCGGCCGCGAAGGCCTTGCGGCCGCGCGCCTTGTCGAGCTGCGCGAGCGCGTCGGAGATCTCCTGGTCGGCGTGGGCGCGGACGGCGGGTTCGACCACCTGGCGGACGGTCTCGGCGCCGCCCTGGGCGAGGCCGCCGTGCGGGAGCTGCGCGCTGGATTCCTTGGCCATCGGGCCGACGGCGTCCAGCAGGGCGAGCGCGGGCGCGTCGCCGACCACGTAGAGCGGGCGGGGGTCGGCGGCGAGCACCTTGCCGATCTCGGTGTCGGCCTGCCGGAGGAACGTCTTGGTCTCCTCGTCGCGGAAGGTGCTGGGGGTGTCGCCGATCTGCTCCTGGCGTTCCGGGTCGGGGTTGTCGTACTCGCGGACCAGCGGGAAGCCGTACGCCTTCTCCTCGGTGACGCGTTCCTGGGTGCCGCCCCACAGCACCACCCGGTCGGCGGCGACGGCGAGCACCCAGTGCGGGCGTTCGGCGATCTGCGCGGCGACCAGGTTGCGGGTCAGGAAGGTGTCGGACAGGACCACCCGGGCGGGGGCGGTACGGCCGAGTGACCACACCTGGTGTTCGCCGGGCGCGGCGAGGATCGCCAGGCCGTCCTCGGCGTGCACCAGGTCGACCTCGGTGAGGGCCTTGTCGAGCTGTCCCAGGACGTCGATCCGGACGGCGCGGTCGACCGCGGGGTCGTTCTGGACCCGTTCCTTCGCCTCGGCCACCAGGTTGCGCAGCCGGACCGGGTCCTGCGCGTTGTCCGGCTCCCGCCGGTGCGTGGGCATCAGGATCGACACCGCCGGGTACGGGCGCGGCCGGCGCAGCTCGGCGAGGACGGCGGGGCTGAGGGCGGGGTACATGGAGACCCTTTCCGAAGGCGGTTCGGCCTTCTGTGCGTGGACGCGCGAAGCCTGGTTCTGCTCCCGAATGTCCCAAATGTACCCATCTGCCCTCGGGCGCGTCGTACCGCGCGCCCGCCCGACACGCCGCGCTTGCCCCGGCCGTTGCCCGACCTGCCGCTACCCGACCTACCCGCCGCTACCCGACCTGCCGGGCGCGCCCCGCCGCCGGGCGGCGGGCTGTCCGACGGGCGATCCGCCGGGCGAGGCGGCGCGCGGCGAGGTGGGCCGCAACGGCGGCGAGTGCGCCGAGGGTGTAGCCGAGCAGGTCGGAGGCGTCGAAGGTGGTGCCGAGGGCGAGCCGGGCCAGTCGGCTGCGGGCGGCGAGCGACTCGGGGACGCCGGTGAGCTGGAACAGTTCGACGGCCCAGCCGGCGGCGAGCGCGGCGGCGCCGGCCGTCCACGGCCGCAGGCGCGGCGCGGCGGCCATCAGCAGCGTGTGCAGCAGCGCGGTGTAGAGCGCACCGCCGAGCAGCGCCCCGGCGGCGGCCGGCAGCAGGCCGGGGACGACCAGACCCGACCCGAGGACCGCCACGGCGGCCGACACCCAGCCGGCCCGGGCCTTCCACCCCTCCCGACGGTCCATCAGTTCACTGCCGCTCAAGGGTCGGTGCGGCGGGGACGGGTCAACGGTGCGCATCCGGACAGCCCATCACACGGGGCGCTCACGGGTACGGCCGGGGCGGGCCTTACCGTGGGGGGATGCGGACCATCGAGTTGACCTGTGCACCGGCGCTGGACCGGGCGGTCCGGACGGTGTGGCGGCAACTGGCCGACGGCGGGGTGGATTCGTTGGCGGACCTTCCGCATCCGGCGCACCGGCCGCACCTGACCTTGGCGGCGTGCGGCGCGATCGAGCCGGAGCGGCTCGCCGAGCTGGGTGAACTGCTGGCGGGCGCGCTGCCGTTGGAGGTGCGGTTCGCCGGTCTGCTGTCGTTCGCCGCGCGCAGCCGGCGACGGGTGCTGACCTGGGGCGTGGTGCCGAGCCCGGCGCTGGTGGAGCTGCACCGCGAGGTGTGGCGCCTGCTGGCATCCGCACCGGATCCCGATCCGCGGTATCTGCCCGGCCGTTGGATGCCGCATCTCGGTCTGACCCGTCGCCTGGAGCCGGCCGCGCTCGCGCAGGCGCACGAACTGCTGGGCCGTCACCCCGACTTGACGGGAACCTTCGACGCGGCGCGGACGTTCGACTCGGAGACCCGGCTCACCGTCCCACTGCCGTCGGGTTCCTGAGGCCGGTCCCGCCGGGGCCGGGAGCGCGCCGCCGCTCCCCCGTCGACCTCCCTGGCCTCCCCGGCGTACGCCCCTTGTCCTGGGGGAAGACGCTTCCCCTGGCGGGTCCGGGTTTGATTGACTTCCGGTCATGACCTCCCGTGTGTTCGAGACCGTGCCGCCCGACCCGATCGCCTACCTGGATCGACTGGCCGTCTCGGATCCGGGTCTGCACTACAAGGCGACGATGCTCACGGCGCTCGCCGCCGAACGCGGTCACACGGTGGTGGACCTGGGGTGCGGCCCGGGCACGGATCTGGCGGCGCTGGCCGAGGCGGTCGGCGCGGAGGGCTCCGTGTACGGGGTGGACCACGACCGGGAGGCGGCGGACGCGGCCACCGACCGGACGGCGCACCTGTTCCAGGTCGCGGTGCGGCTCGCCGACGTGCACGATCTGCCGATGGCGGACGCGAGTTGCGACCGGGCACGGGCCGACCGCGTGCTGCAGCACGTCGCGGAGCCGGCGCTCGCCCTGCGCGAGGCCCACCGGGTGCTGCGCCCCGGTGGCCTGCTGGTGCTGGGCGAGCCGGACTGGGGGACCTTGACGGTCGATCACCCGGAGCCGTCGCTGACGGCCGCGTACACCCGGTACGTCACCGACCATGCGGTGCGCAACGCCCGGATCGGCAGTCAACTGCCGCGGCTGGCGGCCGAGGCCGGGTTCGAGGTGGTCGACGTCCACCCGCTGACTCCGGTGTTCCGCGAGGTGGCCACCGCCGACCGGGTGCTCGGCCTGCAACGGGTCACCCGCCGCGCCGTCGCGGCCGGCTACCTGTCCGCTTCCGACGCCGACCGCTGGCTGGCGCATCTCGCCGCCGGCCCGTTCCTGGCCACCGTCACCTTCCACGTCGTCACCGCCCGGGCCTGACGGCCTCCGGACCGCCGGCCCGGGCCAGAAGACGCCCAAGCCCGAAGACGCTCAAGCCCGAAGACGCCCAGGCCCGAAGGCGCTCAGGCGCGGCCGAGGGCCCGGTCGACGGTGATCTCGATGACCACCCGCTCGGGGTTCTCGCGCGGCTGCCGGTAGCGCTCGGCGTAGCGGCGTTCGGCGTCGGCGACCGAGGCGGCGTCCTGGCGGATCACGGCGCGGCCTTCCAGGGTGGCCCACCGGGCCCGGTCGACCTGGCAGATGGCGACCCGCTGCCCGGCCTCGCCGGCGGCCAGCACGTTGCGGACCTTCCGGCTCTCCCTGCTGCTGATGACTCGCGCGATCCCGGTCCCGGGGTCGAAGGTCGCGCCGACGGGCACGACGTGCGGGCTGCCGTCGGGGCGCAGCGTGGTGAGCGTGCACAGGTGGTAGTCGCGCCAGAAGGCGAGGTACGCGGGGTCGAGGTTGTGGATGTCGTGTGCCATGTCGGCATGGTACGGCCGGGTGTTCGGCAGCCGGCGACGGACCCGCCCGGCGGGGGTGCGGGCCGGGCCGGGTAGCGTCACCGCTGGTGGGGGCGGTCCCTGTCGGGTGTGGCGCGGTGGCGGAGGGAGTCCGGGGTGTCGGCGGTGGAGGTCGGGGAGGGCGGGCAACTTTCCTCGTTCGCACGGGAGTTCACGGTGGACGGGTTCGCGGGGGAGGGTTCGGCGTTCCCGGGCCGGGAGCCGGCCGGGCAGTGGGCGGAGGTGGATCCGGTGCTGTCGGCGGAGGGCCCGAAGCGGCGCGGGAAGCTGCTGCGCGAACAAGTGCCGCTGGAGTCGCACGCCCTGCTGGTTTCGTCGGCGGCGCGGCCGGAGGTGGTGGCGGCGGTGGAGTCGGCGAACGCGGGCCGTCTGCCGCAGCTGGTGCCGCTGCGGGTGGGGCGGATGGCGGCGTCGCCGTTCGCGTTCCTGCGCGGTTCGGCCGGCCTGATGGCGCACGATCTGGCGACCACGCCGGTGAGCGGTGTCACGGCGCAGCTGTGCGGGGATGCGCACGCGGCCAACTTCGGCCTGTACGGGGATGCCCGGGGCCGGTTGGCGTTGGACCTGAACGACTTCGACGAGACGGTGCCCGGCCCGTGGGAGTGGGACCTGAAGCGGCTGGTGGCGAGCCTGGTGCTGGCGGGCCGACAGCTGGGCGCGGACGAACCCGCCTGCCGCCGGGCGGCGTTCGACGCGGCGGCGACGTACCGGCGGACGATGCGGCGGTTGGCGAAGCTGCCGGCGCTGGACGCGTGGAACGCCTGGGACGCCATCGCGGACCACCAGTTGGTGGAGTTCGCCGGCGCGCACGAGCTGAGCGAGGTGCTGGCGGCGGTGTCGGCGAAGGCGCTGCGCAACACCGGCGTGAAGTTCGCGGCCCGCTCCACCGTCCGTACCGAGGACGGGGGTTGGCGGTTCACGCCGGCCCCGCCGATCCTCGCCGAGCTGACGGACCGTCAGGCCCGTTTGATAGCGGACTCGCTGGCCTCGTACCGGCACACGGTGCCGGCGGAGCTGCATCCGCTGCTGGCCCGGTTCCGGGTGCAGGACGTGGCGTTCCGGGTGGTCGGCACGGGCAGTGTCGGCACCCGCTCGTACGTGGTGCTGCTGACGGACCGCCGGGGCGGGCCGCTGGTGCTCCAGGTGAAGGAGGCCCGCCCGTCGGTGCTGCTGCCGCACCTGGTGCGGGCCGGGTTCCCGGTACCGGCGGAGGGCGGGCACGAGGGCCGCCGGGTGGTGCTCGGGCAGAAGCGCATGCAGGTGGTGTCGGATCCGCTGATGGGCTGGACCACCGTGGCCGGACTCCCCTACCAGGTACGCCAGTTCCGCAATCGCAAGGGCAGCGTGGATCCGGTCGCCCTGACGCCCGACCAGTTGGACGACTACGGTCGGCTGACCGGCGCCCTGCTGGCCCGGGCCCACGCCCACACCGCCGACGCGGCCCTGATCGCCGGCTACTGCGGCAAGGACGACCGACTGGACGAGGCCCTGGCCGCGTTCGCCGTCGCCTACGCCGACCGCTCCGAGGCCGACCACGCGGCCCTGCTCGCCGCGATCCGCTCCGGCCGCCTCGCCGCCGAGCCGCCGGCCTGACGGAACCGGGCGTCGGGGCCGGGCGTCGGGGCCGGGCACAATGGGCGCATGAAGGTACGAACGGTGCAGGTCGCGGAACTGTCGGTGCTTCAGGAGATCGAGCGGGCCGCCGGCCGGTGGTTCCACCAGGTGGGGATGGCGGAGATCGCGGAGGACGAGCCGCTGTCCGTCGAGGAGTTGACGCGTTTCGTCGAGGCGGGGCAGGCCTGGGTGGCGGTGGACGACGAGGACCGTCCGGTGGCGTACCTGATCGCCGAGCGGGTGGACGACGCGTTGCACGTGGAGCAGGTGTCGGTGCATCCGGACGCGGCACGCCGGGGCGTCGGGCGGGCGCTGCTGGAGCACGCGGCGGAGGTGGCGCGGGCGGAGGGGCTGCCCGCGCTGACGCTGACGACGTTCGCCGAGGTGCCGTGGAACGCGCCGTACTACGAGCGTTGCGGGTTCCGGCCGGTGCCGGAAGACCTGCTCGGGCCGGAGTTGCGCGAGGTGCGGGCGCGGGAGGCGGCGCACGGACTGGACCGCTGGCCGCGGCTGGCGATGCGCCGTACCCTCTGAGCCACCCGGTGGCCCGCCCGGCCGCCGGTGGCTGGCACACCGTCCCGGGGCACGGGGCGGCCGGACGCGGGAGGGGACCGAGCATGGCCGTCGAGGGTCGAACGGCACGGCTGCTGGTGGACGACGGTGGTGGTTCCGCGCCGGAGTTGACGGTGGAGCCGTGGACGGACGCCTGCTGGATTCCACCGGGTGGGGTGTTCGCGTTGGTCGCCCCCGCGCCGGACGAGGGCGGCCCGTGGGCGGGCCCGCTCCGCCCGCACGAGCTGTTCTCGGTCGCTCGTCGGCCGGATCCGGTCACGGTGCGGCCGCACGGCGCCTGCCAGCACCCGACCGACGGGGCGGGCGCGCCGGTCGACGCCGGCGACTGGGACTGCCCGGAGCGTCCGCCCGCCTGCTGAGCCCGGTCAGGCCCGCTCCGACGAACCTCCCGACCGGGTAAGTCCCCTGGCCAGGAGGCCTGTCGACACGTCATGATCGCCGCCATGACCACTTCCACCACCGCCACTCTGCTGCTCGCGCCGCGGATCGACGAGACCGGCCTGCAGCTGCGCACCGCCGCGGGCCGGCGCGGCCTGCGGGCGTTCACGGCGGCCTCCTGGCGGGCGCCGCAGGAGCTGAGCGGGCAGCAGGTCCACCTGTACGGCGGCCCGCTGTTCGCGGACGCGGTCGGCGGGGCGCTCGGGCTGGGCCTGCTGGAGCCGTCGGCCGACTGGCTGTCCGCGCTGCCCCGTGAACTGACGGGTCGCACCGTCGAGTTGACGACCCTCGCGGCGGCCCGCCGGCTGTCCGGGCCGGCCTTCGTGAAGGCCCCGGCGGACAAGCACTTCGCGGCCCGGGTGTACGACCGCGGCGGCGACCTGCCGGGCCCGGAACTGCTGGACGGCGACGTGCCGGTGCTGGTCAGCGAGGTGGTGCGATTCGCCGTCGAGTACCGGTTGTTCGTCCTGGACGGCGCGGTGCGGGCGGCCTCTTGCTACTCCCGCGACGGCGAACTGTCCTTCGGCGCACCGGAGTCGGACGCCCAGGAGCTGTCGGTGTTCGCCGCCGAGGTGCTGGCGGCCGCCGCCGAGTGCGCGCCGCTGCCGAGCGCGGCGGTGGTGGACGTCGGCCGCACGCCCGGTGGTTGGGCGGTGGTGGAGGCCAACGCGGCCTGGGCGAGCGGTGGTTACGCGTGCGACCCGGACGCGGTGCTGGACGTGGTGCTGCGGGCGGCCGGCCCGCTCGGCCGACTCCCCGGCAGCGACCGGCCGTTCCTGCGCGAGCTGCCGCAGGTCGAGGACTGACGCGGCCCGAATCGGGGTGCGCCGGGCGGCCCGGCTGGGCGAGGATGATCGCCATGAGCTCCTCGCACCTCACCCACATCACCGAGCCGCCGGGTGTCGCCCCGGCCGCCAACTACACCCACGTGGTCGCCGCCACCGGCCGGCTGGTCCAGGTCTCCGGCCAGGTCGCCCTCGACGAGCAGGGCCGGGTGGTCGGCGACGGCGACCCGCGGGCGCAGGCCCGGCAGGTGTTCGCGAACCTGGACCGCTGCCTGACGGCGGCCGGTGCAGGCTTCGCGGACGTCGTCAAGCTGACCATTTTCGTCACCGACATCGCGTACCTTCCGGCGGTCCGGGAAGCCCGCGAGGCGTACGTCGACCCGGCGCGGCTGCCGGCGAGTTCGGCGGTGCAGGTGGTGGCGCTGTTCCGGCCCGACCTGCTGATCGAGATCGAGGCGCTGGCCGTCGTCGCTCCCTGACGACCCCTCACTCCGTCGAACCAATTTCCGTTTCCTGCCCACCAGTTGGGATTCCATGGGTGGCTGGTTTCCATGCTGCTGCGGGGCCGGTGCACCGCATACGGTCGGGAGTGGCTGCCGGTCGGCAGCCGGCAGCCACTCGCCAGGAGGACCGAATTGACCACCGCCGCGCACCCCGAGGCCCCCGACGCGCAGCCGCTGGTGCCCCTGCACTGCCTGCTGCACGCCGAGCCCGGCCCGCCGAGGCAGGCGGCGCTGCCGACCGGCACCCCGGTGTGGGTGCTGAGCCGGCACGCGGACGTCCGGCAGGCGCTGGCGCACCCCGGATTCGGCCGGGCCACGCTGCACGCGCCGGACGCGCCGCCGCTGACGCTGACGCCGAACATCCTGGACGACCCGGCGTCGATGCTGAACAGCGACGGCCCCGACCACCAGCAGATCCGCCGAACCGTGCAGCGCGCGTTCACGCCCCGCGCGATCGAACGCTGGCGACCCTGGGTGGACGGCGTGGTGCGGGAGTTGGTCGACGAGCTGGCCGCCTCCGGCTCGCCCGCGGACGTGGTCGACGCCCTCACCAAGCCGCTGCCGGTGCGGGTGATCAGCCGGCTGATGGAGCTGGAAGGGCTGGACATCGACCGGCTCGGCCACTGGAGCGACCACGCGCTGTCCACCACGGCGTACACCGCGGACGAGATCCGCACCGCCATCCGGGAGTTCAGCGAGTTCGGCTACCAGCTGGTGGTGGCCCGCCGCGAGAACCCCGGCGAGGACCTGGTGAGTTCGCTGGTGCAGGCCGCCGACCAGACCGGCGGGGTCACCGAGGAGCAGCTGACCTCGCTGACCATCGGCCTGGTGATCGCCGGCCACGAGACCACCATGACCAGCTTCGGCAACGCGCTGGTGTACCTGCTCGACCCGCAGCACGCGGACGCCTGGCGGCGGGTCGGCGAGGACCTGTCGGCGGCGACCGCGGCCACCGAGCAGATCCTGCGCACCGTCCCGCTCGGCGACCGCACCTCCGCGCCCGGGCTGCTGCGCCGGGCCGTCGCCGACGTGGAGATCGGCGGGGTGCTGATCCCCGAGGGCGCGATCATCGCCTGCGACGCGGGCTCCGCCAACCACGACCCGGCCGTCTACCCGCCGGGCCCGGCCGACCTGTTCTCCCCCCTCGGCGTCCCGTCCCTGACCTTCGGCGCCGGCCCGCACCACTGCCTCGGCGCCTGGCTGGCCCGGATGGAACTCGAACTCGGCCTGCACCACCTGGCCCGCGTCCTCCCCGACCTGCGCCTGGCCGCCCCCGTCGAGGACATCGCCTGGCGCACCGGCCTGCTCACCCGCAGCCCCCTGCGTCTGGACGTGGCCTGGTGAGCCCCGACCCGGTCGTCGTCACGGTCGACCAGACCCGCTGCATCGGCAGCGGCCTCTGCGCCCGCACCGCCCCCGACGCCCTCGCCCTCGGCCCCAACGGCCGGGCCACCCCCGTCCACCCCACCGCCAACCCTTCCCACACCCTCACCGAGGCCGCCGAGATGTGCCCCGTCGAGGCCATCGCCGTCCACCACGCCACCACCGGCGAACTCCTCGCCCCCATCTGGTGACCGCTCTCCGACACCGGCCCTGGGCGCTGTCCCCGGCGGCCGGTGTCGGTGCGCCGCCTGCCGGATCGGCTCGCCCCGCTCGCGCCCGCCGCCCGGCGGAACCCGCGCCGGATCGGCCCTCGCCGACCCGCAGTCCCGCTTCGAGGTCCGCTCAGTCGAGGCGCAGGTGGCGGATCTTGACGGCGGCTCGGCGGAGGGTGGCGCGCAGGGCGGTGTCGGTGTCGGGCGCGGGGTGCAGACCGGCGAGGTGGGCGATGCGGTCGGCGGCCTGGGTGATGGTCAGTCGGTCGGTGTACAGGTGGGTGGCGAAGGCGGGGTCCGCGAGGCGGCGCAGGCTGTCGTCGAGGCGGCCGACGGCGAAGCTCTCGCCGCGTGCCGGCGCGGGCAGCCCGGCGAGGCGGCGCAGGTGGTGCACGGGTTCGCGTTCGGCGAGGCGGCGCAGCACCGTGGCGCGGTCGGCGAGCAGGGTGAAGTGCCGTACGTCGTGGCCGAGTTCGCGCAGGCGGCCGACGGTCCCGGCGAAGTGTGCGGGCTCGGTGACGGTCATCGGGACGATCACCGGGCCGGGGTGGCGCCGGACGGCGAGGTCGAGCATCTCGACGGTCCCGGTGCGCCATGCGGCCAGGTCCTGGAAGTCGCCGCGGAGCGCGGGCGGCAGCATGCGGTGCAGGCCGAAGCCGAGTTGTTCGGGGTCGCAGACGGCGGCGCCCGGCAGTCGGCGGGCCAGGTTGTGGGCGGTCTGCGTCTTGCCGCCGCCGAACGGTCCGTTGATCCACACCAGCACGGTCCTCGCCTCCGGTTGTCGTCCGAGGTCCCGCACGGCCGGCGGCCGAAAAACCGTTTGGCGCAGCGGCGAGGCCACTGCTAGGTTTCCGGAGGCCGTGCGAGAGAACGTGGAGGTGGTACCCGTGAACGCAATATCGACGTGGGTGCTCCCCTCCGGGGTCACGGTCGGACGATAGGTCGTCCGGGAGCGCCGTTTCAACCGCACTCCCGAAAGGCACGACCGTGCACTTCACTTCCGAGCAGCGCCACGACGACGGCGTCCTCGAACGCGAATTCACCCTCGGCGAGATCCCCGGCATCCTCTGGACGCCGGCCGTGACGTCCGCACCGGCGCCGCTGATCCTGATCGGCCATCCCCCGCTCGGGCTGCGCCGGATGTACCCCCGGCTCGCGGCGCGGGCCCGCCACTACGCGGCCGAGTACGGCTTCGCCGCGGCCACCGTCGAACTCCCCGGCAGCGGTGAGCGGCCCCTCCTGCCCGCCGTCGAGCAGGCTCGCGCGAGCCTGCGCCGGGCGCTGGCCGCAGGCGAGCCGGTCGGCGACGAGATCGTCGACGCACTGGTGCTGCCGCTCGTCGAGCAGGCCGTCCCGGAGTGGCAGGCCGCCCTGGACGCCTGTCTGTCGCTGCCCGAGGTCGGCGGCCCGGTCGGCTACGAGGGGGGTGTGATCTCCATCGGCATCCGGCTGGCGGTGGTCGAGCCGCGCATCGCGGCCGCCAACCTGTTCGCCGGGAGTTTCGTGCCCGGGGCGATGTTCGAGGAGGCCCGCCGGGTCACCGTCCCGCTGCAGGTCCTGCTGCAGTGGGACGACGAGGGCAACGACCGGCAGGCTGCCCTGAACCTGTTCGACGCCTTCGGCTCCGAGGAGAAGACCCTGCACGCCAACATGGGCGGGCACACCGGCGTCCCGCACTTCGAACTCGACGCCGGCGCGCGCTTCTTCGCCCGGCACCTGAAGTGATGCCGGTCCGTCGGTAGCCGGCGCCGGCCGGGCCGCCCCTCGTCGGGGGCCCGGCCGGCGCCCCGGACCGGCGGTCGCTCACACCGCGGGCTCGCGGCGCGCCCGTCGCCACGCGTCCTCGAATTCGTCCCGGCCGATCTCCAGCGCCGCGTACTGCGGGTCGTAGAGGTCGGACGGCGGGTTGAACAGCCAGTCCTCGACGGTCGTCCTGATCGCATCGCCGTCGGCGCGGAGCTCGATCTGGCGCACGCGCCGCCCGTCCGGCCCGAGCTCGTCCAGGTAGACCTCACCGTCCTCGCCTTCCGGCGAGCGCAGATAGACCCGGTCCCGCCCCACCAGGGCGCCGAACCCGGGCTGCCCGCGCTGGGCGTCCCGCGTGGCGCGGAAACTGGTCAGCGGATTCGGCTCCGGGTCGTCGAGGTGGATCTCCGCCACGCTCCACGTCTCGACGCGTTTCACGAGGTCCGGTTCCGTGACCACCTCGACCTCGGCGCACGCCTCGACGATCTCCTGGGCCGAGCCCGCCCACACCCACCACCACAGACCCCCCATGCCGTAGTCGTGAAGGACCAGGTGCCGCGTCTTCCCGCCCTCGTTCAGCCTGTTCACAGCCCGTGAGCCTACCTCGGCGACGCACCGGCCCGCCGAGGTGGGACGGCCTGCGGGAAGTCGAAGAACCCGTCCGGGTCGTAGGCCGCCTTGACGGCGACGAGCCGCGGGAGGTTGGCCCCGTAGTAGGCCCGGGCGTAGTCGTCGAGGTACGGGTCGGCGTAGTTGACGTACGCGCTGTCACCGGCCCACGGACGCATCGCGCGCCGCAGGCCCCGCAGCCAGCGGGCCGCCCGGTCCAGGGCGGCGGCCGGGGTGCCGGGGTCGAACATGCAGTGGTACTGCGCGGAGAACAGCGCGTCGCGGTGGACGAACGCGGTGGCGTCGGGCGCCACCCGGCCGACGGCCCCGCGCAGGCTGTCCAGCAGGACGTAGCCCGGTCCGCCGTCCGCCGCGCGGCGGGCGACGGCGGCGACCAGCGCGCGGATGCCCGCGGCCGGCAGGTGGACCGGGAAGAAGTTGGACGCCGCGACGAACGGCGGCCGGTCGAGCACCGCGTCCGGTGTCCGGCCCGTCAGGTGGAGTTGCGAAACGGTGCCCTGACTGCCCGTCATCGACATGATCATCTCCCGGTACGAGATGACCTCGCTGCGCTGCTCGACCGGCTCGATCCCCACGGCGGCGACCAGGGTGTCGGCGACGTCCGGCCCGTCACCGAGGACGTACAGGCTCACCGCGACCGTGCACCCGCCGGTCGGCTCGGCGCTCAGCCCCAGACAGGACCACTCCTCGTCCGGGCGGGTCGGCGCCCAGCGCTGCCAGGCGTCCACCACCCGGGCCGCATCGCGCCAACTCCATTGCAGCGAAGCCCTGGTCACCTCGGTCGTGGGGTGCGTCCGGAAGGTGAACCCGGTGACCACCCCGAAGTTCCCGCCCCCACCACCGCGTAACGCCCAGAACAGCTCCGGCTCACGCTCCGCCGAACACTGCCTGATCCGGCCGTCCGCGGTCACCACCACGGCGGAGACCAGCCGGTCGCACGTCAACCCGTAGGCCCGGCACACCGATCCGAGCCCGCCGCCGAGCGTCAACCCGGCGATGCCGACGGTCGGACAGCTCCCCGCCGGAATGCTCAGGTTCTCGGCGAGCAGCGCGTCGTAGGCGTCGATGAGCAGCGCACCGCCGCCGATCGTCGCCGTCCCGGCCCCGGTGGCGACGGCGTTCATCCGCCCCAGGTCGAGGGTGATCCCCGGGCTGGTGGACCACCCCCCGTAGCTGTGGCTCCCGCTGCGGGCCGCCAACGGCAGCCCGTGCCGCCGGGCGAAGGCCAGCGTCTCCCGCACGTCCTCGACCCCCTGCGCGAACACCACCGCCCGCGGATGCACCTCGAACCGGGAGTTGTACGGCAGCCGGGCCACCCCGTACCCCTCCTCCCCCGGCCGGAGCAGAGTGCCGTCGAGCCCACGGGCCAGGCCGGACCAGTCGGTTGAGGTCGTACGCGTCTGATTCATCCTGCCGATTGTGAGGCCGCACCACCCGTGGTGACCAGGGGGCGGGTGGGACGGACGCCCTATGCTCGCTGGCATGCGGAGACCGTCGGCACAGGAACCGTTCCCGAGCCCGACGGTGCGCTTCGCCCACCGTCAACAACGAGGAACGGGACCGGACTTGATGAACACCAGCGGGCAGGCCGCGGTCGCCCTGGCAGTGGCGCTCCGCGATGCCCACTTCCGCCTGAAGGCACTGGCCCGCGCCTGGGAGGAGAACGCCCCCGCCGGCGCGGTGCACGGGCGCCGGCCGCTGGGCCCGGCCTGGCAGTACTCGGACCGGCCGGACGAGGCCTCCTACACGGACGGCCTGCTGATCGAGCTGGCGGACGACCTGACGCTGCTCCTCCACGTCTCCGTCGACTTCGGCGCCGCCGGCACCGACCTGCAGGCCACCGTCGCCGTCGAGGACGGCGAGGGCAACGTCGAGGAGCTGCTGTGCACCGGGCCCGAGGAGTACCCGGAGAGCGCCGAGGACCTGGCCGCCGCGATCGGGCAGTGCCTGGCCCGGCTCGAACGCCTCGATCCTTCGGGGGTGATCGGCGCGCGGCGACACCCGGGCGCCGTGCGGTCCTGAGAGGCCGCGCCCGGACCGGGAGCGCGGCGAAGCGTGCCCGCGGCCCGGCCGGTCAGGAGGCCGCGGCCGGGAGGAGTGCGTCGAGCAGGCCGGGGAACCGGGCGTCGAGGTCGGTGCGGCGCAGGCTGACGAAGCGGTTGCGGCCGGCCACCCGGGTGGTGGTGACGCCCGCTTCGCGCAGGACGCGCATGTGGTGGGAGACGGTCGACTTGTGGAGGTGGTCCAGGCCGAGGCCGTGCGGGTCGCAGGAGTGTTCGGCGCCGTCGGCGTAGCTGAGCAGCAGGGTCATGCGCACGGGGTCGCCGAGGGCGTGCAGGACGGTGACGAGGTCGATGTCTGCGGTGGCGGGCTGGGGAAGCCGCTCGGTGTCGCTCATGGTGGCGCGTGCTCCTCGGGGCCGGGGCCGGGGTCGGGATCGGAATGGTTTGACAATCATCCACCCATCCTCGAATGTTTGACGAGCGTCCAACTGTTGCATGCATATCCAACAGAGCGTGCAGCAGTGCTGCCGCCCGCACGACGAACCGTTTCCTGCGCCCCGGGGGGCCTTCCCATGCCCGTACGCCTGCTCCTGCTCGCCCTCGGCACCTTCGCCGTCGGCACCGACTCGATGGTGGTGGCCGGCATCCTCGGCCCGGTCTCCGCCGACCTGAAGGTGTCGGTGCCGGCCGCCGGCCAGTTGGTCACCGTCTTCGCGCTCGGCTACGCGCTGCTGGCCCCGGTGCTGGCCACGTTCACCGCCCGCTGGCCGCGCCGGCGCCTGCTACTGACCGCGCTCGCGGTGTTCAGCGCGGCCAACGCGCTCAGCGCGCTCGCCCCCACGTACGGACTCCTGCTGGCCACCCGGGTGCTGGCGGCGGCCGGCGCCGCCCTCTACACGCCGACCGCCAACGCGGTCGCCACCACCCTGGTCGCCCCCGAGCGGCGCGGACGGGCGCTGGCCACCGTGCTCGGCGGGATGACGGTGGCCACCGCGCTGGGCGTGCCGCTGGGCACCTGGGTCGGGCGCACCGACTGGCGACTGACGATGTGGCTGGTCACCGCCCTCGGCCTGGCCGCGCTCGCCGGCCTGGCCCTCCTGCTGCGCGACCTGCCCTCCCCCGCCGCCGCCCCCACCCTGCGGGCACGCCTCGCACCGCTGGGCCGACCCCGGGTCCTCGGCGCGGCAGCCACCACGCTGGTGTTCTTCCTCGCCTTCCAGAGCGTCTACATCTACCTGGCCACCGCCGTCTCCGGCGCCACCGGCGGCGACAGCGGCCGACTGAGCGTGATCCTGCTGACCTCGGGCGTGATGTCGGTGGCCGGCAGCTGGCTGGGCGGACGCCTGGTCGACCGCCTCGGGGTACGCCGGGTACTGCTGACCGGCTCGGCGGCCGCGGCGGCCGCGTTCGCGGCCCTGCCGTGGCTGGGCCGCTCCATGCCGGGGGCCCTCGGGTACGCCCTGGTGGTCCCGCTCGCGGGCTGGGCCGTGTCGGTGGCCCTGCCGCACCGCCTGGCGTCCATCGACCCGGCCAACGCACCGCTGCTGATCTCCCTCAACAGCAGCGCCCTGTACCTGGGCACAGCAGCCGGCGGCGTCGCCGGTTCGGCGGCGATCGGCCTCCTGGGCGGCCGCTGGTTCCCGCTCGCGGCAGCAGCGCTCGCCCTGGCGGCATGCGCGGTGTCCGCAGCCACCACCCGCGACGAACGCACCCCCCGAACCCGAAACCCCGCCCCGGAACCCGCCCACGCCTGAACAGCACCCCGGCCTGCGATCAGCGCCGGCTGCGCCCGCCCGACCGCCCGAGCCTCGTCCACTGCGGCGCCACCTCCAACAGCGGCCTCAGGGGCGTCCACTGCCGGCAGTTCAGTACATCCGCCCTGCCGAGACTCGGTCGGCCACAGCCGGGACATGACCTGCCGCACCACACGCGTCACCGAGCTTCGACCAATCCGTCATGCGGCCGATCCAACCAGGCCACCGGGGCCCGCGCCCGGCCCGGGGCCGGGATTCGGTCGGCAGTAGGGTGCGGGGATGAGCACCGAGAAGTCACCGCACCTGTTTTCGAATCGCTTCGCCGGGATGGCCGGGGAAGTCGAGCAGCCGGTGGCCGACCGGTGCCGGTGCCTGGGGGCGGATCTGGACTGCCGGTCGGTGTGGTTCCATCCGGAGCGTCAGGACACGTCCGCGCCGGGGTGGTTGCGGCTGCTGGAGTTGATCGAGGAGGCGGCGGCGGACGGGCGGGAGGAGTTCGCGCCGCTGACGGAGATGTCCGCGGCGGAGCGGCGGCAGGTGGTGACGCTGCCGGCGAGCATCGGGACGCTGACCGAGGTGCGGAAGCTGGTGCTGTACCGGTCGAACCTGGTGCGGATACCGGCGGAGATCGGGGGGATGCGCCGCCTGGAGGTGTTCGAGCCGTACACCTCGTACCGGCTGCACTGGTTCCCGTACGAGCTGTCGCGGCTGCCCGCGTTGCGCGGCAGTACCGTCAGTACCCGCGCGCTGTACGGCAATGAGAAGTTCCGGCCGGGGTTCCCGGCGCTGGCGGAGCCGGTCGGCGGCATGGAGCCAGGGGCGCTGGACCCGGGCGTGTGGGGTGCGACGGAGGTACGGGCGTGCAGCGTCTGCGACGGCCCGGTCGCGGAACTCCGGCAGGCGTGGATCTCCCTGCACACCTCCGGCGCCGACGTGCTGCCCCTGCTGGTGAACGCCTGCTCGGACGCCTGCCTGGCGAACCTGCCGTCCCCGCCGGAGGACTACGTCCCGACCTGGCACCGCGGCGGACGGGACTTGGTGCAGCCGCCGGTGTGGTGACGGTCGGTCGGGCCGCCCGCGGCGGGCGCAGCAGTCAGTGGTCCCACCGCAGGCACAGGGCGTCGATCAGGGTGGTGGGGCCGACGACCCTGTTCGCCCACCGGTCGCAGTCCGTCCACGTCGGCCAACTGCGGTCCTGCGGCCACAGGTTGGCGGGGTGAAGTCCGACTCGGGGTGGTCGAGGAGCGCGGTGGCGTCGTCGAGGCGGGTGGTGACGACCTGTTCGGTCCGGAAGTCGGCGAGGCCCAGCGCCATCGGGCTGTGGTAGGCCGGGCAGGGAGTGTCGGGACCGGCGGGGCTGTGTGCGGTGAGGACGGCGATCAGCCGGTTCCAGGTGTCCCGGTCCAGGCTGCCTTCGGTGGGCCGGCGGATGTCGGCCGGCCGGCTGCCGTTCTCCGCCGCGGACGGGAAGCAGCGGAGGCCGGGCAGCATGCCCTCGGGCACCACGGGGTCGCCGAAACGCTCGGCGAGTTCGGCCCGGCGCAGGCGTCGCCGGCCCGGGCCGGAGTGTTCGGCGCGGCCGAGTCCGCCGCCGGTGCAGTCGGCCGGCGGGGCGAGGAGGGGCTCCCGGTCCTCACGGGTTGTCCGGCCGGGGTCGTCCTCGCGCTGGTACATGGCGTTCAGCACCCATGCGGCGTTCGGGCATCGCCGGCGCCGGAAACCCGGTCAGACCATCGTCCCGGCACAGGTCGACCAGCCGGTCGACCGCGCCGGGCGGGGCCGGCGGCCACGGTGCGGCGGTCGGCTGCGTTGCTTCGTTCGTGCCGTCGTTCCGGCCGCCGCCCGGGTGGTTCGCGGGGGCGGCCTGGCGTGGACGGCCGGCTCGGGCGGGCGGGGAAGGCAGGATCGACCGGGCTGTTGTCCTCTCGCCGAGCCAGGAGTGCCGCCGTGACCGCTACCGAGGAGCCGGCCCGGGCCGAGCCGCAGGAGGAACCGGACCGGGCCGAGCCACGGGTGGAGCCGTACAAGCATCCGGCTGCGGGGTGGGGCGCGGCGAAGTCGGTGACGCGGGTGCTGGCGCGGACGGGCGAGTGGGTGGACGGGCCGCGGGCGGTGCTGCGGATGAACCACGAAAACGGGGGGTTCGACTGTCCGGGCTGTGCGTGGCCGGACGACTACAAGGGCCTGCACCTGGACATCTGCGAGAACGGCATCAAGCACGTCACGTGGGAGATGACGCGCAAGCGGGTCGGGCGGGAGTTCTTCGCGGCGCACACCGTCACCGAGCTGTCGGGGTGGAGCGATTTCGCGTTGGAGGACCAGGGCCGGCTGACCGAGCCGATGGTGTACGACCCGGAGACCGACAAGTACCGGCCGATCGACTGGCAGCAGGCGTTCGAGCTGGTCGGCGGGGTGCTGCACGGTCTGGACGATCCGAACCGGGCGGCGTTCTACACGTCGGGGCGGCTGGGCAACGAGGCCACGTTCCTGTACCAGTTGCTGGCCCGTGAGCTGGGCACCAACAACCTCCCGGACTGCTCGAACATGTGCCACGAGGCGTCCGGGCGGGCGCTCACGGCCTCGCTCGGCACCGGGAAGGGCACCGCGGACCTGAAGGACTGGGAGGCGGCCGACGCGCTGTTCGTCCTGGGGGTGAACGCGGCGTCGAACGCGCCGCGGATGCTGACCGCGCTGGCCGACGCACACCGGCGGGGCGCGCAGGTGGTGCACGTCAATCCGCTGGTGGAGGCGGCGGCGACCCGGACCATCGTGCCGCACGAGTTCGCGAACATGGCGCTGATGCGCGCGACCGCGACCAGCACGCTCAACCTGCAGGTGCGGATCGGCGGGGACCTCGCGCTGCTGCGGGCGATGGCGAAGGCGCTGCTGG
Source organism: Kitasatospora sp. CB02891 (assembly GCF_002803145.1). Lineage (NCBI taxonomy): Bacteria > Bacillati > Actinomycetota > Actinomycetes > Kitasatosporales > Streptomycetaceae > Kitasatospora > Kitasatospora sp. CB02891. The sequence goes on along the minus strand of NZ_NNBO01000012.1, from coordinate 150,345 downwards.
AGCAGGCGAGGCACGATCCGCGGGCGCTGGACGAGGAGTTCGTCGAGCGGCACACCACGGGGTTCGCGGCCTACCGGGAGCTGTGCGAGCGGACGCCGTGGGAGGAGTTGGAGCGGCAGAGCGGGCTGAGCCGGGCGCAGCTGCTGGAGGCGGCGCGGGTGTACCGGGAGGCGGACCGGTCGATCTTCTCGTGGTGTCTGGGGGTGACGCAGCACGAGCACGGGGTGGACACCGTCCGGGAGATCCTCAACGTGCTGTTGCTGCGCGGGAACCTGGGCCGGGAGGGGGCGGGGCCGTCGCCGGTGCGCGGGCATTCGAACGTGCAGGGCAATCGGACCTGCGGGATCGACCACCGGCCGGCGCCGGCGTTCCTGGACCGGTTGGCGAAGGTCTGCGGGATCGATCCGCCGCGCGAGCACGGGCTGGACACGGTGGGGGTGATCGGGGCGATGGCACGCGGCGAGGTGTCGGTGTTCGTCGGGATGGGCGGCAATTTCGCGATGGCCGCGCCGGACACCGAGTTCACCCACCGGGCGCTGCGCCGTTGCGAGTTGACGGTGCAGGTGTCGACGAAGCTGAACCGCAGTCATCTGGTGCACGGGCGGCGGGCGTTGATCCTGCCGTGTCTGGGCCGCACCGAGCAGGACCGACAGCGGGGCGGGGTGCAGGCCACCTCGGTGGAGGATTCGATGAGCATGGTGCACCTGTCGGTGGGCATGCGGAAGCGGGCGGCGTCCCCGCAGTTGCTGTCCGAGCCGGCGATCGTCGCGGGGATCGCGCGGGCGGCGCTGCCGGGGAGTGCGACGCCGTGGGAGTGGTACGTGGAGGACTACGACCGGATCCGCGACACCATGGCGAAGGTGCTGGACGGTTTCGAGGACTTCAACCGCCGGGTCCGGCTGCCGCTGGGGTTCCGGATCCGGCAGCCGGCCCGTGAGCTGGTCTTCCTCACCCCGTCGGGGAAGGCGGAGTTCTCCACCGCGCCGCTGCCGGACGTGCTGCCGGGCCCGGGGACGCTGGTGCTGGGCACGATGCGCTCGCACGACCAGTGGAACACCACCATCTACTCGGACGACGACCGCTACCGGGGCGTCAAGAACCTGCGCACGCTGGTGTTCATGAACCGTCAGGACATGCGGGCGCGCCGACTCGCCGAGTTCGACCCGGTCGACATCGTGGCGACCGCCCGGGACGGTTCGACCCGTGCGCTGCACGGCTACCTGGCCGTCCCGTACGACCTGCCGCGCGGCTGCGCGGCCGGGTACATGCCGGAGATGAACGTGCTGTGCGCGCTGGGCGACTACAGCAGCCAGAGCGATCAGCCGATCATGAAGCACCTCAATGTGACGATCAGCGCCGCCGCCACACCCTGACGATCAGCCCCGCCGCCACCACGCCCTGACGGTCCGCCACCGCCCCCGCGCGGGGCGGGCCGCCCGGTCCGCGAGCAGCGCCCGGCCCTCGAACCGGCCGCCGGGTACCTCGATCGGCATCTTCCGGTCGGCCTCGGCGAGCAGTTCGGCGTGCGCCGCGTAGGAGGTGCCGCGCACCGCCTCCTCGTAGGCGGCCAGCATGCCGCCCACCGCGGCGGAGGCTCCGCGGTGCCGCCGCAGGGCCTGCCCGGCCAGGCCGAGCAGCGTCAGTACGCCGGCCAGCACCGCCAGCGCGATCAAGTAGGGCAGCATCACCGCTCCGTCGTCCGTCCGACCTTCGTTCCATCCAACGTCCGTGCGGGGAGCGGCAGTTCCTCAGTCTTCCAGGGAGATGCCGAACATGTCGGCGCACGGGGCGAGGCCGGTGAGCCCGATGTCGGGGCGTCGGGTGGGCTGCCAGTCGGCTCGGTCCAGGCGGAAGCGCTGGGTGAGGGCGAGTTCGCCGTGGCGGTTGTCGCGTTCCACGCCGTCGGGGAGGTAGCCGAGCTTGCGGGAGATCGCGACGGAGGCGGCGTTGTCGGTGAACGAGGCGGAGATCGCCGATTCGGCGGCCAGACCGGCGAAGGCGAGGTGCAGCATCGCGACGCGGGCCTCGGTGCCCAGGCCCCGGCCGTGGTGCTCGATGCCCAGCCAGGAGCCGGACAGGATCTCGCGGCGGATCGCGAACTCCATGGCGCGCAGCGACTGGACGCCGACGGGCCGGCCGTCGGCGAAGACCACCAGGACCAGCGCCCACTCCTCGGGCGTCCAGTCGGCCTGGGACCGCCAGTGGGCCTTCAGGACGGAGCGGGCCCGCTCGACGGGCGTGCCGTAGGACCAGGTGGAGCGGAACGGGCGGGTGCCGGGCTTGACGACGCCGCGGGCGGCGACCTCGGCCAGTTCGGCGAGTTCGGGTTCGGTGGGCAGCCTCAGTTCCAGGCGCGGGGTGCGCACGCTCAGTCCGGCGAGCGGCCAGTGGTCGGTCAGCATCGCTTCAGTGTGCCCGTCGCGGGGCACGGGGGTCGGTCGTTTTCCGGGCACTCGCGAAACCCCGGCGAGAGCCTCGATCGGCTCTCGTGGGCACGGGCCGGGTCGGGGCTTCGTACCTGCGGGCCCGGATCGACGATTCGTCAGGGAGCGGAGCCGAAGCGGACATTGGGTCGGTCCCGAGCCACTCGTCCGAACCGACCCGCCACCGGACCGGGCTCGACCTCGTGGTCGCCGCCGGTTACTGATCAGGAACTTGACAAGATTTGTGGTCTGGACCAATGTGGCGATCGGCAGCGGCCGCGACGCCTTCCCGGCGCCGCCCTTCCCCGCCGCGTCCCCTGCCCGGCCCCGCTGCGGCCGCCACCGCGCCCGGTCCGGGGCGCATCCCGCCCCGCCTTCCCGTGCGGGGCCTCCGTTCCTCCTCCTTCCGCCCGGCTCCCTGGAGGGGCTCTCCATGTCCGTACCGTCCCGTCGCGCCCACCTGTTCCGGGCCGCGAGCGACCGCCCGTACTTCAGCACCGACGGCGAGTCGTACCTCGCCCAGCACACCCTGCGCGAACTGGCCAAGTCCCGTCCGCTGCGCGTGCTCTCCCGGGAGGACTTCGCGCACTGGCAGACCTACGGCTACGTCATCGTCCGCGAGGCGGTGCCCGCCGAGCACGCCCGCCGGATGCTCGACTTCGCCTGGCAGTTCCAGGGCCTGGACCCCGAGGACCCGGACAGCTGGTTCACGGACCGCCCGTTCCGGTCCGCACTCGACCAGCAGCTGCACGTCTACGGCTTCGTCGAGGCGTACCACCACCAGCTGCTCTGGGACAGCCGGCAGCACCAGCGGGTCTACGACGCCTTCGTGGACATCTGGGACTGCGAGGAGCTGTGGGTGACCCTGGACCGGCTCAACCTGAACCCGCCCAACCGCGGCAACCGCGACCGGGCGCTGATCGACCCCGCCGGCCGCGGCCACGACGTCGAACTGCACTGGGACATCGACACCGCCCTCGGCGTCCCGCCGCAGCGCGTGCAGGGCATCATCGCGCTCAACGAGACCTCGCCGGAGACCGGCGGCTTCCACTGCAGCCCGGAGCTGTTCCGGCAGTTCGAGCCGTGGAGGCTTGCCCAGCCGGCCGACCGCGACCCCGTCCGGCCCGACATCGACCGCACCGAACTGCCCGTCGTCCGGCCCGACCTGCACCCCGGCGACCTGCTGATCTGGAACGGCCTGCTGGCGCACGGCGTCGCGCGCAACCGCTCCGAGCAGGGCGTGCGCGCCGTGCAGTACCTGTCGATGATGCCCGCGCTGGAGGAGCACGAGCGGCTGCGCAAGTCCCGCGTCGACTCCTGGCGCCACCTGCACACCCCGCGCTGGAACCGCACCCTGGTGGGCGACCCGGTCCTGCCCGAGTCCAACCGCTACCCCACCGCCCGACTCACCGAACTGGGCTCCAAGTTGCTCGGCCTGGCCTCCTGGCACGAGCCGATCGGCATCGACACCGGAGCCACCCGGTGCGCCGCCCCTGCCTGACTCTGCGCACCGACCGGTCCGCTCCCCTGCCGTACGCGTCGGCCTCGACGAAGCGGCGCACGGGGCACCGGAGTTCGCCTTCCGGGCCGGGTTTCCTGATGCCGGACTCCTCCCCTGCCGCGGCAGGCGCCGAGCACGCCGTGGTGCAGACGGCGCTGCCACCGGCCCCGGGGTGACCGTCCACCGGGTCGCCGCCGACCAGGTCCTACGCTTCTCCGCCGGGGCCGACCTGGCCCGGCTCGCCCTGCTGCCGGCCCTTCCCACGGTCCGCGCCCCGACCTGCCGTCACCCCCCGATCAGCAGGCTTCCGAGCGCGGTGCGGCGGTGCAGCACCGCCTTCCCGGCGCGGGCGGTGGAGATCAGCCCCGCCCCGCGCAGGGCGGCGGTGTGGGCGGAGACCGTCGCGGCGCTGACCCGCAGGCGGCGGGCCAGTTCGGTCGTGGTGCGGTCCTCGGACAGCTGGTGGAGCAGCTCCGTGCGGGTCGGCCCGATCACCTTGGCCAGCGCCTGCGGGCCCGTGGGGCCGCCGGGCTGCGGCAGGAGGCCGGTCCCGGCCGGGTAGGTGAGCACCACCGGGCGGTCCGGCAGGTCCGACAGCTGCGGCCCGCCGACCCCGTGGAAGCTCGGCAACAGGAGCAGCCCGCGCCCGTCGAGGCGGATCTCCCGTGGCGCGCCCGGCAGTTCCCAGGTTCCGCCGCCCAGCCGGGCGCCCGGCAGCAGCCCCGCCAGCAGCGGACCGGTGCCGGTCTCGGCGAGTTGCACGGCCCGCTGCACGAACTCGGCGCGGTGCAGGTCCTGCACCTGCTCCCACACCGGTCCGAGCAGCGCCTCGAACGCCGCCCGCTGCGCCCGGAGGAGCAGCCGCCACGCACCGGCGTCACCGCGCCGCAGCTCACCGATCCACGCCGGCACGGGCGTTCGCGCGTACACGCGTTCCAACTCGGCGGCGACCACCTCGGCCGGCGTCGAGCGGAGCTGTTCCAGCGCGTCCGGCAGCGAGTCCGTCACCACGTCCAGGAAGCTCGGCGGCCGCCCGGCGGGGACGAGGTCCGCGAGCGGCAGAACCGCCTGCGGCAGGGTGCGCAGCAGCCGTCGTCGCCAGGCGCCGTGGAGCAGCTCACCGTCCTGACGGCACATCAGCCCGAGTGCGACGTTCAGCTCCTGGAGCGGCGCGGGCCTGGGCGCGAGGCGGACCCGGGTGAAGTCCTCCGGCGCGAAGTGGATCCGGATCACGGTGCCCCCCGGTGTCGGCGGGCGCCATCCTTGAGCCCGGTGCCTCAAGGATCGCCGCCGTCCTGCCCGGCGGGCCAGCATGCCGGGCATGACCCCTGACTTCCCGATCGGCCGACGCTCCCTGCTCCTGGGCGCGGCCGTACTGGCCCTGGGACTCGGCACCCGACCTGCCCGCGCTGCGGCTGCGGCCCCCGGTGACGTCGTCCTCACCCTGCCCGCGCCGACCGGCCGCCACCCGGTGGGGTGCCGGTCGGTGTACCTCGTCGACACGTCCCGGCGTGATCCCTGGGATTCCTCCGTCCCCGTACGGGAGTTGATGCTGACGTTCTTCTACCCGGCCCGCGACGTCACCGGCCTCGTCCCCGCCCCGCAGCTGCCACCGCCGACCGCGAACGCGTTCGGCCAGGTCGCCCCGTACGGCCCGCTCCACCTCCCCGCCGCCGGAGTGGACTGGGCCGCCACCCTGTCCCACGCGTTCGCGGACGCGCCGGCGCTGCCGGGGCGGCGTCCGGTGCTGCTGTACAGCCCGGGCGGCGGCGACCCGCGCGGCCTGGGGACCTCCCTGGCCGAGGACTTGGCCGGTCACGGCGCCGTGGTCGTCACGGTCGACCATCCCGGCGACGGCGCGGCGGTCGAGTTCCCGGGCACCACGGTGTTCCGGGACGAGCCGGTCCGGACGACGGTCTTCCGCGGCGACCCGCGGGACCGCCCGGACGTCTTCCGCACCATGATCGACGCCCGCGTCGCCGACCTGCGCTTCGTCCTCGACCGCCTCGCCCGACCGGCCGAACTGCCGCTGCCGCGCGGGCTGGCGGGGGCGATCGACTGGCACCGCATCGGCCTGTACGGGCATTCGGCGGGCGGGAGCGCCGCGGCGGAGGTGCTGTTCGAGGACCGCCGGGTGCGCGCCGCCGTCAACTTGGAGGGCTACCTCGACCATCCGCCGCTGGTACCCGGCGGCGCCCCCGAGCCGTTCCCGGTCACGCGGTACGGCGTGGACCGCCCGCTCCTGCTGCTCGGCACCGAAGGGTTCGACCGCCGCCCGGAGTTGGACCGCTCCTGGTCCGCCCTCACCGCCCGCTCCGGTCGCTGGGTCCGCACGGCCCGGATCGCCGACGCCGGGCACTGGGTGTTCACCGACTGCGCCGCGACGATCCCGCAACTCCAGGCCGCCGGACTGACCACCCGGGCCGAGCGGAACGCCGTGATCGGCAGGATCGCGCCGACGGTCTCGATCCCGAAGGTCCGCCACCTGGTGCGGGGGTTCTTCGAGGAACACCTGGGCGGGTGGTGACGACTTGTCAGGTCTGGAACGCGGCCGACAGTTCCACCCCCTTTGTGAGCCCCGCGTCAGGCGGCAACCGCCGAGACGGTCAGCCGTGACAGCCGCGGCTACGACGCGGCGCAGAAGACCAACGGCCGCGAGCGGCGCCTGGTGGTGGACACGAAGGGCCTGCCGCTGTCCGTGATGGTCACCCCCGTCGACATGGCCGACTGCGGCGCGGCAAAGGGGGTGCTGTTCCGGCTCAGGTTGATGCACCCGGAGATCACCATTGTCCGGGTCGACTCCGCCTACGCCGGCCGGATGGGCGGCTGGGCGGCTGGGCGGCTGGGCGAAGAAGTACCTGAACCTCACGGTCAAGACGGTCAACCGACCCAAGGACGCGAAGGGGTTCATGGTCCTGCCCCGCCGTTGGGTGGTCGAACGCTCGCATGCCCGGGCGATGCACGCCCGCCGGCACGCCCGTGACTACGAACGCGCCGGACAGTCCATCGCCGAACGCAACCGGACCGGACCACGAGGGACAAGCTCACCGAGATCGGCGCGCACTGCGGGGGCGGCCAGGCCCACTACGAACCGCGGCCCGCGGATCCGCGTCGCTGGGACTGGCAGAGGGACACCCTCTGACCCCTGCGGGACACCCTCTGCCCCCTGCGGGCCAGCCTCGCCGGCCCCGCCGGACCGTCGCGCTCGCACTGGGGAGATCGGTCCGCACCCAACCCCCGACCTGGCGGCGCACCAGCCCCGGATTCGGCGACACCCGCCGCCAGCGGCCATGTCGAATCCGCGAGCACTGCCCCGAGCGTGTCGACGTGCCGGGCCGGCGCACCAGGATGCATGCAGTGGGATGGTTTCGGGTCGGTGCCTGTGACCGGTGACCGACTCCGTGGAACGACCTGTGCAGGACGCGGCGCACCTTCGCCTCGAAACACCAGTGGGCTCGCCGGGTCAGCGCACGTGGCAGCCCAGGGCATGAGCGCCTCATCCCGTCCGTCAGCTCACGGGTTACGGCATCAGGCCGTCGGTACGCGCAGGAGGAACCATCATGCCCGGGAAGAAGTCGACCTTGGTCGGCACGGCCATCGCCGTTGTCGCCGTTCTCACAGCCCTGAGCGCCGCACCGGCGCACAGCGCGTCCAGCCGGGCCGAGGGCGAGGGGACCACCCCGGCGGTCTCCGCGGACGATGCCGGCCCCACCCCGGACGGGACCGCTCCCGCGAGAGTCACCGGGCTCCCCGCCGATCAGAATCGGGGAGACACCCAGCCGGACCTCCTCTGGTACAACACCAGCCTCGACCAGCTCCAGATCTGGTACCTGGACCAGAACCGCATCATCAGCCGGGGAACCGTACTCCTCCCGGACGGCAGCCCGGCCGGTCTGCCAGCCGGCTGGCAGACCGCCAGCGCGGCAGACTTCAACGGGGACGGAGTCGCGGACGTCATCACGCACCAGCCCGACAGCGGTGAAACCGTGATCGAGTACGTGGACGGCAACCACCGTGTCATCACCGGGCACGTCGTGCTCGACGAGAACGGCAGGACCGCACACGCCGGAACACCCTGGCAGATCGCCGGCGCCACCGACTTCGACCAGGACGGGTACCCGGACATCCTCTGGCACAACACCAGCACCAACGAGACCCAGATCTGGTTCATGAAGGACCGGAGCATCACCCGGCGGCAGGATCTGCTGGAGGAGAACGGCAGTCCCACCCGCGTCGGAGCACCCTGGCGGATCGTCGGTGCGTCAGGTCCCCTCAACCCGTACGGAGGCCCGGACATCCTCTGGTACAACACCGACACCGGTGAGGCTCAGACCTGGTCTGTGGACTACAACCACCGCATCGCCCAACGGCGGAGCGTGTTCGACGAGAACGGCAACCTCATCCACGTCGGTGCACCCTGGCAGATTGCCGGCACCGCAGACTTCGACCAGGAGGGAGTCCCGGACATCGTCTGGCACAACACCGACACCGGTGAGACCCAGATCTGGTACATGGGCGGCAGCAACCGCATCTTCTCCCGGCAGAGCGTGGTCGACAGGAACGGCAGCCCCGTCTACGTCGGTGCACCCTGGCAGATCGCCGGCGTCGGATACTTCTGATCCCAATGACGGGCCGCCAGGATGAGTGCATGCCCCCCGGGGTGCGGGGCCTGCACCAGGTAGGCGAGGACAGTTCCATGTCAGCCATCGAGGAGTCCCGAGCCCCTGCCGCCTGACGTCGCCGGACCTACGGACTCCAACGGCTGCCACCGGCGCGGCCGACTGACTTCTCCTCACAGCGACGATCCGTCTGTTCGATTCCTGGCCCGGGCAAGCAGCGCGCGGACCTTTGAACACAGGCACCGAAGCAGGCGTTCCCGCTACCTGGGCCGCCCACCGCCGCCAGATGGGCAGCGATCGGGTCGTACCACCGCCGAAGCTGGTCATCTCGGGCCGCGACCGCCCGGCGGCTGGGAAATGCCCATCCGGCTGCGGCACCTGCCTACGCCTCCGAAGGGCCTCGACGAACCCGCCAACCGCGCGCTCACGTCACCGACCGCGATCGCCACGCCCGTCGCCACAGCCCCCGCCCAATTGAGCTACGGGACAAGGAGATTGCCGAACGGCCCGCGCCACCGGGCCGGTCGTCAGCTGCTCGTCGGCGCCGCCGGTCCGCCGCCCCTGACCATGCCGATCTGCTGGTCCCACCAGGAGAAGTCCAGCTCGCGGGCTTCGAGGGCGTCGAGGCGGTCGACGGCGTGCCGGACGAACTCGGCGGGGAGCCTGACGGCGTGTTCCTCGACGTAGTGGCCGAGGCCGCTGGGCCAGAGGTAGGTGCCGTCGGTCAGCTCGGCGTTGCCGTTGACGCGGCCGCACAGGCGGCAGCGGGACACGCCCATGAACTGACAGGCGAGTTGGCCCTGGCTGAGGTACGTCCCGACCAGCGACCGTTCCTCCCCGTCCCAGCTCTCGTCCACCATCCGGGCCGGGTGCGGCAGGTGCGGCGCCTGCGCGGACCACCAGTAGCCGACGGCGCGCAGCTTCGTCACAGGGCTCGGGCCAGCGACGCCAGCGAGCCCAGCGCGTCGGGGCCGACCGGCGTGAGGACGACGGTGGTGGCGCCGGCGGCGTGGCGGGCGGCGATGGCGGCGCGGGCCTGGGCGGGGGTGCCGGCGACGGCGAGGGCGCGGACCCAGTCGGCGGGCAGGGTGCGGGCGAACTCCGGGCCGTCGGCGGCGGCCTCGCGGTGGGCGCGGAGTTCGGCGGCGAACGGGAGGGGCGCGAGGTGGGCGGCCCAGTCGGGTTCGCCGACCGCGGCCAGGCCTTCGCGGACCCGGTCGAGCGCGACGTCCTCGTCCTCGTCCACCGCTGCGGCGTCGTAGGTGACGACGGTGGCGCCGGGGCCGAGGTGGCGGCGCGAGGTCTCGATGTACGCGGGGGCGGCGGGTTCGGCGAGCAGCAGTCCGTCGGCGACCTCGCCCGCCACGGCCTGCGACTTGGGGCCGCGGACGCCGAGGATCACCGGCGGCGCCACCTCCGGGAGCTCCGTCAACTGCACGCCCGCGCACTGCACGTAGCGTCCGTCGGCCGGGCCGGGCTCGCCGCGCAGCAGGGTGCGCAGCGCGGTGGTGTACTCCTTGAGCAGGGTGACGGGGCTGGCCGGCCAGGCGCCGACGGCGCGCATCCAGCCGGGCATGCCGTGGCCGATGCCGGCGACCACCCGGCCGGGGTGGAGCTGGGCGAGGGTGGCGAGTTCCATCGCGGCGAAGCACACGTTGCGGGCGCCGGCGGGCATGATGCCGATGCCGACGGTGATCCGTTCGGTGACGGCCAGGGCGGTGGCGGCCTGGGCGACGCCGCCCCGCCAGCCGAGGTCCTCGACCACCCACAGTTCGTCGAAGCCCAGCTGCTCCGCCCGGCGCACGAACGGGATCAGGTCGCGGGCGGGCAGGTCGCGGGGCAGCATCACGCCGACCCGGCCTCGGGCGGTGGCGGTGTCGGGACCGGACATCGAGGGCTCCTCACGAGGGGGGCTCCGCGCGACGGCAGCCGCAACAACCCCACCGCCAGCACGGAAATCCGGTGATCATACCGCCAGCCCGTCCCCCGCCTCCCGCGCCTCCCGCTCGTCCGTCCCCGTCCCCCGCCCCCGTCCCCCGCGCCACCAGTCCGTCCGTCCCCACACCCTCGTCCCCCGTCCCGGCCGACGCCCTGTCAGTGCAGCGCAGCCCCGGCCGGCTCCGCCACGACCGACTGGTCGACCACCGCGACAGGCGCCTTCCGGTCGGCGGCCCACGACCCGGCGGCGATCAGGAACCCGATCATCGCCAGGCCCGCCCCGACCAGCGTGGGCGACGTCCAGCCGAGACCGGCCGACAGCGCGACTCCGCCGAGGTACGCACCGCCCGCGTTGGCCAGGTTGAACGCGCCCTGCACGGTCGCGGAGGCCAGCGTCGGCGCCCTGCGGGCCTTCTGGATCACCAGGGTCTGCACGGTGGGCACGGCCGCGAACCCGGCCATGCCGATCAGCACCACCGTCACGGCGGCCGACCAGCGGGCGTGCGCGGTGACCGCGAACAGCGCGAGCGCGCCCGACATCGCGAGGAACGCGGCGCACAGCGACGGGCGCAGCGCCCGGTCGGCCGCGTAGCCGCCGATGACGTTGCCGAGGGTCATGCCGACGCCGAACAGGGCGAGGATCAGGGTGACGGAGGAGTCCGCGAAGCCGGCCACTTCGGTGAGGGTGGGGGTGATGTAGCTGTAGCAGGCGAACAGTCCGGCGCAGCCGAACACCACGGTGGCCAGGGCGAGCCAGAGTTGTCCGCTGCGGAAGGTGGAGAGTTCGCTGCGCAGTCCGGCGCCGGAGTGGGTGGGCAGCTGCGGGACGAGGCGGGCGATGGCGGCGGCGCCGAGCAGGCCGATGGCGACCACGACGAGCATCGCGGCGCGCCAGCCGAGGTGTTGGCCGAGCAGGGTGGCGGCGGGGACGCCGATGATGTTGGCGACGGTCAGTCCGGAGAACATCACGGCGACGGCGCGGGCCCGCAGGTGGGGGGCGACCAGTTCGGCGGCGGCGACGGCGCCCGCGCCGAAGAACGCGCCGTGCGGGAGTCCGGCGATCAGCCGGGCCGCGGCGAGGAAGCCGAAGGTGGGGGCCACGGCGCACAGCAGGTTGCCGGCGGTGAACAGCGCGGCCAGGCCCACCAGGACGGCCTTGCGGGGCAGTCGGGCGGCGCCGACGGTGAGCAGCGGGGCGCCGATCACCACGCCGAGCGCGTACATCGAGATCAGCCAGCCGGCTTTCGGGATGGAGACCTGCAGGCTGTCGGCGATCTGCGGAAGCAGGCCCATGGCGGCGAACTCGGTGGTGCCGATGGCGAACGCGGTGATGGCGAGGGCGACGAGCGCCAAGGGCATGGGGGTGCTCCACAACGGGGATCGACGGGGTCGGCGGGCTTGGCCGGGTGTGGCGCCGACGGTATGTCAACGTTGTCAGCGCCACCCGATCCTACCGGCCCCGTCGCCCGCCCCGGTGGCGGTCGGGCGACGGTCGGCTGTCGCCCGGGTGTCAGCCGGTGGTGCGGGCGAGCCAGGCGCGGGTCTCCTCGGCGGGCAGCACCCGGAGGAGTTCGACCCGGCCGGGCAGCATCGGGAAGAACCGGTCGGCGTTCCAACTGCGCGCGTAGCTCGGCTCGTCCAGCACCAGCAGGCGGTGGCCGTCGACCACGGGGATGTCGTCGGGCGTGCCCTCGTTCCAGATCCGGGTGCCGTCGGCGCCGAACAGTTCGAACGCGCCGGTGGCGACGACGCCGCTGCGGCTGCCGTCGGCGGGCGCGGGGTCGCCGGCGAGGTGGACGCTGTCCGCGGACGGTGCGGTGCCGGGGAGGTGGCCGCCGCCGATCAGCACGTGCGCGAGCAGGGTGTGCAGTTGGAAGTTGTCGCCGAGGCCGCCGATCCGGACCTGGTACCCGGTGCCGGTCGGCCGGTGCAGCACCAGCAGGGGCTCGTCGTCCAGGACGGCGAGCATGGACGACAGGCACTTGAGGTCGTGCTGTTCGAGCGCCTCCAGCTCCCGGGAGAGCGGCAGCAGCGCGGCTCCGTGCCGGCGGCGGACCTCGGTGCTGCGGCCCAGCACGGCCAGTGCGGGCGCCTGCCACTGCTCGACGGTGCACCAGGCCTGGGCGAGCCGCAGGGCCTGGTACTGGTCGTCGCCGATGCGGGCGAGCAGCGCCTCGTCGATCGACTCCTCGTCGGGCTCGGGGAGTTCGTCGGGGCCGGTGGCCCGCCAGCGGGCGGCGAACTCCAGTGCGGCGGCCAGTTCGTCGCGGACCTGGGCGAGGATCGGCTCCGCGCAGGCCGCGGCGTCGGCGCCCTGCTCGACGCAGAACCCGGCCGTGGTGGCCAGCATCGCCCGCGGCCCGATCGGCGGGAACTGCGGCAGCAGCGCGGCCAGTCGCGGTCCGGCCGCCGCGAACTCCGCCGGGTCGTCGGCGGTCTGCAGGGCCTGGATCACGGCGCCGAACGCCCGCTCGGTGCGGTCCCCGTCGCGTGCGGCGACGCCCTGTTCCAGCTCGGTCAGGGCGTCGGCGAGGCCGGAGGACTTCTTTCGTCTGAAGATCACTGGCGCACCTTAGGGCACCTCTCCGACACCTCGTCGGCCGAGGGGGTTGAAATTCGTTTGCGGACGGCGGGGCGGGCCGGAATCATCCGGACGATGAACGAACAGGTTCCCGAGCGCTGGACCAAGGCGGGCGTCCACCCCGACATGTGGGTGGACCCGGACGACGACCCCCGCGAATCGGCCGGTCCGAGCCCGGACGGCGAACTCGCCACGTTCCAGGACTTCCTGACGAACTACCGGCTGACGCTGCGGATGAAGTGCGACGGCCTGTCGCCCGAGCAGCTCGCCACCCGGTCCGTCCCGCCGTCGACGATGTCGCTGCTCGGCCTGCTCCGTCACCTCGCCGAGGTGGAGCGCGACTGGCGCAACTGGATCGCCCCGGGCGAGCCGGCGCCCAAGCTGTACGGCGACCCGGACGGCGACTTCGAGGGTGTGCGGCCCGAGCAGTCCGCGGTGGACGGTGCCATCGCCGACCTGGAGCGCGAACAGGCCGCCACCGACGCCGAGTTCGCCAAGCACCCCGACCTGGCCGCCCGGATCGGCAGCACCCAGGAGCCGGCCCGCAGCCTGTGGGTCCACCGCATCGAGGAGTACGCCCGCCACTGCGGCCACGCCGACTTCCTGCGCGAGCGCCTCGACGGCCGCACCGGCCAGTAGCCCCCCATGACCGGCGGTGCCCGCCCCCCACCGGGCACCGCCCGCACCGCCGGCCGCGGCACCGCCCGCACCGCCGGCCGCGGCACCGTCCGCACTCCACCGGCCGCGGCGCCGACCGCCAGGCCGTCCGCCGGACCGGAAAACCACGTGCGCCCTGGCCGCCCCGGCGGTTAGCGTCGGGCGTTTCGGGATGCGGGCACGATCCGGGGTGGAGCGGGATGAAGCAGGTAGGTCGCCTGGGGCGGCAGTTCGGGGTGCTCTGGTCGGCGTCGGCGGTCTCCACGCTGGGGGACGGGATCGTCGCGGCGGCGGCCCCGCTGCTGGTGACGTCGCTGACCAGGGATCCGGTGCTGGTCGGCCTGGCGGTGTTCGTCCAGCAGGCGCCGTGGCTGCTGCTCGCCCCGGTGAGCGGCGTGCTGGTGGACCGGGTGGACCGACGGCGGCTGACGGTGGCGATGAACGCGGCGCGGGCCGCGCTGACGGCGGTGCTGGCGGGCGCGGTGTTCGCGGGGGCGGCCTCGCTGCCGCTGATCTACGCCGTCGGCCTGCTGCTGGGCAGTTGCGCGGCGCTCGGCGACAACGCGTCCTCCGCGCTGGTGCCCGCCGTCGTCCCGTCCGAGCAGCTTCCGCACGCCAACTCCCGGATCTTCGCCGCCTATTCGGTGCTCAACAAGCTGTGCGGCCCGCCGCTGGGCGCGGCCCTGTTCGGGGTGGCGGCCGGCCTGCCGATGGCGGTCGACGCGGCGAGTTTCGCCGGCGCGGCCGCGCTGCTGTCGATGCTGCGCCTGCTGCCGCGCGACGAGCCCGCACCGCCGGCCGCCGACGCGCCCCGGCTGCCGATGCGCCGTCAGCTCACCGAGGGGGCGCGCTGGCTGTGGGGGCAGCCGGCGGTGCGCACGCTGACGCTGGCGCTGTGCCTGATGAACGTGACGCTGATCGCCGGGTTCTCCGTCATGGTGCTGTACGCCCGTGAGCACCTGGGCCTGTCGGCGTTCGGCTACGGCGTGCTGATGGCGTCCGGCGCGGTGGGCGGTCTGGTGGGGGCGGTGCTGGCGCCGCGCCTGCAGGCCCGGTTCTCGTCCTCGGTGCTGCTGCGGGCGGGCCTGGTGCTGGAGACGCTGACGCATGTCGGCCTGGCGCTGGCCGGTTCGGCCTGGGTGGCGGGCCTGGTGCTGGCGGCGTTCGGCGTGCACGGCGCGGTGTGGATGGGCGTGGACCGGACGCTGGTGCAGCGGGCGGTGCCGAGCGAGCTGTTCGGCCGGGTGATGAGCGTCTTCATGGCCCTCGCGGTGGGCGGCTCGGCCCTGGGCGCCCTGATCGGCGGCCCGCTGGCCCGTGCCTTCGGCCTGACCGGCCCGTTCTGGTTCTCGGCGGTGGTGATGGCGGCGCTGACGCTGTTCGCCTGGCGCCCGTTCAGCCGCTCCATCGACGACCACGAGCCCGCCGGGGCTGTCCCGGAGCGTGCGGCCGTCGCAAACTGACGGCCCTGTCTGCCACCGCGCGCCGCCCCGGCTGCGGTATATCTCGTGCGGGCAGTGGCGGCGAGCGGGGCGAGGTGGGTGCGGGTGATCCGGCGGCGGGTGCTGGTCTCGGGCACGGTGCAGGGCGTGTTCTTCCGCGACTCCTGCCGTCGGGCGGCGGCGCAGGCCGACGTGGTCGGCTGGGTGCGCAACCTGCCGGACGGGCGGGTGGAGGCGGTGTTCGAGGGGGACGACGCGCCGGTCGAGGAGATGGTGGCCTGGATACGGCACGGCCCGCCCCGGGCGGTCGTGAAGCACGTCGAGGTGGTCCCGGAGCCCCTGGAGGGGCTGCTGGTGTTCGCCATCACCGACTGACCACCCGGGCCCCGCGGCAGCCGGCCTGGCACCGACCGGCGGCCCTCAGCCGGCGGACGGCGCTCCCTCGTACGGCCACACCTCGTCGGGCCACACCCGGGCGAACCAGTGGGGTTGGACGTCGCGCAGCCGCATGGTGGTCCACCGCGTCGGGTCCGCGGGGACGGGCACGCCGACCTCCACGTCGGGCCCGTAGGCGAACAGCCGCTCCTGGCAGACGCCGCACGGGGCGAGCACCCAGAACCCGCGGCCTTCGTCGGCGGCGGTGACGCACACCGAGGCCACCACCCGGCGGCCCAGCTTGTACGCCTCGCAGATCGCCCCGGTCTCGTGGCACAGCCGTACCGCGTTGTTCGGCGGCTCGGGCGCGGTGCTGGTCAGCACGGTGCCGTCGTCGAGCCGCAGCGCGGCGGCGCCGGCCCACTCCTGCCCGGGGAAGCGACGGCTGGTCAGCTCGATCGCGGCATCCACGAGTTCCTGGTCGATGGCCATGATCCGAACGTTACCGGAGTGTGAAAACCCTTTGCGACCGGCTTTCGGGCTTGGCCACACTCCGCCCCATGACCAAGCAACCGGACGACTCCAAAAGGGATCTGAAGCTCTATCTGCAGGACGCCCGAGAGGCGGTGCTGTGGAAACTGGAGGGCCTGTCGGAGTACGACGTCCGCCGCCCGGTGACGCCGTCGGGGACGAACCTGCTGGGCATGGTGAAGCACCTGACGGGCGCGGAGGCCGTCTACTTCGGCGAGACCTTCGACCGCCCCTTCGAGGGCGCGCCGGGCCTGTGGGTGGCGGGCGCCGCCGAGCCCAACGCCGATCTGTGGGCCCGCCCGGAGGAGAGCCGCGAGACGCTGATCGCCGAGTACCGCCGGGTCTGGGCGCACACCGACGCCACCGTCGACGCCCTCCCGCTCAACGCCGTCGGCCGGGTCCCGTGGCCCCCGCACAGCCGGCTCGCGCTCGGCCGGATCCTGCTCCACGTGGTCGCCGAGACGCAGCGCCACGCCGGCCAGCTCGACGTGGTCCGCGAACTCCTCGACGGCGCCACCGGCCTGCGCCCGGGCGACCCGGTCCTCCCCGACGTCTCCCCCGACTGGTGGCCCGCCCACCACGACCGGGTCGAGCGGGCCGCCCGCGCGGCGGCCCGCGCCGCGGGCGAGTCCGTCCCGGAGTGAACACGCCGCCGGCCGCCCTCGCGGGGGGCGAGTGGCGGCCGGCGGAGGTGTCGGGGCGTCAGCTGTCGAAGCCGAGGCCTAGGGTGTCCATGGTCTTCAGCCACAGGTTGCGGCGTCCGCCGTTGCGGTCGGCGCGGTCCAGGGACCACTTGGTGATGCCGATGCCGGCCCAGCGGACGGGCTCGGGCGGGAACGGCAGCGGCTTGCGGCGGACCATCTCCAGGGCGGTGCGCTCGGTGGGGTGGCCGGCCAGCAGGTCGAGCATGACCTCGGCGCCGAACCGGGTCGCGCCGACGCCGAGGCCGGTGAAGCCGGCGGCGAGGGCGACCTTGCCGTGGTACGCGGTGTCGAAGAACGCGGAGAACCGGGTGCAGGTGTCGATCGCGCCGCCCCAGGCGTTGGTGAAGCGCAGGCCTTCGAGCTGCGGGAAGGTCTCGAAGAAGTGCCGGGCGAGGGTCTGGTAGGTCTGCGGCCGGTGGTCGTACTCGGAGCGGACCTTCGCCCCGTAGTGGTAGATCGCGTCGTAGCCGCCCCACAGGATCCGGTTGTCGGCGGACAGCCGGTAGTAGTGGAACTGGTTGGCGCTGTCGCCGATGCCCTGCCGGCCCTGCCAGCCGATCGAGGCGAGCTGTTCGGCGCTGAGCGGTTCGGTCATCATCGCGTAGTCGTACACCGGCACGGTGTAGGGGCGGATCCGCTTGACCAGTGAGGGGAACACGTTGGTGCCGAGCGCGACCCGGCGGGCGAACACCTTGCCGTAGGGGGTGCGCACGGCCATTCCGGGGCCGACCTCGGCGATGTCGGTGGCCTTGGTGTGCTCGTAGATCCGGACGCCGAGCCGCTCGCAGGCCTGCTTGAGGCCCCAGGCGAGCTTGGCGGGGTGGAGCATGGCCACGCCGTCCTTGTCCCACAGCGCGCCGAGGTAGGTCGGGGAGTTCACCTGGGCGCGCACCGCGTCGGCGTCCAGCAGCTCGTAGCCGCCGTACTCCTTGGCGAGTTCGTACAGTTCGGCGAGTTCCTCGACCTGGTGCGGCTCGGTGGCGACGTCGAGTTCGCCGGTGCGCTCCCAGTCGCAGTCGATGCCGTACTTGGTGACGGCCTCCTCCATGGACCGGAGGTTGCGGGCGCCGAGCTGTTCGAGCGCGGCGAGCTCGTTCGGCCAGCGCTCGAAGCCGTTGCCGAGGCCGTGGGTGAGGCTGGCGGCGCAGAAGCCGCCGTTGCGGCCGGAGGCGGCCCAGGCGATCTCCTGGGCCTCGATCAGGACCACGTCGCAGCCGGGGTCGCGTTCCTTGGCGATCAGCGCGGTCCACAGGCCGCTGTAGCCGCCGCCGACGACCAGCAGGTCGCAGCGGACGTCTCCGGTGAGCGCCGAGTTGGCCTGCGGACGACCGGGGTCCTCCAGCCAGAACGGGGTGGGCTTGGCGTCCCGCAGGGCGTGTACGGGGTCCATGTTCTCGGTTCCTTGCCTTGGGAGGGTGGCCGGCCCGGCCGTGGGGGCGGTCGGGCCGGCTGCTGTGCCGTTGTGCGGCGGTTATCGGTCCTCGTTCTCGGCCGCCTCCGGGCCGAGGTTGATGGTGTAGACCTTGCGGAGCGTCTCGTGGACGGTCCAGGTGGTGCGGTCGCCTTCGCGCAGCACCGCGAGGTCACCGGGGCCGACCTCCAGGACGGGGCCGTCCTCGAAGGCGATGGTGGCCCGGCCGCTGAGCACGACGAACATCTCGTCGGCCTCGGTGTCGGTGACCACGCCGGGGGTGATCTGCCAGATCCCGCGGATCTGGCGGCCGTCGGCGGACTCCCAGACCACCTTGCCGGTGACCTCGGGGGTGCCGGAGACGATCTGCTCGGCGTCGAGCGGTTCGGGCTCCAGCTCGGCGTCCGGGACGTGCAGGGCGAAGCTGTTGATCATGCCTCGACGCTATCCGTTCCGGTGGCGGCGGCGGCCTTGTCACTGTGTGCCGAGTCCCGCTGCGACCCTGACAGCCCGTAGACCTCGCCGGGCACCGTCCCGTTCGCGACGGCCCGGTCGAGCGCGGCGGACTGCTTGGCGGCCTTGCGCAGCGACAGCAGCGGGTAGAGCACCAGCGAGATGCCGACCACGATCAGGCAGAGGATGACGGCCTTGGCGCCTTCCTCGTCGTACTGCTCGATGGCGGCCCAGACGCTGACGGCGGTCAGGCTGACGGTGATCAGGCCGATGCTCCACCAGCCGCCGGGGATCTTGTAGGGGCGCTCCAGCTCGGGCTCGCGGATGCGCAGCATGATCAGCGCGGCGACCTCCAGCAGGATGCCGATGTTGGTGAGGAAGACGTCGAAGATCACCAGGTTGCTGAAGCTGGAGAAGCAGAACAGCGCGTAGATGACGGACGATCCGATGATCGACGCCATCGGCATCTTGTAGCGCTTGCTCTCCTTGGAGACCCACCCGGGCAGGTAGCCGTCGCGGGAGAGCGCGGAGGGCAGCCGGGAGTAGGAGGCGAGCAGCGCGGAGAACATCGCGACGGAGGCGAACAGGCCGCCGATGGTGACGGTGTACTGCAGCCAGGGGCCGGCCAGCTGGCCCGCGATGTCGGAGAACGCGCCGTCCTTCCAGCTCTTCCAGCCGTTGTCGCCGTCCGCGCCGACCGCGAGGGCGCCGAGCGAGGGCAGCAGGTAGCCGACGACGATCAGCAGGACGGCCCAGAACAGCGCCTTCGGCAGGTGCTTCTTCGGGTTCTCCATCTCGCCCGCGACGGTGGAGACCGAGTCCCAGCCGGAGTAGTTCCACATCACGATGAACAGGCCGGAGCCGAAGGCGTTCCAGGTGGACTGGCCCTCCTCGGCGGTCAGCTGGGAGACCGGGTTGATGCCGTCGGTCAGCAGGTGGTAGCCGCCGATCGCGGTGAGGATCAGCATCGGGGTGAGGCAGATGATCGCGAACACCACCGAGGAGTCGCCGACCCAGCCCGCGCCCATCAGGTTCAGCAGCGTGAAGATCACGATGACGCCGACGCAGATCACCCAGTTCAGGTCGATCTTCAGCCCGGCGATCTCGAACAGCACGTGCTCGCCGGGGGCGACCGCACTGATCAGGCTGGACAGGTACGAGGTGAACATGACCGGGTAGAGCGCCATGTCGACGAAGCTGCACACCCACTGCAGCACGCCCTGCTGGAAGGCCCAGAACCGACCGAGGCCGCGCTTGACCCAGTGGTAGTAGCCGCCCTCGACGGGGATGGCGGTGCCGAGTTCGGCGCAGACCAGGGCATGCGGAACGCTGTAGATCAGCGGCGCGATCAGGATCAGCAGGATTCCCATGCCGGGCCCGGACGTCGAGAACAGCGGCTCGATGCCGTAGGCGCCGCCCGAGACGCCGAAGAAGATCAGGGCGACCAGGGGAACCAGGCTCACGCGCTTGGGCGTTGCCCACCGGGTCTCCGGCGGGGCCACGGGGATGGCGGTCATTTTCACCTTGGCAATCGGGTGTCGGCACGAATGTGAGGTGCACGAGTCTGGTCGCCACTGTGAAGAAGGACAATCATTCAATCTGTCAGACGTCTCGCCACCCCCCTGACACTCTGGCGGGCCCCGCCCAGGATCCGACGGAGCCCGCATCGCCGCTGGTCAGGTGGCGTTAACGATCGTTCACGCGGCGCACCCGGAGTCCGCGAGCACGAAGAAGCCGGCCGAGGTCTCCTTCAACGTGCGAACCACGAACAGGTTCCACAGCCCCATGTTCTGGTTCGAGCCGTTGGCGTACGCGTACCCGCCGCTCTGGTGGGCGCGGCCCGCGGCGACCTGGTTGTAGTTGTTGTCCGTCCAGCACTTCGGCGTGAAGACGCTGCCGGTGGTGGTCGCGGTCACGGCCGAACTCGCCTTCCCCACCGTGCCGTTGGCGTCCACCGCGGCCACCGTGTAGGTGTACCCGGTGCCCGCGCCCAGGCCGCTGTCGGTGTAGGCGGTGCCGGTCGCGGCACCGACCTGCGCGCCGCCCCGGTACACGGTGTAGGACGCCGCTCCGGCCACCGCGCTCCAGCTCAGCGAGACCGTGGTGTCGGTGGTGCCGGTGACGGCCAGTCCGCCCGGCGCGGGCAGCTGGGTGCCGCCGCCGTTGTCGCCGCCGCTGCCGTCCAGGCCCCAGAACAGCCCCGTCCAGTACGACGAGCAGACGGTGTTCAGGAAGTAGGCGCCGGCCTGGCCGCAGTTGGCGGTGCCGCTGCCCGGGCTGACGGGCAGTCCGTGGCCCATCCCCGACACGCTGTACAGCTGGACGGCCGGCCGGCCCGCACTGTCGTTGTACACGCTCAACGTGGTGCTGCCCGGCAGCGACCGGGTGCTGGAGGCGGTCTGCGGGATGCCCCACACGTTCGTCCACTGGTCGCGCAGCTCGGTCGCGTTGACGGGGGCGACGGTGGTGTCCGAGCTGCCGTGCCAGATCGCCACCCGCGGCCACGGCCCGGTCCACCCCGGGTTGGACGCCCGTACCTTGTCGCCCCACTGAGCGGGCGTCAGGTTCTGGTCGGAGTTCTGGCAGCCGGCCGCGGCGGACTGCGCGGTGGCGCACTGCGCCGGCAGGCCGGAGGCGATCGAGCCGCCCGCGAACACGTCCGGGTAGTCCGCCAGCAGATCGGCGGCCATCCCCGCGCCCGCCGACAGGCCGGTCACGTACACCCGCGACGGGTCACTGCCGTACAGCGCCACCGCCTTGTCGACCATCTGCTTGACGGACAGCGCCTCGCCCCGGCCCCGGGTGTCCTTGCTGCTGTCGAACCAGGAGAAGCAGGACAGCGCGTTGTTGGTCGCACCGGTCTGCGGGAAGACCACCGCGAAGCCCCAGCGGTCGGCGAGCTGCGCCCAGCCCGAGTTGTTGTAGTAGTCGGTGGCGCTCTGGACGCAGCCGTGCAGCGCGACCACCAGCGGCTTGCCGGTGGCCAGTCCGCTCGGCACGTAGCTGTACATCGCCAGGTTGCCCGGGTTGCTGCCGAACCCGGTGACCTGTCCCAGTCCGGCCGCAGAGGCCTGCGGCGCGCCGGTCAGCATGCCGGCGGTCAGCACCGCTCCCGCCACCAGCGCCGTCGCCCAGCGTCCGATCCGTCCCGCTCTGCTCGTGTGTCGTGCCATGTGGGGGCTCCGCTCTCGATGTGTGCCCGCACCGGGGTGGGGGGTGGGCGAGCACGGTTGGCGTGAATCATCGGCGCACGCCGGACGGCCGCCCATGGCCCGGCGCACCACCGGCGGGCCGACGGGCATGGTGGCGGCGACCATTGAGCCCGCGTCCCGGTGATCGTCCGGGCGGTGCCGCCCGCCCGCGCCTCCCACACCCGGGCGGCTCGCCCGGGTACCGTTCACTGGGTCATGCCCACGATCACCGACAAACCGGATCCGGCTCGGCCCCGCCCGGTCCTGAGCACCATCAGCCTTCTGTCGCCGTTCCTGCTGATCGCCCTGGCGGCGGCCGCCGACTCCGAGACCCCGGCCGGTCAGCGCTACGACCGCTTCGTGGTGGCCGCGCCCGCGCTCGCCGCCGCCAGCTGGGGCCCGCTGGGGACGCTGATGATCGGCCTCCTCGCAGTCCTGACCGAAGTGGTGCTCGCCCTGATCCGGGACCACAGCGTCGGCGCGTCCGCCGCCTCGGTCATCGCCGCGACCGTCACCGTCACCCTGGCGGCCGCGTACACCGCCGGGCAGCGGGTGCACCGCGAACGCGACCTGGCGATGGTCCGCTCGGTGGCGCAGACCGCCCAGGAGGTGGTGCTGCGCCCGCTGCCGGACCGGATCAACGGCGTCGACCTCGACCTCTACTACAACGCCGCCGCCGAACAGGCCCAGATCGGCGGCGACTTCTACGAGGCGGTCCGCACCCCGTTCGGGGTCCGGATCATCCTCGGCGACGTCCAGGGCAAGGGCCTGCCGGCGGTGGAGATGGCGGCGGCCCTGCTCGGCTCGTTCCGCGAGGCCGCCTACGACTCCAAGGACCTGCCGGCGCTCGCCAGCCGCCTGGAGACCGGCCTGAGCCGGTACGCCGAACGGGCCTCGTCCCCGGACGCCGCCGAACGCTTCGCCACCGCCGTCCTGCTGGAGATCCCCGACGACCGCCCCGAGGCCCGCCTGCTCAACTGCGGCCACCCGCCGCCCGGTCTCATCCAGCCCCACGGCGTCCGACTCCTGGAACCCGACCTGCCGCTGCCCCCGCTCAACCTCTCCGCGCTGGTCGCCTCCGACTACCGCACCCAGACCGTCCCCTTCGGCCCCGGCGACCGCGTCCTCCTCTACACCGACGGCGTCTCCGAGACCCGCGACCGCACCGGCGAGTTCTACCCCCTCACCGACCGCCTCGCCAGCTGGACCGCCGAATCCTCACCCAGCCTCCTCGACAGCCTCCGCCGCGACCTCCGCCACTACGCCGGCGGCCCCGCCGACGACGACGTGGCCGCCCTCCTCGCCACCCGCCACGTTCCTGCGGACGACCGGCCCTCGAACTGACGCACCGTCGGGGCCGCTGCGGCGGTGACGGGCAGGGCAACCGCAGTCCGACAGCGGGTCGGACACTCGGCGGACGCCGGTGGGCAGCGGCAGCAGCGACGACGGCGCAGCGGACCGGCGCCGCGCCACCCCGGGTTGACGTTCCCTCAGTGCGGCCAGTGGCGCTGACCGGGCAGGTAACCGGGCGGTAACCTCGGGGGCCGTTGCCGTCGACGAAGGAGCCTCCGGTGCCCGAAGACCGTTCCGTGCCGCCGTTGCGGATCGCCGTGTTCGGCGCGGGCAGCATCGGCTGCCGCCTCGGCGGGGCGCTCGCCTCCGTCGCCGACGTGACGCTGATCGGCCGTCCGGCCGCGATGGCCGAACTCGACCGTACCGGCCTGACGTTAACCGGACCGGGCACCCGCCGGCTGCACGCCCGGCCCGCCACCGCCACGGACGCCGCGGCTGCGGCCGGCGCCGACTACGTCCTGGTCACGGTCAAGTCCGCGGACACCGCCGAGGCGGCCCGCGAGCTCGCCCCGCACCTGGACGACCGCACCACCGTGATCAGCTTCCAGAACGGCCTGCACAACGCCCGCCTGCTCGCCGCGGCCCTCCCCGGCCGCCGGGTCCTGGCCGGCATGGTCCCGTACAACGTGGTCCGCACCGGCCCGGCCGCATTCCACCAGGGCACCGACGGCCGCCTCGTGCTCGGACGCACTGCCACCCCCGAACCCGACCCCGCGCAGCCGCCCGCAGGGCGCTCCCCCGCCGAACCCGTCCCCTCCGCCGAGCGTTTCGCCGAAGCTGCGCGGGCCGCCGGCCTCGCGGTGGAGTTGCGTGACGACATGCCGCAGGTGCAGGCGGCGAAGCTGCTGATGAACCTGAACAATGCGGTCAACGCGCTGTCCGGTCGGCCGCTCCGCGAGCAGCTCGGCTCCCGGCCGTACCGGCTGGTGCTGGCGCGGTGTCAGCGGGAGGGGCTGGCCGCGTTGCGGGCGGCGGGCTTGGCGCCGGCGCGTCTCGGGCCGGTGCCGGCGGGGTGGATGCCCGCGGTGCTGAGGTTGCCGGACCTGCTGTTCCGGCAGCTCGCGGCGGCCAGTCTGCGGGTGGATGCGCAGGCCCGGTCGTCGATGTGGGAGGACCTGCAGCGTGGTCGCCGTACCGAGGTGGGCGAGCTCCAGGGCGAGGTGCTCGCTCTCGCCGCGCGGCACGGGCTGGCCGCGCCCGCGAACCGGCGGCTGCTGGAGTTGGTCCGGGCCGCCGAGTCCGCGCCGAGTCCGCCGTCCTGGTCGGGTCCGGAACTGCTGGCCGCACTCGACGATCAGGAGGTCTGATCACCCGGCTGTCGCATCGTCACATTGCTGGTGTCGACCCGGCCGATCTGCAGGGCGATGCCGTGCACGTCGCCGCTGATCTCGTTGTGGATCGTGGTCACTTCGACCCGCCGTCCGTCGCCCTGCGGGGCGATCTCGTCCAGCAGGGCGCGCAGTTCGGCGACGGCGGTCGGGTCTTCGCGCAGCACGGTGAGCAGTCGGTGTTCCCAGTCCTGCCGGACGGTCTCGCGGATCTCCGGCCGGCCGTTCTCCTCGGCGTCCAGCACCTCGGCGTAGGCGAGCTCGATGCGGGCGGCCTCCACCCGGCTCTCCCGGCCGCGGGTGAGCAGCCGCCCGACCCGGTCCCGGACCTGCCCCCAGAGGTCGGTGGCCACTGCCCCGACCAGTGCTGTCGCGCCCGAGGCCGCCAGTTCGGCCAGTTCCGTCCCCACCATGTCGGTGCCGCCCCTCGTCGTCCGTGTGCCGCCGGCCTCTACCCTAGTGACCCGCACCGACCGCCGTACGCGACTTGCCCGACCGGCCGCTCGGCCGCTCACGGAAGCTGACGCCATGACTTCGCAGTGGACCACCCACGGTGTCGAGTTGCTCCCCGACACCGTCCGCAAGCGCTTCCGCCCGGACGCCGACGGCGACCCGGCCCGCGAGTGGCTGGCCCTCACCCTGCTCGACCGCCACGCGCCGGGCCTCGCGCCCCGCCCGCTGTCCCTGGTCGGACGGACCGTCATCATGACCAGGCTGCCCGGCGTCCCGTTGCGCGGAGCCGAGTTGACGCTCACTCAACTCGACGCCCTGGCCCGCGCGACCGACCGCCTGCTGCGCTCCGTCCCGCCCGGGGCGGCGGCCGTTCTTCCGGAGCGGCGCTGGTACGTCCGCGACTCGGTGGCCGCGATCCGCCGCCGCGCGGTGCAGCCCTCGATGCCGGCGCTGGCGGCCGGTGTGCGCTGGCTGGCGGGCGCGGAGGCGGGGCTGTTGGCAGGCGCCGCGACGGCGGTGCCGGTGCTCGGGCAGGCGGACGGCAACCTCGCCAACTTCCTGTGGGACGGCGCGGACGTGCGGCTGGTCGACTTCGAGGACTCGGGGCGCAGCGACCGCCCGTACGAGCTGGCCGAGCTGGTCGAGCACCTCTCCGCCTGGGTGGACACCGACCTGAACGCGGCGGCGTTCCTGGCCCGCTTCGCGCTGTCCCCCACCGAGCGGGCCCGCCTGCTGGAGTGCCGGCGCCTGTTCGCCCTGCTGTGGCTGGTGTTCCTGTCCACCGACCCGGCAACGGAGGCCCGCAACCCGCCCGGCACCACGGCCCGCCAGGCGGACCGGCTGCTGGCGCTGCTCGACGCCGCCGTCCGGTGATCGCGCCCCTCGCCGCCGACGCGCCGGGGGAGCCCGCCGCCGTTGCGAGGCGGTCGGCTCCCCCGGCGGCCGGCAGCGCCGGGTGTCAGAACTGCAGCGCCCAGCGGTCGAGGTAGCCCTCGAAGTACTCCGATCCGCCGGTCACCCGCAGCCGCCACACCCCGTTCGCGATCCTGGCGGAGGCGTCCACGCCGTAGAGCCGGTGGACGTCGTTGAACGGGCCGCTGAAGTCGGCGTCCTTGAGGCGGTAGGTGGTGCCGTCGGGTGCGATCAGATCGATGACCAGGTCGTACGGCCAGTCGTGGACGATGTCGACGGCGACGTCGAGGTTGGCCGGGCCGCGCCCGGCCACGCCGGTGACGGTGATGGCGGACAGGAGCGGCGCCTCCTCGACGGGGGTGTCCGTGTCGTTGGTGAACCGCGGACCCGGCGGCCGGTTCGGGATGGTGCCGGTGTACAGCAGCCGGTCCGGGGTGCCCGGTTCCAGCGCGCCGATGGATCCGCTGGTGGCCGCCGAGGTCAGCGCGGTGGAGACCTGGGCGGGTGTCGCGGTGCGGTGGTCCGCCAGGTAGAGCGCGGCGGCGCCCGCGGCGTGCGGCGAGGCCATCGAGGTGCCCGACATGACGTCGGAGTCCTCGTCGTAGGCGATCCCGGCCGAGGTGATCTCGTCGCCGGGCGCGTGCAGGTCCACCAACGGGCCGTAGTTGGAGTACCGGGCGACGTCGTCCTCGATGTCGGTGGCACCCACCGTGATGGCGGACGCCACCCGGGCGGGGGAGTGCTGCGAGGCGTCGAGGCCCTGGTTTCCGGCCGCGACCGTGTACGTCAGACCGGCGGCGATCGAGTTGCGCACGGCGGTGTCGAGCACCTCGTCGGGGTCGCCGCCGAGGCTCATGTTGACGACGGCGGGCTTGACCGCGTGGGAGGTCACCCAGTCGACGCCCGCGACGACCTGCTCGGTCGTGCCGCTCCCGCCGTCGTCCAGCACGCGGACGGCAACCACCGAGGCCTGCTTGGCCACGCCGTACGTCGCGCCCACCGCGGTGGCGGCCACGTGGGTGCCGTGCCCGTGGCCGTCGTCGGCCACGGCGTCCCCGTCGACGGCGTCGAACCCGTACGAGGCCCGGCCGCCGAAATCCTCGTGGCTGATCCGGATGCCGGTGTCGACGATGTACACCGTCACCCCCTTCCCGCCGCCGGCCGGGTAGTCGAAGCGGTCGGTCAGCGGCGGGCGCCGCTGGTCTATCCGGTCCAGCCCCCAGGAGGGCGGCCCCGTCTGGCTCCCGTCCGCCGAGACCCGGTGGTTCTGCGACACCAGCGCGACCGCCGGATCGGCCGCGAGCCGCCGCGCCTGACGCTCCGGGAGCCGCACCGAGAACCCGCGCAGCGCCGTGTCGTAGGTCCGCCCCACCACGCCGCCGTAACGGGCGGCCAGTGAAGCCCCCAGCGGTGCGACCGCCTCCGGCGGCGCCCCCGCCTTCTGCGGAGCGAGCACCACCAGGTAGCTCCCGGTGATCGCCCCCGGCGTCCCGGCCCCCTGCACCACCCCCTCCGGAGCGCTCGCCACCGCCGGCACCGCGCTCCCCGCCCCCAGCAACAGGGCCGCCACCCCCGCGGCCACCCCCCGGAAGACCTTCCGTCGTACAGCCATCGCCGTCCCCCTGTCCCCCCATGGGCGCGCGGCTCACCGCACCACCCCGGTCCATCAACTCGCCTTTGCCAAAAGAAGGTTGACGCTAAATCAGAAACCTGACAAGCACGAAAAACGCGCGCCGTCGCCCATCCGTCATCCGACGTAGGAACGGCGCTACGGCCGGTGCTCTCCGCTTCTGGATGATCTCCGGGCGGGCGACGCGGCAGCTGCGGGGAACGAAGCTGCCTAGGCCAGGGTCTTCTTCAGTACGGTCGAGCTGTGACGGACCGTCATGCCGGCCTTCAGGTAGAGGTCGAGCGCGCCGGTCGCGGAGTGCGTCCAGAGGGTGCAGCTGCGCAGGCCGGCGGTGCGGCAGGCGTGGAAGGTGTGGCGCAGCAGGTGGCGGGCGATGCCGCGGTGGCGGTGGCCGGCGTGGACGGCGACGGTCTCCACGTAGCCCTCGCCGGTGTCGGGGAGGTCGAGGGCGAGGGCCGCGCCGACCAGGTGGCCGTCGGCGAAGGCGAGCGGGGAGCGGTCGGCGGCGAAGGTGGGGCGGCGCACGGTGTTCGCGGCCCATTCGTCGAAGTCCTTGCGGCGCTGCTGCCATTCGTCGAAGGCGTCCTCGGTGAGCCGGTGCGCGGCCTGCTCGTCGGCCGGGTCGCCGGCCCGGAAGGGGCGGACGGTGAGGCCTTCGGGGGCGGGCGGCAGGTCGGCGGGCAGGTCGGCGAGGTCGATGGCGAGCAGCCAGCTGGTGACGTCGGTGCGGAAGCCGTGGGCCGTCAGCAGTGCGGTGGCGGCCGTGTCGCGGTCGGGCACGATCTGGGCGAGTTCGGCGGTGCCGCGTTCGCGGGCCCGCTGTTCGATCCAGCGCAGCAGGGCGGTGCCGAGGCCGCGGCCGCGGTGTTCGGGGTGGACGTCGGCGTCGGTGCGCCGGTCCGTCCAGGCCCAGCCGACGAGTCGGCCGTCGCCGGTGTGCACCAGCAGGGTGTCGGCGGCGGGGTCGAGTCCGGGGCGGGCCAGGACGGCGGCGAGCGCGCCGGCGTCGGTGGTGGCGGTGCCGTCGAGCGCGCGCTCGCAGGTGTTGACCAGGTGCTGGACGGCGGGGAGGTCGGTGTCCGGGTCGATCGGCCGTGCGGTGCAGCCGGCGGGCAGTTCGGCCTGCGCCATGGAGCGGGCTCCTTCGGTGGGGGCGACGGGGTGTCAGCCGTGGCTGGTGCGCAGCAGTTCGGGCAGCTGCCGCATGTCGGAGAACAGTACGGTGCCGGGGCCGGCGAGCGCGTCCGCGCCGGTGGGGCCGCCGGTGTAGCCGAAGCACCGCATCCCGGCGGCGCGGGCGGCGCGGGTGCCGGGGCCGCTGTCCTCGACCACGGCGCACACCTCGGGGGCGAAGCCCATCCGCTGCGCGGCGTGCAGGAACAGGTCGGGTGCGGGCTTCCCGCGGGCCACCTCGGTGGCGCTGAAGATCCGTCCCTCGAAGCGCTCGTAGAGGCCGGTCCGGCCGAGGGTGTGCCGCATCTTCTCGTGCGTTCCGCTGGATGCCACGCAGTGCGGCAGGCCGGCTGCGGCGAGCTCGGCGAGTGCCTCCACGATGCCGTCCACCGGCTCCAGTTCGGTGTCGACCAGCTCCCGGTGCCGCTGTTCGAACCGCTGCTCCCAGGCGGCGGCGGTGCTCTCGCCGAGCCGTTCGGCGACCACCTGCCGGCCGGCGGCATGCGAGCGTCCGATGAAGTGCCGCACCACCTCGTCCTCGGTGAGCGGCCAGCCGAGCTGCGCGCCGACCTCGCGTTGGACGCGGACCGCGATCCGTTCGCTGTCCACCAGGACGCCGTCGCAGTCGAAGATCACCAGCTCGACGGGCTCGCTCGATTCGATCATCCGTTCAGCATATCCATCGCGCCCGAACCCTCCTCCCGGCGACGGAAATTGAGTTGCCGTCGGACTCCGCCGTGGATCACGATCACCGCATGGACTTTTAGCGGATGCCACGCAGTATCAGCCGACCTGTCGCGCGGTCGACCTCGCCGCCCTCTGCCGGGCCCCGGGGCGACGAATCGCGCCCTCGTGTGCACCCGCCGAACCGCGGGGGCCCGGTCCGGCCTGCGCGCCGACCGGTGAGCGCTCCCGCCCCGTCCTGAAAGCCATCACACCTTCATGCATACCTCCCGCAAGGCCCGGTGGGCCGTGCGCCAGTTCGCCCTGCCCGCCGTCGTCCGCCCCTGCCCGGACTGCCCGAGCACCCGGCACCGCCCCTCCGGCAGGATCCGGGTCAACGCGAGCGGCAAACTGCTCGACGTCTGGCTGCTGCTGAGCTGCGCCGGCTGCGACCGCACCTCGAAGGTCCCCGTCCACGAACGCGTCCACGTCTCGACGCTGGAGCCGTCCCGGCTGGTGTCGTACGAGACCAACGACCCGGCCGTGGTGCGGGAGCTGACGATCAGTGCCTCGCTGGCCGCGAAGAACGGCTACCGCCTCGACTGGTCCGGCACCTGGGAGTTGGACGCCCGGACCCCGCTGTACGCGCTCGGCTCCCCCGCCCCGCTGCGGATCCGGGTCGCCTTCGACCTGCCCGCGCCGATCCGGGTGGAGCGGCTGCTGATGATCGGGCTCGGCCTCAGCCGGCCCCGGGTGCGGCGCCTGACGGCCGACGGCCTGATCGTGCTGCCGCCGGGCCTGGGCGCCAAGGCGCACCGGGACTTCGAGTTCACCGTCTACCGTCCCGCCACGCCGTCCGCCACCGCGACCGAGCTGCCCACCGCCCGGTGGCCGCACGCGGAGCCCATCGGGGCGTAGCGGCGCATCGTCGGCACGGCCTCCCGGCACGGCGCAGCGTCGCCGCGGCCCGGGAGGCCGTGCCCGCCCCCCTCCAGCCGACTGCCCGACTGCCCGAACTGCCCGACTGGCTGACTGACTGCCCGACTCCTCGTGCTCAGCCCAGCGTCAGCCAGGTGATCCCGGCCCGCGCCACCTCCGCCCGCTCCGCCGCGTCCAGCTCGGCCCGGCCGGTCGCCTTGCGCAGCAGCGTCGCCCGGTCCCAGCCGAGCGCCGCCCGCACCGACGCGCCGTCGACGTCCGTCAGCAGCAGTTCCTCCAGCACGTCGGAGGCCCGGTCCGTCAGCCAGGCCGGGCGGTCGAGCGCATCGGCCAGGTCCAGGCCGTGCACGGCCGACTCCACCACCCGGGTGATCATGAACTCGGTGAGCAGCATCGGATCGCCGTGCCTGGTCCGCACCACGCGGGCCTCGG
Organism: Kitasatospora sp. CB02891; assembly: GCF_002803145.1. Classification (NCBI taxonomy): domain Bacteria; kingdom Bacillati; phylum Actinomycetota; class Actinomycetes; order Kitasatosporales; family Streptomycetaceae; genus Kitasatospora; species Kitasatospora sp. CB02891. The sequence continues at coordinate 119,636 of NZ_NNBO01000012.1, read as the reverse complement.
CCTCCCCCTCGAACCGGGCCGCCACGGCGTGCCAAGTCCGCTCGAACGCGGCGACCGGGTCGCTGTCGCCGCCCGCCGTGTCACGGGCGAGCGCGATCCGCGCCCGGTTCGTGGCCGCGTCGAACCGCTCGTCGGGACGGTAGTACCCCACCGCCGTCACCTCCGCCTGCTCGGGCTCGGGCTCGGGCTCGGGCTCGGCCAGCATCGCCTCCACCCGCCCGACCGCGACCCGGACGTGCGCCAGCAGCTCGACCACCGTCCACGGCTCGCAGCGCGTGGGCCGCGCCCACTCCCCCGCGTCCAGCCCGGCCAACGCCGCCCCGAGCGCCCCGGCCTCGGCCCGGAACGCCTGCTCCACCAGTTTCTTCCGCATACCCGCGCACGCTACCCGCGGACCGTCGCCCGTTCCCCGCCGGGCGGTCGGCCATGGCGGGCCGTCGGTCCTCAGGTCCGGGTCGGCGTGCGGACGGCCAGCACGGCCATGTCGTCGTGACCGTCGCCGGGGTGCAGGTCGGCGAGGGTCTGAACGAGTTCGTCGAGCGGCAGGTCGGCGTGCGCGGCGACGAGCGCGGCGAGGGCGTCGAGGCCCTCGTCGATGTCGCGGTCGGGGCGTTCGACCAGGCCGTCGGTGAAGAACAGCACGGTGGCTCCGCCGGGCACCGGATGGCTGTGGTCGGGCCGGGGGACGTCGGGGTCGACGCCGATCGGGATGCCGGGCTCGCCCTCCAGGTACCAGGTCCGCCCGTCGGGGTCGAGCACCAGCGGCGGCAGGTGCCCGGCGGTGCTCCAGCGGACCGTCCAGCCGTCCCCGTCGGTGGGTTCGATCCGCGCCAGGCAGGCGGTGGTGACCGGCAGGTCGGTGATGTCCTGGACGGTGCGGTCGAGTTGGCTCAGCACCGAACTGGGCGGGCTGCGGCGGTCGTACAGCAGGGCGCGCAGCATGTTGCGGGCCTGGGCCATCGCGGCCGCGGCGTTCAGGTCGTGGCCGACCACGTCGCCGATGACGGCCGCGCAGGCCCGGTCCGGCAGGATCACGGCGTCGTACCAGTCCCCGCCGACTCCGGCGGGGTCGGCGGCGGTGCGGTACACGGCGGCGCCGGTGAACGGCGACAGGTCGGGCAGGGTGGGCAGCAGCAGCCGCTGGAACTGCGCGGCGCTGTCCCGCAGGTACCCGAACAGGCGGGCGTTCTCGATGGCGATGCCGGCCGCGCCCGCGAGCGCCTGCACCACCGCCTCGTCGGCCTGGTCGAACGGCAGTCCGTCCCGGCGCTCCGACAGGTACAGGTCGCCGTAGATCTTGCCCCGGACGGTGATCGCGACGCCCAGCAGGGTGCGCATCGGCGGGTGCCCGGGCGGGAAGCCCACCGACGCCGGATGCGCGCCGATGTCCTTCACCCGCAGCGGCTCCGGGTGATGGATCAGGTACCCGAGGACCCCGCGACCGCGCGGGAAGTCGATGCCCGCCAGCGCCGCCCGTTCCTCCGGCGACAGCCCCGCGGTGACGAACTGCTCCAGCCGGTCCCCGGACGGGGCGAGGATCCCGAGCGCCCCGTACCGCGCTCCGGCCAGCTCCATCGCCGTCGTGACGATCCGGTGCAGCACCGCCGGCAGGTCCAGGTCGCCGCTGATGGCCAGCACCGCCGACAGCAGCCCCTGCAGCCGGTCCCGCGCTCCGGCGAGCACCCGCAGCTGGGCCGCAATGTCGTCCGCCTGCTCGGGCGTCGGCGTCACCTCGTTCACCGCTCCCACGGTACGCACCGCAGCGCCGTCCGGTCCGGGCAACACGTGGATCGACCGCTGCCGGAAATTCCCGCGACGCACGGTGCGCCGGCGCGGCACACTGCGGCGGTGAACGATTCAGCTGTCGCCGCCGCCATCGACGAGCACGTGCGCGCCTTCAACGACCGCGACGTCGACGCGCTCATGGCCGGCTTCACCGACGACGCGGTCTGGATCACCGGCACGACGGTCGTCCGCGGCCGCGCCGCCCTGACGGAGCTGTTCACCGCCGCCATGGCCGACCTGCTGCCGACCTTGACGGTGCAGAACCTCCTGGTGGACGGGGACCGCGCGGCCTGCCAGCTGGTCGAGACGCTGCGTGTCGACGGCGAGCGGCGGGTCTGCTCCATCGCGGGCTTCTACCGGCTGCGCGACGGCCGCATCGCCTCGGCGAAGATCTACCGCGAGGGCAGCGCCGAGGTCGAGTGACGCCCGCGGCCCGGCCCGGCCCGCCCGGCCGGTCCGCTCGCTCCGGTTCGGCTCGGTCCGCTCCGGTTCGGTTCAGTGAGGGACCGACGTCAGAGGCCCTGCAGGACGCGGTCGAGTGCCGACCTGCCGACGGGCCCCCAGTTCGACTTGCCGCCGGGCAGGCCGAGGTCCCCGTTCCGGCCCATCGACATCAGGAACAGGCTCTTCATCGCGGCCAGCCCGCGTGCTCGCCGCACCGCCGCTCCGTCCGCCTGCGCGTAGCTGTCGAAGAACCGTGCGGCGCCGCCCGCGGGGAGCAGCAGCCAGGCGGCCGCCAGGTCCCATGCCGGGTCGCCGGCGAAGAGCGCGCCGAAGTCGACGACACCCGCCAGGGTCCCGTCCGCGACGACGACGTTCGCGGGGTGCAGGTCGCCGTGCACCCACACCGGCGGGCCCTCCCATCCCGGCGCCGCCACCGCCTCGCCCCACACCGCACGGATCTCGTCGGCCAGGTCGGCGGGGGCGGCGGCCCGGAGGAAGTGCTCGAACCCGCCCGTGCAGTCCTTCGGGTGGGCGCCGAAGTCGGCGGCGGGCGGCGCGTCGGCGGGCGCCGCCACGTGCAGGGCCCGGAGGAAGGCCGCCAGTGTCTCGGCCGCGTGGTCGTCGCGGGTGATCACGCCGTGGTCCAGCGGCGTGCCCTCGACCCAGGTCATGACGGTCCAGATCTTGGGAAAGGCCTCGGACGGCGCGCCGTCCCGCACGGGGACCGGAATCGGCAGCGGCAGCCGCGCGGCCAGCATCGGCAGCCACCGGCGTTCCTTGAGCTGCGGCTCGGGTCCGGTGTCCATCCGCTGCATCCGCAGGGCCAACTCGGGCCCGAGACGCCACATCTGATTGCCCCAGCCACCCGCCACCTCGCGGACGGGCAGCTCTGCCAGGTCCGGATGCTGGTCCCGCAGCAGCGCGCGGACCAGGTCCTCGCCGATTTCGCTCTCGGATTCGGTCATGCCGAGTCACAGTAGCCGACGCAGCCGGAGACCCCAGGGCTGATGCCCCGTCAGAGCTCCCAGGACCGCGGCCGGTCCTGGGCCTCCCATTCGGGGCGGAGCAGGGAGAGCATCGCGAGATTCATCCGAATAACTGCCCGTCGCCCCTGCCGCGCCCGTAGGCTGCCGGCCATGACGGAGCCCCTCGACTTCGGTGCCGGCCTGCGGCGCCTGCTGGACCGCCGCGCCCTCGACGTCCCCTCTCTCGCCGACCGCGCCGGGCTGTCGACGTCGGACCTCCGGGCGCTGCTCGCCGGTGCGTTCCCGGACGCGGGCCTGCTCCGTCCGCTGGCCGGTGCGCTGGGGCTGCACACCGTCGACCTGTTCGTCCTCGCCGGGGTGTCCGTCCCGGACGAGCTGACGGCGTGCGACCCTGCCGCCGGGCTCTCGGCTTCGTACATCGTGCAGGACGGGGTCCACCTCCCGGCCGCCGAACGGCAGCAACTCCTGCAGCACATCCGGTCGTTGCCTCAGCAGGACCGGCCTGCGGACGCCCGGCCGCCGCAGCTCGGCGCCGACTCGGACGGCCCGGGCGGACGGGTGATCCGGATGTTCCGCCACCGGAACCTCTCGCTGCCCGGCCTGGCCCACGTGCTCGCGGTGCTGACGCCCTCCTATCTGGCGGCGACCACCTACGGCCTGATCGGCCGCGGAGACGTGGAGCTGACGCCCCGGCTGGTCCTCGACTTCGCCGCCCTGCTGGGCATCGACGCCCAGGACCTGTCCGCGCTGACCGGCGTCGCGCTGCCCGAGCCGCCCCCGGCGGCGGCGCCGGAGGCCGTGGACGCCGCGGCGCTGCTGTGGGAGGCCCGGCGGCTGTCCGCCGCCCAGGCGCGGCAGGTCGCGGAGTCGGCCCGGGCCATGCGGCCGGAGCCCCGCAACCACTACTACCTCAACGTGTCGGGAGCGTGACGCCCCGCACCGTTACGGCAGCGCGAAGCGCCACATGTCGCGCGGTTCGCCGCCGACCTCCTGGTGCGCGGGCACCAGCGTCTCGCGCCGGTAGCCGGCCCGTTCGGCGGTGCGCAGCGAGCCGGTGTTCCACGGTTCCACGTACAACTCGACGCGCGGGAGGGCCAGTTCGCCGAACGCCCAGGCGGTGACGGCGTTCAGCCCGGCGAGCGCGACACCCCGGCCCCGGTGGCCGCCGGCCACCCAGTACCCGGCGGTGGCGCAGCCGCGCAGCGGCAGTTCGCCGACCCACAGGCCGACGTTGCCGACGGCCCGCCCGGCGGGGTCCTCGATGACGAAGGGGTAGCCGGTGCCGATCTCGGTGCGCCGCCACTGCCGGTGCACGAACGCGTCGGCCTCCGCATCGGAGTACGGGGCGGGCACGGTGGTGATCAGCGGGATGTACGGGTCGGTGGCGGCCGCCCGCAGCAGTTCCCGGTCCGTCGGCTCCCAGCGTCGCAGCCGGAATCCGTTCTCCGCCGCGATCTCCGGCACCGTCCTGGGCATCTCCACCCGCCCATCCTGCTCCACCCGCCGCGCCGACGGCCAGTCAGGGCCCGGGCTCCCGGCCCACCGCGGGTTCGAGCAGCGCCAACGTCCGCCGCTGCGCGTCGAGTCCGCCGCGGACGCCGACCGGCATCGGCAGGTTCGGGCCGGCGTGCCCGATGTCGACGTTGCCCAGGACGGGGATGTCGCGGTCGCCGAGGACGTCGAGGACGATCTCGCGCAGCGTCGGGGACGCGCCGGGTTCGAGTCCGGCGATCTCGCGCGGCACGCCGACGACCATGCCGGCGATCCGGTCGAGGATGCCGGAGTGCCGCATCACTTGCAGGTAGCTCCACACGTACGAGGCGTGGCCGCCCATCTCCTCCCAGAACAGCACCGCGCCGTCGAACCGTTCGAGCGGCAGCGCGAAGGGCGTCGCCTGCGCCAGCACGATCCGGTTGATCACCCCGCCGATCAGCCGCCCTTCCGCCCGTCCGGGGCGCCAGCACTCCCACCCCGGGCTCGCGGGCAGCGCGCCGATCGCCTCGGTGCTGGTCAGCAACGCGCCGTACAGCCTTTCGAGTTCCGCCTGCCGCGCCGCGGGCGCGGACCTCCAGTGTCCGCCGAAGCCGGGGACGGCCAGGTCGGCGTGGAACCCGACCAGGCCGGTGCGCGCGTGCAGCACCAGGTGCAGCAGGGAGATGTCGCTGTAGCCGAGGATCGGCTTGGGGTCGGTCCGGATCGCCTCGACGTCGATCAGGTCGAGGTAGCCGAGCGCCGTCTGGCCGCCGTCGCTCGCGACGATCGCGCGCACCTCGGGGTCGCGCAGCAGGCCGTTGAGCTCCGCGGCGATCTCCGCCGGCGCGGCCGCGCTCCACCAGTGGCGGCGTCCCGCTTCGAGCAGCGGCGCCCGGCGCACCCGGAACCCCATCCGCTCGAACACCGCCACCGTCCGCGCCACGTTCGGCTCGTGCGCGGCCGGCAGCGGACCGGACAGCGCGGCGATGACGACGAGGTCTCCGGGCGGCAGGGCACGCGGGCGGGGCGACGCGGCGGCGGTCATGGCGTCAGTGTCCCGGGCGCCGTCGCCGGAAGCACCCGGATTTCACCGACCGCCGGGGCGGTGGCCCGCTCGGCGCTCGACCGCCTGAGCCCGGCTGTCAGGTTCTCGGGTGACGCCTCGTCAGGCGGGCGTAGGGTGCGAGACCGATCCACCCGTGAACGAAACACCTGGGGGTACCGCCATGGCCGAACCGCTGTTGGACATCCTGGCCCGTTACCGGCGGGCGATGCTCGATCTGGACGCCGATGCGCTGGCCGAGCTCTACGCGCCGGACGGCGTCCACGAGTTCCCGTTCCGATTCCCCCGCTTTCCGGCCCGGTACGAGGGGCGGGAGGCGATCCGGACGGGGTACCGGGCCGCGTGGTCCGCGACTCCGGCGCGGCCGACGGAGATCGAGGAGACGGCCGTGCACCGGTCGACCGATCCGGAGGTGCTGGTGGTCGAACAGCAGGTCCGGGGTGAAATCGCCGGTGGACACGGCGAGTTCGCGATCGCGGGCCTGCTGGTGATCCGGGTCCGCGACGGTCTGATCGTCCACGCCCGCGACTACATGGACGGCCTCGCCGTCTCCGGCGGGTTCACCGACCGGTAGCCGTCAGGTCCGGGCCGACGGCCCGTCAGGTCCGCCGGCCCGGACCGGCCACGGCTCGTCAGCCCAGTGCGACTTCGCCGACCCGCACGGCGCGCAGCGCGCGTTCGATCGTCTCCTGCTGTTCGCCGACGGGGGCGACGTAGCCGAGGACGTCACGGGCGGCGTCCTCCCCGAGCGCGCGGGTGACGACCCAGGTGGCGAGGTACTGGGAGGCCAGGCAGCCGCCCGCCGTGGCGATGTTCCCCTCCGCGTGGAACGGCGTGTCGAGCACCGTCACGCCGCGGGCCTCGACGAAGGGCCGGCTGGTGAGATCCGTGCAGGCGGGCATGCCGTCCAGCAGGCCGAGCCGGGCGAGCACCAGGGCGCCCGAGCACTGCGCGCCGATCAGCTGTCGTGCGGGGTCGAGCGGCAGCCGCGAGATCAGCCGGTCGTCGGCGACCACGTCGCGGGTCTTCACCCCGCTGCCGATCAGCACCACGTCGGCCTCGGTCACGAACTCCATCGGGCGCTGCCCGGTCACCGCCACCCCGTTCATCGAGGTGACCACGGGGGTGGGCGTGGTGAGGAAGGCCTCCAGGCCGTCCTTGCGACAGCGGTTGATCAACGCGGAGGCGATGAAACTGTCGAGCTCGTTGAAACCGTCGAACGTGACCACGGCTACCTGCATCACAACTCCTCCAAGGGGCGCCAGGCCCTCAGTCTCGCCGACGCGCCGCTCCTGGTCGACCGTCGACCGGCGGGCGCGGCACGCAGGTCGACGACGGCCGGGGAAGGAGCCGGGCGCGCCGTCAGTCGTGGCCGAGTCGTTCCAGGACGGCCATGGCCGCGATCACGGTCTGCCGTTCCGCTTCGGTGCACTTGGCCTGGAGTTCGGCGGCGAGCCATTCGCCGCGCGCCCGTCGGCCGTCCTCCGCGCGGCGGCGGCCCTCGGGGGTGAGCACGATGAGCATCCGGCGTCCGTCGTCGGGGTCGCGGCGGCGTTCCACCAGGCCCTGCGCGGTGAGCGCGGCGATGGTGGTGGCCATCGACTGGTGGCGCATGCCTTCGGCGACCGCCAGGTCGCTGGTGGTCAGGCCCTGTCCGTCGCTGTCCAGCAGCCGCCCCATCGCGGACGCCTGGGTGAGCGTCAGGTCGCCCGTTCCGGCGGCGGCTCTGATGCGCCGGCGCAGCCGGCCGATCACGGATCGCACCTGCTGCGAGGCCTGCACGGCGGACGGTGCGGCCTCCCGGTCTTCACTCATGGGGCCAGCGTAGGTTCCCGGCCGCCGAAGGTACAGTTTGCCTGTACATCATGCGGCCGGGAAGAGCTCGCTCAGTTGGGCGCCCGGAAGCCGCCGATCTCCCGCTCCAGGAGCTCGGCCAGCCGCAGCGGGGTGCGGTCCTCGAACATCGGGCCGACGATCTGCACGCCCACCGGCAGGCCCTCGGGGGACGGCCCCGTCGGCACGGCGGTGGCGGGCAGCCCGGGCATGGTGGCCACGCCGGCCCAGACCAGCTGGTCGAAGTACGGATACCCGACGCCGTCGATGTCGAGCAGGCGCTCCAACGGGTGGGGGTGGTGGTCGTGCGGGAACGCCGGCGTGGGCGTGATCGGGCACACCACGGCGTCGTACTCGGCGAACAGTTGCCGCCAGCCGTGGCGGTGGACCTCGCGGCGGAAGTTCAGCTCCAGCCAGTCGCTGTGGCTGAGCACCATGCCGCGCAGCCGAGCCGCGTCGAGGCTCCGGTCGTCCGCGCCCAGCGCGGCGGCGCGCGCCCGCAGCTGCTCGCGCTCGTCGACGGGGAAGTGCGCGACGGTGCCGGAGAACAGGAACTGCATGTAGAGGGCCGCGGTGTCGGCGAGATCGGGCAGCAGCGGACTGTGCCGGTCGACGCGGGCGCCGCCGGCGGCGAGCGCGTCGGCCACCCGGTTCAGGCCGGCCCGTACGGCGGACCCGGTCGGGATGAACGGATGGTCCTCGACGACCAGGACCCGGAAGTCGCCCAGCCGCTCGTGGCGCGCGGGCGGCAGCGCCAGCCGGTACGCCACGCCGGACGTCAGCGGGTCCGGCCCGGCCATGACGTCCAGCAGCAGCGTCAGGTCACGGGCGGTGCGCGCCATCGGGCCGACCACGGCGAGGTCGAGCTCGGTCGGCAGGGCCGGACCGGGCGGCGGAACCATGCCGCGGGTCGGCAGCATCCCGAGCGTCGGCTTGTGCGCGTAGACGCCGCAGAAGTGCGCGGGCGTGCGCAGCGAGCCGGCCAGGTCGGAGCCGATGGACAGCGCGCCGAAACCGGACGCCAGGGCCGCCGCCGATCCGCCGGAGGATCCGCCCGAGGTGCGGGCGTGGTTCCACGGATTGTTGGTGGTGCCGTAGATCTCGTTGAAGCTCTGGATGTCCTGCAGCCCGCGGGGCACATTGGTCTTGCCGAGCACCACCGCGCCGGCGGCCTTGAGCCGCGACACCTGCAGCGCGTCCTCGGCCGGCACGAAGTCCCGGTGCTGCGGGATGCCGAAGGTGGTGGGCAGCCCCGCGATGTCGTAGCACTCCTTCACCGTCACCGGGATGCCGAGCAGCGGCCGGTCCTCGCCGCGGGCGCGCGCCCGGTCGGCACTGTGCGCGGCGGCCCGGGCCCGGTCGAAGTCCGGCACGCAGATCGCGTTGATCGGCTCGTCGTCCCGCTCGATGCGGGCGATCGCCGCTTCGGTCAGCTCCGCCGAGGTCACCTCACCGGCACGCAGGGCAGCGGTGAGTTCTTCGGCCGACTCGAAATTCACGTCCATGGATCGGACCGTACTGGCCTCCGGGAGGGGGCACGAAACACCACTTCGCACAACCGACCGGCGGCCCCGGTACTCGTCAATTCCCTTCCCTGCGACTGAAGTCGGCCCGGGACGGGTAGCCTCAGGCCAGCCGCAGCCCGTAGTCCGCCAGCCAGCCGCGCACCTGGGCGCGCTCGGCGTGGGCCAGCGAGCCGCCGGTGAAGCGCGGGTCGTCGGTGACCTCGGCCAGACAACCCGCCGGGGGCACGAACGTTTCTGCGTCCTCGGTGGTCTCGAACTCCGCCTCCGCCAGCACCAGTCCGAGCAGCCGGCCGTCGAACACGTCGATGCCCAGCGGGGGGACGCTCAGCCGGGTCTTGGTCAGCACCCGGCCGGGCAGCACGTCCAGCAGCAGGGAGTACTCCTCCCCCGACAGGTACATGTTGGTGATCAGGCCCCGTACCGGGCCGGTGGCGCCGGGCGGCGCCGGGACCTTCTGGGTGAGCTTGTGGGCGCACTCCCCGGTGTCGATCCGCTCGACGTGACGCAGCCGCAGGCGGGTGCCGTCCACGTACCGGTCGGTGATCAGCCGGGCGCACGTGACGGCACTGGGCGCGGGAACCCGGGCGAGCAGGAAGCGGCGCTCCCGCTCCACCCGCGCGTACCTGCTCCCGGCTGCCGAACCCGCCCCTGCCGAACCCGTCGCCGCCGCATGCGTCTCGCCGCGGCGCCGCCCCTCGGTGTCCTGCGCCCCCATGCCCCGTCTCCCCGTTGCGCGTTGTGCCGCCGCGCCCGTTCCGCCCGTGGCGTCCCGCTGCGCGGCCTCCCCGTCGGCCGCCCGGGACCGTTCCCCCGTCCCCGCGTGGGCGGCCGCCCCCAGCGTAATGCGCGAATCGGCCCGGGGTGGCCGGATGTTCTCCATCTCCACCGCCCGGACTACTGGTTGAGGGACGGGAACAGGTCCAGGAACGGTTGCGTGGTGACCGACATGCCGCGCCCGAACGGGTCGTCGAAGTCCCAGATCAGGAACAGCAGGAAGCCGATCAGCGCGCTGAACGTGCCGGCCAGCACCAACTCCCGCCCGGAGCGCCGGATCTGCAGCGCGAACAGCATGCCGACGGTGACCACGGCGCCGACGATCAGGCCGAACCAGACCACGCCGGGCATGGTCGGACCGGTGTTGCCGCCACGGGAGTTGCGGGCCTCGTCGGCGGTGGCGATCTTGTCCATCATCGCCTGGTACGCCTGCGCCTCGATGTCGTTCTGCGGGGCGTGCGAGGCAACGTCGGTGCGCAGCTTGGCCAGCAGGTCGGTGCCCTCCGGGGAGAGTTCCCCCTGGGTGCGCATGTGGTGCCACTCGGTGTTCACCACGAACGAGACGTAGCCGTCGACGTCCTTGTCGACCGTCGCCCGGAAGTCCGCGGGAAACACCTCGGCCCGCGCGCTGACTTCGTGCAGCGCCTGGGCCTCGCGCTGCACGTCGTCCTGCGCGGACGACCGGGACTCCCAGACGCCGGCGATCGCCAGGCCCAGGACGATGGCGTACACGACGCCGATCATCATGGTGATGTACTCGATGACGTCCGGCGTCTCCGAGGTGTCCTCGTGGAGAGCGACCTTGCGGTGCCTCAGCAGCACGACGGCGACGACGACCAGGCACGCCCCGGCCATCACGATGGCGAGCGCCACCCATTCGGACATGACAGGTCCTTCCCTGTTGCTTGCATCGACAACTCGACTGGAATGAAGGGGCTTTGACGGTTCGTCAGGAACGTCCGCGGCGCGCGGCGGCCCGGGACTTCCCGCTCGGGCGCAGCGCCGCCACGGCGATGACCGCGGGGACGGTTACCACCAGCATCCGGGTGGTGGTCGAACTGCCGTGGCGGGCGGGCGGTGCGGCGTGCACCAACGGCGGCGGCAGGTGGACGGACGCCTGCGGCACGGGCCGACTCGGTACGGGGCTCGGGGCGGGCGTCGTCGCTGCGGGGGTGGGTGGCGCGGGCACGATCGGCGCCGCGCTGCGGGTGGGCGCGGGCTGCGGCTGCGGCTTCGGCGGGGCCGGTGTGGGTGTGGGCACCGGCGTGGGTTTCGGTGCCGGCGTCGGCGTGGGGCTCGGCGTCGGGCTCGGCTCGACTGTCGGGCTCGGCTTGGGAGTTGGCGAACAACTGCGCGAAGGGCTGGGCGTGGGAGTGGGTGTCGGCCGCGGGTGGCAGTGGTGCCCGTGCCCGCCCTCACCCTGGTCGTCCCCGCCCTGGTCGTCGCCCCCGCCGTGGCCACTCCCGTGGCCGCCCCCTCGTCCCCCTGGGTTCCCCCGGCCCCCCTCGTCCTCCTGTGGTCCGCGCAGCGGGTGCAGCGGGAGCGCGACGTCGGCCCCGCCCTCGGCGTCCACCTCGACGTGCACTCCGGCGGCGTCGACGGAGCTGTGCACGTGGACGCAGATCTCCAACCGCCGCCCGTCGTCCCGCTCGTAGGCGGTCGTGTCGGTGGCTGCGGTCCGGGTGGCGCCCGTGAGCACCGCGCACATCACGGCGACCCCGGCGAACGCCCCGGCCGTCCGCAGCCCCACCGCCCGGACGCCGCGGCGCGCCGTCGGGGTGGGTAAGGTCTCCGCCGCTGCCCCGCGGTGCGCGGGCGGCCGGTCGTTCCGCTGCATGGGCATGGTCCAACCTTCCTGTGGCTGTGGACGATCGAACCGGCACCGCTTTCGAGCCGGAGCGCAGTCGAGGGCACGTCGGAGGACCGGTGCCGTTCCGTCGCAGAAACGGAACTGCATGATCAATCCGACGCACCCTCAACCGATCGGACCGCCGTTTGGTTACGGCCTGCGGCGGTCCGCCGTGATCTTCCTCGTACCGGTTCTCGGCCGCCGCCTCAGCGGACGGCGATCTCCACGTTCTCGAGCACGCCGAGGGCGTCCGGCACCATGATGGCCGCGGAGTAGTACGCGGTCACCAGGTAGTTGATGACGGCCTTGTCGTCGATGCCCATGAAGCGGACCGACAGGCTCGGCTGGTACTCGTCGGGGATGCCGGTCTGGTGCAGGCCGACGACGCCCTGGTTGTGCTCGCCGGTACGCATCACCAGGATGGAGCTGGTGTTCTCCGGGGTGATCGGGATCTTGTTGCAGGGCAGGATCGGGACGCCGCGCCAGGCCGGCACCTTGTGGCCCTGGAGGTCGACCGTGTCCGGGTACAGGCCGCGGGAGTTGAACTCCCGGCCGAGCGCGGCGATGGTCTTGGGGTGGGCGAGGAAGAACTCGGAGTCGCGGCGGCGGCTGAGCAGCTCGTCCAGGTCGTCGGGGGTGGCGGGGCCGGAGTGGGTCTGGATCCGCTGGTCGAAGGCGCAGTTGGAGAGCAGGCCGAACTCGCGGTTGTTGATCAGCTCGTGCTCCTGGCGCTCGCGGAGCGCCTCGACGGTGAGCTTGAGCTGCTGCTCGATCTGGTTCATCGGCTGGTTGTAGAGGTCCGCGACGCGGGAGTGCACCCGCAGCACGGTCTGTGCGATCGACAGCTCGTACTCGCGCGGCTTGAGCTCGTAGTCGACGAACGCGGTGGGCAGCAGGTGCTCGCCCTCGTGGCCCGCGGACATCGCGATCTCGGCCTCGCCGAGCTCGTTCTGCCGCTGCAGCGGGAGGCTGGCGAAGTCCCGGATGTGGGCCTGCAGGCTCTCGGACTGGGCGAGCACCGACTGGAAGTCGGCCCGGCTGAGGGTGAGCAGGGTGCCGGAGGTCTTGGCGGTGGCGGTGTAGTCCCAGCTGGCGTCGGCGTCCAGCAGGGCGTTCTCGCCGAACCGGTCGCCGTCGCCGAGGACGCCGATCACCGCGTCGTCGCCGTACTTGCCGGTGGAGATCTGGTTGATCTTGCCGTGCGCGATCAGGTGGATCTTGTCGGACGGGGTGCCGCGCTCGACCAGGGTCTCCCCGGCCCGGAACTCGCGCTGCACGCACCGGTCGGCGATCGCCGACAGCACGTCGTCGTCCTCGAAGCCGCGCAGCAGGGCGAGTTCACCGAGCTCCCGAGGGATGACCCGGACGTCGCCGCCGGTCTGGATGAACTCGATCCGGCCGTCGCCGACCGTGTAGGTCAGGCGCCGGTTGACCCGGTAGGTACCGCCGGAGGTCTGCACCCAAGGCAGCATCCGCAGCAGCCAGCGGGAGGTGATCTCCTGCATCTGCGGTGCGGACTTGGTGGTGGTCGCCAGGTTGCGTGCGGCGGCGGTGGTGAGGCTGGTCTGCTGGCGCTGCGCCTGCTGAGTCTCCGGGCTGCTGTCCACGGACATCGGGCCGGGTTCTCCTTCGTCTCGCCACGTGAGCTGACGTGCTGTCAGATCCGTGGGTGTGGTGGGGTCTTGGCAAAGAGAAAGGGTGTGGCTGGAGGGTTCGGAGGGACCTCGGGTCGCCGGGCCGCCCACCGCCTCCCGAACAGTAGATCTTCGCCACTCCCAAGTCCTCGCACGAGGCCGAGGGTGCACCCGATCAGGTGAATCTTGGCCCCATGAGGATTGGGACTGACTCCGTCCGGTTTGGCATCCGGATGACATGCGGCAACTCAGGTTGACCGCGAACCACCCGCCCCGCACGGCCCGACACCGTCGAGAACGCGCCAGTTCCGTCAGCCGCCGTCGCTCTGGGCCCGCACCAGGACGTCGCCGGCGTCGGTACGGAAGTAGAGCACGGACCGTCCGGTGCGTCGGCGCTGCACCAGCCGGGCGTCGAACAGGACCTTCAGGTGCCGCCCGACCGAGCCCAGCCCTTGTCCGGTCAGCGCGACCAGCTGGGTGGTGGTCTTCGGGGCGCCGAGCAGCACCAGGACGTCCGCCCGGGCCGGGCCGAGCAGCCGTCCCAGCGCTTCCGGGGCGCGGGAGCGGCCGGCCTCGGCCAGCACGCCGGAGCACGGGTAGACCACGGCGTACCGGTGGCCCGCGTGGCCGCCGACCGCCACGGCCGAGGTGTCCCAGCAGACCCAGCTCCGCCGGGGCGTCACGGGGACGAACAGCAGGTGCGCCCCGGCGAGTTCCATCGGCGGGTGGTCGCCCGCGGTGACCTGCAGCCGGCTCCCGCCCAGCCAGCGCATCCCGGGGCGCAGGTCGGCCAGCGCCGCCGCCCAGCCGCCCTGGCCCAGCTGCGCCGTGCGGGCGACGATGTCGGCCTCGGCGATCCGCCGGCGCTGCGGCCAGGACGGCAGCACCCCGGTGGTCCAGACCCACTCCAGCAGGTCGGCCGCCCGCGCGGGCAGGTCGGAGCGGTGCAGCTCGGCAGGGAGCGGGCCGCCGCGGGCCACCGCCAGGTCGGCCAGCGCCGTCCGGGCCGGGGTGCGACGGACCTGTGCCAGCTCCCGGGCGAAGTCGGCCTCGCCGGCGACGTCGGGGGTGGGCGTGAAGAAGGTGGCGTTCCACCGCCCGCCGACGGCGGTGCGCACCAGCAAGGCGGTCACCGGATCCGCCGTCAACTTCCGCCGGTACGCGGGTAGGTGGAGGTCGAGCCAGTCACGGTCGGCCGGGGTCCCGCCGACTCCCCGGTCCAGCAGCTTCAGGGCGGCGACGGTCTCCGCCAGCGGGGAGACCACGAACCGGCTCCCGGCCAGCGTGTCGGCGCCGACCTGCCACCAGCCCATGTTTCGCCTCCCCGCGAAACAGTAACAGCGCGGCCCGGCACCCACCGAGACTCCGGCCATGCGGACCTATCAGGAGCTGTTCCGGACACCGGAGTTCACGCCCCTCTTCCTCGCCTCCGCCGCCCAGGTGGCGGCCCAGACCGTGACGGGGCTGGCGCTCGGCACGCTGGTCTTCGCCGCGACCGGCTCCCCGCTGTTGTCGGCGCTGGCCATGTTCGGCCCCGCCCTGGCCCAACTGGTCGGCGCCACCACGCTGCTGTCGGCGGCCGATCGGATCCCGCCGCGGGCCGCGCTGACCTGGATCGCGCTGCTCTTCGGCCTCGGCGCGGCCGTGCAGGCGCTGCCCGGGCTGCAGGTGTGGTCGGCCTTCGCCGTCGCGCTGGGCCTCGGCGTGGTGGCCTCGCTGGGCGGCGGGGTGCGAGCGGGGCTGCTCAACGAGATCCTGGCCCGCGAGGGCTACCTGCTGGGCCGCTCGATGATGAACATCTCGGTCGGCGCCGTCCAGACCTGCGGCTTCGCACTCGGCGGCGTGCTGCTCACCTCGCTGTCCCCGCACGGGGTGCTGCTCACCGGGGCCGGCCTGTACCTGCTCGCCGCCGCCGTCGCCCGGTTCGGGCTCACCGCCCGGCCGCCGCGCCTGGCGGGGCGCGCCTCGATCGCGGAGACCTGGCGGACCAACGCCCGGCTGTGGTCCTCGCGCCCCCGCCGGTCCGTCTACCTGGCGCTCTGGGTGCCCAACGGGCTGGTCGTCGGCTGCGAGTCGCTCTACGTCCCGTACGCGCCGCAGGACGCCGGGCTGCTGTTCGCCGCCGGCGCCGTCGGCATGCTGGCCGGGGACGTCGCGGTCGGCCGTTTCGTCTCCCGGGCGTGGCAGGCCCGGCTCGGCGTCCCGCTGTGCCTGCTGCTCGCCGCGCCCTTCCTGCTGTTCGCCCTGCGCCCCGCGCTGCCCGTGCTGCTCGCGGCCGTCACCGTCGCCACCGTCGGCTACTCGACCGGCCTGATCTTCCAGGACCGCCTGATGGCGCTGACCCCGGAGGAACTCGGCGGCCAGGCCTTCGGGTTGCACGGCTCGGGCCTGCTCGCCGTGCAGGGCGTCGGCGCCGCCCTGGCCGGCGCGCTCGCCGAACGGACCTCGCCGGCCACCGCGATCGCCGTCCTGGCGGCCGCGTCCCTCGCCGTCACCCTGCTGCTGGCACCGGGCCTGCGCACCCCCGAAGCTCGCGCCGAAGGCCTTTGCTCCTCCCCAACCCGCCTTCCTGGCAGGTGAGTTCACGAGTCCCGTCACTCTCCGCTTTCCCCGCATTCCGTGCCCCGACCGCACTTCCTGACCGGCCCGGAATTCCATCGCCCACGGTCGGCCCGGCAGGCTCTTTCTCCGACGATGCGTCGACTTCTCGCCCTCCGGGCCGGGAAAAGGGCATCGGCGGGTGCCAGGAATCGCGCCCGTCCTCCTCCGGAACTGTCACGGCGGCGAGCGTTTCCGCCCGTCCGGCCTCCCCGGCGGGGCCCGCACGACTGCGCCGGACCTATTGACCGGTGCGTGGCCTCGCCGCATACTCCCCCTGTCGTCGACCGCCGCCGGGTGTGCACGGGACCCCCGTTGGAACGGATTATCGCTACCGGGAGGATCGGAATTGGCTGGGCCCTGGGAGGGACTTCCGCGCGAATTATCGACCGAACTCAGGGCGGAGCAGCAATCCTTGGCGGCCGAGATCATCCGGGAGATCAGGTCCGCCGTCCCCGAATTCGCCCGCCCGCTCTCGGGCCAATTCGGCGCCGGAATCCAGCAGGGCGTGGAGACCGCGCTCGCCGAGTTCGTCGACCGGGTCGCCGGGCTGCCCGCCGCCGGCCCGCGACAGGTCCGGGTCTACCGGGCGCTGGGCCGCGGCGAACTCGCCGAGGGCCGCAGCCTGGACGCCCTGCAGGCGGCGTTCCGCCTCGGCGCCCGGATCGCCTGGCGCCGCTACGCCCGGGTGGCCCGCCGCCACCGCCTCGACCCGGAGCAACTCGTCACGCTGGCCGAGGCGGTGTTCGCGCACATCGACGAGGTCGCGGCGGCCAGCGTCCAGGGCTACATGGACGCCCGCACCGACCGGGCGGGCGCGCTCGGCCGAGCCCGGCACCGGCTGCTCGACCTGTTGCTGTCCGGTACCGCCGATCCGGCCGAACTCACCGCCGCCGCGCAGTCCGCGGACTGGCCGCTGCCCGTGCTGCTCGCCGGCGTCTCGCTCGACCCGCGCCCGTCGGGCCCGTCGGCGCCGCTTCCGACGGCCCGTCAACCGCTGGCCCGGATCGCCTCGTTCGGCACCCGACCCGCGGGCGGCGGCCGACTGCCCGACCACGTCCTGATCAACCTGGAGGCCCCGCAGCCCCACCTGCTGTTGCCCGACCCGGCGACCGCCCTGACCGACCCCCGGATCACCGCCGCCCTCCAGGGCCGCGGCGCGGTGATCGGCCCGCCGGTGCCACCCGCCCTGGCGGCGCAGTCGCTGCGCTGGGCCCGGCTGGTCCGTGCCTCCCTCCCGCAGGCCCCCGACCAGCCGGTCGACTGCCGCGACCGCCTCGCGGACCTGCTCCTGCTCACCGACCCCGCGCTGGTCCGCCTGATCGCCGAACGCCGCCTCGCCCCACTGGCCCCGCTCACCCCCAAACAACGCGACCGCCTCGCCGCCACCCTCCTCGCCTGGCTCCAGACCGGCCGCGGCACCGCCCCCCAGGTCGCCGCCCGCCTCGGAATCCACCCCCAGACCGCCCGCCAACGCCTCCACCGCGTCCACCGCCTCTTCGGCCCGTCCCTCTCCTCCCCCGACACCCGCTTCGAACTCGAAGTAGCCCTCCGCGCCACCCCACCCCCCTGACCCGCCCGCCCTCACCCCACGCCCCACCCCACCGCGCCCACCCCGGCCCCCAACAGCCCACCCCCTCCCACCAGTTCTGCGGCCGACGATTGGCATCCGCCCACCCGTCTTCCTCCCCTGCCCCATCCGCCAACCGGACCCCTCCCTCACTCCACCCTCAACAGCCCACCCCTTCACGGCACTTCCGCAGCCAGCAGTTGGCATCCGCTCGCCCCCTCCCCTCCCCACTCCCCATCCACCGACCGACCCCTCCCCCACTCCGCCCCTCAACAGCCCATCCCCTCCCACCAGTTCCGCAGCCTGCGGTGAGCATCCGTCCGCCATCCCCACTCCTCGTCCACCAACCGACACCTCCCCCACTCCGCCTCTCAACAGCCCACCCCCTCCCACCAGTTCCGCAGCCCGCGGTGAGCATCCGTCCGCTCACTACCTCCCCACCTCGCCCCCAACAGCCCACCCCGTCGCACCAGTTCCACGGCCGGCGGTTAGCATCCGTCCCGGAACGGTTTTCGTTGGGCGGGGAGGGCATGAGCGTGCTGGACGGGTTGGACGAGTTCTGCGAGCAGGCATTGGCGGCGCACGGGTGTCCGTCGGTGAGCGTGGCCGTGGCGCAGGGTCAGGAGTTGGTGTTCGCGCGGGCCTACGGGCTGGCGGATGTCGCGGCGGGTCGCGCCGCCACCCCCGAGACCGCCTACGGTCTCGCCTCGATCACCAAGGCGTTCACGGCCGTGGCCGTGTGCCTGGCCGCCGACCGCGGCCTGCTCGACCTGGACGCGCCCGTGCCCGGCAGTCACCCGTGGGCGACGGTGCCGACGCCGCGTCAGCTGATGCAGCACCGGGGCGGGTTCCCGGCGTACTACGACTTCCACTACGGCGACGAGCCGTCACCGATCGACCCGGCCGCCTACCTCCGCCAAGTACGCACGCCGGGAAGTGACTTCGAGTACTCCAACCTCGGGTACGGGCAGCTCGGCGAGCTCCTTGAGCAGGTCTCCGGCCAGTCCCTGCACACGCACCTGCGGAAGCACGTGGCCGAGCCGCTCGGTCTGACGTCCTTCGAGCTGGGCGACGTCCACCCCGGCCCCGCACCTGTCGCGCGGCGCTACACCCCGGACGGCCGCACGTACCCCGACTGCCACAGCAGTCACCTGGCCGCCGGGTCGGGTTGGGCCACGGCCGGTGACATCGCGCTGTTCGCCCGCCGCTCCGCGAGTCTGCTCCGGCCGGCCACGGCTGCGGCGGTGCTGGACGGCCCGGCCATCACCGACCGTCTCGACTACGGTCTCGGTCGGATCGTCCAGCGCGAGGGCGGCTCGGTGATCTCCAGCCACGGCGGCGGCATGGGCGGTGTCGCCACCATGATGATCGACCTGCCCGACCGCGAGCTCTCCTTCGCCGTCCTGACCAACTTCACCGACAAGTCCGCCCGCAACGCCGTGGTCCGTCATCTGATGGACGCCGTCGCCCCGGAGTTCGACTCCGGCCACCTCCAGCCGGTCACCGAGCGGGCCCGGGACTTCACGCTCGCCCCGGGTGGCTGGGCGGGCCGCATCGAGACCCCGGACGGCGAGATCCCGCTACGCCTGGACGTCCTGACGGATCGTCAGGTCCGCGTCGCACTCGCTGATCTCCCGCCCGCCACCGTCCCGGCGGCCGCCTCCCACCGCTGGGACGCCCGCCTCGCCGCCGACCTCCAACTCCCCACCGTCGACGCCCGGTTGAACAGCCCGTCGTTCGGCCTGGAACTCCGCACCGACGGCGACGGTCTGACCGGGTTCGCCATCGCCTACAAGGACGGCGACCGCGAGGGCCTGCTCGGCCCGTACCTGGTCCACCCCTGTCGCCTGCTGCCCGCCGGCTGAACCCCCGTCAGGACTGCCGCGACGGCTGCGGCCAGAGCAGCGCCTGTGCCACGACGACCCGCTCGCCGTCGAACGTGACGGCGGGCCCTTCGTGCAGTTCGTAGCCCAGGGCGAGCGCCTCGCTGACCCGGTGGCAGAACGCGGCGTCGTCGGGGCCGGTCAGGACGCGGTAGCGGGGCAGGCCGTCCGGCGGCGTGCTCGAAGGTGTGCTCATGCTGACAGGATCCCAGACCCGGCCGCTCGTCCTCCACGCCCCCGGGGGCGCTCCGCCGCGCCGAACACTCCGCCCACGCCCCGCCCGCCGCTGCCGTGGGCGGGGCGCCTGCGGCTAGCGTGGAGGCGGAAGTCCAGGCCCCATCCCCCACGGAGGGTCGGAGCATGAAGCTGCGTCTCGCGGCCGCGCTCGGCACGGCGGCGGCACTCGTCTCCCTGGTCGCCGGTTCCGGCACGGCCAACGCCTATGTGAACATGGACAATCTCGTCATCGGCAGCAGCAAGTTCATCGATCACCACCTCGGCAGCGTCTACGGCAGCTACGAGTTGAGCTCGACCACGTACAGCACCTCGGCGGCCAACAGCCGTTGGAAGGTCGCGTCCGCCGCCCCCGACACCGACTACCCGAACGTCCAGCTCCGCAACGACAGCAGTGGCCGCTGCGTCCGGGCGATGAGCGCCTCCACGGTGCAGATGAAGTCCTGCAACAGCCAGGACCCGTACCAGATCTGGGCGATGACGCAGGGGGCGATCGGCACCCAGTTCTTCAACTTCGCCGTCCGCTCCTGCTTGGACAACGGCAACAACAGCCCGTACCTCTTTCGCGAGGAGAGCTGCAACCGCACCAATCCCTACCAGAGCTGGTTCCTGGTCCAGTGACCGGACCACCGCCGAGGCCCGCCCGAAGCGGCCTACCCGTCCGCCACGCCCTCGCCGTTGAAGAAGGCGGCCACGCCCCGCGCGCCGGCCGGTGAGTGGATCAGCCTCATCACCCGGTCGGACTCGGCGGCGACCTCGGCGGTGCGGGCGAACATCTCGTCCTCGTAGGCGCGCAGCGCCGCCCCGGGGTCGGCGGGGTGGGCGGTGAGGGCGTCGGCGAGTTCGAGGGCGTCGCGCATCGCCGCGTTGGCGCCGTTTCCGACGGGCGGCATCAGGTGGGCGGCGTCGCCGAGCAGGGTGAGGCCGGAGCGGTGCGGCCAGCGCAGGCCGACGGGGAGGGCGGTGAGCGGACGGGGCGTCAGCTCGCCTTCGCAGGCGGCGATCAGCCCGCGGCAGGTGGGCGTCCAGTCGGCGAACGGCTCCAGCAGCGCGGGGCGGGCCTCGGCGGGGCGGTCGAAGGGGATGCCGCAGGTGGTGAGCCAGTCGGCGGGGCCGTGGAAGGACAGGTGGACCAGGACCCGGCCGTCGGAGCAGCGCTGTGCGGCGATCGACCGGCCGTCGCCGATCACCCAGTAGCTGCCCCGGCCGACGGCGGCGGCCAGTTCGGGGTGGGTGCGGTCGACGGCGGGGATGACGCCCTCGACGGTGTTGACGCCGAGGTGGTGCGGCTCGACGGGGGTGAGCAGCGGGCGCAGCCGGGAGCGGGCGCCGTCGGCGCCGACCAGGACGCGGTGTTCGGCGGTGCCGCCGTCGGCGAAGTGCAGCTGCCAGCCGCCGGCCGGGGCGGGCGTGGCGCGGCGTAGGGTGTGCGCCCACCGGACGGCGCCGGGCGGCAGGGAGCCGAGCAGCAGCGCGCGCAGGTCGGTGCGGTCGATCTCGGGCCTCGGCGGGGTGTCGCCGGGCGCGGGGGCGGGGGTGTCCTCGCGGTACAGCAGGGTGCCGGTGTGGTCGAGCAGGAGCAGGTCCTGCCCTTCCGGGCGGGCGTGGCGGCGGAAGGCTTCCGTCAGGCCGGCTTCGCGCAGGGCGCGCTGGCCGGTCTCCAGGTGCAGGTCGAGGGTGCCGCCCTGGAGCCTGGCGTCCGGCCCGGCGTCGCGTTCGTACACCGTGACCGGGATGCCGCGCCGGGTGAGCAGCCGGGCCAGCGTCAGACCGCCCGGGCCTCCTCCGACGATGCCGATGTCGGTCGCGATCTCTGTGGACATGCGTCTCCCCCAAGCTGGCTGATACACCGTATCGCTCGATACACTGTATCGACAGTGCCCGGCCGCCCGCCACCGCCCGATCGGAGAACGCCCCATGACACCCCGTCAGCCCGTCGAGCCCGGGTCCACCCCGATCTGGGCCCGTCCCGAGCCACCGGCCCGCCGGACGCCGCATCCGCTGAGCCGGGAGCTGATCGTCGGCGCGGCGCTGGAACTCGCGGACGCGGACGGCCTGGAGGGCGTCTCGATCCGCCGGGTGGCGGCGGCGCTGGAGGTCGGCCCGATGCGGCTGTACGGGTACGTGGACACCAAGGACGAGCTGCTCGACCTGATGGCGGACGCGGTCTACGCCGAGATCGTCCCGCCCGCCGCCCACCTCCCGCCGGACTGGCGAGCGGGCCTGCGCCTGATCGCCGGCCTCACCAGGCGGGCCGCGCTGCGGCACGAGTGGTTCCCGGAACTGCTGGGCGGCCGACCGCATTTGGGGCCGCACGCCCTGGCCGCACTGGAGGCCAGGCTCTCGGTGCTGAGCGCCGTGCCGAACCTCGCCGGCCGCCCCGCCGCGCTGCGCCGGGCCGCGGCCGCGTTCCACGCCTACCTGGTGGGGGCGCTGCGCACCGAGCTGGCGGAGCGTCAGGCGGACCGGGCGGAGGGCCGTTCGGAGGAGCAGTGGCGGGATGCCATGTCGCCGTACCTGCGGCGGGTGCTGGACGAGGGCCACCACCCGCACCTGGCGGAGCTCATTGTGGAGGGCGAACACCCCGCGCCCGGCGCGGAGTTCGAGGCCGGCCTGGAGATCGTGCTGGACGGCATCGCCGCACAGGCGTCCTGATCGGGCGCCCTTTTCGGGCAGCCGGGCGAACGTCTCCGGCCAGGCCGACGGTCGCCCGGCCATTCCCTGCGAACCAGCTTGCCGGGGCCCGGCCGCGGCCACGACGCTGGTGACTGCTGCCCCGCCGTCCCGCCCTGCCGTTCCTCGCCGGCCGGGCGGGCACGGTGGTTCGGGCGGGCACGATGGGTCGGGCCGGCACGGTGGTTCGGGCCGGCTCTCACCTCGGCAGGGCCCGGCGCTTCGTCTCGGTCGCGGCGCTCGTCACCAGCTCGTCCCAGACCGTCGGCTCCGACCGGTCGAGCCCGCGCAGGAGTCGGCGTTCCCACCGCTGCGCGACAGTGGCCAGTCGCAGTTCCCTGGCCAGGGCGTCGTCGTCGAGGTGGCGGGCCTGCTTCGCCCGGCGCCTCAGCCCGCCGTACACGGCGTGGTGGAGCCATCGGGAGAGCTCGTCCAGGTAGGCCTCGTTGCGGTCGTGGACCGAACGTGGAGCCTGATGGGTCGTGGCGAAACTGGAGAGCCTGCTCCGCCGCAGCCGCCCGCGCGGGCTGCACCAGTACAGGTGGATGCCCCGCAGGCCGACGACGTCGCGAACCGGTATGCACCGACTGCGGACGAACCCCCGGATCAGTATCCCGTCGGACTCGCAGACCACGACGGCCCGTTCGGCCCGGACCCCGAGCCAGGCCCCGATCGCCGTGCAGCACAGCCCGACGACGACCCTCGCCGTGGTCGGGACACCGGGGAGACCGGCGACCAGCAGCGTCGGCAGGCCGGCGACGACCAGGAACATCCCCACCGCACTGGCGTGTCGAAGCCTCGGCTCGTGCTCCAGCACCAGCAGTTGCGCCTGCATCAGATCGGTTTCTCCGGCTCCGGGAGGTGGCGAACATCCGTACCCGACCGGTGTAGCGGATCGCCGTTCGACTTGTCGAGGGGCCGGACGACCTCCCGCCGACCGACGTGGCACCACGACGCGTCGACAGCCGGGCCGGGCAACTGGCGATGCGTCAATTCGGCATCACCTACGGCCCATTCAGTCCTCGAAGGCCACCAGCCGCTCAAGCACCGGCAGCGCCTCCAGCAGCACGGCGCGCTCCCGCACGTCGAGCTCGGCGGTGCGACGGGCCAGCACCTCGGAGCGGCGTTGCCGGATCTCGGCGAGCAACTCGACGCCCTCGGCCGAGAGTTCGACCAGTGCGGAGCGTCCGTCCTCCGGGTCGGGCAGCCGGGTGACCAGGCCGGAGGCGACCAGCGGGGTGACGGTGCGGGTCATCGACGGCGCGGCGACCCGTTCACGGGCGGCGAGTTCGCCGAGCCGGATCGGGCCGTGCGCCTCGATCCGGGCCAGTGCGGAGAGCTGCGCGAAGGTGAAGTCCTGCCGGTCGGACGCCTGGGCGAGCTGCCGGTGCAGGCGCGCGACGACCAGCCGCAGCCGGACCACCGCGGCCGGGTCGAGCCCACCCCCGACCGCCGAACTCCCGTGCCCTGACGAGTCGTTCACGCCGACTCCCGCACGACGGCCGGGTCCTGGGCGACCGCTCCCCGCTCCGCCGCCCGGCCGCGCAGCAGCGAGGCGACGGCGGCCACCAGCGACATCGCGATGGCCAGCGAGAACACCACCATCAGTCCGTCGTGGAACGGCCCGGAGATCAGGTGCGGGAAGAACTCGCGTCCGGTCAGGGTCTGTGCGTTGGACGCGGGCAGCGTGGACAGCACGTGCGGGCCGAGCAGTTCACGGACCGGGTTGTAGCCGAGGAACGCCGCGAACAGCGTGCCGACCGGCGGGAGCCCGGCGACCGCGTGGGCGTCGGCCGGAGAGACGCCCTGGGCGGTGAGTCCGCTGCTCAGGGTCCCTGGCAGGGAGCCGGCCAGACCGGCCACCATCAGCGAGAAGAACACGCCGATGGACAGCACCATGCCGGCGTTCTGGAAGGTGGCCCGCATGCCGGAGGCGGCGCCCCGGTCGGCGGCGGGGACGCTGGACATCACCAGCGCGGTGTTCGGCGCGGCGAACAGGCCGCCGCCGAGGCCGTTCAGGAACACCAGCAGGGCGAACCAGAGGTACCCGAAGTCGGTGGGCAGGAGCAGCAGTCCGGCGAACGAACCGGCCATCACCACCAGGCCGCCGGCCGCGAACAATCGGGCGCCGAACCGGTCGGACAGGTATCCGGCGATCGGGCCGGCCGCGAGGAAGCCGACGGTCAGCGGGACGAGGTAGATGCCGGCCCACAGCGGGGTGTCCGCGTAGTCGTAGCCGTGCAGCGGCAGCCAGATGCCCTGCAGCCAGACGATCAGCATGAACTGCAGGCCGCCGCGGGCGACGGAGCCGAGCAGGGTGGCCAGGTTGCCGCCGGCGAACACCGGGTCGCGGAACAGCCGCAGCGGGAACATCGGTTCGGCGACCCTGGTCTCGATGACGCAGAACGCGACCAGCACGGCGGCGCCGCCGACGAGTCCGGTCAGCACCCACGGGTTCGTCCAGCCCATGGTGTGGCCGCCGTACGGTTGGATGCCGTAGGTGATGGCGGCGAGCAGCGCGGTCAGGCCGACGGCGAAGGTGATGTTCCCCCACCAGTCGATCCGGCCCGGCCGGCGGATGCCGGTCTCGTGCAGCGAGCGGTAGGCCCAGACGGTGCCGATGATGCCGATCGGGACGTTGACCCAGAAGATCGACCGCCAGTTCCACTCGGCGAGCAGGCCGCCCAGCACCAGTCCGACGAACGAACCGGCGATCGCCGCCACCATGTTGACGCCGAGCGCCATGCCGCGCTGCCGGGCCGGGAACGCGTCGGTGATGATCGCCGCCGAGTTGGCCATCAGCATCGCGCCGCCGACGGCCTGGACCACCCGCCAGCCGATCAGCCAGAGTGCTCCGCCGCCGCCCGCCATCGGGTCGAGCGAGAGGATCACCGAGGTGACGGTGAAGATCAGGAAGCCCGCGTTGTAGATCCGCACCCGTCCCCAGATGTCCCCCAGCCGCCCGAGCGTCACCACCAGGACGGCGGTGACCAGCATGTATCCCATCAGCATCCACAGCAGGTAGCTGACGTTGCCGGGTTGCAGCGGGTTCAGGTGGATGCCGTTGAAGATCGCCGGCAGCGAGATCAGCACGATCGAGGCGTTGACGGTGGCGATCAGCATGCCGAGCGTGGTGTTCGACAGCGCGATCCACTTGTAGCGCGGATGCTCCACCCCGATCCGCCCCAGCCCGCCCGGTCCCTTGGTCACGTCGGCCATCTCCCGCCCCACCCCTGGAAGCCAGATGATAATTAGCTGATGTGAACTAAATTACTCCGCACCGCTGCCGCAGGCCAGCCCTCGACGCCAGGCCTGGACACGCCGCCCCTCGACGCCAGGCCTGGAGGCCAGCCCTCGATGCCCGCACGAACTCCCGGCACGAAGACCGTGCCGGGAGCCGGTTCGCACGCGCCCGTGGGCGCTTACTGCTGCTCCTCGTCCTGCTGCTCGTCCATGCTCTGCCGCCCCTGCTGCTGGTCGGCGGCCTTCTGCTGGTCGTCGCCCTGCGGGGACTTCTGGCCGAGACGCTGCTTGGCCTGCTCCTCCGCCTGCCGGGCCTTGTCCTTGAACTTGTCGCTCATGCCCATGATTACTCCCTGCCATCGGACGGTTCCGGGCAGTGCCAGGCTGCCACGGACTCCCCACCCCCGCAGGTCGACGACGGACCGCTCAGCTGCGCCGGTAGCGGGCGTACAGCATCGGCCCGACCTGCTCCGCCTGCACGCAGCGCAGGTCGGCGGCGGACGCGCCGTCGGGGAACAGCCGGGCCCCGGCGCCGAGCACGACCGGGACGGTGAGGATGCGGTACTCGTCGACCAGGTCGGCGGCGATCAGCTGGTGCACCACGCCGACGCTGCCGGTGACGACGACGTCCCGCTGCTCGGCCTGGACGGCGGTGAGCAGGTCTCCTTCCAGCAGGCGGGAGTTGGCCCAGGCGGAGGTGTCGGTGAGGGTGCGGGTGGCGACCAGTTTGGCGGCGGCGTTCATCCGGGTGGAGAACGGGTCGTCGCGGGTGGGCCAGAGAGTGGCGAAGTGCTGCCAGGTGCGGCGGCCGAGCAGCAGCACGCCGTCGTCGAGAGTGGCGCCGAGGCGGAACTTGTCGCCGGAGACGTGTTCGGGGCCGTGGCGGAACATCCAGCCGCCGCCGGGGGTTCCGTCGGAGCCGTCGGGGTCGGCGACCCGGCCGTCCAGGGTGGTGAAGCCGATGACGATGACGCTCATGGCGCGCACGTCCTTCCTCGCTCGGTGCGGCGGCCGTCGGGGTGTTCCGGCGGCCCTCACCGGTACGTACCGGCGGCGCGGCCCGAACTCATCGCCCCTGCCGGGAAAATCGCCGCAGAAATCGTCAGGGAGATCGCCGGGGAGATCGTCGGAGAGGTCATCGGATCGTCTCCGGCAGGTCGAAGGCGCGGAGCGTGGCGGGGTCGGTGAAGACGGTGTTGCGGGTGATCCGTCCGTCGGCCAGGTCCAGGACCTGGAGGCTGTGCAGGCGGTGCTGCCCGCCCTCGCGTGCGTAGGCGGCGAACGCGGGTTGGCCGTTGGCGCGGGCGGGGCGGGTCAGCCAGCCGGTGCCGCGCAGGCGGAAGATCCGTTCCATGAACGCGCCGTAGGCCTCCGGGCCGCGGAACCAGAGTGCGACCGGCGGCATTTCGAGCACGGCGTCCTCGGCGAGCAGGCCGACCAGCGCGGGCACGTCGGCGGCTTCGAACGCGGCCAGGTAGCGGTCGACGGCGGCCCGCTGTCGGGGGTCGTCGGGTTCCCGCAGGGTGTCCGCCGATCCTGCGGCGACGGTGGCGGTGGAACGGGCGCGCTGGAGTGCGCTGTTGACGGCGGCGACGGTGGTGTCGAGCTGCTCGGCGACCTCGGCGGCGGTGAACGCCAGGACGTCGCGCAGGATCAGCACGGCACGCTGCCGGGCGGGCAGCAGCTGGACGGCGGCGACCCAGGCGAGGCGCAGCTCGGTCCGGGCGTCCACGTCGTACCGGCCGTCGGGGAAGGGTTGCAGCCACGGCACGTCGGGGGCGGGGGCGAGCGGTGCGCCGGGGTCGTCGCCGGGGGCGCCGAGCCCGGACGGCAGGGGTCGGCGGGCCCGGCCGTCGAGGGCGGTGAGGCAGGCGTTGGTGGCGATCCGGTACAGCCAGGTGCGCACCGAGGCCCGGGTGGGGTCGTAGCGGTCGCGGGCGTTCCAGGCGCGCAGCAGGGTCTCCTGGACGAGGTCCTCGGCGTCCTGGAACGAGCCGGTCATCCGGTAGCAATGGACCGTCAGTTCGCTGCGGTGCGCGTCGAGTTCCACCCGGTCATGATGCCGCAGCCGCCGGATTGTCGGTGCCGCCATCTAGGGTGTCCGACGTGCCAGTGATCATGGATCGTGACGGGGTTGCGGAGCAGCTGGAGCCGTTTCGGCGGGAGCTGACGGCGTACTGCTACCGCATGTTGGGGTCGGCCTTCGAGGCCGAGGACGCAGTACAGGAGACGATGGTCCGCGCCTGGTCGAAGTTCGACGGGTTCGAGGGCCGGGCCGCGTTGCGGACGTGGCTGTACCGGATCGCCACCAATGTGTGCCTGGACATGGGGCCGGCGGCGCAGCGGCGGGCGCGGCCGATGGATCTGACGTCGCCGTGTCCGGCGGGGTCGCCGGATCTGACGCAGTTGGAGGAGAACATCTGGGTGGGTCCGGTGCCGGACGGACGGGTGCTGGCGGGGGATCCGGCGGAGGTGGCGCTGGGGCGGGAGTCGATCAGGTTGGCGTTCGTCTCGGCGTTGCAGAAGCTGCCGGCCCGGCAGCGCGCGGTGCTGATCCTGCGTGAGGTGCTGGCCTGGTCGGCGGCGGAGACGGCGGAGCTGTTGGAGACGTCGGTGGCGTCGGTGAACAGCGCGCTGCAGCGCGCCCGGGCGACGTTGGCGGACAGCGACGCGGCGGCGGGTGACACCTACAAGCCGTTGGACGAGGCGCAGCGGGCGCTGCTGGCCCGCTACGTGCAGGCGTTCGAGTCGTTCGACATCGAGGGCCTGAAGCGGGTGCTGCACGACGACGCGGTGCTGAACATGCCGCCGTTCCGGATGTGGCTTCGGGGCATCGAGGAGCTCGAAGTGTGGTGGCGCGGTCCGGGTCGCGGGTGTGCGAACTCGCGGCTGCTGCCGGTGGAGGCGAACGGCTCGCCCGCGTTCGCCCAGTACCGGTCGGCCGAGGACGGCAACGGCTGGACGCCGTGGGCCATCACGGTGCTGGAGGTGGTGGACGGCCGGATCGCCACGATGAGCAATCACCTGGACGTGGAGCGGCTGTTCCCGCTGTGGGGTCTGCCGATGCGGTTGACGGAGGAGGATCCGCGGCTCTGACATCGCGTCAGCCCTCGTGGAGGGTGTCGGCCAGCCCGGTGAGGTCGAGCACCAGCCTCAGCCGGGGGCCGACGCCGCGCAGTACCACCTGGTGGCCCGCCCGCCGTGCGAGTACTCCCAGCCTGCAGAGGCGTTGGAGGTCGCCGGGGGCGGGCCGCAGTACGTTCCCGACCAGCAGGGCGATCCGGGCGGGCGGGCGGTGGGCGTCCAGCAGCGCGGTGAAGTGCTCCTCCAGCGAGGGGCGGGCGGCGTGCTGTGGCGGTACGTCGAACTCGACGGTGTCTTCGGTGTGCATGCCGGTGATGACCGGTCGACGCTCGCGGACTCATCGGTGGAGCGACGGGCGGGTCCGAGAAAAAGTTTTTCGGATTTCTTCGCCGGGACCGATGAGTTCGGTGCGCGGGCCCCGTCTGACCGGTTGTAAGCGAGCAACACGCCGAGAACGAGCAAGGAGCACCATCCCATGAGGAAGATCACCGCCGGTCTGTTCATCTCCGCCGACGGCGTCGTGGAGTCCCCCGAGCAGTGGCACTTCAAGTACTTCGACGACGAGCTGGGCGCGGCGGTCGGGGCGCTGCTGGGCGCGTCGGACACCGTGCTGATGGGCCGCACCACCTACGACGTGTTCGCGGGCGCCTGGCCGGCCGTCGAGGAGGCGGGCGGCGAGGAGGCCGGGATGGCGAAGGCGATCGGCGACACCCGCAAGATCGTGGTCTCGCGCCAGGACCTCTCCTTCACCTGGCGCAACTCGGAGCAGCTGAAGGGCGGGCTGATCGAGGCCGTCACGGCGCTGAAGCAGGAGGAGGGCGGCCCGATCGGCATGTCCGGTTCGGTCTCGGTGGTGCGTCAGCTGCTGGCCGCGGGCCTGCTGGACGAGCTGCACCTGTTCGTCCACCCGGTGGCCCGGGGCACCGGCATGCGTCTGTTCGACGAGCTCGCCGGCCCGATCGAGCTGAAGCTGCTCTCCTGCCAGGCCTTCGCCGGCGGCACCGTGCACATGGTGTACGGCCCGGCGTCCGCCGCCGAGTGAGTCGCCCGTTCCCTGATCGCACGTCACCGACCGAGGAGCACCGAGCAATGAGGAAGATCACCGCGGGCCTGTTCATCTCCGCCGACGGTGTGGTGGGAAGCCCGGAGCAGTGGCACCTGCCGTACTTCGACGACGAGGTGGGCGCGGCGGTGGGCGCGCAGGTGGGGGTGGCGGAGACCCTGTTGCTGGGCCGCACCACCTACGACGTCTTCGCGGGCGCCTGGCCGGAGCGGGAGGCCGCGGGCGGCGAGGACGCGGGCTTCGCGAAGGCGCTCGGCGACATGCGCAAGGTCGTGGTCTCGCACCAGGACCTCGACCTGACCTGGCGCAACTCCGAGGTCCTGAAGGGCGATCTGGTCGCGGGCGTCACAGCGCTGAAGCAGGAGGAGGGCGGGACGATCGGCATGTCCGGCTCGGTCTCGGTGGTGCGCCAGCTGCTGGCCGCCGGCCTGCTGGACGAACTGCACCTGTTCGTCCACCCGGTGGCCCGGGGCACCGGCATCCGCCTGTTCGACGAGCTCGCCGGCCCGATCGAGCTGAAGCTGCTCTCCTGCCGGGCCTTCGCCGGCGGCACCGTGCACATGGTGTACGGCCCGGCCGCGGCGTAGTCGCCGATCTGCTCCACTCCCTCCGGGCACTCGTGTCGTCGGATCGACCGACCGGGTGCCCGGAGGGGGACGGCTCGCATCCGAAGATTTCGGGGTGGCTCTGCCAAGACTTCCCCAAGTGTCGGCAATCACAGCGCAATCTCGCCATCGAAGGTCATTTTCCGGTCGAGCGCACCATTTCCTCACTGAATGGCATCGCCAGCATTCGAACCTGTGGCAGGTTAAGTCATGGCGCATGTGAAATATCACATGCGACACCTCACTACCACATGCCTCAGCTGGGCACCACCACATGGAGGAGAACGCACGATGAACCGACGTTCGATGAAGGGACTGACCCTGCTCGCCGCAGGCATGGCCGCCGTCGGCGCCCTGACAGCCGCTCCTGCTCAGGCCGCGACCACTGCCACGACCACTGCCACGGAGACCTGCAGCCCCTGGTCGCTCCAGTCCGGGCTGATGACCCAGGTCTGCGCCTCGATCACCGGCGGCAGCGTCCAGTTCCTCGGTCGGGTCGCCCTGGCCGGCCCGCCCACCCCCGACTTCCCGCCGCAGCCCCAGGTGCTCTCCACCACGCTCTCCGGCACGGTCGTCGGCGGCTCCTCGCTCGGCTCGATCGCGCAGAACGTGAACTTCCTCGCGAGCACGGTCACCGTCAACGGCCCGACCGGCACCGTCGCCTGCGGTTCGACCGTCAGCGGCACCTTCGGCGTCAGCAAGTTCGGCTGGGGCCCGTCCCCGGTCACCGTCAACGCCGTGGTCCCCTGCTGACCCGAGCAGCAGTGGGCCGGGCCCGGGAGTCTCGACTCCCGGGCCCGGCCCGTGTTCCGCTCCGTCAGACCCGTTCGGCGACCTTCGCGTCCGGCCGGACCTCGGCGGCGGGCAGACCGGCGCCCTCCAGGTCCACGTCGGGGGTGATCCGGTCGAGCCAGCGCGGCAGACGCCAGGCGCGGTCGCCGAGCAGGGCCATCGCGGCGGGCACCAGCGTCATCCGGACCACGAAGGCGTCGATGAACACGCCGACGGCCAGGGCGAATCCGATCGACTTGATGATCGGGTCGTGGTTGAACACGAACCCGCCGAACACCGCGACCATGATCAGGGCGGCGGCGGTGACGACCCGTCCGCTGCGCGCGACGCCGTGCGCGACGGCCCCGGCGGCGTCGCCGGTGTGCTGGTGGTGCTCGCGCATCCGGCTGACCAGGAACACCTCGTAGTCCATCGCGAGGCCGAACAGCACGCCGATCAGCAGCACCGGCAGGAAACTCGTCACCGGCGCGGCGGACGGGATGTCGAGCAGGCCGTTCAGGTGACCGTCCTGGAACACCCACACGGTGACGCCGAGCGCGGCGGCCACCGACAGCAGGAACCCGAGCACCGCCTTCAGCGGCACCAGCACCGAGCGGAACGCGACGGTCAGCAGGGCGAGCGCGAGGACCACGATCAGGCCGACGAACAGCGGCAGCGCGTCGGCGAGCTTGCCGGACACGTCGATCGCGGCGGCGGTCGCCCCGGCGATGTACAGCGTGCCGCCGCTCGCGGTGACGTCCGCCTTGTGGGCGCGCAGCCGGTCGACCAGGTCGCTGGTGGCCCGGTCGTCCGGCCCGGTGCGGGGGACGACCGGCACGGCGACGGTGCTGCCGTCCGCGTTCGCCGTCAGCCTGCCGACGGCGGCGACGCCCGGGTCGGCGGAGAGCGTGGCGTGCAGCTCGGCGAGCGCGGACTCGCGCCGGTCGGCCGGGATGCCGGTGGCGTCGACCACGGCGACCAGGGTGGCGTTGAAGCCCGGGCCGAAGCCCTCGCTGAGCAGGTCGTAGCTCTTGTGCTGGGTGCTGGCCGCGGGCTGCGAGGCGTTGCCGGGCAGGCCGAGCCGCAGGTCGCGGGCGGGCAGCGCGAGCGCGAGCAGCCCGACCACGCCGACCAGCAGCACCAGCAGCGGCTTGCGGGTCACGGCGCGCGCCCAGGCCGCCGACCAGGAGCGGGCCGGCTTCGCGGGGGCCTTCGCGGCGGCCTTCGCAGCGACCTTCGCCTTCGGCCGCGGTCGCAGGCGTTCGCCGAGCAGGCCGAGCAGCGCGGGTACCAGGGTGACGGCGACCAGCACGGCGAGCAGCACGGTCGCGGCGGCGGTCAGGCCCATCACGGTCAGGAACGGGATGCCGGTGACGGCGAGCGCGGCCAGCGCGATGATCACGGTGGCGCCGGCGAACACCACGGCGCTGCCCGCGGTGGCGGTGGCGCGGGCCGCCGACTCCTCGATCCCGCTGCCGGGTTCGGCGAGCTGCTCGCGGTGCCGGGCGATGATGAACAGCGCGTAGTCGATGCCGACGGCGAGGCCGATCATCAGCGCGAGCACCGTCGCGGTGCCGGTCATCTCGACCACGTTGGCCAGCAGTTGGGCGCCCAGCACGCCGATGCCGACGCCGACCAGCGCGGTCAGCAGCGGCAGCCCGGCGGCGACCAGCGAGCCGAGTGCGACGGCGAGCACGGCGAACGCGACCAGCACGCCGATCACCTCGGCGGGGCCGCCGACCTCGAAGGCCGGTTCCATCACGCTGCCGCCGAACTCGGCCTCCAGTCCGGCTTCGCGCAGCGGCGCGGTCGCGTCGGTCAGCGCGTCCTTGGCGCTCTGCGGGACGTCGTGCGCGGGGCGGTCGAACTGCACGTCGGCGAAGGCGATCCGCAGGTCCGGCGAGACGCTGTGGCTCTCGAACGGGTCGGCGACGTGCACCACCCCGGGTATCCCGGCGGCCCGGTGCAGGCTCTCCCCCACGGCGGCCCTGGCGGCGGGGGTGTCCAGGCGCCGGCCGGCGGGCGCGGCCACCACCAGGCGGGCGGAGCCGTCGACGGACTCCGGCAGCTTCCGCTCCAACAGCTCCTGGGCCTGCTGGGACTCGATGCCGGGGACGGTGAACTCGGTGCTGGTGGGCCCGGCCAGGGTGGTGCCGAGGGCGCCGATCGTCGCGAGCAGCAGCAGCCACAGGCCGATCACCCGGCCTCGGCGGCGGACCGCCCATCGTCCCCATGCGTACAGGACCGACGCCATCGCGCCCCCTCGTGCTCAGAACCAGTGGATTTTTGCACCCTAAGGTAACTTTGCAGTCGACTGCAAAATTACTGCCACCGGTAAAATCGGCTACCATGCCTCGCATGACCGAGGGAGCGAGGGAACGCGGCAAGGCCCGCCGCCGGGAGGCGATCCTGCGAGCGGCCTACCAGCTGTTCGCGGAGCGCGGCTTCGAAGCGACCACGATCGCCGACATCGCCGACCGGGCCGAGGTGTCGGCACGGACCGTCACCCTCTACTTCCCGACCAAGCTCGACCTGGCGACCTCCCACCTCGCCGAGTTCACCGACCGCCTCGGCCACGCCCTCAACCACCGCGAGCCCGGCACCACCACGCTGGAGGCCCTGGAGCGCTGGCTGCGCGCCGACCTCGCCGAGAACCCCGGCGACAGCGAGTTCGACGCGCTCTGGGAGACCATGCTCGACCGCAACCCCCAGCTGCGCGCCGTCGCCAACAGCCGCCTCACCGAGGCGATCCAGGAGGGCGCCCGGATCTTCGCCGCCGAACGCGGCGACGCCCCCGACGACTTCGGCCCCCGGATGGTCGCCGCCACCGCCGCCGCCGTCGTCTGCGAGCTCTACCTCCGCCCGACCGAGGCCCACCTGGACGCCGCCATGTCCTTCCTGGCCGCCGGCATCGCCACCCTCCCGCCCAGCCAGCGCTCCTGACGGACCCCCGGCCCCACCGCCACGCGGCGGGGCCGGGGCGCCCGCTCAGGCGAAGAAGCCGCCGTCCACGGCCAGCACGCTGCCGGTGATGAACGCGGCGGCGGGGGTGGCCAGGAACACCACGGCGGCCGCGAGCTCCTCGGGCCGGCCGTAGCGGCCGAGCGCGTTCAGGGCGCGCTGGGCGTCGGCGCCCGGGCCGTCCTCCGGGTTCATCTCGGTGTTCACCGAGCCGGACTGCACCACGTTGACGGTGATCCCGCGCGGGGCGAGCTCCAGCGCGGCGGCCCGGCTGTACGCGGTGACGGCGGCCTTGCCGGCCGCGTAGTCGGCGGTGCCGGGCCTGGTCGGGCGGACGGCCAGGTTGGAGCCGATGGTGACGATCCGTCCGCCGTCGCCCATGACCGGTGCGGCGGCCCGGATCGCGGCCGCGACCCCGCGCACGTTGATGGCGTACTGCCGCGCCAGCGCCTCCTCGTCGACCGGCTCGTCGACCGGGCCGGTGGCGATCACGCCCGCGTTGTTGACCAGGACGTCCAGCCGCCCGAAGTCCGCCGCGACGGCGCCGACCAGCTCGGCGACCTGCGCCGGGTCCGCCTGGTCGGCCTTGTACGCGACGGCCCGCCGCCCGAGCGCCTCGATCTCCCGGACCACCGCCTCCGCGCGCGGCGCCGATCCGCTGTGGCTGATCGCCACGTCCGCCCCGGCCGCGGCCAGCGCCAGCGCGGTGGCCGCGCCGATGCCGCGCGAGCCGCCGGTGACCAGGGCGGTGCGGCCGGCCAGTACGTCGGGCGCAAAGGTGGCAGTGGTGAGCGTCATGACGGTTCCCCTCCGATATGTGTACCGCTCGGTACACATCAGGGACGCTATCATATCGATCGGTACAGAACTCGACCGAAACCCACGGAAGGCAGGGCGACATGACGGGCCGTCCGCGCGCGTTCGACCTGGAGGACGGGCTGGAGCGCGCCATGCACGTGTTCTGGCGGCACGGCTACGAAGGCACCGCGCTGTCCGACCTGACGGCGGCCATGGGCATCAACCGGCCCAGCCTGTACGCCGCGTACGGCAACAAGGAGGCGCTGTTCCGCCAGTGCCTGGACCACTACCACCGCGGGCCGGCCCGACACGTCCGGGAGGCGCTCGACGAGCCCACCGGCCGGGCCGTCGCCGAACACCTGCTGCGCGGCACCGTCGCCTCGGTCACGCACGAGGGGAGCCCGGGCTGCCTGCTGGTGCACGGCGCACTGGCCACCGGCGAAGGCTCCGCCGCCGTCCGCGCCGACACCGCCGCCCGCCGCGCCGAGGGCCGCGCCGCACTCCGCGCCCGCCTCGAACGGGCCGCCAAGGCAGGCGAGTTGGCGCCCGGCACCGATCCGGCTGTGCTCGCCGACTACCTGAACACGCTCACCCACGGCCTCGCCGTCCGCGCCTCCGACGGCACCCCGGCCGAACACCTGCACCGCATCGTCGATTTCGCCCTGAGCACGTGGCCCGCCGCCGCCTGACGGTGCATCAGCTCGCTGAGCGGCGTGCGCGCGAGCCGTCGTGCGCCGGGCGC
This sequence comes from Kitasatospora sp. CB02891, assembly GCF_002803145.1. Taxonomy (NCBI): domain Bacteria; kingdom Bacillati; phylum Actinomycetota; class Actinomycetes; order Kitasatosporales; family Streptomycetaceae; genus Kitasatospora; species Kitasatospora sp. CB02891. The sequence continues at coordinate 84,044 of NZ_NNBO01000012.1, read as the reverse complement.
GCACACTGGGTCCACAATCGGAACGCATGCGTCCGCACGCCCCTGATGAACGGCTCCGGCGATCGGCAGGGCCGTACCCGGCACCCCCGGAAACGCCGAACCGCCCGGGCTCCGCATCCCTGCGGAGCCCGGGCGGTTCTGTTGGAAGCTTCCGACCGTCAGGCGGCCTTCGCCTCCGTCGCCGGGGCGGGCTTCGGCGCGGTGCCGGTCGCCTTCGGCTTGCGGAAGAAGAAGTAGAGCGTCGGGGTCAGGTACAGCAGCCAGATCACGACCTGGACCACCGTCGGGTTCGGCTGGAAGTTGAACACACCCTTCAGCAGGGTGCCGTACCAGCTGTCCACCGGAATGGTGGAGGAGATGTCGAACGCCAGCTCGTGCAGGCCGGGGATCCAGCCGGCCTCCTGCAGGTCGTGCACGCCGTAGGCGAGGACGCCCGCGGCGACGACCACCAGCATGCCGCCGGTCCAGGTGAAGAACTTCGCCAGGTTGATCTTCAGCGCGCCGCGGTAGAACAGCCAGCCCAGCACGGCCGAGGTGAGCAGGCCGAGGATCGCGCCGACCAGCGGGTTCCAACCGTCGCCGGTGGCCTGGACGGCGGTCCAGATGAACAGCGCGGTCTCCAGGCCCTCCCGGCCGACGGCCAGGAAGGAGGTGACCACCAGGGCGACGGTGCCCATCGCCAGCGCGGCGTCCAGCTTGCCGTGCAGCTCGCTCTTCAGGTGCCGGGCGGTGCGCTTCATCCAGAACACCATCCAGGTGACCAGACCGACCGCGAGGATCGACAGGCTGCCGCCGAGCGCCTCCTGCGCCTCGAAGGACAGCTGGCTGGAGCCGAACTGCAGCACCGCGCCGAAGCCCATGGACACCGCGACGGCACTGCCGACGCCGATCCACACCGGGCCGAGCCGGTCCTTGCGGCCGGTCTTGACCAGGTAGGCGATCAGAATGCAGACCACCAGGCTGGCTTCGAGGCCTTCTCGAAGGCCGATCAGGTAGTTGGCGAACACGGCGGTTCTCCTCGGTGGGGGCGTGAGGGTGATGGGGGCGGGGGGTCAGCCGAACAGGGTCTGGCCCCACCACTCGCCGGGCTTGCGGACTCCGGGCGGGCAGGCGAAGTGGGCGGATCCGACGTGCGTGATGTACTCGTTCAGCTTGTCGCTCGCCGCCAGCTTGGTCTGCAGCGGCACGAACGCCTTGCGGGTGTCGCGCTGGTACGCCAGGAAGAACAGGCCGGCGTCCAGGCGGCCGAGACCGTCGGTGCCGTCGGTGAACGAGTAGCCGCGGCGCAGGATCATCAGCCCGTCGTTGCTGTCCGGGTGGGCCAGGCGCACGTGCGAGGTGGCGGGCATCGCGGCCAGGTCGGGCGCGTCGCGCTCCTTCTGCTTGCCGTACGGGGCGCCTTCGATCTTGGTGCGACCGAAGGTGTCCTCCTGGTCCTGCAGCGAGGCGCGGTCCCAGGTCTCGATGGTCATCCGGATCCGCCGGGCCACCAGGTAGGAGCCGCCGGTCATCCAGTCCTGGCCGTCGCCGGGCGCCACCCACACGTGCTTGCCGAGCCCGTCCGCGTCCGTCCCGGCGATGTTGTGCGTGCCGTCCTTGAAGCCCATCAGGTTGCGCGGGGTCTGGCTGTCGGGCGTGGTCGACGAGGTCTTGCCGAAGCCGAGCTGCGACCAGCGGACGTTCACCACGCCCATGCCTATCCGGGCCAGGTTGCGGATCGCGTGCACCGCGACCTGTGGGTCGTCCGCGCACGCCTGGATGCAGATGTCGCCGCCGCTGCGGTTCGCCTCCAGCCGGTCGCCCTTGAACTTGGGCAGGTCCACCAGCGCCTCGGGCCGCTTCGCCTTCAGGCCGAACCGGTCCTGGCCGTCCTTCTCGAACAGCGTCGACCCGAACCCGATGGTCAGCGTCAGCCGGGACGCCGGCAGGCCGAGCGCCTCGCCGGTGTCGTCCGGCGGCGACTGCGGGACCACGCCGACCGCGCCGCCGCCGACCTCACGGCCGCCGGTGATCGAGGCGGCCGCCTTCGTCCACTCCTTGAGCATCTTGACCAGCGCGTCGCGGTCCTCAGTGATCACGTCGAACGCGGCGAAGTGCAGCCGGTCCTGAACGGGCGTCGAGATCCCCGACTGGTGCTCGCCCCAGAACGGCACGTCCTGGCTCTGCGCCGCGGCGGCCGGCGTGTCGCTCCCCATGGTCGCGGCAGCCACCGTGCCCACCCCGGCCGCACCGATCGCGACACCCGCGCCGGCCCAGCCGATGACGGCCCGTCGGCTGAGCCCGGCCCGCTGCTGAACCCCACCGGTCTCGGCGGGAGCCGCCTGCTGCTCGTTCTCGGCGTCCATCTGTGACGTTCCCTCTCGGACGTGACCTGCTCGGAAGTGACCTGCTGACAGCGGCTTAGCTTACGCTGCCCTTACTTCGCGTACGTGGGCAGTGCCGGTCACTTGACCACGACGGCGGCGGCCAGCTTCGACAGCGGCTCGCTCAGCGCGTTCACCGCGTCGGAGAAGGTCTTGCGCTCGCCCTCGGTCACCTTGTCGTACGAGGTGTAGGTGCCGTCGGCCTGGCGGTACTTGCCCAGCAGGCCGGTGATCTTCTCGAACTCGGCGTCCAGGGTCTTCGACAGCGTCGGGTCGTTCTCGGCGGCGACCGGCTTCAGCAGCTCGTAGGCCTGGCGGGCGCCCTCCACGTTGGCGGCGAAGTCCGACAGGTCGGTGTGGCTGTAGCGGTCCTCCTCACCGGTGATCTTGTTCTTGGAGACCTCGTCCAGCAGCTCCTTGGCGCCGTTCGCCATGCCGGTCGGGGTGATCTCCGCGCTCGGGACGCGCTTCTGCCAGTCCTTCAGGTCGGTCACCAGCTGGGCGGCGAGGGTCTTCTCCTCGTCACCGATCTTGCCGTCCGCCCACAGCGCCTTCTCCAGGCGGTGCCAGCCGGTCCACTGCTGACCGTCCTCCAGCGCGTCCTCGCGGGCGTCGGTCTTCGGGTCGATGTCACCGAAGCTCTCCGCCACCGGCTCGGTCCGCTCCCAGCCCAGGCGGGACGCGGCGAACAGCGACTTCGCCTTCTCCACGTCGCCCGCGGTGATCGCCGCCGCGAACTGCTCCACCACCGGGATGGTGGCGTCAGCCTGCTCCTGCGCGTACTTCCGGTAGTCCGCGACCGCCTGCGTCAGCCGGTCGTCCGTCTTCGCCGGCGCCCCCGAGGCCGCCGTCACCGTGATCTTCTGCCGGATGCCGTCACCGGTCATGCCCGGCTTGCACGCCACCTCGTAGGTGCCGGCCTTGATCTCCGCGTTGATGCTCACCTTGGTGCCCGGGCCGATGTTCTCCCGCTCGGTGACGATCTTGTCGCCCTCGGCGTACACGTACACCTCGGTCGTCTTGTTGCCCTTGTTCGCCACCGCCAGCTCGACGTGCCCGGCCGGGAACGAGGTCTTCGACAGCTCGCACTTGCTGTCCGTCGCCGTCACCTGCACCGGCCCGCTGCCGTCCGCGGACACCTTCCCGTCGTCCTTCTTCGAGCACCCCACCAACGCGGCACTCGCCACGGCGAGAACGAGGAAGGTCGCGGCAGTCGTACGGCGGGCGGGCATGCTCACTCCAGGGACGAAGGTACGGCGGACTCCACGGACACCCGAGGCTGTTCCCCGGCGCCGCTCAGTAAGCTAAGGCATACCTTATGTCCCCCATCCCCCGGGGTCGAGACCATCCCTACCCGCCCCCTCCCCCGCCACCCCACACATTTCGGCCAACCTCCCCATCCATCACGCCAGTTCACCCCCACCCCGACCGCCCCACCCCACCCAACGATGTGACCGGGGCCACGCCCCGACTCCGCGTCAACTCCGCTGGACCACACCGCCTGTGCACACGACCGGAGCCGGTACCGTCCGATACACGCCGCGGCGACAAGGGGACGGTCATGGCCGACAGCAACGACAGCGGGGAACGGATCGGCGAGCTGATCGCCGGCCGGCGGAAGTACCTCGGACTCTCCGAGGAGGACGTCGCATGCAAGCTAGCCGACGCCTCCGGCTACACCCCCAGCCGCACCGACGTGTGGCGATGGGAAACCGAGTACGAAGGCCGAACCCCGGGGCCGCAGTACCTTCCACACCTGGCCGAGGTACTGGAGCTGGACGAATCCCGCCTGCGTCGCGCCCGCGCCGCCACGAAGGCCGCCCGCCGGTTCAAGGTGTCCGCACCCGTCTCCTCCGCCGAGGTGATCGCCCGGCTCCTCCCCGCCGACACGGAGCTGTCCCCGCTCGGGACGACGACCGGACGCACCGTCGGCGCGGCGGACGCCGAGGCCCTGCTGCGCCGCGTCCACGGCATCCGGCTGGCGGACGACGTGCTGGCCGGCGGAGACCTGGTGGAAGCCGTCATCCGCGAACTGCGGTCGGCCATCAGGCTGCACAACGACACCTGTCACTCCGAAGCCGTGGGCCGCCGCCTGCTGTCCGGCGTGGGCGAACTCGCGCAACTCGCGGGATGGGTCGCCACGGACTCCGGCGGGCGGGCCGATCCGGTGCCGTTGTTCCGTCTCGGCGTCGCCGCCGCCAAGCAGGCCGAGGACGGCCCATTGGCCGCGCACCTGTTGGGCTCCTGGGGCTACTGGGAGGCCAACCGCGGCAATCTGCAACGTGGCTTGGACCTCGTTCGCGCCGCCGGACCCGAGATCTCCGGAGGACATGTGCGTGTCCGCTCCCTCACTGCCGCACGCCTCGCCTGGGTCTCCACCCTCGCCCGGGACCACCGCACCGCCTTGACGGCGATCGACACCGCGATGGACCAGGTGGACGCCGCCGACGAGAAATCGCCCGCCTCCGCCGACCCCCGCCGGTGGCTGTACTGGGTGAACCGGGACGAACAGGAAGTCATGCAGGCCCGCGTCTACACCCAGCTTCACCGGCCACTGCGGGCCGTGCCGCTACTCCGGAAGGTACTCGCTGCCTACGACGCCAGCCACGCCCGCGAGTACGCCCTCTACGCTTCCTGGCTCGCCGTCGCATTGGCCGACGCCAACGAACCGGAGGAGGCCGCCAAGTCCGCAGACCGCATGTTCGAGGTACTGGCGGGCCTCCCTTCTTCCAGGGCACAGGACCGCTCCAAGGCCGTCACCACCGCGCTTCGCCGCTTCCGAGAGGTACCGGAGGTCGTCGAGGTCCTTGAGCGATGGGGAGTCTGACGACGGTTCTGGAAGACGGATTGGAAGACATGTCGGCACTGTGATCCCCTCCTGACGGTGCGTAGTTTCGTACGCATGCCGCCCGGCGTGAGCAGAGCCGGCGCAGCCACAGGCCGTGGCATCACGCCGGGCGACCACCACCTCTACCGACTCAACACCCAGGAGGCGCTCGTATGTTCGCCCACTCCGACCGGGTTCCCACCGGGAGCCCGCTGCCGAACGGCATCGCATCACCGGTTCCGTGGGGCACCCGCCGGATGACGCCGTACCCGAACGCAGCCCCGGCGTACGCCCGAGTCGAGCTGGACCCCACCACCCAGAGCGGGCGCTACTTCGACACCTCGGGCGCGGTCATGGCGGTGCCCGGACACGGCACCAGCACCGGCACCAACCCGGCCACCAATACCGGCAACCCGTCCGACGGCTCCGGCCCCGGGGGCTCCGGCGGAGGCGACCAGGACGCGGGGAACGACAGCGACCAGTGACCGATTCGGATCCGGTTCTGGTCGTCACCAACCTGGACGACCCCACGACCGACCTGGTGACCGAGGAGCTGCACGGCCGGGGTGTCCCGGTCGTGCGCTTCGACTCCGGGGACTTCCCCACCACCTTGTCGTTCGCGGCCACCGTCACACCTCACGGCATCGAGGGAACCTTGACCACTCCGACCCGGAGGGCCGACCTGGCGCACATTCGCTCCCTGTACTACCGGCGACCCTCCGGGTTCACCTTCTCCCACCTGGACGGCCAGAACGCCCGCTTCGCCATCACCCAGGCCCGTTACGGCCTCGGCGGCATCATGGCGTCGCTGCCTGGCTGTCTCTACGTCAACCATCCGCACCGGATTGGCGACGCCGAGTTCAAGCCCTCCGGCCTGGCCGTCGCCGCCAACTGCGGGTTCCGCCTCCCGTCGACCCTGATCACCTCCGAACCGGAGGCTGCAAGGGCGTTCGTCGAGCGCCACGGCCCGGTGATCTACAAGCCGCTGTCCACCCCGCTCTACCGCGTCAACGGTGTGTCCTGCACGGTCGAGGTCGGCGACGTCGTACCCGAGGACATCGACGACGCGGTGGCCGGCACGGCCCACCTGTTCCAGCAGCGCATCGACAAGACCGCCGACGTGCGCGCAACCGTCATCGGCGATCGGGCGTTCTACGTCCAGATCGACTCAGACCTGTTGGACTGGCGCACGGACTACTCGCGGCTGACGTATTCGGTGGTACTGCCGCCGGTCGGTCTGGAACGCCGACTGCGCGCCTACCTCGACCGGTTCGGGCTGGTCTTCGGAGCATTCGACTTCGCTGTCGACCGGCGTGGGCAATGGTGGTTCCTGGAGTGCAACCCGTCCGGACAGTGGGCCTGGCTGGAGCCGGAGACCGGTCTGCCCATGGTCGCCGCGATGGCGGACCTGTTGGAGAGGACGACGACGTGACCACGGATGCAACGCTGCGGCGACGACTCGCCAATGCCCTGGCCACCGCCGGCCACCTGCGCACCGAGTCGTGGCGGCGCGCGGTGGAGGCGGTGCCCCGTCAGGAGTTCCTGCGCGGCGGGTTCTTCGAGCCGGTCGCGAATTCGGTCCCGACCGCGTGGCGGCCTGTGCTTCCCGAGGCCGATGGATGGCTGGAGCGCTGCTACGCGGACGAGTCCCTGGTCACCCAGATCGCCGGGACCATCGTGCCCCGCGACGTCCGCGGCGAGATCCTGCGCGCTCCCACGTCCTCCAGCACGATGCCGGGCCTGGTGGTGCGAATGCATGAAGACCTCCAAGTCGAGTCCCGCCAGCGGATCTTGGAGATCGGCACCGGCACCGGATACTCCACCGCGCTCCTGTGCCACCGACTGGGGGACGAGCTGGTGACTTCGGTCGAGGTGGACCCCGAGGTGAGCTTGCGTGCACGAAGCGCCCTCGGCACTTGCGGCTACCAGCCGGATCTGGTCGTCGGTGATGGGCTGCTCGGCCACCAGGACCGCGGCCCCTACGACCGGGTGACGGCCACGTGCGGCGTACTGGAGATCCCCCGGGAGTGGCTCGAACAGACCCGACCCGGAGGAAAGATCCTTGCCACTGTGTGCGGCTGGCTGTACTCCTCGGAGCTGGCCCGACTCACCGTCCACGAGGACGGCACAGCAACCGGCCGGTTCCTCGGCGGACAGGTCTCCTTCATGCTCGCCCGGCCACAACTCACTCCCCTGCTCGGCCTGCTGCCCGACCTCGACACGGGCGAGGAACGCCCGACGACCCTCGGGAACGACGCACTGGACGACTGGACCGCCCGGTTCGTCGCCCAACTTGCCGCCCCGCACGCCCAGCGGATCACCCTCGTCCGCGACGGCCGGAACGACACCGTACTGATCGACGTCGAGGCCGGAACCTGGGCCTGCCTCACGCAGGCCGGCGGCGACCGCTGGACGGTCCGCCAAGGTGGCCCGGACCGTCTCTGGGACCGGGTGGAGGAGAGCATCGCCCGCTGGCGCACCGACGGCGCACCGCCACTGGACCAGTTCGAGATCACCGTCGCCCCCGAAGGCCAGACGATCACCTGGCCGTCCGGCAGACCGACCCCAGGGGCATGACCGGGCGCGAGACACCGCCAAGCAAGCCGGGTAGAACCGTCCCCGCCACACAACGGCAGGGGACCGCCCCCGGAGCCCGTGGGCCCCGGGGGCGGTCGCTTCACTGAACGAGCAGTCACCGCGTGGGTGTTACCCCACGAACCGGTCCGCGTTCGCCCGGCGCCGCGCCCGGTACAGCAGCACACCGCCCAGCGTCAGCAGCCCGCCACCGGCCAGACCCACCGCGGCGAGACCCGCCGGCGAACCCGTGTCCGGCAGATGACCGCCCCCACCGCCACCGTGCTTCGGCGGCGCCGTCGGACGAGGAACCTTCACACAGCCCTCGCCCTTCTCCCGCTCCGGGCACTCCGAGACCGTCACGCACAACGACACCGGCCGGCTCTCCACCAGCTGACCCTGCGGGTCACGGCCTGAAGCCGTCGCCGTGTTGGTCACGTGACCGGCCTTCGCGTCCTCCGCCGTGACCACATAGGTCCCGCGGCAGGTCGTGCTCCCGCCCGGGTTCAACGTCGTCGCATCGCAGGTGACGTGCGTGACCCGGTCGTCGTTGACGGACACATCCGTCAGCACCGTTGTACCGGTGTTCGTCACCGTGTACGTGTACGTCACGGTGTCGCCCATCTGCGCGGAACCGGACACGTCGGCCTGCTTGACGATCGACAGCGACGACGCACCCGAAGTGGTCTCCACCGTCACCTCACCCGGCCCACTCTCCACCGGGCGACCCTCCGGGTCCACACCACCCGCACGGGCCGTATTCGTCACATGACCCGCCTCGACATCCTCCTCCGTAACCGTGTAACTGCCGTGACACACCGTGCTCGCACCCGGATCCAACGTCGTCGCATCACAGGTCACCGACGCGACACGGTCGTCCGCAACGGTCACATCGTGAACGACCACGGCGCCCGTGTTGGTGACGGTGTACGTGTACCGCACCGTGTCACCCACCCGGAACGGACCGGCGCTGTCGGCCTTCTTCACGATGGACAACTGCGCCTCGCCCACCACGGGAACATCCACCTCGCCCGGCGGGCTCACCACCGACTGGCCATCGGGACCGACCCCGCTCGCGTGAGCGACGTTCTTCACATGACCAGCCTGAACATCGGCGGCGGTGATCACATACGTGCCGTGGCACGCCGTGCTCGCACCCGGGTCCAGCGTCGTCGCGTCGCAAGTGACCGATGGAACGTGATCGTCCACCACCACGACGCCGTGAACGACCACCGTGCCCGTGTTCGTCACCGTGTACGTGTACTTGACGGTGTCACCGACGTGGAACGGACCGCCGGTGTCGGCCTTCTTCTCCATCGACAACTGCGCCACGCCCACCACCGGGACGGTCGCCTCCACCGACGGACTCACCACCTCCTGACCCCGCGGATCCGTACCTGCCGCATGAGCCGTGTTCGTCACATGACCCGCCTGCACATCGGCGGCCGTGATGACGTAACTGCCGTGGCACAGCGTGCTCGCACCCGGGTTCAGCGTCGTCGAATCACACGTCACCGACGCGACGTGATCGTCCACGACCGTGAGGTTGTGGACCACCGCCGTACCCGTGTTCGTCACCGTGTACGTGTACGTCACGGTGTCGCCCAGGTGGAACGGGCCGGCGCTGTCAGCGATCTTCTCGATGGTCAGCAACGCCTCGCCGACCACCGGCACCGTCGCCTCGACCGGCGGACTCACCACCGTCTGCCCCTGCGGGTTCGTACCCTCGGCGTGAGCCGTGTTCGTCACGTGACCCGCCGACACATCAGCGGCCGTCACCACATACGCACCGTGGCACAGCGTGCTCTCACCAGGGTTCAGTGTCGTCGTCTCGCACGTCACCGACACAACGTGGTCGTCCGCCACCGTGAGGTTGCTGACCGCCGCCGTACCGGTGTTGGTCACCGTGTACGTGTAAGTGACGGTGTCGCCCACATGAAACGGACCAGCACTGTCGGCCGACTTCTCGATGGCCAGCTGGGCTTCACCCACCACCGGGACGGTCGCCTCGACGGGCGGGCTCACCACCTGCTGGCCCTGCGGGTCCGTGCCCTCCGCGTGAGCGGTGTTCGTCACATGGCCCGCCGTCACGTCGGCGGCCGTCACCACATAACTGCCGTGGCACAGCGTGCTCGCACCCGGCGCCAGCGTCGTTGCGTCGCACGTCACCGAGGCCACGTGATCGTCCACGACCGCGAGGTTGTGAACCACCGCCGTACCCGTGTTCGTCACCGTGTACGTGTAGCTCACGGTGTCGCCCAGGTGGAACGGGCCGGCGCTGTCAGCGATCTTCTCGATGGTCAGCAGAGCTTCGCCCACCACCGGCACCGTCGCCTCGACCGGCGGACTCACCACCGTCTGCCCCTGCGGATCGGTACCCTCCGCATGAGCGGTGTTCGTCACATGGCCCGCCGACACATCAGCGGCCGTCACCACATAGCTGCCGTGGCACAGCGTGCTCGCACCCGGCGCCAGCGTCGTCGCGTCACACGTCACCGACACCACATGGTCGTCGGCGACCTTGAGAGCATTCACCACCGCCGTACCGGTGTTGGTCACTGTGTAGGTGTAGGTGACGGTGTCGCCCACGTGGAACGGACCGGCACTGTCCGCCTCCTTCTGGAGGCTCAACTCCGCGATGCCCACCACCGGAACGGTGGCCTCAACAGGCGGACTCACCACCGCCTGGCCCTGCGGGTCCGTGCCCTCCGCGTGAGCGGTGTTCGTGACATGGCCCGCCTGAACATCAGCGGCCGTCACCACATAACTGCCGTGGCACAACGTGCTCGCACCCGGCGCCAGCGTCGTCGAATCACACGTCACCGAGGCCACGTGATCGTCCACGACCGTGAGGTCGTGAACCGCCGCCGTACCCGTGTTGGTCACCGTGTACGTGTACGTAACGGTGTCACCGACATGGAACGGACCGGCGCTGTCGGCGATCTTCTCGATGGTCAGCAGAGCTTCGCCCACCACCGGCACCGTCGCATCGACCGGCGGACTCACCACCGTCTGCCCCTGCGGATCCGTGCCCTCGGCGTGGGCGGTGTTCGTCACATGGCCCGCCGTCACGTCGGCGGCCGTCACCACATAGCTGCCGTGGCACAACGTGCTCGCACCCGGCGCCAGCGTCGTCGCGTCGCACGTCACCGACGCGACGTGATCGTCCGCAACGGTCAGGGAGGTGACCGCCGCCGTACCGGTGTTGGTCACCGTGTACGTGTAGGTGACGGTGTCACCCACATGGAACGGGCCGGCGCTGTCGGCCGCCTTCTGGAGGCTCAACTCCGCGATGCCGACCACGGGGACGGTGGCTTCCGTCGGCGGGCTCTGGATCAGCTGGCCCTGCGGGTCCGTGCCCTCGGCGTGGGCGGTGTTCGTCACATGGCCCGCCGTCACGTCGGCGGCCGTCACCACGTAACTGCCGTGGCACAGCGTGCTCGCACCCGGGGCCAGCGTCGTCGAGTCGCACGTCACCGACGCGACGTGATCGTCCGTCACGACGAGCTCGCTCACCACCGCAGTCCCGGCGTTGGTCACGGTGTAGGTGTAGAAGACCGTCTCACCGAGACGGAACGGGCCGGCGCTGTCCGGCGTCTTCGAAATGGTCAGCTGGGCGTCGCCCAGGATCTCGATGGTGGCTTCACCGGGGGGGCTCTGGACGGGCTGCCCCACGGGGTCGGTGCCGTTCGCGTGGGCCGTGTTGGTCACGGAACCGGCGGTCACATCGGCGGCGGTGATGACGTACGAACCGTGGCAGAAGGTGCTCTCGCCGGGGTTCAGCGTCGTCGTGTCACAGGTCACGGTCGGGATGTGGTCGTCCGCGACGGAGAGGTCGTGCACGGCGGCCGTGCCCGTGTTCGTCACCGTGTAGGTGTAGGGAACGATGTCGCCCACGTGGAACGGTCCGGCGCTGTCGGCTGCCTTCTGGAGGACCAGTTCGGCCTTGCCGACCGTAGGAACCGTCGCCTCGGCGGGCGGGCTCACCACCGTCTGGCCTTGCGGGTCCGTGCCCTCCGCGTGAGCGGTGTTGATCACGTGCCCGGCCAGTACATCGTCCTCCGTGACCACATAGCTGCCGTGGCAGAGCGTGCTCTGCCCCGGGTTCAGCGTCGTCGTGCCACAGGTCACGGACGCGATGTGGTCGTCCGCGACAGTCAGGTTGTGCACGGCGGCCGTGCCCGTGTTGGTGACGGTGTACGTGTAGAGGACCGTCTCGCCGAGACGGAACGGGCCCGCGCTGTCCGCCGTCTTCTCGATGGTCAGCACGGCCTCGCCCACCACCGGGACGGTGGCTTCGGCCGGCGGGCTCTGCACGCCCTGGCCCTGGGGGTCGATTCCGTCGGCGTGGGCGGTGTTGGTCACCTGCCCCGCCGCCACATCCGCCGCCGTGATCACGTAACTGCCGTGGCACAGCGTGCTCTCACCCGGCAGCAGCACCGCGGTGTTGCACCCCACACCTGCGACGTGGTCGTCCACCACCGTGAGGTTGTGCACCTCTGCCGTACCGGTGTTGGTCACCGTGTACGTGTAGAGGACGGTGTCGCCCAGTCGGAACGGACCGGCGCTGTCCGCCGTCTTCTCGATGGCCAGCACGGCCTCGCCGACCACCGGGACGGTCGCCTGGGCCGGCGGACTCACCACCGTCTGGCCCTGCGGGTCCACGCCCTCCGCGTGAGCGGTGTTGGTCACCTGACCCGCCGTCACGTCAGCAGCCGTCACCACGTAACTGCCGTGGCACAGCGTGCTCGCACCCGGGGCCAGCACCGTCGAGTCGCACGTCACCGACACCACGTGGTCGTCGTTGACGATCAGGTCGTGCACGGGCGCGGTGCCCGTGTTGGTCACCGTGTACGTGTAGTGGACCGTCTCGCCGAGGTGGAACGGACCGGCGCTGTCGGCCGTCTTCTCGATGGCCAGCACGGCTTCGCCCACCACCGGGACGGTGACCTCCGCCGGAGGACTCGTCACCCGCTGCCCGTGCTGATCCGTGGCCTCGGCATGGGCGACGTTGGTGACGTGCCCGGCCTTCACATCCGCTTCCGTGATCACATAGCTGCCGTGGCAGACCGTGCTCTCCCCCGGGAGCAGCACCGTCGAGTTGCAGGTCACCGGTGCCACGTGGTCGTCGATCACCGCAAGGTCCTCGGCCGGGGCCGTGCCGGTGTTGGTGACGGTGTACGTGTAGGAGACCGCATCGCCCAGGTGGAACGGACCGGCGCTGTCGGGCGTCTTCTGGAGGTCCAGCAGGACCTCGCCGAACACCTCGACGGTCGCCTCGGCCGGCGGACTCTCCACCGTCTCGCCCAGCGGGTCGAGACCGCTCGCGTGCGCCGTGTTCGTCACATGGCCCGCTTTCACGTCCTCGGGCGTCACCACGTAGCTGCCGTGGCACGTCGCGACCTGTCCCGGGTCCAGCACGGTCCGGTCGCAGGTCACCGACGCCACGTGGTCGTCGTTCACGATCAGGTCGTGCACCGTCGCGGTGCCCGTGTTGGTCACTGTGTACGTGTAGTCGACGACCTCGTTCAGGTGGAACGGGCCGGGGTTGTCGGGCTTCTTCTCGATCGTCAGCTTCGCCACGCCCACCACCGGGACGGTCGCCTCGACCGGCGGGCTCACCACGTGCTGGCCCCCGGAGTCGGTGCCCTCCGCGTGGGCGGTGTTCGTCACATGGCCCACCGGCACATCAGCGGCCGTCACCAGGTAACTGCCGTGGCAGAGCGTGCTCTCCCCCGGGTTCAGGTCCGTCCGGTCGCAGGTCACCGACGGCACGTGGTCGTCGATGACGACGATGCTGTGCACGGGCGCGGTGCCCGTGTTGGTGACGGTGTACGTGTAGAAGACCGTGTCGCCTTCGCGGAACGGACCGGGGGAATCCGGCGTCTTCTCGATGGCCAACGCCCCGGCGCCGGCCACCACGACGCTCGCCTCCGCCTGCGGCGTGGTGTGCACGGTGCCGTCCGGGGTGGTGTAGGTGGCCGAGACGGTGTTGACGGTGTCCTGGGTGACGCCGGGCAGGTCGCAGAAGACCTGGTGTTCGGCGCCGGCGGGTAGGTCGAACGGGCCGCCGGCCTCGCAGGAGGGCGTGACGGGGTCGGTCAGGGTGACGCCGGCGACGTCACCGGGGCCGGGGTTGGTGACGGTGATGCGCCAGAAGGCGGTGCCGCCCGGCGGGATGGTGGTTGTGCTCCCCCATGGACCTGGCCCGCCCGGGCCGCAGTCGCCGGGGTTGGTCGAGGCGCAGACCTCCTTGATGATCTTCACCATCGGGGCGCAGTCCGGGCCCGGGTTCACCTGGAGGGTGACGGTGTTGGAGGCCACCGGCGTCTGGCCGTTGGTGACGGCGGTGGCCTGGTCGGAGACGGCGGTGACGGAGCAGTCGGCGGCCACCGTCGTCTCGAAGCAGATCTGCGGGGCGTCACCGACGAAGGTGACCTGCATCTGCGGGTTGCTGCCGGGCGGGAACGAGCCTCCGCCGAGCAGGGTGATGTTGGAGACGACCTGGATCGGCGAGTCGGCGATCGGGACGGAGGAGATGTCCGCCGTCTCGGTCGCGGGGTCGAACGGGAAGGTGCCGATGGTGCTGCCGTCCGCCGCCAGCACGGTCACCGAGGACTGGGTGAAGTCGACGGTGGACGGGTCGATGCCGAGGAGGCTGACCGCGCCGTAGGACCTGACATGTCCGGTGGCCCCGTCGCAGTAGAACGCGGCGGGGTTGAGGGAGGCCTGCGCCCTGGTCTTCTGGCAGGGCGAGGCGCCGGTGACCGGGTCCAGCGAGAACAGGTACCCGGTGTCGCCGAGGCTGTACTTGCACTGGCCGTCGTAGGCGTAGCCGTAGGGGCTGGTGTTGCCGCCGTTGACGTTGGGCGGGCCGTTGACGATGCCGCCCGTGCCGTACTGGGAGCAGGGGCCCTGGATCGTCCAGTCGTAGCAGTAGGAGGTGCTGTTCAGGGTCGGGGTGACGCCCCGGTAGATCCAGAGCGGGAACTCGGTCTCCAGGTGGCCGTTGGGGGCGGTGATGGTGAGCGGCACCTGGAAGTTGGCCTCGCCGGGTGCGACGTTGGTGCCGACCAGGGTGGTGAGGCCGGGGGGTGCGGCGATGGGGTTGCCGGCCAGGTCGAAGCACACGACGGTGCCGACCGGCGGGGTGACCTCCTGGTAGAAGCCGCCGACGATCGTGCAGACGCCGGTGACGGTGCCGGCCGCGTCGTGCATCTCGAAGACGTTGTCGGCCCGGGCGGGTTCGTCTGCGGTGGTCGGGGTGACCACGGTCTTCGGGGTGGCCCAGCCGGCGCACGCGGTGTTCGTGGACGGGTCGAAGCAGGACATCACCGTGGGCGCCGGGGCCAGTGTGTTGTCGGTGACGTAGATCTTTCCTTCGATCGTCCGCATGATGCCGGCGTAGTCGCCGCTGAAGGCGGTCTGGCCCTCGTTGGGCGGCAGGCCGATGTCGAAGGTGCCGCAGGGGGCGTTGGCGGCGGCGTCGTAGCAGAGGATCTCGCCGGTGCCGGACACCGCGTAGAGCTTCTGGTTCGGTGCCTGGACGACGCCGCCCACCACCAGCCCGGTGCCGTTCTGGAGCTCGGTGAAGCCGCAGCTGGCCTGGGTCTGGAGGTCGATGCAGCCGACGCCGATCACGGCGAGCTCGACCCGGCTGACCGCGGCGTAGTACAGCTTGGAGCCGATCTGCACGTAGGTCGGGGTGCGGGTGCTGCCGAGGTCGCCGGTGGTCGCTCCGGGCTCCGAGGAGTTCAGTGCCTGGGGCCACGTGGCGGGCGCGCCTGCGGGGGTGGGGCAGGGACCATTGGTGAGCAGGTCGGTGCAGACCACGCTGGCGGGGTTGGCGAAGCCGTGGTGGTAGATGTTCCAGACCTCGGGCGTCTGGACGCCGTTGATCGTGGCGGTGTACAGGATCGGGGTGAACCCGTCGCCGCCGGTGGCCGTGTTGATCGGCGTGAACGGCGGCGGGATCGATACCACCAGGCCGGTCGCGGGCGACGCGAGCTCCGGGTTGCGGGCCTGGACGACATTGGTCGCGACGCCTTGGTCGGTGCCGCTGAAACTCGTGCCGTTGTCGGTCGACCACTGCTTGGTGAAGCCGGGCGGCGCCTGAAGCGAGCCGGGCACATAGGTCTGGCTCTGCGGTGAGCTGCCCGGTCCGCCCTGGATCACGTCGGTGATCGTGGCGTCGACCGGGGCGCCGTCCGGATTCGTCGCGGAGACCACCCAGCGGACGGTGTCGCCGTGCCCGGTCTGGGTGGTGCTGCCGGTGGCGAGGTCGGTTCCGGTCTTGGACAGCGTCACCGGCAGCTGGCGGCCACTCGCAGCCGCCGGCGGGTGTGCGGTGGCGGGCCCCGCGAAGGACGCCGAGACCGTGGCGAACACGACGGCCAGCGGCACTGACGCCCGCGCGAGACGGCTGCGGATCGCCGCCGGCCCGTAACGTCTGTGCGCGCGTTCGCAGGGGGGTCGACGGCGTCTCATGACGGGTCCTCTCGATCGATCTGACGGTGAGTCTGCGCACGCAGCGCACACGAGTGGCTACTCACCGCGACCATACAATCGAGCATCTAGTCTGAAAATCCGTCAAATACGCTCAATGACCCACACGCTGGACGCGTTCACTCCGGCGGCTCACCGGCGCAGCACGAAGGCGCCCGCCGGCGGGGTCGCTTCCGCGTGCAGTGACCTGCACGTGGAAGCGGCCCCGCGGGCGGGCGCCTGAGAGTCTGTCAGCCGCTTACGGCAGGTTGCGGGCCATGACGATGCGCTGGACCTGGTTGGTGCCCTCGTAGATCTGGGTGATCTTCGCGTCCCGCATCATCCGCTCCACCGGGTAGTCCCGCGTGTACCCGTACCCGCCCAGCAACTGCACCGCGTCCGTCGTGACCTCCATCGCCACGTCCGACGCGAAGCACTTCGCCGCCGCCCCGAAGAACGTCAGATCACCCTCCGTACGCTGCGACTTCGCCGCCGCCGCGTACGTCAGCTGCCGCGCCGCCTCCAGCTTCATCGCCATGTCCGCCAGCATGAACTGCACACCCTGGAACTCCGCGATCGCCTTCCCGAACTGCCTGCGCTCCTTCACGTACCCCTTCGCGTAGTCCAACGCCCCCTGCGCGATCCCCAGCGCCTGCGCCGCGATCGTCACCCGGGTGTGGTCCAACGTCCGCATCGCCGTCGCGAAACCCGTCCCCTCCGCACCGATCATCCGCTCCGCCGGGATCCGCACCCCGTCGAAGTACACCTCACGCGTCGGCGAACCCTTGATCCCCAACTTCTTCTCCGGCGCACCGAACGACACCCCCTCGTCGCCCTTCTCCACCACGAACGCCGAGATCCCCTTCGACCGCAACGACGGATCCGTCACCGCCATCACCGTGTAGAACTCCGACACCCCCGCGTTCGTGATCCACCGCTTCACACCGTTCAGGACCCAGAAGTCCCCGTCCCGCACCGCCCGCGTCTTCATCCCCGCCGCGTCCGAACCCGCCTCCGGCTCCGACAGGCAGTACGAGAACATCCCCTCGCCCCGGGCCAACGCACCCAGGTACTTCGCCTTCAACTCCTCCGAACCCGACAACTGCACCGGCAGCGAACCCAGCTTGTTCACCGCCGGAATCAACGAGGACGACGCACACACCCGCGCCACCTCCTCGATCACGATCACCGTCGCCAGCGCATCCGCACCCGCACCCCCGTACTCCTCCGGCACGTGCACCGCATGCAGATCCGCCGACCGGAGCGCCTCCAACGCCTCCGCCGGGAACCGCCCCTCCTCGTCCACCTCCGCCGCGAACGGGGCGATCTTCGCCTCCGCCAGCGAACGCACCGACTCACGGAGCATCTCGTGCTCCTCGCCCAGCCGGTAGAGGTCGAAGTCCTGGGTCATGGCAGTCTCCTCGGTGATGGCACTCAGTACCCTCGATTATGCACACTGAGTATCGTCTCGCCCAGCCTTCCGGCCCGGGTCGGTGCTACCGTCCGGGTATGAGCGAGGTGCATGAGCAGGGCGGAGCCACGGCAACCCGGCCGACGATGCGGGACGCCCTGGTGGAGGCGGCGTTCGAGCTGTTCTCGGAGCGGGGCTTCGAACAGACCACGGTCGACGACATCGTCTCGCTCGCGGGGGTCGGCCGGCGCTCGTTCTTCCGGTACTTCCCCTCGAAGGAGGCAGTGGTCTTCCCGGACCACGACGGCTGCCTCGCGGACATGACGACGTTCCTGGAGCAGGCCGACCCGTCGGGCGACCCGGTGGCGCAGGTCTGCGACGCGGCCCGGCT
Source organism: Kitasatospora sp. CB02891 (assembly GCF_002803145.1). Taxonomy (NCBI): domain Bacteria; kingdom Bacillati; phylum Actinomycetota; class Actinomycetes; order Kitasatosporales; family Streptomycetaceae; genus Kitasatospora; species Kitasatospora sp. CB02891. The sequence goes on along the minus strand of NZ_NNBO01000012.1, from coordinate 65,994 downwards.
GGTGCTGCGGATGTACGCGGGGAACCCGTCGTTCTCCGTCGGCCGCTACCGACTGACCAAGCAGGTACCGAACTTGCGCACCCACGAGCTCTCCGTGGTGTGGCGCTACGAGCGCACCCTGGCGGGCCATCTGCGCACCCGCTACGCGGCCCGCGCGGACGGCGCGCTGCGCGCGGACGTGATCGCGGCGGCGGTGGTCGCGGCGCACAACTTCGCGCTGCGGTCCTGGCTGCGCTCGGGCGGTGAGGGCGACGTCGGCGCGGCGGTGGACGAGGCGCTGCAGTTGGTCGTCGACACCTGGGGCGACGGCGCGGCCGAGGGCCGGTCGGAGTCGCAGGACGAGGAAGTGGTCGTCATGGTGGCCCGCCGGGGCACGCCGATGTGGCGGGTGGTGCAGGGCGTCGAGGCGGCCCTGGAGCAGTGACCGGCCGCTCCGCCGGCCGTCCGGGCGCGCCTCGTCCGTCACACCGATGATCTGACGTACCGACTGGCACTCGGTACCTTTACACGGGGCACTGAGTGCCATACCGTCCCTCCTGGCAGACCGCCCCGCCCGCACGCCCGCCCGGGTGGCGGTACGGCGGCGCACACCGGCTCAGCAAGGAGACGGCCATGACCCCCACGCTCGCCCCGGCCGCGCCGACGACGGCCCCGACGATCACCGTCGGCCTCGACGGCACCCCCGGCCCCCTCGATCTCGCCGCCGACCCGTTCGGCTCGCACTTCGCCCCGTCCGCGTTCCGGGGCCGGCCCGAACTTCCGGCCGCCGAGACCGAGTTGCACTACCGCCGCTGCCACTGGTGCCACTCGGCCAGCGCGGTGACCTGCCTGCTGTGCCCGGTGTGCGGGTCGGCGGACCTGGAGCCGGCGGTGGCGTCCGGGCAGGGGACGGTGCAGCGACTGCTGCGCCCGACCCGCCGGGGCCCGCTGCTCGGGCGCCCGTACCTGATCGTGCTGGACGAGGGCTTCACCGTGCAGGCGTCGGTGCTCGGCGGGCTGCCGGGCGCGGTGCCGATCGGGGCCCGGGTGCAGCTGGTGACCAGCGAGGAGGGCGGGCGGGTCCTCACCTTCCGCCTGGTGCCCCGTTCCTGACGCACCGACACCCCGCTCTCGTGGCACCGGGTGCCACAAAAGCGGGGTGGTCGGTCCGCTTTCTCCCCCGACGGTCCGCATCGCGCACACACTTCCCACATCCTGGGATTTGTCCCGCATTCCAAGGGTGTGGGCCTGGTGTGATCCCGTGCACGGAGCGCCACCACGCGGGTAGGCTCGGTGACGTTTGCCGTTCCGGGGGAGGTACTACACGTGCTCGATCTGAGCGCCCATCAGCCCGCCGCCGTCTGGCGTCCGCTGTCCGGCCCGCCGCCGGGAAGGGCGTGGCGCGCCGGTCTGGCGGCCAATCCGGCGGCCCCGTCCGAGGTGCTGGTCCGGCTGTTGAACGACACGTCCGAGGGCGAGGGCGCGAGCTGGCCGGCGCGTCGGCCGGAGCTGCCCGACCGGGTGCTGGAGGCGGCGCTGCGGCACCCGCACTGGTGGGTCCGGGCGGCACTGGCGGAGCGGCCCGGGCTGTCGCCGGCAGTACTGGCGGTGCTGGCCGGGGACCGTGAGCGCCGGGTGCGCCGGGCCGCGGCGTCGGCGGCGCACCGGGTGCCACTGCCGGAGCGGGCGCTCACGGCGCTGGCGGACGACCGCGATCCGGACACCCGCCGCCGGGTGCCGGGCGCCGTGGGCCTGCCGGAGGAGCTGCTGGTGGACCTGGCGCAGGACGGCTCGCCGCTGGTGCGGGCGGCGGCGGTAGGCGCGGACAGCTGGGCGCGGCTGCCGGCCCGGGTGCGCACGGCGCTGCGGGCGGACCGCGATCCGGCGGTGCGGGCGGCGGTGCAGCGCGCGCTGCGGGTGGAGCGTCCGCTGCCGGTGACGCTGGCCGGGTACATCGCGGAGAGCGACCCGGTGCGCCGGGAGCGCACGGCGGCGGGGGCCGCCCTGGAGCGGGCGCTCGGCGAATGGCTGGTGCTGGACGACGACCCGCGGATCCGCCGGGCGGCGGCGGGCAATCCGCAGCTGCCGACGGACCTGGCGCTGGCGCTGGCGGTCGACCCGGACGCGGCGGTGCGCCTGGCGGTGTCGATACGGCCGGATCTGACGGAGCAGCAGCGTTCCGCGGTGGATTTCGGGGCGTCGGACGCGGCGCCGGAGCTGCCATGGGTGGCCGAACGGCGGGGCGATCCGGCGGAGTTGCTGCGGCTGGCCCGCTCGGCGCATCCGCTGGTGCGGCGTGCGGTGGCGACGCTGGAGCGCCTGCCGGGCGAGGCGGTGGCGCTGCTGGCGGAGGATCCGGAGCCGGCGGTGCGCCTCGCGCTGGCGGAGCACTGTGCGGACGCGCCGGGCGCGTTGCTGCGGTCGGTGTACGCGGAGCTGCTGGGTCCGTCCTCGCTGCCGGCCCTGGACCGGTTCGCCGCGCCGGGTCTGGCGACGTGGGCGGAGCGGCCGGAGCCGGCGTTGCGGCTGGCGGCGTTGCGGGATCCGGAGTTGGCGCCGGAGGTGCTGGCGCGGCTGGCGGAGGATCCGGACGAGGCGGTGGCGCGGGCGGCCGCCGGTGATCCTCGGCTGCCGTTGGAGGTGCTGCTGGGTCTGCTGGAGCCGGGGGCGTGTCCGAGGGCGGCGGCGGCGAACCCGGCGCTGCCGGCGGAGTTCATGCTGCGGCTGCTGGACCTGGCGGCGGAGCCCTGATCGCGCGCCCCGGGCCGCGGAGCGGAACCCGGAACGATCCTGGAACGGACCCCGGAACGACCTTGGAATAGACGTCGGTAGGTGAATGTTCAACCACCTGCCGGGCCGCGGAGGCCCGGCACCGGGGATCCGACGACGGCCCCGGGAACGGGAAGGAGCAGGGCATGACCACCGACTTCCGGCCCCGGACCACGGGCCTGCCCACCGAGCAGGCGAGCCTCCACGAGGGGACGGTCGCCGAGCGCTGGGCGCGCGCCCAGCTGTTCTTCGACTCCAAGGCGTACGCGGACGCCGCGCGGATCCTCGCCGAGCTGGTCGAGGAGGCCCCGGAGCAGGTCGGCCCGCGGCTGCTGCTGGCCCGGGCGTACTACCACTCCGCCCAGCTGCGCCGCGCCGAGGAGCAGCTGCGCGAGGTGATCGAGCGCGACCCGGTGGAGCACTACGCGCACCTCGTCCTCGGCCGCGTCCTGGAGCGCCAGGGCCGGCACGCCGAGGCGGTGCCGTACCTGCGGCTGGCCGCCGCGTTCGAGGGCGCCTTCCCGCAGGACTGACCACTCCCCTCCGAACCGCCACCGCCCCCGACGAGCACTCGCCCGTCGGGGGCGGTGTGCGGTCGGCGCTGGCAGGCTGGAAGGAGCGTCGAGGATGCGGAGGTGCGCGCGATGCGGACCCTGGAGGAGCAGATCGAGGTGACCGCCCCGGTGGGGACGGCGTGGTCGCAGTTGCACCGGGTGGCGGAGTACCCGGAGTTCGTCGGCGGGGTGGTGCACGCCAGTGCGCGAGGGCGGCGGCACGCGGAGCTGGAGGTGGAGTTCGGCGGCGAGCGGCACCAGGTGGACGCGGAGCTGACCGATCACGGCCGCGGCCGGGTGATGAGCTGGGAGACCGTGGACGGCCCGCCGCTGCGCGGCACGTTCGCGCTGCGCCCGTTGGACGCCGCGCACACGCAGGTGCAGGTGCGCCTGGAGTACGACCCGGAGGAGCTGAAGGAGTCGCTGGGCGGTCCGCGCGGGTTCGCGCAGAGCCGGGCGGTGGAGGAGGCGGTGCGGACCGATCTGCAGCTGTTCAAGGAGTTGTGCGAGGAGTGAGCGGCTCTCCCCCGTCGAGCGCCTCGCCCACCTCGAACGTCTCGCCGGGCGCTCCGCCGTACCGCGGGCCGATCGGCAGTTCGGCCCAGATGACCTTGCCGCTGGCGGGGTAGCGGGTGCCCCAGCGTTCGGCGAGCTGGGCGACCAGGAACAGGCCGCGTCCGCCCTCGTCGGTGTCGGTGGCGTGCCGCAGGTGCGGGGAGGTCGCCGAGCCGTCCCAGACCTCGCAGATCAGCGCGCGGTCGCGCAGCAGCCGGACCCGGATCGGTCCGCTGGCGTACCGGATCGCGTTGGTGATCAGTTCGCTGAGCACGAGTTCCGCGGCGAAGGCCTGCTCGGTCAGGCCCCAGTCCTCCAGTCGGCGGGTGACGGCGGCGCGCACCCGGGCGACGGCGGCCGGGTCGGCGGGGACGTCCCAGTCGGCGACGTGGTCGGCGGGCAGCGCCCGGGTGCGGGCCACCAGCAGGGCGATGTCGTCGGCGGGGCTGGTGGGCAGCAGCGCGTCGAGCAGGTCGTCGCAGGTCTCCCGCGGGCTGCGGCCGGGGTGGGCGAGTGCGGCCCGCAGCAGCTTCATGCCGTGGTCGAGGTCGTGCGACCGGGACTCCACCAGGCCGTCGGTGTACAGCACCAGCCGGCTGCCCTCGGGGAGCTCCAACTCGGCTGTCTCGTAGGGCAGTTGCCCGATGCCCAGCGGCGGCCCGGCGGGCAGGTCGGGGATCTCCACGTGCCCGTCGGGGTGCACCACGGCGGGCGGCAGGTGCCCGGCGCGGGCGAGGCTGCAGCGCCGGGTGACGGGGTCGTAGACGGCGTACAGGCAGGTCGCGCCGGTGATCGGGCGTTCGGCGCCGTCCGGGCGGGGGTTCTCCTGGTCGAGGCGGTTGACCAGGGCGTCCAGGTGGCCGAGCAGTTCCTCGGGGGCCAGGTCGAGCGAGGAGAAGGTGTGCACGGCGGTGCGCAGCCGTCCCATGGTGGCGGCGGCGTGCACGCCGTGGCCGACGACGTCGCCGACCACCAGGGCGACCCGGGCGCCGGACAGCGGGATCACGTCGAACCAGTCGCCGCCGACGCCGGCCTGCGCGGGCAGGTAGCGGGAGGCGACCTCCAGGGCCTGCTGCTCGGGCAGTCCGGCGGGCAGCAGGCTGTGCTGGAGGGCGACGGCCATGGTGTGCTCGCGGGTGTAGCGGCGGGCGTTGTCGACCAGCACGGCGGCCCGGGTGGTCAGTTCCTCGGCGAGCGCGCCGTCCTCCTCGTCGAAGGCGGGCCGGGGGCGGGCGCGCCAGAAGGTGGCGAGGCCGAGCATGGTGTCGCCCACGTTGAGCGGCGCGGCGATCAGGGTGTGCACCTGCTCGTCGCGCATGGCGTCGACGGCGCCGGGCCGGATGTCGTCCCAGACGTCCAGCGCCGCCGACAGGTCGGGCTCGACCACCGGGTGGCCGGTGCTGACGGCCCGGGCGCGCGGGGTGCCGGGGACGACCGGCACGGACGCGCCCGGGGGCAGCAGCGGCGGCTGCGCGGTGATCCCGGTGAGGGCGGCCCGGTGCATCGTCCCGTTCCGGGCGGGGCGGGGTTCGCCGCCGTCGAGGACGCCTTCGCAGAGGTCGACGCAGGCGTAGTCGGCGAAGGCCGGGACGAGCGCGGCGGCGAGTTCCTGGCAGGTGCGGGTGATGTCGAGCGTGGTGCCGATGGAGGCGCCGGCCCGGTAGAGCAGTTCCAGGCGGCGGCGGGCGGTGTCGGGGTCGGCGAGGACGGCGGTGTCGCGCAGCGTGGCGATCCGGCAGGCCGGGCCGCCGGCCCGGTCGGTGTGGCGCAGGTCGAGGCCGAGGGTGCGGCCCGGCACGGCAACCGACACGTCGGTGAGGTCGCGTCCGCCGTCCAGCAGCGCGAGCAGGTCGGCCGGCAGGCCGAGCGCCCGCAGCGGGCGGCCCTCGCAGTCGGCGGGCAGTTTCAGCAGCCGGCGGGCCTCGTCGTTGGCGTACAGCAGCCGCCGGTCGGCGTCGATCAGCAGCAGGCCTTCCCGGACGACGGCCGCCTCGGCGCCCGCCGACGGGCGCCTCCCGTGCGCTTCCCGGCTCATCCGCACCGCCCGACCTGGGGGAACGTCACTGCGGACGGGGGTGCCGGGCGGGGGCCCATGGGCGTCCGGCGCGGGGAGGTGTGGCCCGCCGCGCCTGGTCCGCCGGGTGCTGCCCGAAACCGGGTCATACGCCCATTCCTACACTCCCCGCTCCGGCCGGGCCAATGGCCGCGCCCGGATTTCCCCCGCCGATGTGCTGCTTTCGACACGGCATCACGTCGATCGCGGGGGCGGCCCGAGGGCCGCTCCGGCCGCTCCCGCAGGAGCGGCCGGAGCGGCGCTACCGGTCCTCCAGTTCGGCGCGGACCCGGCGCGAGGGCTGGAAGGCGTACAGGTCGAGCACGGCCGGGGGTTCGGCGAGGCCGGGGCCGCCGGCCTCGATCCAGGCGGTGATGTCGGCGGTCGCCTCCAGGTCGTTGACCAGTCCGAGCCACACCGGCCGGCCGCCCGCCTTCCGACCCTCCGCGGAGGGCTGCACGACGATCACGTTGCCGTGCTCGCACGCGTCGAGGCAGGTGACGGGCCGGACGTTCGCCGTTCCGGCGAGGGCCGTCCGCAGGCCGGTGAGCTGGGCGGCGTGGTCGAGGCGGGGAATCTTCGGGGTGCCGCAGCAGCAGCCGCGGCAGACGGTCACGGTGCAGCGGGCCGCGGTCTGCGGGGCGGGGGCGGCGGCCTTCTCGCGGGCGCGGCGGCTCATCGGCGGCTCTCCGCACGGGCGCGCCGCCATGCGCCGTCGCGCAGCAGCCGCAGGCCGTTGAGGCCCACGATGACGGTCGATCCCTCGTGTCCTAGCACGCCGAGCGGCAGCGGCAGGGTGGCGACCAGGTCCCACACCACCAGGACGGTGATGAACACCGACGCGATCACCAGGTTCTGCACCACCAGCGAGCGGGCCCGGCGGGAGAGCGCCACCACGGCGGGGACGGTGGCGAGCTCGTCGCGGACGATCACCGCGTCGGCGGTCTCCAGGGCCAGGTCGGAGCCGGCCCGGCCCATCGCGATGCCGGTGTGCGCGGCGGCCAGCGCCGGCGCGTCGTTCACGCCGTCGCCGACCACCAGGACCTTCCGTCCGGCCCGCTCCCACTCCTTGACCGCGGCGGCCTTGTCCTGCGGCAGCAGGGCGGCCCGGACCTCGCCGATTCCGGCGTCCTCGGCCAGGCGTCGTGCGGCGCGCGGGTTGTCGCCGGTGAGCAGCACGGGGGCGGCGCCGGTCAGCGCCGTCAGGGCCTGGACGGTGGCGGCGGCGTCCGGGCGCAGCCGGTCGGCGAGGCCGAGCACGCCGACGGGGGTGCCGTCGGTGGCGACCACGACGGCGGTGCGCCCGGCGTCCTCCAGTTCCGAGACCGGGTCGGTGGTGGCGGGGCAGTCGCGGTCGGGGGCGTGGACGGTGACGGTGCGTCCGTCGACGGTGGCGGTGACGCCGACGCCGGGGGTGGAGGTGAAGCCGGTGGCGGTGGCGAGGGGGAGGCGGCGCGCGCGGGCGGCGTCGACGACGGCGCGGGCGAGCGGGTGCTCGCTGGGGTGTTCGGCGGCTGCGGCGAGGGCGAGCAGTTGGTGCTCCGTCAGGCCGGAGTCGGGCAGCGGGCGGATGTCGGTGACGTGGGGGGCGCCTTCGGTGAGGGTGCCGGTCTTGTCGAGGGCGACGGTGTCGATCTGCCCGAGGCGTTCCATCACCACGGCGGATTTCACCAGGACGCCGTGCCGGCCGGAGTTGGCGATCGCGGACAGCAGGGGCGGCATGGTGGCGAGGACCACCGCGCACGGCGAGGCCACGATCATGAAGGTCATCGCCCGCAGCAGCGAGTCGGTGAACGCGGTGCCCAGGGCCAGCGGGACGGCGAACACGGCGAGGGTGGCGGCCACCATGCCGAGCGAGTAGCGCTGTTCGACCTTCTCGATGAACAGCTGGGTGGGGGCCTTGGTCTCGGACGCCTCCTCGACCATGGCGACGATCCGGGCGATGACGGTGTCCGCGGCGTCGCGCTCGACGCGCACGCGCAGTGCGCCGGTGCCGTTCAGGGTGCCGGCGAACACCTCGTCGCCGCGGTGCTTGGCGACGGGCAGCGGTTCGCCGGTGATGGTGGCCTGGTCGACGTCGCTGGCGCCGTCCAGTACCCGGCCGTCGGCGCCGATCCGTTCGCCGGGCCGTACCAGCACGGTGTCGCCGACGGCGAGTTCCTCGACCGGGACGGTCTGCTCGCCGTCGGCGGTCAACCGGGTCGCGGTGGCGGGGGCCAGGTCGAGCAGGCCGCGCACGGAGTCGGCGGTGCGGGCGGTGGCGATCGCCTCAAGCGCGCCGGAGGTGGCGAAGATGACGATCAGCAGCGCGCCGTCCAGCACCTGCCCGACCGCAGCCGCTCCGAGCGCGGCGACGATCATCAGCAGGTCGACGTCGAGGGTCTTCTCCTTCAGTGCCTGCAGGCCTGCCCAGCCGGGTTCCCAGCCGCCGGTGGCGTAGGCGAGGGCGTACAGCGGGCCCCAGGCCCAGGCGGGGGCGCCGGCCAGGTCCAGCGGGAGGGCGATCAGGAACAGCACCAGCGCGGCCAGCGCCCACCGGGCCTCCGGCAGGGCCAGGACACGGGTGCGCCGTTTCGGCGGGGCCGGGAGTGGTCCTGTGGTGGGCGGCGCGGGGCGCCGGTCCAGGACGGAAGACATGGCGGGGCAACCCTTCGCCGATGGGGAGGACGACACTTTCACCATACCGGAACATCTGAACAGGTCTTCAGGTGTCACCGGTATGATGGGCCCATGGGCCACGGAATCGACACCGCCAGCAGCGCCACCACCCGCGAACGCCTGGACGCCGTCGGAACCGCCGATGTCGCGGCCACCCTCCAGGCCCTGGCCACCCCCTCCCGGCTGCACATCCTGGCCCGGCTCCAGGAAGGGCCCTGCTCGGTGGGCGACCTGGCCGAGGCCGTCGGCCTGGAGCCCTCCGCCTGCTCGCACCAGCTGCGGCTGCTGCGCAACCTCGGCCTGGTCACCGGCGAGCGCCACGGCCGCTCGATCGTCTACGCGCTGTACGACAACCACGTCGCCGAGCTCCTCGACCAGGCCCTGTACCACGTGGAGCACCTGCGCCTGGGCGTCCACGACACCCCGGCCGGGTCCGCGCCCGCCGCCGACTGACCGCTCCCCCGCGCCCCTGGCGCGTCCAGCATGTGGGACCCCGGGCGCGGGCCCGGAGGTGGGCGGGGCTTGAATGGCAGGTGTAGAAGCCAAGCATCTGCGCGAAGAAGGTCCTGCCATGCCCCACATCACCGTCGACTACTCGCCGCAGCTGGCCGACTCCTTCGACCGCCCCGGATTCGTCCGCGAGCTGCACCCGATGGTGCGCGAGTGGGTGGCGTCCCGGGGCGTGTGCAAGACGTTCTTCCGACAGGCCGCGGAGACCTGGGTGGACGACGCCGACGGCCAGTTGACGGCCTTCGTGCACATCGCGATCGGCCTGCTGCCGGGCCGGCCCGAGGGGCTGAAGGCCCGGCTGTCCGAGGAGGTGCTGCGCCTGCTCGACAAGCACCTGCGGCCCGTCCTCGGCCGCGAGGTGGTCCGCTCCGCGGAGGTCCGCGACCTCACCCCGTCCTACCGCCTGCGCACCGGCTGGTAGCCGCGGGGTCCGGGGCCCGTCCGGCCGATCTTGTCAGACAGGCCCTAACGCGCCAGGAAGCCCCTCAGCTCCGCGTTCAGCCGCTCCGCCCGGGTGTACGGCAGGGCGTGGTGGGAGACGCCCTCCAGGGTGCGGAGTTCGGCCTGCGGGAGCAGCCGGGCGGCGCGGGCGGCGAGGGTGCGCGGGTCGTGGGAGCGGCTGTCCGCGGCGACCAGCAGCAGGCAGCGGGCGCGCAGGGTGGCGAGCGCCTCGGGGGTGGGGCGGGGGCCGGTGATCGGGCGGGCGGCGGGGAAGGTCGCGGCGAGGCCGTGGAGCCGCGTCCAGTCCGGGTCGAGCAGGATGCCGCCGGTCTCCCAGGCGAGGAAGGCGCGGGCGCGGGCCTCGGTCGGGCGGGCCAGCATGGGCGCCGCGCGCAGGAGGTAGCGGGGCGAGTAGCCGGTGAAGCAGCCGGTGGGGTCGAGCAGGGCGAGGCGGTCGATCCGGTCGGGGCGGCGCAGCGCGTAGCTCAGCGCGATCCAGCCGCCGTAGGAGTGCCCGCACAGGTCGGCCTTGGTCGGGCCGAGCCCGTCCAGGACGGTGTCCAGCCAGCCGTGCAGGTCCTCGACGGTGTGCAGCGGCCGGTCGCCGGTGTTCGCGGAGCGGCCCGCCTCGCCGATCCGGTCAACCGCGAACACCCTTGCCTCGCAGGCGAGTTCGCCGACGTTCGCCCACCAGCTCGCCGCGGTGGAGCCGCCGCCGTGAATCAGCACCAGCGGCGGTCCGTCGGTCGGCCCCGCGGCGTTCACCCGGGTGGTGCCGTACGGCGTGTCGAGGTCGATCGGCTCGACCGGTACCGGCCAGCGGTCGAGCAGGGTGTCGTACGCGGACAGGAAGGCGGAACGGTCGAACGCCATGGCGGCAGCCTCCGGCTGGCAGGGTTTTCTCGCTGAGCGAGTCTCTCGCTCGGCGAGATAATATGCACGCGCGCCTCCGCCCCCGAAGGCACCCCCGTCGAAAGGCCCGCACCGCATGACCGCCGAACTCCCGGACCGCCACGGCCTGCGGACGGTCCATCAACTCCGCGCGCTCACCGTCGACCTGGAGGTGCTCGCCGCCGACTTCGCCCGGCGCAACCGGCTCCACCCCACCGACCTGCGCGCCCTGATCGCACTGCTGGACTCCGCCCGCTCCGGCACCCCCGCGACCCCCGGCCTGCTCGGCCGCGAGCTGCGCCTCAACTCGGCGGGCACCACTGCCGCCCTGGACCGCCTGGAACGCCTCGGCCATGTCCGCCGCACCCGCGACCCGCACGACCGCCGCCGCGTCCTGCTGGAGGTCACCGAGCAGGCCGTCGCCCTCGGCGAGAGTTACTTCGGCCCGCTGATCGCCGACACCGTCGCGCTGGTGGACGGCCTCTCCCCCGCCGAACTCGCCGCCGTCCAGGGCTTCCTGGCGTCCATGCGGGCCCTCGTCGCCCGCCACGGCGAGGCCGGCCCGCCGAGCGAATGACCGGGCCGACCGTCGACGCCGACCACCCGTCCCCTGACGGGAGTTCAGCCGGCCGGCGGCGGCAGGTGGTAGCGGCGGGCCAGCAGCGGTGAGGCCCGGTAGCTGCGGGCGAGCAGGGAGTGGGCGGTGCGCACGGAAGTCGACGGGCCGTCGGCGGGATGCCGGGTGAGGAGATAGAGCAGGACGTCGACCTGATCGGCCTTGCAGACGACGGTGACGTGCTGGAGTGCGTCGCCGGGCAGGGCGTGGGCCCACAGGATCCCGACGACCTCGCCCGACTCCTGCGTCGGGACGGGTCCGGGCTCCTTGCGCCGCAGGCTGGCGTGGACGAGGTCCAAGACGGTCAGCCCCAGCCGAGGCTGCCGTCGGCGACGGTCACGGTGCCGGCCGGGGCGTCGCAGGTGAGGGCGGTGACCGCGGCCGGGGCGGCGGTCAGGGCGGTGAGCGCGAGGGCGGCGACCGCGGCGGCCTTGGCGAGACAAGTGAGCATGTCGGTGGTTCTCCTCAACAGCAACGAACAAAGCGGACGGGCTCCGGTTCGGCGTCCCGCGGTTGACGCCCGTCCCGGTTCGCCGCCCGGCCGGTTTTCCCGGCGGCGATCAATAGCTTCGTCTGCCGCGCGGCCCCCCGGAAGGTGTTCCGGCTGTCGCCAATCGGCCTGTCCGACTTCGGACACCAAGTCATGGGCACGCCAATCGGGCGGACTCCCGAGGTTCGGCGTCCGGGAGAAAAGCAGCCGCCTCGGGTCAGACAGGAATCCGCAGGTCAAACCCACGAAAGCCACCACGGACAGGGCGGGTGCGTGCTTGTGTTCGACTCCATCCAACTGAAATGATCAGTGAAGATTCGTACACTCTCCGCACTCACCAGCGGCACACGATCCCCGGGGGGACTCATGCTGGAAGCACTCGGACTGACGGCCCGAGCCTGCCAGGTCTACCAGGCCATGCTCGACCGTCCGGGCGACGACATCGACGCCCTCGCCGCCCACTGCGTGCTGACGCCCGGCCAGATCCACGACAGCCTGGACGAACTCGGCGCGCTGCTCCTGGTGCGCGCCTCCACCGAACACCCCGGCCGGATGCGCGCCGTCGACCCCTCCATCGGCCTGGCCGACATGGTCGCCCGGCAGGAGGCCGAACTGGCCGCCCGCCAGGCCGCGCTCGCCGCGTCCCGCGCCGCCGTCACCCGCATGGTCGCCGACCGCGCCGAACAGCGCACCGCCCACGGCGAACGGCTGCTCGGCCTGGACGCCATCCACCACTGCCTCGAACAGATGGGCCGCAGCGCCACCCGCGAGGTCCTCAGCAGCCAGCCCGGCGCCCAACGCCCCGAGGACCTCGACGCGTCCCGCCCCGCCGACGCCGAGGCGCTCACCCGCGGCATCAGCATCCGCACCCTCTACCAGGACTCCAGCCGCCACCACCCCCACGTCGCCCACTACGCGCACTGGCTGCTCGGCCAGGGCGGCGAGGTCCGCACCGCCCCGACCGTCCCCCAGCGCATCGTCATCGTCGACCGCGCCCAGGCGCTCGTCCCCATCGACCCCAAGGAGACCCGCAAGGGCGCCCTGCACGTCACCGAGCCCGGCATCATCGGCGCCCTCCTCGACCTCTACGAGCAGTCCTGGAACACCGCCGTCCCCGTCGGCGCCACCACCCCCGACGACCCGACCACCGGCCTCACCCCCACCGAACGCGAACTCCTCCGCCTCCTCGGCACCGGCCTCACCGACGACACCGCCGGCCAACGCCTCGGCATCTCCGCCCGCACCGTCGGCCGCCACATGGCCTCCATCATGGAACGCCTCAACGCCGCCAGCCGCTTCGAAGCGGGCCTCAAAGCTGCCCAACAGGGCTGGCTCTGACCCCACCGAGAGCGCACCGCACACTGGCCCGAAGGTGCCCTCTCAACGGCCGCGCACAGCGCAGCTCCCAAACTCCTACCGCGCTCCGCGCACAATCACCGGTCCGAAGGTGCCCTGCGCTGCGTCCCCGACAGCCGCGCGCAGCGCGACGACTCTCCATCCGCCTGCAGCCCCGCGACGAACCGCCCGGGGTTGCCTTACCCCACTCCCTTTCTCAAAGCCGGGCGCAGCGCACCTCCCGCCTCAGCCGCCCTCGGGCATCCCACTGCCTTCCCTTCTCAAAGCTGCGCGCAGCGCAGTCCCGACCTCTCCCCTCCCCGACCGACCCCCCGGGGTTGCCCTACTTCACTCCCCCAAAGCCGCGCACAGCGCAACCCCTCACCCCCCCGTCGCCCGCGGACGAACCGCCCCGACGTCCCACTCCACTACCCCTCCCCGAAGCCGCGCGCAGCGCAACCCCCAACCCCTACCGTCGCCCCGCACGCAAACCGCCCCGACGTCCCACTCCACCACCCCTCCCCGAAGCCGCGCAGCGCAACCCCCGACCCCTACCGCACCCCGCGCGCAAACCGTCCGGGCGTCGTGCCCAGGATGCGGCGGAAGTGGCGGGTGAGGTGGGGCTGGTCGTGGAAGCCGAGGGTGGTGGCGACGGTGCTCGGGGGGTCGCCGTCGAGGAGGAGATGGCGGGCGCGGTCGATGCGGCGGGCGGTGAGGTACTGGTGCGGGGGCAGGCCGAACGCGGTGGTGAAGGCGCGGACCAGGTGGGCGGGGTGGGCGTGGAGACGCCTCGCGGCTTCGTCGAGGGTGGTCCGCTCGGTCAGCCGGGCGTCCAGCAGATCGCGCAGCTGGTGGGCGAGGCTCCGGTCAACGGGCGTGGCGGGCACCGCCGTTCGGGGTCGCAGCAGCTCTCGTAGCCGCGCACTGATCAGCGCCAGCCGACTCTCCGCCTCCCATTCCTCCCCCGGTGTGCCGAGCGCCGCGTGCAGTTGCCCGACCCGCCGTCGCAGCAGCGGATCCGCGAGGTCCGGCCCGTCCACCGCCGGTCCGATCAACTCCTCGCCGAGTTGCCCGAGTTCGAGGTAGAGGACGCGCTTGCGGAAGCCCGCCTCGGTGGCCGGCGACCCGTTGTGCGGAACGTGCGGCGGCAGCAGGCTGACGGTGTCGTGCGGGGTGCCGCGGCGATGGCGGTCGAGGTCGTAGCGGACGGCGCCGTCGTCGACGATCAGCAGCGTCCAGGCGTCGTGGACGTGCATGGGGTAACGGTGTTCGGTGAGGTGCGCGTGCAGTACCTCGACGATGCCGGGGACGCGCGGCCGCCAGGCGGTGATCTCCTGCCGGGCCGCCGCTGTCATGCAAAGAACGTACAAGACCGGGCCACGCCCGGGGCGGCACGCTCACTCCATGGACACCCACACCCTGCCCAGCGCGCCCAGCACCCCGGCCGTTCCCCGTTTCGACACGAAGATCGCCGTTCTGCTGCGCGAGGACCTCCAGCCCTGGCAGCGCCTGAACGTGACGGCTTTCCTGGTGAGCGGACTGGGCACCGCCGTACCGGAGTTGATCGGCGAGCCGTACGCGGACGCGGACGGGACGGCGTACCTGCCGATGTTCCGTCAGCCGGTGCTGGTGTTCGAGGGCGCCGGCGAGCTGCTGACGTCCGCCCATGCGCGGGCACTGTCCCGCTCGCTGCCGGTGGCGGTGTTCACGGCCGAGCTGTTCGGCACCGGCAACGACCGCGACAACCGGGCGGCGGTCCGCGCGGTGCCGACGGCCGGGCTCGATCTGGTGGGGCTGGCGCTGCACGGGCCGCGCAACGCGGTCGACAAGGTGCTCAAGGGTGCGCGCATGCACCCGTGAGCCGCACTGTCAGTCGGAGAGGCCGCGGTGGCGGGCGATCCCGGGGATCATGCCGACCGAGGACGCCAGGCTCTTCCCCTCCTCGCCGCTGAGCACCCGGTGCGCGGTGTTGAAGGGGAAGGCCGTCAGGCCGAGCACCCGGACGGCGGGGCCGGCGGAGTCCTCCCCGGCGTCGATCCACTCGCCTCCGTAGCTGCGGACCATCACCTCGCCGGTGTAGCAGGCGACCAGCGACCACCACATCGCCATCCGCGCCTCGGCGAGCGGCTCGGGGGCGATCAACTCGGCGCAGACCGCGTCGAGTTCGGCCAGGGAGGCGACCGTCCAGTCCAGCTGCCGGCCGTGGTTGTCGGCGACCAGCGCCACGCACTGCTCCGCGCTGAACGCCAGCCGGTCGACCGGCACTCCCTCTTCCTGCTGCGGCTCCCGTTCCATGCCGGAGATCCTGCCGAACCGGCAACCGTCCCTGCCAACGGTTTTCCGCCACCCGGCCGCCCGGCCACCCCGCCGCCCGACGGCGGCTCAGGCCTGGAGCGAGGCGAGCGTGACCACCGTGATGTCGGACGGCGCGCCGACCCGGACGGGCGGGCCCCAGGCGCCCGCGCCGCGGGTGACGTAGAGCTGGGTGTCGCCGTACCGCTCCAGGCCGGCCACGGTCGGGTTGGCCAGTTCGGCGAGGTAGTTGCCGGGCCAGAGCTGGCCGCCGTGGGTGTGGCCGGAGAGCTGGAGGTCGACGCCGTGGCGGACGCTGTCATGGACGGTCACCGGCTGGTGGGCCATCAGGACGGCCGCCCGGCCGCGGTCGCGGTCGCCCAACGCTCGTTCGTAGTCGGGGCCTTGGCCCTGCGCGGTGCCGGCGATGTCGTTGATCCCGGCGAGGTCGAACCAGGGCAGTTCGACGCGGGCGTTCTCCAGCGGGTGGACGCCGAGTTCGCGGACGAAGTCGACCCACGGCGCGGCGCCGGAGAAGTACTCGTGGTTGCCGGTGACGAAGTACGCGCCGTCCCTGGCCCGCAGGTCCGCCAACGGGCGGGCGGCGGGGCCGAGTTCGGGGACGGTGCCGTCGACCAGGTCGCCGACCACGGCGATCAGGTCGGGCTGGGTGGCGTTGACGGTGTCGACGATCCGCCGGGTGTGCGCCCGGCCGAGTATCGGGCCGAGGTGGATGTCGCTGACCACGGCGATCCGGTAGCCGTGCGCGGCCCGCGGCAGTTTCGCCAGCGGCACCGTCACCTGCTTCACCTGCGGCCCGCGCAGCACCCCGTACGCGCCGTTGCCCACCACCCCGACGGCGACTCCGGCGGCCGCCCCGGCCACCACTCGCGAGACGAACAGCCGCCGCGACGCCGAGTCGGCCACCACGACGCCCTCCACCGGGACGTCCTCCACCGCAGGCTCGTCCGAGGGCTCGGCCGCGAGCTCCTCCGCCGGCCGGTCCTCTCGATCGCGCGAGGGGCGGCGCGAGGGGCGGCGCGGGAGGCGGAGCAGCAGCGGGCGCAGCACCTCGCCGACCAGCAGCGCGAGCAGCAGGTACAGCAGGACGGCCAGCCAGAGGTAGCCGGGCCAGGCGAACCAGCGTTCGACGGCGAGCGGGAAGGCGCGGCCGCCGACCAGGGCCAGCAGCGAGAGGACGGGCAGCAGGACGACGAGCACGGTGCCTGCCCGCCGGTACCGGCTGCGCGGAGTGGAGACGTCGCGGACCAGTCGTCGCCACACGTACCAGTGCGCCGCCCCGAGCAGGCCGAGCGCCGCAATCCCCACCACCGCGATCACCATGCGGCCAGTATCGGGGCGTGGTGATCGCGCGCTGTGACCGGGGTGCCGTTGCGGTCCACCGGGCGTGGCCGGGCGGGTGCGGGGTGTGCCCGGACGCGTTCGGTTCCTGTGAGCCCGCCCACATCGCGGGGGGCTTCTACGGCCCTCGATAGTGGGTGGGTCGAGGCGCCGGTCGGGTGGCGCTCGCGGCTCGCCGCCCGACCACCGAAGGCTACCGCAACTTCGCAGGTCAGCGGCAATCCGGTGGCCGTCGGACGACCGTCCCGCCGGGCCCGTCGCAGGCCGACCCGGGGCGGTCCGCGGCCCGCCTGCCGCCGTCCCGGCTACTACAGGCCATAGTTTTCGGGCTTTTTGGGCCACTCTCCGTGATCTGCCAAGAATGTTCCCCGTCCGCCGGGCGGTCCGGCCGGTTCCGCCGGCCACTGCCCTGCTGCCACGTTCGACCGACTGCCGCGCTGCGCCGTGCCCCCACGACTGCGCGGCGGGTGCCGTGCGTGCCGGTCGGCGGGCCGCCGTGTCCCCCCGGCCGTCCGGCCCGTACCAGAAGAGACCGCCATGCCGAAGCACCGCACGCCCAGCCTTTCGGGGAAGTTCCGCCGTCACCGCCGCGCGGTGGTGACGGGTGTGGCGACGCTCGCGGTCGCGGGCGCCTCGGCGCTGGCCGTCGCCCTGCCGCAGCACTCGACCCCGGCCGAGGCCGCCGCCAGGCCCGCGTCGGCGAGCGACCAGCAGCTCGCGACGGACGCCCTGGCCTCGCAGGCCGCCGCCGAGGCGAGCGCCAGTGCGAGTGCCAGTGCGAGTGCCAGTGCCAGCGCGCAGGCCGAGGCGGAGGCGAAGGCCCGGGCCGAGGCCGAGGCGAGCGCCAGCGCCAGTGCGAGCGCACAGGCCGAGGCGAGCGCCAGTGCCAGTGCCAGCGCGCAGGCCAAGGCGTCGGCGGAGGCGAAGGCCCGGGCCGAGGCGGCGTCCCGGGATCAGCAGCGCCAGGCGCTGCCGACCGCCAGGCCCGCCGCTTCCGCGTCCGCGTCGCCGCTCGCGAAGACGTACAGCGGGACGCCGCAGCAGATCGCGGCGCAGATCGTGCCGGCCGGGCAGCTGCAGTGCTTCGACAACATCGTGGAGCGCGAGAGCGGCTGGAACGTGCACGCGACCAACGCGTCCTCGGGTGCGTACGGGCTGATGCAGGCGCTGCCGGGTTCGAAGATGGCGTCGGTGGGCGCGGACTGGCGGGACAACCCGGCGACCCAGATCAAGTGGGGGCTGCAGTACATGAACCAGACGTACGGCAGCCCGTGTGCGGCGTGGTCGTTCTGGCAGTCGCACAACTGGTACTGAGGGCTGCGGTCCGACCCTCCGGGGAGGTTCGGCACAGTGTGTGCGCAGCTCCACCACCATGCGTACATCTGACGATACGTCAGCAAGTCACGGCGTTCCGCCCTCTATCCGGACATTTCATCGCACGGTCGTGTTCATTTGGTGAAGATTCAGCGAACTTCCCGCCTCTACTGTCCGGAATGGCCACTTTCGAGCGGCTTCCGACCTTTGCCTGAGGCTGTCCCCGCCCCTAGCCTCCCGCCCATGGCCCCACCACTGATCACCGTCGTGCTCCCCGCCTACGACGAGCAGGAACAACTGAAGGAGTGTCTCGACTCCCTGCTCGGACAGTCGTTCCGCGAGTTCGAGATCATCGTGGTCCGGACGCCCTCCCCGCACTGCCCGGAGGAGCGGCTGGTGGAGGCGTACGAGCTGCGCGACGCCCGAGTACGGGTGCTGCGGCTGGACACGGAGCCCGGCATCGGGCAGACCCGGATGGCCGGCGCGACGCACGCGCGCGGCGACTACCTACTGTTCCTGGACTCCGATCACCTGCTGCCGGCGGACGCGTTCGAGGCGATGGCGGCCCGGCTCGCCGAGACCGGCGAGGTCGACCTGCTGCTGTTCGGCCACAACCGCGAGTACCGGGGCAAGGTGTGGCCGGGCAACGCGGCCGAGCTGCTGGCCGCCGCCGGGCCGGAGGTGTTCACCCTGAACGAGCACCCGGAACTGTTCGGCGCGCCGCCGCTGATCTGGGACCGGCTGGTGCGCAACGGCGCCGTCCCGACCTTCCCGGACGGGTTCTACGAGGAGGTCCCGGCCGTGCACCGCTCGCTGCTGTCCGCCTCCCGGATCGCGGTGCTGGACCGCGAGTGCGTCACCATCCGCCGACGCCACACCCTGCACCCGGAGGGCAGCGAGGGCGCGAGCCACTTCGACCTGTTCGACCGCTACGAGAGCACCTTCGAGCTGTTGGACGCGCAGCCCGCCGAGGCCCCGCCGGTCAGCCCCGAGGTGCGGACGCACCTGTTCACCCGGATGGTCCGCCACTACCTGTTCGTCTACGACCTGCCCGGAACGCTGACCCGCGCCGAGCGCCCGCAGTTCTTCCAGCGTGCCGCCGAGCACTACAAGCGCTTCCTCCCGGAGGGCTACCGGCGCCCCGACGGCCGCGAGGGCATCAAGTTCTCCCTGCTGGCGTCGAATTCGTACACCACCTTCGAGGTCGCCAAGTTCTCCCGCCTGTCGGGCGTGCGCCGCTGACACCCCGCCGGCCGACGCTTCCCCGCGCTCCGTGGCGGGTACACGCTCCGGTAGCGGCCGGCGGCATCGGGCCGTCCGCGCCACGGGTGGGTGCCATCTCGCGTTCCGCCCGGGGGTCCTGACGAACTGTCGGGTCCGTCCGGACGGTAGAGTCCCTCCCCGCGACCGGCTCTGCCGCGCCACCTCCGTGCACCGTCTGCCGTGCACCACCGGACCGGAAGGCGAACTCCTCGATGACTCCCCCTGTCTCCCCGACGGCCGACCCCGCTCCGAGCCCCGCCCCGGACCCGTTCGCCGGCGACGGCGGCCCCACGCCGGGGCAGGTCGCCCCGCTCCCGCCCCAGCAGCAGATGGCCGGCTGGGCGGTCCTGCTGCTCGGCCTGATGCTGCTGGCCGAGGCGTTCGTCTGCGTGGCCGCGCTGATCAGCGTCTGGACTCCGCTCACCACGCTGACCGCCGAACGCGCCCCGACCGGCGCCCCGGAGCTGTGGACGGTCTTCGGCCTCGGCCCGTGGCACCTGACCTCCAACACCGCGATGCTGATCGCCGTCCTGGCGGCCAGCGGACTCGGCAGCTTCGTGCACGCCGCGACGTCCTTCGCCACCTACGCGGGCAACCGCCAGCTGCTGCCCAGCTGGCTGCCCTGGTACCTGCTGCGCACGGCGATCGGCGGAGCGCTCGCGCTGCTGGTCTACTTCCTGCTGCGCGGCGGCCTGTTCGCCAACGGCACCGACGGCACCGCCACCAACCCGTACGGCTTCGCCGGGATCGCCGGCCTCTGCGGCCTCTTCTCCAAGCAGGCCACCGACAAGCTCCGCGAGATCTTCGACACCGTCCTCACCACCCGCGACGGGGCGGGCGACGACGAACGCGACGACAAGATCCAGCCCACCGCCCCGACGTCGCCCACCGGGGCCCCCGCGCCCGCCAACCCCGCCACGCCCGAGCCGCCCACTGCGGCCGAGCCGCCCGCCGCCGGTTCCGACAGCGCTCCTGCCGAGCCGCAGTCGGCCGCGGCCACCATTCCCCGGCAGACCGCCAAGGCGATCGAATCCGCCTGATTTCACGGCGAGTTGCCGAGACCGGTCAGTGCGCGGCGCCGCCCTGGCCGGTCTCCGCGGTCTCCCGACGTCGCGCGTCCCGCAGGGGCGGGCGGTCGATCAGCTCGACGTACATGATGCGGTCGTCCACCACGTCCAGGACGACCGTGCCACTCGTCGCGGGCAGCGGAAGGCAGCGGTGGCCCGGGCCGTACGGCCGGCCCGGCGAGTGCGGGGCGGTGCGGAGGCTCTGGCAGAAGTCGTCGCCGCAGTCGCACTGCGCGACCAGGCGCAACTCGCTTGCACCGGAGGCGAGTTCCGGCTCGCCCTCGGCCTCCAGCAGGGCCGTCAGCTCGTCCACGAGCTCCGGGAAGACGTCCCGGAGCAGGGGGTGTTCGGATTCCATGCCGCCACGGTAGCCGTCGCCGGTCCGCCGCCCCCACCGAATTCCGGTGCGCGGGTGGATAGGCTGGACGGGCCCGTACGTCGCGCCGTTGCGAAGGACTCCCGTGCCGCCGATCACCGACCGCCCGATCCGCTGGGGCATTCTCGCCACCGGCGGCATCGCCCGCTCCTTCGTCGAGGACCTGGCCGCCGTGCCCGGCGCGCAGGCCTTCGCGGTGGCGTCCCGTCGGGAGGAGTCCGCCCGGGCGTTCGCCGAGCGCCACAACATCGGCAGGGCGTACGGGAGTTGGCAGGAGCTCGCGGACGACCCCGAGGTCGACGTGGTGTACGTGGCCACCCCGCACGCGGCGCACTTCGCCGCGGCGAAACTGCTGCTGGAGGCGGGGAAGGCGGTGCTGTGCGAGAAGCCGTTCACGCTGAACGCCGGGCAGAGCGCCGAGCTGGTGGCGCTGGCCCGCAAGCGCGAGGTCTTCCTGATGGAAGCGATGTGGACCTACCTCGACCCGTCCGTCCGCCGGATCACCGAGCTGATCGCCGACGGCGCGATCGGCGAAGTGCGTTCCGTCCAGGCCGAGTTCGGCTTTGTCACCCCCACCGACCCGCAGCACCGCCTGTGGGACCCGGCAGCCGGCGGCGGCGCCCTGCTGGACCTCGGCGTCTACCCGGTCGCCTTCGCCCACCTGCTGCTCGGCGAGCCGGAGAGCATTCAGGCCCGCGCCCGCCTCACCGACCGCGGCGTGGACGCGCACACCGCCCTCCTGCTCGGCCACCGCAACGGCGCGACCTCCCAGCTCTCCTGCTCGCTCGACACCCAGTGCGCCCAACGCGCCTCCATTCAAGGCGACTTGGGCCACATCGAGATCGAGCGCGACTTCTTCCACCCGACCGGATTCACCCTCCACCGCGACGGCAGCGCTCCCGAGACCTTCCACGCCCCGCCCGCCGACGGCCACGGCTACGGCCTGGAAGCCGCCGAAGTGATGCGCTGCCTGCGCACCGGCGCCACCGAATCCCCCCTCGTCCCGCTCGACGGCACCCTCGCCGTCATGCGCACCCTGGACGCGGCACGGGAACGAATCGGCGTGCGCTACCCGGGCGAGTGAGCCCGCTGGCCGAGGCCTCGCGGGTCCGTTGCGGCGCCGTCCGGTCGGCCGCGCGCCGTAGTCACGCGCCGTGACCGACCAGCACGCGAGGATCGACGCCCACCGGAACCGCTGCACGAACGCGGCCCTGGCGCTGCGGTCCTGCCTCGACCACTTCATCGAGCGCGTCGCGCTGGACGAGTCCCACGAGGACGGCAAGGCCACCACGCTGGACGTGTGGCTGCGCGAAGGGCCGTCGACGCCCGATGTGGTGATCTCGCTGGCAGGTCTTCGCTCGGTCCGCCCCTGGCAACCCGCTCCGGCGCCTTCCTGCATCAACGGAATCTCCCTCACCCACCTGCCGGAGCTGCCGCTGCCCTGGCCGGCCGAGGCGGTGGGCCGGCTCGACCGCACCGAGGACCTGCCGGCGCTGGTCCGGCTGCGGATCGTCGGACCGCTCGAAATCGACGCTGTCGCCTCGATCGTGACGGTCTACCGGGCCCCGAGCGACGATGCGGCCTCCGCGCTCCGCTGACCGCCTCGACCTACCCGGGCGCGCGGTCGGGCCCCTCGGCCTGCTCGAACGCGCGGAGCAGGACTTCGGCGAGGTGCAACGGCCGCGCGGACGGCTCCAGTTGGGTGAGCTGGGTGCGGCAGCTGAGGCCGTCCGCGAGCAGCAGGGTGTCCGGGGCGGCGGCGCGGACGGCGGGGAGCAGGGCGCGTTCGGCGGCGGCGATCGACACCTCGTAGTGGCCCCGCTCGAAGCCGAAGGCACCGGCCAGTCCGCAGCAGCCGGCGTCGAGTTGGCGGTTGGCCAGGCCGAGGCGGGCGGTGAGGCGTTGGTCGGCGGCGGTGCCGAGGACGGCGTGCTGGTGGCAGTGCACCTGGGTCATCGCCGCTCCGGCGAGCCGCGGCAGGGGGACTTCGCGTTCGTCCAGGAACTCGGCCAACGTACGTACCCGGGTGGGGAGTTCCAGCGGGCCTTCGAGGAGCTTCGGCCAGTCGCCGCGGAGCGTGGCGGTGCAGGACGGCTCCAGGCCGACCACCGGCAGCTCGGGCGGCAGGTGGCGCAGGGTGCGCCGGATCACCCGCCGGGCCAGGCCGAGTTGGCCGCTCGCGATCACGGTGAGTCCGCAGCACACGGGCCCGGTCGGGAGCTGCACCCGGAAGCCGAGCCGTTCCAGGACCTGGACGGCCGCCACCGCCGGTGCGGGGTCGAGGAGTTCGGACATCGAGTCGGGCCACAGCAGCACCGCAGGGGCGGCCGGGTCGGCGGGGTGGGCGGCACGGTGTTCGCGGAACCAGGAGGAGAAGCGGCGCTCCGGGAGGGCGGGGAGGGCGCGCCGGGCGTCGATGCCGCCGAGGCGTTTGAGCAGGGTCCCGCTGATCCGGCCGCGCAGCGCGGCGTTCGCGGCGCGGGGCGCGAGATGGGCCAGCCGGAGCCACAGCGGCAGCAGGCCGAACGAGTAGTGGGCGGCCGGTCGGGGCCTGAACCGGTAGTGGTGGTACAGGAATTCGGACCGGTAGGTGGCCATGTCGACCTGGACCGGGCAGTCGCTCGCGCAGCCCTTGCAGCCCAGGCAGAGGTCGAGTGCCTCGCGGACTTCCGGCGAGCGCCAGCCGTCGGTGACGAGTTCGCCGCGCAGCATCTCGCCCAGCAGCCGGGCCCGGCCGCGGGTGGAGTGCCGTTCCTCCTCGGTCACCATGTAGCTCGGGCACATCACCCCGCCGGTGGTGTCCACGCACTTGCCGACGCCCACGCAGCGGTGCACCGCGTTCAGCAGGCTGCCGGCGTCCTGCGGATAGGCCAGGGTGAGCGGCAACTCCCGTCCGGGGAAGCGCAGATCGGCGTCCAGCGGGCGCGGGTCGACCAGCAGGCCGGGGTTGAGCAGGCCGTCCGGGTCCCAGATCCGCTTGTACCGGGCGAACAGGTCGATCACCTCCGGCGGGTACATCCGGGGCAGCAGTTCGGCCCGGGCCTGCCCGTCGCCGTGCTCGCCGGAGAGCGAACCGCCGTGCGCCACCACCAGATCCGCCGCCTCGACGAGGAACTCCCGCATCGCCTGCGGCCGTTCGCGCACCGGGAAGTCGAGGCGCAGGTGCACGCACCCCTCGCCGAAGTGCCCGTACGGCACCCCGCGCAGGCCGTGCCGCTTCAGCAGGGTCCGCAACTGCCTCAGGTACGAGCTGAGTTGATCGACCGGGACGGCCGAGTCCTCCCAGCCGGGCCAGGCCGCGCCGCCGGGTGTGCCGTCCGGGCCCGGGGGCAGTCGGGTGACGATGCCGGCGCCGGCCTCCCGGATCGACCACAGCGCGCGCTGCTCGGCCGGGTCGGCGACCAGGGCGACCGTCGCGGTGCGCTCCCGCCGTACCGCGTCGGCGAGTTGGCGGGCCCGGTCGACGGCCTCGGCGGCGGTGGCGCCGCCGGTCTCCAGGAACAGCCAGCACGCGCCGTCGGGCAGCCGGTCGAGCACGGGTGGGCGGGGCCCGGCCGCGAGCAGTGCGGCGATCAGGTCGGCGGCCATCCCCTCGCAGGTCAGCGGGCCGAGCGGGAGCAGCGCGGGCACCGCGTCGGCGGCGGCCGTCTCGTCCGGGTAGCCCGCCACCACCAGTGCGCGGAACGGCGGTTCGGGCACCAGTCGGACGGTGGCACCGAGCAGCAGGGCGCACGTCCCCTCGGTGCCGGTGACCGCCCGCACCAGGTCGTAACCTCGTTCCGGGAGCAGCGCGTCCAGCGGGTAGCCCGAGCCGCGCCGCGGCAGGGTCGGCATGGCGCGGCGCAGCAGTGCCAGGTGGTCGGCGGCGAGGGACTGCAACTCCCGGTGCAGGCGGCCGAGTCGGCCGGGGGCGGCGGCGAGGGCGGCCCGTTCGGCGGGCGACAGCGGGCCGGTGGCGGTCAGTTCGGCGCCGTCGGCGAGCAGCAGGTCCAGGCTGTGCAGGTTGTCGGAGGTGCGGCCCCAGGCGAGGGAGTGCGAGCCGCAGGCGTCGTTGCCGATCATTCCGCCGAGGGTGCACCGGCTGTGGGTGGACGGGTCCGGTCCGAACCGCAGCCCGAACGGCCGGGCGGCGCGCTGGAGTTCGTCGAGGACGGTGCCGGGTTCGACCCGCGCGGTGCGGGCGTCCGGGTCGACCGCCAGGACCTTGCCGAGGTGCCGCCGGAAGTCCAGCACCACCGCGCCGGGCCCGATCGCCTGTCCGCCGATGCTGGTCCCCGACCCGCGCGCCACCACCGGAGCCCCGTGCTCCCG
This sequence comes from Kitasatospora sp. CB02891, assembly GCF_002803145.1. NCBI lineage: Bacteria > Bacillati > Actinomycetota > Actinomycetes > Kitasatosporales > Streptomycetaceae > Kitasatospora > Kitasatospora sp. CB02891. The sequence continues at coordinate 41,158 of NZ_NNBO01000012.1, read as the reverse complement.
GCAGACGGCCAGCGCCGCCCGTACGTCGTCGGTGTCGGCCGGTTTCACCACCCCGCGCGGCACCTGCCGGTAGTTGGACGCGTCCTGCCCGTACACGGCGCGCTCGGCCGGGTCGAAGCGGACCTCGCCGCGGACGGCGGCGGCGAGGGCGCGGGCGAGATCTGAGGCCATGGCCCCGATCATTCCAGCCGGGGTGTCCGGCGTCCGGCGCGAGCGGCGAACGGCGGATCGGGGCGACATGCCGTCCGAGCGGCGAACGGCGGATCGGGGCGACATGCCGTCCGAGCAGCGAACGGCGGGTCGGGGCGACGTACTGTCCGAGCGCGACCGGCGGGTCGGGGAGGCTCCGCCCACGGCCGCCCGTCGGACGCGCCCCGCCGGCGCGAGTGCGGTCGGCCCGGGCTGCGCGCGTCAGGCCTCGCGGCCGACGGCGACCAGCGCTGCGTCGTCCGGCAGCCGGCCGCCGACGTGGGCGAGCAGGTCGCGGCGGAGGCGGTCGAGGAAGTCCCGGGGCGAGGCGGCGGGGGTGAGCTGGGCGGCGCGGGCGGGCAGGGGGTAGAAGACGGCGTCGCGGTCGCGGGCCTCGGTGACGCCGTCGGTGTAGAGCAGCAGGGTGCTGCCGGGCGGGAAGGCGAACTCCTCGGTGCGGCGCTCGACGGGGGCGAGGTCGCCCATGCCCAGCGGGGGTCCGGAGCGGGGCAGCGGGAGCAGGTGGGCGCCGCCGTCGGGGGTGAGCAGCAGGGGCGGCGGGTGTCCGCAGTCCGCGAGCCGGATCACGGGGTGGTCGTCGGGCAGGTCGAGCACCAGCGCGGTGGCGAAGTTCTCCCGGATGTCCTGGCCGGCGTCGGCGATCTCGGCGAGGTGGCGCTGGTAGGAGGCCTCCAGGGCGTCGGCCAGGCGGGCCGGGTCCTCGTGCCGGTGGGCGAGTTCGCGGAACGCGCCGAGCAGCGCGGCGGCGTCGCCGACGGCGGCCAGGCCCTTGCCGCGGACGTCGCCGATCAGCAGCCGGGTGGCGGATCCGGTGCGTACGGCCGCGTACAGATCGCCGCCGACGTTCGCTTCGTCGTCGGCGGCGAGGTAGCGGGTGGCGATCCGCAGCGGGCCGGCGTGTTCGGGCAGCGGGCGCATCAGGACGCCCTGGACGGCGTCGGAGACGGTGCGGACCTGGGTGAGTTCGCGCCCGTGGCGTTCGCGGACCCGGCAGAAGGTGACGATGAGGACGGTGACCAGCGCGAGCGCGCCGATCTGGGCCTGGTGGTTGGGGGTGAACAGGCCGCCGTGGAGCTGGGCGATGAGGATCTGCGCGACCAGCGCGAGGGCGCCGACCAGGGCGGTCAGGCGGGCGCCCGCGAACGACGCGGTGATCGCGGGGGCGACCACCAGGAGCGGGCCGAGGTGGATGTCCGGGGAGATCAGAATGTCGGTGACGGAGATCAGCACGATCAGGCCGAGCGGCAGCAGCACCATCAGGTGTTCGGTGCGCCAATCGCTCCGCAGTTCCGCCATACTCCGCCGCACTCCCACCCCACCACCATGCCTCGCGCAGGGTCCGTCCACGACCCGGTGGACGCTCCGCGCCCGGGGTATGGCCGTGCGTCACGGGCGGCCTCTACGATCACGCCATGACGACCTCCCCGAACGCCGTACCCGCCGGCGCCGCTCCCGCGAAGGGCCTGTCGCCCGCCGAGGGCGACCTGATCCTCGCCGACCGCTTCGCGCCGTGGGTGCAGGCGCTGGGGCTGACGGTGGTGGAGGCCGGGGAGCGGCACGCGGTGCTGCGGCTGCCCTGGTCGGACCAGCTGGCCCGGGACGGCGGCGGCCTGTCCGGGCAGGCGATGATGGCGGCCGCCGACACCGCGACGGTCGTCGCGGTGTCCTCCGCGCTGGGCGGCTTCGCGCCGATGACCACCGTCCAGCAGTCGATCACCTTCCAGCGCGCGGCCCGCGACACCGATCTGCTGGTGACGGCGCGGCTGACCAAGCTGGGCCGGCGCATCGCGTTCACGGAGATCACTCTCGCCACGCCGGACGCCCCGGACGACCCGGTCGCGCACGCCACCACCGTCTACGCCTTCCCGGGCTGAGCACCACGTCCGCCGGCCCCGCCGGAACCGGCGGACGGGGTGTGTGCACGCCTCTGTTCCCGAGGGCCTACCGGGCAGTAGCCTCCTCTGATCCGTCTGATCGCGATCATTCGCCCTGGAGGCCCCATGCGCCCGATCCCCCGCCGCCGCACGCTCGTTGCGACCGCTCTCGCCGCTCTGACGCTCGCCGGCGCGGCGGCCGTTCCGGCTTCGGCGGCGCCGGGCGGGCAGCACGCCACCGCGTACTACCTGGCGGTCGGCGACTCGCTGGCGGCCGGCTACCAGTCCACGCCGACCGGTGGCCACATCGTGGGGCGCGGCTACGCCCAGGACCTGGCGCGGACGCTGGGCGAGCGGGCGGCGGACGACCGCCGGCCGTTCGAGTTCACCGACCTGGGCTGCCCGGGCGAGACCACCGGCACCATGGCGAACGGCGGCTGCCCGTACCCGCACTCCTTCGGCGGCTCCCAACTGGAGGCGGCGGTCGCCTACTTGAAGGCGCACTGGAAGGACGAGGTGCTGGTCACCATCGACATCGGCGCCAACGACGTGCAGCGCTGCGCGGCGGGCGGCTCGCTGGACCTGCCGTGCGCGCTGAACGGCATCGAGCAGGTCCGCACCGGGCTGGACCGGATCCTCGGCGAGCTGCAGGCGGCGGCAGGCCCGCACACCCGGATCGTCGGCATGAACCTGTACGACCCGTTCCTGGCCGCCTGGATGACGGGCGACCGGGGCAAGGCGATGGCCACCGCGTCGGTGCCGCTGGCGAACACGCTGAACTCGGTGATCGAGACGGTGGACGCCCGTCACCGCGTCCCGACCGCCGACGTGGCGCGGGCGTTCGACACGAACTCCTTCGCGCCGCTGGTGCCGCTGGGCGGTCAGCAGGTGCCGCTGAACGTGGCCCGGGTCATGCAGTGGACCAACATGGCGCGCGGCGACATCCACGCCAACGACGCGGGCTACCAGGTGATCGCGGACGCGTTCCTCGCCAAGCTGCCCAAGCAGTACCTGCACTGACGTACCGTCACCTCGCCGCCGCCCCGCGTCCCGACGCCGGCCGGGAACCGGGGTGCGGCGGACTGCCGATCCGCAGAGCTCCGAGGGCTCAGCGGGCTCAGCGGGTGATGGCGGTGACGAACTCCGCCAGCCGCTCCTGCGGCAGGTGCCGGGCGATGTCGGCCTCGCTGATCATGCCGACGAGCTGGTGGTCGGGATGGTTGATCACCGGCAGCCGACGCACCCGGTGGTCCTCCATCACCTCCAGCACCAGGCTCGCGTCCTCGTCCTCCTCGATCACCATCGGGCGGCCGAGGGCGAGTTCGAGGCACTTGACGCCGCTGGGGTCGCGTCCGTCGGCGACGCACCTGAGCACGATGTCCCGGTCGGTGACGATGCCCAGCAGTTTCATGTTCTCGTCGCAGATCGGCAGCGCGCCGACGTCGCGTTCGCGCATGATCCGGGCGGCGTCGGCGAGGGTCTGTTCGCCGGTGACGCACTGCGCTCCCGGGTGCATGATCTCTTTCGCGGTGGTCATGGCCGGACCTCCCGAGCTGGTTGTGTCCACTGGCCGTCTTCCATGCTGGCCCTGTCGGCGGACCGCCCGCCACCGCTGGCCGCACCCGCCCGCCGCGCGGCCACCCGCCCCGCCCGGCCGGTCACGCCGCGTGCCGCGGAGCCGCGTCCGGCGGAGCGGCGCCCGGCGGCGTCACGCCCCGCGGTGGGACGCCCCGTGGCGCGGCATGGCGCGGTGTCACGCCCAACGGGCGCTCCGGCGGCCCGACTTCGACGGCCGGAGCGACCTGTGGCAGCTCCAGCTGCTCGACGTCCGGCGCCGGCTCGACGTCCTCCTCGGTCTCGGCGAGCTGCGCCGCGACCTCGGTGGCCTCGACGGCCTGCGCGGCGTTGCGCTCGGTGGAGCTCTCCAGAAAACGCAGCAGCTCCACCGGGAACGGCAGCACCAGGGTGGAGTTCTTCTCCGCGGCGACCTCCACCACGGTCTGCAGCAGCCGCAGTTGCAGCGCGGCCGGGGTCGCGGACATCACCTTCGCGGCCTCCGACAGGCGCGCGGACGCCTGGAACTCGCCGTCGGCGGTGATGATCCGGGCCCGCCGCTCCCGGTCCGCCTCGGCCTGCCGGGCCATCGAGCGCTTCATCGACTCGGGCAGCGCCACGTCCTTGATCTCGACCCGGTCGATCTGGACGCCCCAACCCAGTGCTGGGCTGTCCAGCATCAGCTCCAGGCCCTGGTTGATCGGCTCGCGGTTGGCCAGCAGGTCGTCCAGTTCGCTCTTGCCGATGATCGACCGCAGTGAGGTCTGCGCGACCTGCGACATCGCGAAGTTGTAGTCCTGCACGTTGATGATCGCCTTCACCGGGTCGACCACCTTGAAGTACACCACCGCATCGACCCGGACGGTCACGTTGTCCCGGGTGATGCCTTCCTGCGCGGGCACCGGCATCGTGACGATCTGCACGTTCACCCGGCGCAGCCGGTCGGCGATCGGCACGATCCGCACCAGCCCCGGCGTCCGTATCTCGTCCAGCACCCGGCCGAACCGGAACACCACCCCGAGCTGGTACTGCTGAACCATGCGCACGCTCAGCCCGGCGAGCAGCGCCAGCAGCAGCACCAGCGCAATCACCACGTCGACCACGATCATCGCCGTCACCTCGACCCGTACGGCAGGCAGACTCGTACTTGCACGCTACTCCGCAGCGGCGGCGGCGACGCGAAACGGAAAGCGCTTTCCGGTTGCGAATCGCCGCTCCGCCGTCCGACCGGTGCGCGCCCGTAGGATCGAGCCCATGGAACTGCCCTCGGCGCTGGTCGAACGGGTCCACGGGCTGGCCGAGCTGGACGACTTGGTGGTCGGCTGCCGGGCCTGTCCGCGGCTGGTCGCGTGGCGGGAGGAGGCGGCCCGGGTCAAGCGCCGGGCGTTCCAGGGCCAGGACTACTGGGCGCGCCCGATCCCCGGTTTCGGGCCGGCCGACGCCCGCCTGGTGCTGGTCGGACTCGCCCCCGCCGCACACGGCGGGAACCGCACCGGCCGGATCTTCACCGGCGACCCGTCCGGCGATCTGCTGTACGCCTCGCTGCACCGGCTCGGCCTGGCCTCCCAGCCGCACTCCACCTGGCGGAACGACGGCCTCGAACTGTTCGGCGTGCGGATCACCGACCCGGTCCGCTGCGCCCCGCCGGAGAACAGGCCGACCAACGCGGAGCGCGACACCTGCCGCCCCTGGATCGTCCGGGAGTTCGAGTACCTGCGCCCGACCGTGCGCGCCGTGGTCGCCCTCGGCGGCTTCGCCTGGCAGGCGGTCCTCCCGGCCCTCGGCGCAGCGGGCTGGCAGATCCCCCGCCCACGGCCGAGGTTCGGCCACGGCGCGCACGCCGCCCTCCCCGCCACCGACGACGGCCCCGCCCTGCACCTGTACGGCTGCTTCCACGTCAGCCCGCGCAACACCTACACCGGTCGACTCACCCCCGCCATGGTGGACGACCTCCTCCGCACCGCCGCCGCCACGGCAGGCCTGAACCCGACCGGCCCTCCTGACGACCCGTCGGGTTGAGAATCTCAGCGCCCCTGACGATCGATCAGCAGACGCCCGAGTCCGCGCACCAGCCGGTCGAACGCGCCACGCAAGGCCTCGGGCCGGATCGCGAGCGCCGGACACAGCCAGGGCGTGGCGGCGGCGAACACGGCCAGCGGCCAGCCGAGCCCCGGCGACGGCAGGGCCAGCCTCACGTAGCCGGCGGCGCCGACTCCCGCGATCAGCAGCGCGAACGCGGGCAGGTGCACGCCGGGGCGGTAGCGGTGCCAGGCATGCACGTTCTCCCGGTGGTCGACCAGGATGATCGGCGTGAAGAGCAGGCCGAACCCGTCCACTGTCGTCCCGCGATCGACGTGGACGCCCAACTCCGCTGCGGCCGGCGCAAATCGGACGCCGATCAACTCACCGGCGTCCGGCCTGCCACAGGTCTCCGCCGGAATGGTGACGGTCTGCCGGCCGCTCTCGTACGGCACCTCCAACTCGACGGTGGCGCGGTAGACCTGACGATGATTCACCCACTCGAGCGCCTCCGACCCGGAACGCACCGCGACGATCGCCGGCTTCCGCTCCACCCCGTCGGCCTGCACGATCCGCCGCAACCGCCGCCCCTCGGCCTCGTCCGGCCCGTTCGCCTGCGCCGGCGCCGCGACGGAAGCGCGCACCATGCCCACCCCGACCACTCCGGCCAACAACCCGGACGGACGCCGCACTTCCTTGCGTACCTCGGCACGCCGCCGATCGACCACCGCCGCCACCAGCCAGCCGACCGCGCACACCACAGCAACCAGCACGGGCAGCACCCGCTCGACATCCCCGACCCGCTGCCACGACGGCACCAACGCCACCGCCAACCCGCGCCCGGCCGCCCCCAACCGCGCACCATCGCCTGCCCCCCATCGACGTATTGCCGTGCGCTGAACCACGCCCGTGGAACATGATCAAGCGACCGGGTGGGCCGTAGGGCGAGTGGGCGCGACGACAGGGGCTCTAGCCACTTGATCGGCCGGAGCCCCCGTGATCAGAATGGGGGGCGAGCTACTCCGGGGAGGCATGATGCAGCTGGGCACGGTGGCGCTGACGGGTGCGGCGGGGAACATCGGATCCGTGGTGCGCAAGGCGCTTCGGGACGAAGCGTCTCGGCTGATCCTGGTAGACCGGGTGCCGCTGCGCCCGGAGGCCGACAACGAGGAGGCGCGCGTCGTCGACCTGCGTGACGCGGCCGCCGTGGAGTCGGCTCTCGCCGGGGCCGATCGGGTGCTCCACCTGGGCGGGGTGCCGGACGAGGCGCCGCTTCCGGAGCTGCTCGACGTGAACGTGCTCGGGACCCACAACGTGCTGGAGGCGGCGCGGCGCGGCGGCATCGACCGGGTGGTGCTGGCCAGCAGCAACCGGGTGACGGGCTTCCATCCGGTCGAGCACCTCACCGACCCGCAGGATCCGGTGCGGCCCGACGGTCTGTACGGTGTGAGCAAGGCGGCCGTCGAGGCTCTCGGGCGGCTCTACGCCGACAAGTTCGGGCTGTCGGTCATCTGCCTGCGCATCGGCAGCTTCGAGCCGGCCCCGACCGAGCCCCGCTATCTGGCGACCTGGCTCAGCCCGCGCGACGCGATCGGGTTCCTGCTCGCCTCCCTGGCCGCCCCGCCCACCGTCCGTTTCGCCACGGCGTACGCCGTCTCCGCCAACTCCCGCCGTTTCTGGCAGCTTCCCGACCCGGCGGTGATCGACTACCTCCCCGTGGACAACGCCGAGGCCTACGCCGCGACCGTCCCCGGCGCCGAACACCCGGCCGCCCCGGGCTCCCCGCAGGCCGGCCCCTACGCCCTGCCCGAGTTCACCCTCCGCCACCTCACGCCCTGACGGCGAGTCAGCGAATCCGCTTCGGACGGCGCGCCGCCCGCTCCCACGCGCCCGGCAGCAACTCCCGTGCGAACGCCGCCTCTCCCACCTGCCGCCCGAACAGCACGCCGTACCCGAACCCGCCGTCCGACAGCCCGCGGACGGCCTCGCGGGCGACGATCGCGTCCTGGTGCCGGCCGAGGACGTCCTGCAGGGCGCGCATCCGGCGGGTGAAGCCGCGGGCGGGACGGCCGGCGGTCTCGCCGGCGTAGCGGGCGCGTTTCGCGGCTTTGCGGGCGTCGTGCAGGGCGTGTTCGCGGGCCGGGCCCTCGGGCGTGTGTTCGGCGGCGGCGAGGCGTTCGGCGGTGCGGCGGTGTTCGTGGCGCAGGAGGCGGGTGAGTTCCGGGCCGGCGGGCTTGGTCGCGCGGGCGCTGAGCGGGGGGTTCTCGGCGAGCGCGGTGAGGGCGGTCAGCAGGTCACGGAAGCGTTGGCTGTCGAGTGCGGCCAGGGCGGCGGTGCGGGCCTCGTGGGTCTCCCGGCTGTTCCAGGTGGCGAGTTCGGCGAGGACGCGTTCGCGGTCGCCGCCGCCGGGGAGCTCGCGGGCCTGGGTGAGCAGGCGTTCGCCGAGCACTTCGGCGTCGCGGGCGCGACCGAGACTCCGGCCGAGCCGGCGCAGCTCGTCCTCCAGCCCCGTGTGGTCGCCGGCCAGGTGGCGGCGGTGGGTGCGCAGGGCGCTGCGCAGCCGGCGGGCGGCGATGCGCATCTGGTGGACGGCGTCGGGGCGGTCGGCGCGGACGTCGGGTTCGAGGGCGACGAGCCGTGCGGTCTGCTCGCGCAGGCGTGCGGTGAGGACGTCCCCCGCGCTGCCGTCGATCCGGTGTGCCACGTTCGCCACGTCCTTCCGTGCTGTTCAGGGTAGGCCGGTGGCGGCGGGTTCGGGCGGAGCGCCGCGCCGGGCGGGCCGACGGGGTGTCAAGTCCTGGGCAGGCGCTCGGCCATCCCGCCTTGAACGTGTTCAAATTCCCTGGCAGGCTGTCTCTGGACACCAGGCGGGACGGACGGAGACAGCCATGACGAGCACACTGCTGATGCCGCGCGGGCACGGGCGCCGGAGCGTGGCCGTCCCTGCGACGACCTCCGGGAGCACCGCGCCGACCCGGATCCTCGACCTGACCCACCCCCGGGTCCGCGCCGCCGTCGACGCCCTTGGAGCGCCCCCGTCCACCGCCACGACGGTAGAGGCGCTGCGCCGGGCGCACCACTGGATCGCCACCGAGGTCCGCCCGGTGTACTCGATCGACGAGGCCCGACCGGTCTCGGAGGTGCTGCGCACCGGCCGGGGCTCGTGCAGTCAGCGCATGGCCGCGCTGGAGGCGGTGGCCCGCAGTTGGGGCGTCCCGACCCGGGTGCGCGGCCTGGTCGTGGACGGCGCCTTCTGGTACCCGCGCTTCCCCCGCCTGCGCGCCTTGGTCCCGGCCCAAGTGGTGCTCGCCTGGCCGGAGTTCCACCTCCCCGGACGCACCCCGGACGACCCCTGGCTGCCCATCTCCGACCTGTTCGCCGACACCCCGACCGCCGGCACGGGCACGCCCTTCACCAACTCCGGCCCGGAGACCCTCTTCGAGGCACTCTCCCGCACGGCGATCGACTGGGACGCCACCCGCTCCACCTGCCCCACCACCGCCGGCCCCTGCGACCTGTCCGCCCACATCCGCGCCGACCTCGGCCACTTCGACTCCCGCGACACCCTCTTCACCCGCCACGGCCAAACCCTCTGCCCGGCCGCCCGCCTCCTCGCCGAACCCGTCCTCTCCCACCGCGCCGCCGGCCTCTGACCCTCCCCAGCACGCCACCCCGATCAGGACCGCGGCACAGCCAGGCTGTCGAGGTAGCGGCACAGCACGGCACACTGCCCGGGCAGGCCGGCCTCCGCCCACTCACCACGCCCACCCCCACCGCACCAGCCAGCACCCCACCCCTGGGTCAAGACCGCTGCACAGCCGGGCCACCGAGGTGCCGGCACAGCACGACACAGAACCCTCCGGGCCGACCTCCGACACCCACCAAACCCATCCCCACCCACCGCACCACTCCCGTTGGCTCCCCGCCGCAGATCAATGCCGCAGCACAGGCAGACCGTAGAGCTGACGACGCAGCACCCGTACGCAGAGCCCACCCGGACCGACCTCCGCCAGCCGCCCCTTTCCCTTGTCGTCGCCCGCGCTGCGACGGCCAGTCTCGCGCTACAGCCAAACTGTCGAGACGGCGGCGCAGCGCGACACACAGCCCACCGGGCCGCCTTCCGCCCCCTCCTATCCCCGCAGTCAGTCTCGCGCCACCGCCAAGCTGTCGAGATGGTGCCGCAGCACCGCACACAGCTCGTCCGGACCGACCAGGAGGGGGTGTTGGACGGCCTGGAGGGTGAGACCGTCGAGGAGGGCGGAGAGGCGGCGGGTTTCGACGGTGAGGTCGAGGCCGGGGGTGAGGGCGCCGGCCCGGTCGGTCTCCAGCAGGACGCGGTGGACGAGTTCGTCGAGGCCGGCCTGCATCTTCGCGAGGCGGCTGCGCAGTTCGGGGCGGGTGCGGGCGGCGGTGACGAAGGACAGCCAGACGCCGGCCTCCTCGCGGCGCTCGGCGTCCAACGGAAGCGTCTCGGCGAGGAGTTGCAGCGTTCGTTCGCGCCGGTCGCCGGTCGCGGCGGGGTCGAGCAGGGCGGCCGCGTGGGTGCGGATCCGGGCTTCGATGCGGCGGGCCAGCTCCCCCATCGCAAAGATCATCAGCTCGGAGCTGCCGGCGAAGTAGTGCCGCACCGAACCGATCGCCAGGCCGGCCTCGTCGGCGACGTTGCGCAGCGAGGCGTGTTCGAGCCCTTCCCTGGCCGCAACGCGCAGGACCGCGTCGGCGACGGCCTGGCGACGTTCCACAGGATCCACGATCTTCGGCATGTTGCCGTTATAGCACGGGCGGGCTAAATTCTTTTTTGGCACAGTCGAGCCAAAAAACCCCAGGGGGGGAGCAGCACAATGCACGGATGGATGGGCGCAGCCCTGGTCGCAGTGGTGATCGTGGTGGTGGTGGTGCGGCGGCTGCGCGGCGAACCGCTCAACGCCCGGGACCTGTTCGGGCCGCCGGTGGTCCTCACGGCGCTCGGCGTGTGGGCGCTCTGGCAGCGTCACGACCTGCACCACGACCTGGGCCCGGGCGACTACGTCTGGATCGCGGCGGGCGCCGCTCTCGGTGTCGCGACGGGCGCCCTGCGCGGCGCCACCGTCCGGGTTGAGCCGCGCGGGGGCGTGCTCTGGCAGCGATACACCGGGTGGACGTTCCTGGTGGCGGCGCTCTCGCTGGGGGTGATGGTCGCATTCTCGTTCCTCGCCGAGCACGCCGGGCTGCCCGCCGATGCCCGCCCGACCCAACTGTCCATCGGCGTCGGCTTCCTGGGCGAGGCCCTGGTGGTCGGGTGGCGCGGCCTCGCCTCCGGCGCCCCGTTCGCACCGGAGCGCCGCGGCCTGTCCGCGCTGCTCGGCTCCGACCGCTACCGCCGCCAACAACGCTGACGTGGCGTCAACTCAGTTCCCCACCACCGAAACCGAGAAAACACGCCCCGAACCGCGGCCCGCGCGTCGCGAGCCGTCGCCGACCCGCGCTGCCTACCGTGGAGGGATGGCCGACGTCGCCGCAGCCTCCGATCTGCACCGCTGCCGGCGCACCGGACGCCCTGCCGCTGCTCGGCCACGGGCACCGGCTGCTGCGCGCGGGTCGGCCGGGTACCTGTCCTCGCTGCATGTGCACGGCGATCTGGTGGCAGTGCGGATGGGGGCCGACGACCACACTCAGGTGCCTTGCCATCCGGACCTGTTGAACCAGGTGCTGGCCGATCACCGGCCGTTCGACAAGGGCGGGTGGTCTACGACCGGGCCCGGGACGCAGCGGGCAACGGCCTGGTCACCTGCGGCTGGTCCAGTCCGCCTTCCGCCGACCGCAGTCGGCCGGGCACGCGCGCGCCATGCAGGCCGAGATCGCGTCAGCCACCGGCGACTGGCGGCCCGGCCGGGCGATCAACGCGTTCCCCGCCTTCTACGGCATCGCCCTGCGCACCCTTGGCCGGACGCTCTGCTCCACGACGATCGACGCGGACTCGGCCCGCGACGCGGACTCGGCGCGCGACGGTCAGCAGACCTTCGACAGCGTGCTGAACGGACTGTTCCGGCAGATGATCCTGCCCGCGCCGGTCCGCCGCCTGCCGCTGCCGGGGAACCGGCGCTGCCACCGGACGCTGGCCCAACTGCACGACACCACCACCGAATTGGTCGCCGCCCACCTCCACTTCGCCCGACCTGCTGGCCGCGCTGCTCGCCGCCCGCGACGACGACGGGGTCCGGCTCGGCGACGCCGAGGTGCACGACCAGGTGATCACCCCGTCGCGGCCGGTCCCGAGACCGTCGCAGCCACCCTCACCTGGGCGCGGTGGCGGCTGCCCCGGCGGCCGGCGGCGGCCGAGCAGGTGCGGACCGAGCTCGCGGAGGCGCTGCCGGACGGGCGCGCCCTGGGCTGGGCGGACCTGCCGAAGCCGGGTTCCGTCGACCGGGTGGTCCCGGAGACCCTGCGTCTGCACCCGCCGGGCCGGCTGTTCACCCGGGTGACCACCGCGCCCGCCGTGCCGGCGGGCCGGACCTTCCCAGCGGGCACCACGCTGGTGGTCTCCCCGGCGGCGGTGTCCCGACATCCGGCCGCGTACCTGGCGCCGGCCCGGTTCGACCTGGACTGCCGGGAGGCCGGAGCGCGGCACCCCGGCCGCCCGGCAGGCGTTCCTGGCGTTCGGTACGGGCTCCACAGGGTGCGCTGGCGACCTGTTCGCCCGCACCGAGTGGGTGTTGGCGCTAGTTGCTCTGACCGCATAGGTTCGCCGGGTTGCGCAGCCGCCGGCTGCGTTTTGTCCTCGTCGCCAGGGCGGAACCAGCAACCGTCCGGTCACAGCACCGACGGCTCACGGCCCAGTAGGGTCAGGGTCGGCATGCAGGGACAGGACCGCGACGTCGCCGCCGAAGCCCACCACGAGCGAGCCTTCCGGGGTCACGGTCAGCGCATGGACTGGCGCGGGAAACACCAGCTCCCGGCCGATCTGCCGCCCGGCGGCCAGCTCCCACAGGCACACCGTTCCATCCGAACCACCGGTGACGACCCGGAGTTCTCCACCGATCACCGCGGTCACCACCGCGGACACGGTGCCTTCGTGGCCGACCAGCCTGCCGACTTCCCGTCCCATGACCAGGTCCCACACGCGCACGGTGGCGTCGTAACCTGCCGTGATCGCGTGGGCTCTGCCGCCGACGACCGCTGTCGCGACCGCCCACGCCTCGCCGTCGTGGCCCGGCAGGGGCTCCCCGACCGGTTGTCCGGTGGTCAGGTCCCACTGCCAGACCTTGCCACCGCTCATACAGCCCACCGCATGGGGCCTGTCATCGATCACCAGCGTGTCGATGGCCATCAGGAAGTCGTCGTGTCCGGTGAGTTCGCCGACCTGTTCCCCACTGGCCAGATCCCAGACCCGCACGGACACGTCGTCGTCGCTGGCGAGTGCACACGGTCGCCCCTGGACGACAGCCGTGCCCAGACACCACACCTCACCGTTGATCCCCGGCAGCTCGCCCGTCTGCCGGCGGGTGGCCAGGTCCCACGCGAGTACCGCCCAGTCGCCGGCCGTGACGACGCACGGCCGACCGTCCACGACCTCCGTCGCCACCGCCCACACTCTGCCGTTGAAGTCGCTCATCGGCCCGCCGACCGGTTGGCCAGTCTCAAGATTCCGCACCCGGACCGTCCGGTCCTTGCTGCCGGTGACCACGACGTGGCGGCCGTCCGAGAAGGTTGTCACCACCGCGTCAACACCGCCGGTGTGACCGGACGGGTTCATCTGGAAGTGCGGGTCACTCTGCGCGCCGGTGGACCACAGCACCTGCCACGGCTCGGTGTCGACATCCTTCACTGACACGGCGGCAATCCGTGCCGACAACTCCCGGTCCCCGTACCGAGCCGCGTCCAGGGCCAGCAGCTGCCGCCGCACCCACGACGGCACATCCCGGTGTACGTCCACCGACGCCCGGTAGACCGCAGCCATCAGTCGCGCATCGGAAGCCGCGTCGGAAGCCAGCAACGCCAGAACCCGCTCCGGATCGGCGTTCACCAGCCATGGCAGGTCCGTCCACCACCCTTCCGCCCCCGACGGATCCGAAGCCGAAGCGGTCATGTGAACGTCGTCACTCATGGCCGGAACTCTAGTGATGCGGCCGGACAGGTCCGCCAGGTTGGATCAAGCTGCGCTCTTGAGAGGCCGTCCGCCCCGGCGGATGCCTTTCTCGCATCGGATGCGGGCGCGTTCCTTGCATTCGGCGGCCAGGACGTCGCGGTGGCCGGCGTCGGCGTTGCGCCAGCGCCGGTAAGCGTGCAGGGCACGGTGTGGTTGGGGTGGTTGGAGTTGGCGATGGTGAACCGCCTCAGCGGCCCGAAGTGCGCCTCGATCGGGTTGGCCCACGAGGCGTAGGTCGGGGTGAAGCACAACTCGACCTCGTTCTTCTTCGCCCAGCGGCGGATGTCGGCGCCTTTGTGAGCGGACAGGTTGCCGAGGATCACGTAGATCGGGGCGCCGTCGGGCCGTGCGGCGCGGATCGACTTCAGCGCGGCCAGCGTGTTCGCGGCACCCTTCTTGCGGTGGTTGATGCCCCAAAGGGTGTCGTCGCCGATTGAGTAGCAGCCGTGGAAGTAGCGCACCCCGTGGGTGTGGTGGAAGGTGGCGGGCAGCCGGTCGGGGTGTTTCCGGCGGGCCCAGCCGGAACCTGCGGCGGGCCGGATCCCGAGCGGGCCGCACTCGTCGAAGGCGAAGCCCCGGTCCGGGAAGCGGTCCAGGACCTCCTCGACTCGGTCCAGCTTCGCCTCTCGCTCGGGGTCCGGGGACTCCTTCCAGGTCCTTGTGCGCTGGAAGGTGACACCGCGGCGGGCGAGCAGGCAGCGTAATGCCTCGCGGCAGATGCGGATGACCCGGCCATGGACTTTCCGCAGGTAGGCGATGAGCTTGCGCAGTGACCAGCGAGTAAAGGGCTGACGGAGTTTGGTGGGGCGGGTGGTGGCCGTCCGGACGACGAAGTCCTCGTCGTCACGGTTGAGCAGGCGGGGCGGCCTCCCGCCCACCGAGGGTCCAGGCAGGCCGAGCCGATCTCGTTGAACCGGTGGATTACGTCACGGACGGTGTCCTCATCGGCCCGCACCAGCTGGGCGATCACTGGCACCCGGGTCCCGCCAGCCGAGGCCGGCAGCATCATCGCGCGCCGGTAGCGCACCGAACTCGTTTTGCCGCGGCGAACGATCTGCTGCAGTTTCCGCCCTTCCTGGTTGGTCAGTCTGCGCACACCGACAGGCTCGGCCACCGCGCCTCCAGCGGTCGGACCGGACGTCACCGCACATCCAACCGCCATGACGTCCAACGCGGCGAACCTATGCGGTCGGAGCACTGGCCACGCTGCTCTCCCGCCATCGACTCGTCCCGGAGCCGGACACCGGCCTGCTCCCCGTCCCGCCGGCCACGCTCGCCGTGCCCGCCGAGCCCGCCGTGCCCGCCGTGCCCGCCGCGAGACGGTGCTGCGCCCTGACGTCCGACCTGACCGCCGCCCAGGCGGCCGCCCCCGCACCTCGGCGACCACCGGGCCGGCCGTCAGTTCCCGGGGCCCCGGATCCCCGCCACGCTCGCCGTGCCCGCCGTGCCCGCCGCGAGACGGTGCTGCGCCCTGACGTCCGACCTGACCGCCGCCCAGGCGGCCGCCCCCGCACCTCAGCGACCACCGGGCCGGCCGTCAGTTCCCGGGGCCCCGGATCCCCGCCGTGCCCGCCGCGAGGTCGATCCCGGTGCGCGGGGGCGCGCCGTCGTGCTCGTCGTCGCGCAGCACCAGCTCGATCCGCCGCTGCTCCAGCTGCACCCGCTTGCCTGCGTACAGCAGCGCGTGCAGCTCCTCCCCCGCCTGCGCCCCGACCCCGCGTCCGGTCTCCGTCCGCCCGGCCCATCGCGTCGTCGCCCACCGTACCGTCGCCCACCGTGCCGTCGCCCGCCGCGCCGCCGAGGCCGCGAAGCCCAGCAGCACCAGCGCCGCCGGGAACACCAGGCTGCCCATCATCGCCACCACTGCCACCATGTCGGTCTCAACGCCCGCCCACACCATGGCAGTTCCCCGGTGGGCCCGAAGCAGCGCGCGGCCGCGGAACGCGTTCCAGGTCCGCGCGCCGGGGAAGCCGGTGGCCGCCGTCTGCTCAGTGCAGCAGGTCGAGCGAGTTGTCGGCGTCGTTGACGAAGTAGACCGCGTCGTGGTCGAGGTCCAGGGCGAGGCCGAAGAGTGCGCCCGCTCCGGCCGGTGAGCCCTCGTTGTTGATCTGCTTCGCCGCGACCTGCCGCCCGCCGGGGGTGGTCTCGACGATGAAGCCGTCCTGGCTGTTGACCGTCAGCAGGTCACCCCTGGATGTGACGGCCAGTCCCAGCGGGCCGTTGAGCCTGCCGCCGGAGGTGACGACCCGGCCGGTGCCGGCGCTGTCGGTGCGGGTGAGCGCGCGCGGGATGGCGGTGATCCGGTTGCCGACCGTGTCGGCCACGTAGAGCGTGTCGTCGCAGCCGAGGCCGACGCCGGTCGGGCCGATCACCAGTGCGGCGGGGTCGGTCCGCTCGGCGAAGCCGGAGCCGATCTCGGTGGTGGCGACCCGCTGCGGCGGCCGGTCGCCCCGGTCCTCCAGGGTGATCCGCAGGACGGTACCCCGGTCGACCTCCGCGCCGTTCGCGGCGACGGTGCCGTTGAGCACGTTGGTGACGAACAGTTCGCTGTGCCTGCCGCGGCTGACGGCGGTCATGTCCCACGGCCCGTTGATGCCGTCCCCGGCGATCGTCTCGCGGACCGTGCCGAACCGGTCGAGCACCAGCAGACAGCCGGCCTGCGCGGTGGCGGCGCTGCCGTCGGCGGTGGGCAGGCTGCCGACCACCACCCAGCCGCCGGGCAGCACCGTCAGCGCCGTGGTGAGGCCGACGCCCCCGGGGCAGGAGCCGGGCAGGTGAGCGGGGTCGATGGTGGCGAACGTCGTCCTGGTGCCGTCCGGGTCGATCTGCACCAGGGTGGTGCCGGTGCCCTGCAGGTTGGCGGAGTTGTTGAAGTTGCTGACCAGGACGTCGCCCCGGTGCAGGTTCCCGACGCTGTCCTCGATCGTGAACGTGCCGTACGGGTTCACGTCGCCGTTCTCCGGCACGGTGGACGCGACGGGTGTCACGGTGTGCAGCCGGTCCAGGAACGGCCGCGGGCGGACGGCCTGGTCGGGGGACGCGGCGGCGGTCAGGCCGACGGTCAGCGCGGCGATCGCCAACGCGCTCGAACATGCCCGAAGTCTCATGTACTGCCTCCTGAGGAGCGGGCCCGGCCGGCACAGCCGGCGGCCTCGGCCCGTGAACGTGCGCTGAATGCCCCCGACACGCCACGCTAGGCACGCCGCCCGGCGGGCCGCCTGCCGACTCCGCCAATTGACCGCCGAACCGGCCTCGGCACCGGCAGCCGACCGCCCTGCCTCGGCACCGACCGCCTACCTCCCGTCCCCGGCGCCGATGCCGGTTCCGCCGCCCCTGCCCCTGCCCCTGCCCCTGCCCCTGCCCCTGCCCCTGCCCCTGCCCGGTTCAACGCCCGCCCGGGCTGCGGGAGTTGCCCGTCCCGGCGGCCTTCCCCTCCAGTTCCGCGCAGGCCCGCACCACCTCGGCCCGGCCCTGGCGGGTGGTGCCGGCCAGGGCGCCCAGTACCCGCCGGGTGCGTTCCTGTTCGAGTCGGATCGCGGTGCGGTGGCGGATCCAAGCCCGGGCGACGGCCGCGGCCGTACTCGCCGCGCCCAGCACGGTCAGCACCACCGGATCACCGGTGTCGAACACTCCCATGGTCGGTCTCCCCGCTCGTGAGTCGGTGGCCGGACGGCCGGGTTCCAGGCTCTTGCGGGGCGTCAATTTCCCACTAGGCTACGGAAACTCGGGGAAATCCGGGGCCGACGACCGAGTGGGGAGCCCATGCCGGCGGGCCGTCCGCCCAAGGACGAGCAGGAGCACTATCCGGAGCTGCTGGAGCTGGCCTCCTGGTTCCGGCAGGCACTGGTGAGCGCCGGCTACGGCACCCCGAACGCCTTCATCCGGACCGGCTTCGCCGGAAAGGCGGCGGTGTACGGCGTCCACAACGCCTCCCGGCTGCTCACGCTCGAATTCACCAAGGCCCTCGCCACGGCGCTCGGCCGGGACCCGGCCGAGGTCGTCCCGATCTGGACCCGCGCGAAGGACGCCCGGGACCGCGCCACCGCCGCCGAGCAGCAGTCCACCCGTCCGCGGCTGACGTCCTGGGCCGAACTCCCGCTGCCCGCACTCGCGCTGCGCAACCTGCTGGAGGCGCAGTCCCGTTCGGCCGACCGCCTCCCGTACGACGTGCTCGACGTCAAGGAGCCGCCGCTGTCCGCGATCTACGTGCGGCAGCAGATGCGGGCGGCGCTGCCGCCGTCCCGCGAGAGCGGCGGTCCCGACGTGCACGGCACGCCCTCGTCCGGCCCGGAGAGCTCGCACGCGCACGCCTCCTCGGCTGACCGGGACACCGTGCTGCCGCTGAGCGAGATCTTCGAACGGCCCGGGCACCTCCTCGTCACGGGCGAGCCCGGCTCCGGCAAGTCCACCCTGACCAACCACGTCACCTGGCTGCTGGCCCGGGTCTGGCTCCGGCAGGAGAGCAGTCTGGCCGCGCCGGCCACCGAGCCGCTGGTGCCGCTGCGGATCGCCGCCCGCGCCCTGGTCGAGCACTCCGGGTCGTGGAGCGCCGCCCTGTGCCACGCGGCCCGGGACAGCATGGGGCACAGCCTGGTGGCCGAGGCCGATCCCGGGCTGTTCACCGGCCGGGTCCAGGGAGCCCAGTGGCTGGTGATGGTCGACGGGCTCGACGAGATCACCGACCGGCAGGCCCGGGCCCAGCTCATCCGGGTGATCGCCCAGCACGCCCGGTCCGACGGGGCGTACCGCTTCCTGGTGACCACCCGCCCGCTGCCGGAGATCGAACTCACCCCGCTGCGCGGCGCCGCGTTCAGCTCGTACCGGATGGAGCCGTTCAGCCGGGCGGAACTGCGCAACTTCGCCACCCAGTGGTTCCGCGCCCAGGGCAACGGCCCGGAGGAGACGGAGGCCGCGGCGGTGCGCTTCCTCCAGGAGACCGAGGACGGCCGGCTGAGCGAGCTGGTGCAGAACCCGCTGCTGGCGACCATCGCGGCGGTCAGCGCGACTGTCGATCCCCACCGGCCGCTG
Source organism: Kitasatospora sp. CB02891 (assembly GCF_002803145.1). Taxonomy (NCBI): domain Bacteria; kingdom Bacillati; phylum Actinomycetota; class Actinomycetes; order Kitasatosporales; family Streptomycetaceae; genus Kitasatospora; species Kitasatospora sp. CB02891. The sequence goes on along the minus strand of NZ_NNBO01000012.1, from coordinate 22,348 downwards.
CCGGCCAACCGGTTGAGTCTCTACCAGCTGTTCCACGACCACCTGATGAGTCGCAGCGCGGGCCGGGAGCGACGGGACGACGAACTCGCCGGCTGGGTCGGCCAGGTCCGTCAGCAGCTGGTCGAGTCGCTGGCCCGGCACCGGATCGAGAGCGACGGGTCGCTGACGGCGGCGGCCCGCCGGTGGGTCCACGACCACCGACCGGCCGGACTGACGCTGACCGGGCGCTGGGAGGCGGAACTCCGGCACCTGCTGCTCGGCACCGGCCTGCTCGTCCCGCAGGGCGACGACCTGCGCTTCCTGCACCACTCGTTCGCCGAGTTCCTGGCCGCCCGGTCCTACGCCGAGCAGATTCCGCCCGGTTTCCCCGAGTTGGACGGCTGGGCGGCGAAAGGCATGGGCGAGGCCGAGCACACCCTGGCGCTGTTCACCTTCTGCCTGTGGGCGCAGCGGGCGGACTGCGACGCCGACCTGATCGTCGATCACCTGCTGCGCCGGACCAGCGACAGCGGGGACCCCGTGAACCTGGCCGGCCTGCTGGTCGCCGAGGGTGTCGCGGTGGGCGAGCGGAAGTGGTCGGAGATCCTGCAGCGGCTCCAGGACAGCGTCCGCAACACCTTGGAGGGACCGGACCTGCGCGAGCCGTTCGCCACGCTGTCCGCGCTGGCGGACCGGCCGGGGACCGCCGACCGGCTGCGCGCCCTGGCGGCGAGCAGGATCCTCTCGGTGACCCAACGGCTCGGCGCGCTCGATGCGTTGAGCCGGGTGTGCGCGCCGTCCGAGGCGGAGGCGCTGCTCGCCGACATCCTGCCCGACAGCGACGACGAACTGCCGGCCGCGGCCCGGATCTCGCTCGGCCTCGGCGTCACCGCGCAGCAGGCGGTCCTGGCGCGCACCCGCTCGATCCGGGAAGGGCTCCGGGCCGACACCTGGGAGACGGCGATCGCCGCCGAGACCCTGGAGGTGCTCGGCAGGCCGGACCAGGTGCAGCAACTCGCCCGGGAGGTCCTCGCCGACCGCTCGGCCCGCTCGGGCGACCTGCAACGGGCGGCCCGGGCGTGGCTCAAGGCCTCGCAGGGGGCGTGCACCGACGAACTGGCGGCGGCGGTGCTCCTCCGGCCGGCCACGGACAACGTCGGCCGCGATGCGTTGATGCGGACGCTGGAGGAGTCCGGGGAGCCCGCCGCGGCCGCCCGCATCGCCGAGCAGACGCTGCGCACCGGCCGGGGCACGGCCCGCCACCTGAAGAACGCGGCGGACATCTGGGTGCGGGTGCACGGCAGGGAGCGGCCCGAGGTCGTGCTCGACGCGCTGAAGAACGCCACCCCGGCCACCGGCAGGCCGCCGTACCTCGCCGCCTGGCTCACCCGGGCGGCCGCCGAGGCCGGCGAGACCCGCCTGGCCGTCGAGTGGGCCCGGCAGGTCCTCTCCGCGCCGGACCGGCCCACCGCGGACTCCTCGCTGGTGGTGGCCGCCTGGCTGGCCGCCGAAGGCAGCGCCGCCGCTCCCGCCATCATGGCGCTCCTCGACCGGGGCAGCGCGCTCACTCCGGCCGAACGCGCCCAGTGCGCACGCGAGTTGCTCGATGCGGGCGCGAGCGCCGAGGCCGCCGTCATGGCCACCCTCGCGCTGCGGACCCCGCTCTGGGGCGAGTCGTACTACAAGGAGGCCGCCGGCGTCCTGTTCAAGGCCCGCCCCGCCGAGTTCGGCCGCGTGGTGGAACAGGCCCTCGCGGAGCAGCCGGACCACGACGCGGCCTGGCTGGCGGGAGTGCTGCTGGCGATCGGCTCCGAAGCGGGCCCGCACGCCCCGCTCATGGCCACGCTCGCCCGTCGGCTCCTCTCGGCCCCGGCGGTGACCGGCGAGCAGGTCGCCTACGCACTCGGGGCCCTGGTCGAGACCGAGGGACTGGACTACGTCCCCGCGATGGTCGCCACCATCAAGGCCCGGACGGATCTCTCCGTCACACACATCCGGGCCCTCGCCCGGGCCCTGGCCTCCTACGGCCTGCGCGCGGCCGCACTCGAGTGCTGGCGCCACGCCCTCGACGTGCTCTGGCTGCCGAGCGACCAGGAGTGGGAGCTCATGAACGACCTGCTGACCGCCGACGCCGGCCCGGAGGCGGCGTCCTGGCTGCGCGAGATGATCGACCGTCCCGGGCTGGGCGGAAAGAGCCGGCTCCGGCTGCGGCAGATGCTGGCCTGGCTCGGACCGGCGCTCGAACCGGACGGCCGCTGAGCGGTCTCAGCGCAGCAGTTCCAGGGCGCGGTGCGCGAGCCACAGTTCGTGGACGGCGGTCGGCGGGCGCAGCAGGGCGCAGTCGAGCAGGCTCTCGATCCGGCCGAGGCGTTTGCGGACGGCCGACGGCGACAGCGCCAACTCGTGTGCGGTGGGGCCGATCCGGGTGTCGTGGCTCAGCCAGCGGGCGAGGGTGTGGGCCAGGGCGGGCGGGGCGTCGGCGGCGTGCAGCGGGTGGAGCCGGCCGCGGGCCCAGTCGGCGACCTGGGGTTGGCCCAGCAGCGCATCGATCCCGGTGTCAGGAACCGGTGTTGACGATCCGTCAGAGTGAATTCCCAGGGCGAGGGCTAGGGTCGCCCGGTCGGCGAGGCGGTGCGGGTCGAGGCCGAGGAGGCGGTGCAGGTGGGTGAGGCGGGCGGCCAGGGTGTTGCGGTGGATGCCGAGGCGCACGGCGGCGTCGGCGGGGTGGTGGAGCCAGGCGGCGGCGGTGGCGAGCAGGGCGGGGCCGTCGGGGTCCTGGGGCCGGGCGGCGCGGTGGGCGCGCAGGGGGGCGAGGGTGGCGGTGGCCCATGCGGCGCCGGCCGGGCCGAGGACGGGGGCGAGGCCGCCGGGCCGGGCGTGGGCGGCGCGGCGTTCGGGGTGCCGACGGGCGACGGTGAGGGCGTGCAGGGCCTGGCGGTGCGCGGTGGCGGTGTCGCGCAGCGGCAGGGGGTCGCTGATGCCGACGTGGCAGGTGTCGGCGACGGCGGGGTGGTGCAGCCAGGCGGCGAGCGGGCGGGTGTCGACGGCGGGTTCCAGGACGAGGGTGCGGCCGGCGGCGCCGGGTTCACGGCCGACCCAGGCGGTGCCGGTGGCGGACCGGTCGGCGGCTTCCCGACGGGCGGCGGCGGGCCCTTCGACGGCGTACATCCGTACGGTGTCGGGCAGTTCGCCGTGCAGGGTGCGGGCGAGGCGGCGGGCGACGGCGACCTGACCGTCCATCAGCAGGTGCAGGACGGCTTCGCGGGCGCCGGTGTCGGCGAGCCGTGCGCGGTGGGCCTGGCGGCGGCCCTGTTCGGCGTCCCAGGTGAGGCTGAGGACGGTGGCGGCGTCGGCGAGCAGCAGCGGCAGGTCGGGCGGGGCGGGCCTGGGGGCGACGACGGCGAGGACGGGCGGGCGGGTGCCGGGCCGGCCGGGCAGGGTGACGACCAGGCAGGTCAGGGTGGAGCGGCCGACGGCGGCGGAGCCGGCGGCGCGGGTGCGGGCTTCGCCGACGGCGCTGCGGGCCAGTGCCCGTTCGGCGACGCCGACGGGGGTCGGCGGCGGGCAGGCGTCGGCGCCGGTGGGGTGGAGCAGCAGCACGGCGGCGCGGGTGCGGGCGGCGAGTCGGCGCAGGACGGCGGCGGTGCCGCCGCGGCGGCCGGCGGCCTGGAGGTCCAGGACGTCGTCGGCCCGGCGCAGGCGTTGGAGGGTTCGGCCGTCCGGCAGGGGTGTGTCGCGCATGTCGCTCCCCCCGAGGGACATCCGAAGTCGATTCGTCTCCCAGGCTATCCGCGCCACGAGCGGAAGATCAATGCGCTCGGTGTGCAGTTCGACACCGTCCGGGTCTGCTCACCGGGCAGTTCCGCACCCGGCCGGACGGCGGGCGGCCCTAGGTTGGCCGGGCATCGCACCACACTGCACCACTCGGGAGGATCCATGACCCGCAGGACCGGCCTCGGCCGTCTGTTCACCGCCGCCGGCGTCGCGGGGGCGCTGACCGTCGCGCTCTCGCTGACCTCGACCGGTTCCGCCTCGGCCGCCAGCGACTTCCAGGGGAACCTGAAGAGCAACGCCACCAACCGGTGCCTGGCGGTGGACGGCGGCGGCAACGGCAACGGCACCCCGGTGTTCCAGTGGGACTGCAACGGCAACAACGACCAGCAGTGGACGTTCGAGAACACGGGCGGCGGCGCCTACGAGATCGTCAACAAGTGGGGCCTGTGCCTGGAGGCCCCGGGCTGGACCACCGCGGCGGGCGCCCAGCTCGGCCAGTGGGGGTGCCACGGCGGCGCGAACCAGACCTTCTACATCGACAACTACATGACCGACGGCACGAACCTGCGGTTCAGGAACGTGAACTCGGGCCTGTGCGTCAGTGTGCAGGGCGGCAGCGCCGCGCTCCGCACCCCGATCATCCAGTGGTACTGCAACGACGCCGCCGACCAGCGCTGGCACACGAACTGATCGCGACGGCGGTGAGCCGGCCGAGGGCGGCGGTGAAGATCCACGGCTGCTCCAGCGGCGAGAGGCTGTAGGCGATCAGCACGACGACCGGCGGCAGTGCGCGGTGCGCCGCCCGGTCGGCCCGCGGGCCGACCGGGCCAACCCGGCCGACCAGGCCCGGGACGACCAGCAGCGCGGCGCCCGCCAGTGCGGTCCACCAGCCGTGCGCCACGGCCTCGAAGATCGCGAACGCGGCCGTGAACAGGGCCAGTGCCGCCCACCCGAGCACGGCCCCGAGCCCGGCCCCGGGCCCGGACACAGGCCGGTGAGCCGGCATCAATTCGCGTTCCACCTCTGCCCCTTCCGTCGAATCGACCCTTCGAAGCTAAGGCTAATAGCGTTAGCCGTCAACCCTCCCGAGCGCCGTCGCGCAAATGTGTTGTACACCGTAGAAGACTTCCTCTACGGTGTACAACACATGCCCGGCCACCACCGGGCGCCTTCGTCCGTGCCTGCTCCCGGGGGTCCCCTTGTCACCAACGTCCGTCCCTGCCACCGCCCCGCACCCGCGCCGCTGGGTGATCCTGGCGGTGGTGTGCCTGGCCACCCTGGTGGTGCTGCTCGACAACACCGTGCTGAACGTCGCGATCCCGTCGCTGACCGAGGAGTTGGGCGCGCGCACGGCCGACATCCAGTGGATGATCAACGCCTACTCGCTGGTGCAGTCCGGCCTGCTGCTGACGGCCGGCAGCCTCGCCGACCGGTACGGGCGCAAGCGCGCCCTGCTGGCCGGACTGGCCCTGTTCGGCGCCGGTTCCGCCGCGGCCGCCTTCGCCCAGTCCACCGGTCAGCTGATCGCCGCCCGGGCCGGCATGGGCATCGGCGGCGCCCTGCTGATGACCACCACGCTCGCCGTGGTGATGCAGGTCTTCCAGGGGGCGGAGGTGCCCAAGGCGATCGGCGTCTGGGGGGCCGTCAGCTCGCTGGGCTTCGCGGGCGGCCCGCTGCTCGGCGGCGTGCTGCTGGCGCACTACTGGTGGGGCTCGATCTTCCTGATCAACATTCCGGTGGCGCTGATCGGCCTGGTCGCGGTGGTCCGCCTGCTGCCGGAGAGCCGCGACCCGGCCGGCCGCCGGCCCGACGTCCCGGGCGCGGTGCTGTCCACCATCGGCATGGTCGGCGTGGTGTTCGCGATCATCTCCGGCCCGGTGGACGGCTGGGGCTCGGGCAGGGTGCTGCTGTCCGCGGCGGTCGGCCTGGCCGCGCTGGCCGGTTTCGCGGCCTGGGAACTGCACACCCCGACGCCGATGCTGGACATGGGCTTCTTCCGCAACCGCCAGTTCAACGGCGCGGCCGCGGGCGGCGTCCTGGTCGCCTTCGGCATGGCGGGCTCGCTGTTCCTGCTCACCCAGTACCTGCAACTCGTGCTCGGCTACCGCCCGTTGGAGGCCGGCCTGCGGATGACCCCGCTGGCGCTGATGATCGTGGTGCTCAACCTGACGGGCGTCGGCGCCCGGCTGCTGCCGAAGCTCGGCTTCGCGGGGGCGGTGGCCGGCGGCATGGCGCTGCTGTCCGGCGGCCTCGCGCTGATCGCACTGACGGGCTCCGCGCACGGTTACGGCGGCCTGCTGGTGGGTCTGCTGCTGATGGGCGCCGGCATCGCGGTGGCCAACCCGGCGATGGCCTCGGCCCTGATGGGGGCGATCCCGCCGGAGCGGGCGGGTGCCGGAGCGGGCGTGCAGGGCACCGCCACCGAGTTCGGCGGCGGCCTCGGCGTGGCCGTCCTGGGCGCGGTGCTCGGCTCGCGCTTCGCGGCGGGCCTGCCCGACGGAGTGCCCGCCTCGGCCGCGAAGTCGCTGCCGGAGGCGCTGGCCGCCGCGCCCGACGCGGGCGTCGCCGAGGCGGTCCGGACGGCGTTCGCCGACGGGCTGACGTCCAGTCAGCTGATCGGCGCGGCCGCCGTCCTGCTCGGCGGCCTGGTCTCGGCGGCGCTGCTGCACCGCGCGCAGCAGCCCGCCGCCCCCGCCCAGGCCCCCGAGCCGGCACCCTCACCTGCGGCTTCGTAGCACCGACCGACCCCGGGCCCGCGCACCTCGCGCGGGCCCGAGCGCGTACCGTGGAGCCACCATCGGGCCCCGTCCCCCGGAACGCGAAGGAGCAGCGTGGCCGTCAAGCGCGCCTCACAGGTCAAGAAGAGCGTCTGGCTCACCCCGCCGCCGTCCCGGGGCCGCCGGGCCCCTCGCGCGACGGGCGCCGGCGGTGCGGGCGGGCTGGACCGCGAGGTGATCGTGGCGGCGACGGTGCGGCTGCTGGACGAGCAGGGCGAGGCGAAGTTCTCGATGCGCGCGCTGGCGACCCGGCTCGACGTCACGCCGATGTCGCTGTACTGGTACGTCGCCGACAAGGACGACCTGCTGGAGCTGGCGCTGGACGTGGTGTCGGGCGAGATGGAACTCCCGCGCCCCGATGACGGCCTGGACTGGCAGGACGGCCTGCGGGCGCTGGCGGTCAGCTGGCGGGCGGCGATGCTGGCGCACCCGTGGGCGGTGCGGATGTACAACGACTACCTGAACATCGGCCCGAACTCGGTCCGGTTCTCCGCCCGGGCCCTGGAGGTGGCGCGCAGTTCGCCGCTGTCGGAGGACGACGCGATGTCGGCCCTGTCGGCGATCTTCCAGTACGCCTACGGCTTCACCGCCAACGAGGTCAACTGGAACGAGAAGGCGAAAGCGGCCGGCACCACCGAGGAGGGCCTGATCGCGGAGATCACCGAGGCGGTGCTGCAGGTTCCGTCGATCGCCGAGTCCGGCGCGCTGACGGAACGTCCCACGGACTCCGAACAGCTGCTGCGCGAACGGCACTTCCAGCGCGCCCTGGACTGGATGCTGGCCGGCATGGCCGCCGGGCTCGCGGGCGCCGCTACGTGAACTCCTGCTGGCAGCGCTCCAACCAGTCGAGTTCGGCCTTCAGTTGCAGCACCGCGCCCTCGATCAGCAGCCGGGACAGATCGTGTTCGCGGTTCTGGTCGGCGCTGGCGCGCAGGCCCCGCAGGGTGGCCAGGCAGTGCGAGCGCTGAAGGTCGATCAGGGTGCGCCGGTCGGCGAGCCGGGTCTGCGGGGCGAGCACGAGCTTCAGGAAGAACTCCTCGCGGACCTTGGCGCCCTCGGACGGCCGGGCGAACCAGTCGACGAGCTCGCGCCGCCCGGCGTCGGTGAGCGCGAACACCCGCTTGGCGGGGCGGCCGTCCTGGGCGACGGCCCGACCCTCGATCAGACCGGACTTCTCCAACCGGCCCAGGGTGATGTAGACCTGCCCGTCGTTGGTGCGCGGGCAGGCCGGACCGAAAGTGCTCTCCAGGGCCCGGCGGAGCTGGTAGCCGTGCGCGGGGCCCATGGCGAGCAGTGCGAGCAGGGGTAGCCGCACGCGGTGCCTCCTTGAACTTCGAGGGGTGCGCCGGGCGGTCGAACCGGATCGGCTGTGCGCCCGGCGGCGCTCCTGGGCGTTGCCCTACCCCGATGCGCGCCCGGTTATTCGTCCGAAACCCCAGCGGGATCGGTCCAGATGGTGGCACCCTGAGGCGCAGGAAGTGACAACCGTCCCGGCAGTCTCCTGGACACACACTTTGGCCTATACCTAACATGCAGGTATTCCTGGGGAACTGACGGTCTGTCAGCCGGTTCCCACACCTGCCAGCGCGACCTCCCTCGCGCGCTCCCGTGAAGGTGACGCATGATCACGTCCGTCGTCCCCGGCGACCCGCCACGCCCCGCCCAGGTCCCCGGCCCGTCCGCCGCCGCCCCCGCGGAGCGCGAACTCCCGGCCGAGCAACCGGCGTCGGGCGCGCCCGACGCCCTGTGGTGGCGCGACGCGGTGATCTACCAGGTGTACGTGCGCAGCTTCCAGGACTCCAACGGCGACGGCATCGGCGACCTGCCGGGCGTGCGGGCCCGGCTGCCGTACCTCAAGCGCCTCGGCGTGGACGGGGTCTGGCTGAACCCGTTCTACCCGTCGCCGCAGCACGACCACGGCTACGACGTGGCGGACTACAAGGGCGTCGACCCGATGTTCGGCACCCTGGAGGACTTCGACCTGCTGGTCGAGGACTGCCGCAAGCTCGGCCTGCGCCTGGTGCTGGACACTGTGCCCAACCACTGCTCCACCGAACACCCGTGGTTCCAGGACGCGTTGCTCGCCGCCCCCGGCAGCACCGAGCGGGCCCGCTTCCACTTCGCGGACGGCCGCGGCACCGACGGCGAACTCCCGCCCAACAACTGGCGGGCGATGTTCGGCGGCCCCGCGTGGAGCCGGATCACCGAACCCGACGGCACCGCCGGCCAGTGGTACCTGCACATGTTCACCCCCGAGCAGCCCGACCTGAACTGGCGCAACCCCGAAGTCCCCGCCGAGTTCGAGAAGGTCCTGCGGTTCTGGCTCGACCGCGGCGTGGACGGCTTCCGCATCGACGTCGCCGCCGGCCTCTTCAAGCACCCCGAACTCCCCGACTCCCCCGACCCGGAGGCCGACGAACGCACCCGCGACTCGGTCAACCCACTGGCCTGGAACCAGCCCGAGGTGCACGACATCTGGCGGGCCTGGCGGGCGATCTGCGAGGAGTACACCCAACTCGACGGCCGGCAGCGGCTGCTGGTCGGCGAGGCGTCCGTGCCGACGCCCGCCGAACAGGCCAAGTACGTCCGGGCCGACGAACTCCACCAGGCGTTCTTCTTCCACCTGCTGCACGCACCGTGGGACAGCGAGCACTTCCACCAGGTGATCGACGCGGCCGTGCGCGACATCACCGCCACCGGGTCCACCGTCACCTGGGTGCTCAACAACCACGACCAGGTCCGCACCACCACCCGCTTCGGCAGCCCCGAACGGGCGCGCGCCGCGGCGCTGTTGATGCTGGCGCTGCCCGGCGCGGCCTACCTGTACCAGGGCGAGGAGCTCGGCCTGCCGGAGGTCGACGACCTGCCCGACGACGTCATCACCGACCCGATCTTCTTCCGCACCGGCAGCCGCAAGGGCATCCGCGACGGCTGCCGCGTCCCACTGCCCTGGTCCGGCACCGAGGCCCCGTTCGGCTTCAGCCCCGACGACTCCGCCCCCAGCTGGCTGCCGCAGCCCCCGTCCTTCGCCGACCACACCGCGGAGCGCGCCCTCACCGACCACACCTCCCCCTACCACCTGTACCGCGAGGCCCTCCACCTGCGCCGCCTGCTCCCCCAACTCGGCGAAGGCACCCTCCGCTGGCTGGAGACCCCGCCCAACGTCCTCGCCTTCACCCGCGGCGACGGCCTCCTGGTCGCCACCAACTTCGGCACCACCCCCGCCCCCGCCCCCGTCACCGGCACCCCCCTCCTCTCCTCCGCCCCCTGCCCGCCCGGCACCCTCCCCCCGGCCACCACCGCCTGGTGGATCCAGCCCCGCATGTGACACCACATCGCCCCGGCCCGCCGAGCCCCCTGCCCCGAACGCACACGAAGGGGAAGGGAACCCGGCGGGCCACGGCATCGGCGGAGCACTGATCGGTGAACGGCCCCGGCGGCTGCTTCGGCACCCTGGACGACCGCCCCGTGCTGCCCGGTCGAGCGGCGCTGTCTCCGTCACGCCTCGCCGACCGGCACGTCCGCGTCCTGCTGCGCCGAATCCGCGCACCGGGCCGTCACCGAACCCACACGATTCGTTGAGTTCGGCCCTCGGGGCCCGCCGAGCGGCCGAAATCACCTGATCGGGTGTTCACATGCTGGACACGCTGTCGATGAATACTGGTCAGCACTGGGACAATGGTGTGGACCACAGGTCCCACCCCGTCGCACGGCGCGTGTCAGGCGTGCCGGCGGCGATCCTCAACGGCGAGGAGGACCAAGGGCGGTCCCCGGGACGGGGCGCCCTCGTGCACCATCCGATTCACGGAAGGTTGTGCCTTGATGCCGGCCACCCACAGCTCCGCCGCGTCCACCGACGCCGGCGCCCGCCTGATCGAGCCGCTGTACCAGGAAGTCCTGCGGCGGAACCAGGGCGAGAACGAGTTCCACCAGGCGGTCCGCGAGGTCCTCGAAACGCTCGGCCCGGTCCTGCTGCAGCGTCCCGAACTCGTCGACGCACGGATCATCGAGCGGGTCTGCGAGCCCGAGCGGCAGCTGATCTTCCGCGTGCCGTGGTCCGACGACAAGGGCGACATCCACGTCAACCGGGGTTTCCGGGTGGAGTTCTCCAGCGCCCTTGGCCCGTACAAGGGCGGACTGCGGTTCCACCCCTCCGTCAACCTCGGAATCGTCAAGTTCCTCGGCTTCGAGCAGATCTTCAAGAACGCCCTCACCGGCATGCCGATCGGCGGCGGCAAGGGCGGCTCCGACTTCGACCCCAAGGGCCGTTCGGACGCCGAGATCATGCGTTTCTGCCAGTCGTTCATGACCGAGCTGCACCGCCACCTCGGCGAGTACACCGACGTCCCGGCCGGTGACATCGGTGTCGGTGGCCGCGAGATCGGCTACCTGTTCGGCCAGTACAAGCGCATCACCAACCGCTACGAGTCCGGTGTCCTCACCGGAAAGGGCCTGGGCTGGGGCGGCGCGCAGGCCCGCACCGAGGCCACCGGCTACGGCTGCGTGATGTTCACCGAGGAGATGCTGCGCACCCGCGGCGAGAGCCTGGACGGGCAGCGCGTGGTGGTCTCCGGCTCCGGCAACGTGGCGATCTACGCGATCGAGAAGGCCCAGCAGCTGGGCGCGACGGTGCTCACCTGCTCCGACTCGACCGGCTACGTGGTCGACGAGAAGGGCATCGACCTGGCCCTGCTCAAGGAGATCAAGGAGACCCGCCGCGGCCGGGTCTCCGACTACGCCGAGGCGCGCGGCTCGCACGTCAAGTACGTGGCGGGCGCCGGCGTCTGGAGCGTCCCGTGCGACGTGGCGCTGCCCTGCGCCACCCAGAACGAGCTGCACGAGGCGGACGCGCTGGCGCTGGTCCGCGGCGGCGTGAAGGCCGTCGCCGAGGGCGCCAACATGCCCACCACCCCGGAGGCGGTGCGGGTCTTCCAGGAGGCCGGCGTGGCCTTCGCGCCCGGCAAGGCCGCCAACGCGGGCGGTGTCGCCACCTCCGCGCTGGAGATGCAGCAGAACGCCTCCCGCGACTCGTGGACCTTCGAGCACACCGAGAACCGACTCGGCGAGATCATGAAGCACATCCACGACTCCTGCTTCACCACGGCGGAGAAGTACGGCAGCCCCGGCAACTACGTGGTCGGCGCGAACATCGCCGGCTTCGAGCTGGTCGCCGACGCGATGCTGGCCCAGGGCCTGATCTGACGCCCTGCCATCGAACGGGCCCGGACCGCGGCGGCGGTCCGGGCCCGTCTGCGTGCCCCCTGTCTGGGGACGCGGCACCGGGAGTAGGTTGTGCGCCGCACGACCGGATCCGGGGGAAGGCCAGGCTCGTCATGTCCAGGAAGCCGCGCAGGAGATCGAACCACTGCCCGGATCGGACCAAGTACCGGGCGACCCCGCCCCGCGACGCCGACCGCCGGATCGGACGGAAACCGCCGATCCGGGTCTCCGTCGCGCTCCTGCTGTTCCTGTCCGTGATCGGTGCGGCTTTCTTGCTCGTCGGACTGCTCTTCCTGACCGAACTGCGGGCGCAGCACCACAGCCCCGAGCTGTCGATGACCGTCTCACGCTGTCGCACCGTCCACCACGACCGCGGTCGGACCATCGACTGCATCGGCACCGGCCGGCCCGGCGGCTCCGGCGTCACCGCCGGAACGTGGCGATTCGCCGGCGCTCCCGAGGTGTACGCCGACGGGACGGTGCTCCAGGTCCGCTGCACCCCGGACGGCGAGTGCAATCGGCTCACCGTCGGCCGGCACGCCTTGGCGCTGCTCCTCACGCTCGCCGGAGCGGCCCTGACCGTCCTCGGACTGTCCCTCGCTGCCCGCCAGGTGGTCGGGGCCGTCGCCCCGCACCGCTCGCCCGGTCCCCTGTCCCGCCCGGGGACCGCGGCCGTCGCCGCCTTCCTTCTCGTCCTCGCCGGGTCTCTCGTCTACGTGTTCACCTGACGCCCCGTCGACGAGAGGGGCCCGGACCGCGGGTGCGGTCCGGGCCCCTCTCGTCGGTGCGGCCGCTCGTCACGCGGCCTTGACCAGGTTCTTCGGCGTGTTCCGGGCGACTGCCAGCGGTGTGCTCGTGGTCTCCTGCGCGTCGTTGCGCGGCCACAGGGCGAGGGCGCCGGCGGCTCCTGCTGCGGCGAGGGCCGCCAGGACGGTCCAGGTGAGCGGGAAACCGGCGATCGTGCCGAGCCGGCCTGCGATCGGGTAGGTGATCAGCCAGGCCAAGTGCGACAGCGAGAACTGGGCCGCGAACACCTCGGGGATCGCGCTGCGTCCGACGGAGGCGCGCAGGACCTTGCCGGTCGGGGTGATGATCAGCGCCATGCCGACCCCGGTCGCGGTCCAGATGACCGCGGTGCCGGTCCAGCCGGCGAGGCCGGCCGCGACGACGGTCGCTGCGGCGGCGGTCGCGGCCACCAGGACGGCGGCGCCGGTGATCATGACGGTGCGGGCGGCGATCCGGTCGAGGACGCGCGGGAGCAGGAGCGCGGCCAGCAGCGTTCCGGTGCCGGAAGCGGCGAGCATCCAGGCGACGTCCGACTGCGAGCCGCCGAGTTCGTCACGGACGTAGTTGACGGTGTTCACCACGACGATCGAGCCGGCGGCGGCGACCGTCAGGTTCAGCGCCATGATGCCGCGCAGCCGCGGGGTGGTGAGGAAGGTCCTGATGCCTGCCGCCGCCTTGTCCCAGGCCTTGGTGTGACCGCTCGGGCGAGCATTCGGCACACGGGTCGACAGGACGAGCAGCGCGGAGAGCAGGAACCCGACGGAGGTGCCGAGGAACAGCCGGTCGAAGCTCAGGAACGCCAGCGCGACGCCGGCCAGCACCGGGCTGAGCAGGCTCTCCATGGTGGAGGCGACCTGCGAGGCGGACAGCGCCCGCGTGTAGGCGGAGTCGTCGGTGACGATGTCGGGGATGACGGCCTGAAAGGTCGGGGTGAACGCCGCGGAGCCGGCCTGGAGCAGCCCGATCAGGACGTAGACCTGCCAGATCTCGCTGACCAGCGGCAACAGGAGGACGACCGAGCCGCGGATCACGTCGAGCGCGACGAGCAGGGCTCGTCTGGGGAGCCGGTCGATGTGCGCGGCGGCCAGCGGCGCGATGACCACGTACATGACCATCTTGATGGTCAGGGCGGTGCCGAGGACCGTGCCGGCGCGGGGTCCGGCGAGGTCGTAGGCGAGGAGGCCGAGGGCCACCGTGGTCAGTCCGGTGCCGAACAGGGCGATGACCTGGGCGGCGAACAGGTGGCGGTAGTCACGGATGGCGAACAGTCGCATGACGGGTTCCTTCCGGGTCCATGCGGCCGGGCACGGCCCCCGCGGGTGGCGGCCGTGCCCCGCGAATACAACAGGCAGGGGTGTCTTCACTGCGCACCGGTGTCGCCCTCGTTTCCCGGCGTGAGGCCGGCCAGGAGGTTGAAAGCGCCGGTGAGGACGTTCAGGGCGACGACGCCGACGACATCGGCGATCGCGCGGTCGCTGAAGCCGTGCGCGCGCAGCGCGGCGACCTGGTCGTCGGTGATCGACGTCGGTTCGCGGTGGATCCGGAGGGCGAGGGCGATGATCGCCGCGATCGCGGGATCGGCCGAGGTGCCCTCGCGGGCCCGCTCGATCTCGTCCTCGCCCACTCCGAGCGCGCGGGCGGCGTCGACGTGGGCGTCGAGACAGAGCCGGCACCCTTGCTGCACCTGGAGGGCGACGGAGATGCGTTCGCTGATCCTGCGGTCGAGCTTGGCGCGGCCCATGGCCCGGCTGAGCTGGAGGTATCCGCCCAGGACGGCCGGTGAGTGGGCCATCGTGGCGACCATGCCGCCGATGCTGCCGTGCCGGGAGACCAGGTCGGCGAGGAGGTCGCGGGAGGCGCCGACCGCCGTGTCGGGCGTGAGGGCGGAGAGGCGGGGCATTCCTGTACTCCTTTCCTGGGAGCGGGCGGAGGTGTGCGCGCTTTTCAGTGGTGGCCGTGGTCCTCGTGGTGCGCGTGGTGGCTGTGGTCCTGGTGGTGCGCGTGGTGGCCGTGCTGCTCGTGCTCCGCGTGCTCCGGCGCGGCGGTGGTCGTCTTCGCGGTCGTGCGCACCGTGAACTCGGCGGTCCGCACGGTGCCCTCGTGCTGGAAGTCCAGGTACAGGCGGTACGTGCCGGCCGAGGGGGCGACGGCCATGAACGAGATCTCGGGGCCGGGCGCGGTGACGCCGTCGCCCGGGGCGCCCTCCGGGTGCACGTGCAGGTAGCCGAGGTCGCCGACGCGCAGTGCCACCAGGTGTCCGAAGGCGGCCAGGTAGGGCTCCAGGTCGGTCACGGGGTGTCCGTCGCGGTTGACGGTGAGGGTCAGTTCGCTCGCCTCGCCGGCCAGCAGCTCGCCGTCCAGGGTGACCGCGTAGTCGCCGATCCGGGCGACCCCGGTGGACTCCGGGAGCGGGCGCGGGTCGTAGGCGCCGGCCACCGCGACGTCGGCGCCCAGGGTCAGGGTTCCGGTGTGGGCGGCCGGGTGGATGTCGGTGAAGAACCGCCAGTCGCCCGGCGTCAGGGTCAGCTCGGTGCTCCAGACCCCCTTGTCGTCCCGCACCGGGTGCACGTGCTGGAACCCGGAGGTGTCCCGCCGCACGGCGATGAAGTGCAGCTCCTTCTCGTGCTCGGGCACGAACTCGGTCACCGGCCGCCCGTCGGGGCCGGTTACCCGGAAGGTGATCGTCTGCGGGCCGGCGCCGAGGATCGTCGCGTCGAGTTCGAGGGTGTACCCGCTCTCGGAGACCGACAGGCCTCCGGCCTGGGCGCCGCCGTGCTGGTGGGCGGCGTGGCCGTGTGCGGTGTGGGCGGCGTGGCTGTGGGCCGCGTGGTCGTTCATGACATCTCCCTGGTTCGGTCCTGTGTTCTCGGGGCTTCGTTCCCCCTCCAACGACCGCAACCATATACCCCTGGGGGGTATATGGAAAGGCCTCGCGGCCACCCGCACCGATCACCGCCGGCGAGCGCCCCGGACCGCACGCCTCGACCATCTGCCGACCTGACGGCGGGTCAACTCACCGCCCCGCCACGCCTCCGCCGATAGTGGGCGGATGAGCACACCTGGTCTCCCCCGCCGGGCCGCCCTGCTGGGCGGGCTCGGCTGCGCCCTGACGGCCTGTTCCGCGTCCCACCCGGTCGCCCGGAACTTCTCCTCGTCCTCCCCGTCGCCGACCGGCTCCGCGTTCCCCGCCCCGTCCGCCTGGCAGCCCGGGCCGGGCGAGCTCCAGCCGGACGTCAAACTCCGTGCGGTACAGGTGGTGGAGGCGATCGGCAGCTGGCCGCCGGGCGGCCGGGGCGCGGCGGCGGCCGGGCAGCGGGTGGCGGCGCTCGGGCTCCCGGCCGAGCTGGCCGCGCAGGGCGGGACGCTGCTGGCGGACGCCCCGCAGGCCGCGGTGGAGGTCGTCTACGCCCAGTACGGCGGGCTGCTGAGCGACTCGGCGAGCGTCCTGGTGGTGTGCCGCCAGTGGCTGGCCGGGCCGGACGGCGCCCCGCAGTCCGCGGGCACCACGGTGGACGTGCGACTGTCGCAGGCCGATCCCCGCTGGAACGTCACCGCCCTGCACCCCGCGGACCCCGGTCCGGCGGCGGCCACCCTCCCCGACCCGGCGACCCGGGTGCTCGCCCAGCCCCGGATCGTGCTGCCGCCGGCCGCCGTCGCGGACCTCCGCAGCGGTCAGGTCCACGACTCGGTGCTGAACGCGATGCTGACGCTGGCCGGGCCGTACAGCTTCCAGGTCAGCGTGGTGCGGTCCGGACATCCGCTCATGGTGTTCGGCACCGACCGGCCGAGCGACCACCCGCTGGGGAAGGCCTTCGACACCTGGCAGATCGACGGCCACCCGGTGGTGGACCCGGCCACCCCGACCGACCTGGTCGACTCATTCATGCGCGCCGCCGCGGCCGCCGGCTCGTACAACGTCGGCGGGCCGCGCCTGCTGGCGGGCGGGAGGACGGCGAACCAGTTCTTCAGCGACCCGACCCACCACGACCACGTGCACGCCGGCTTCACCGCCTGATCCGACTCCCGTTCGCAACTCGAAACCCCTTGCGCTCCGCCCGTGACCTGCGACAACGTGGCGGAAATCGATCAAGCGAGGGGTAGGGGTGGGAGTGGGATCCGTGCGGACTCGCCGGAGTGGAGCGGTCGCGGTGGTGCTGGCGGCCGCGCTGACGGGATGTTCGGGGAGTGCCCCGGCGCCGAAGCCGCCGCCCGCGCCGTCCGGCCGGTCGGCCGCACCGGGCCCGGCCACCGCGTCCGCGCTCGCACCGGCCGACCCCGCCCAGGAGCTGGCCCAGCTCCGGGCGGCGATCGAGGCCCCGCCGCAGCCCTTCTCGGCGGTACTCACCGTCCAGCTCACGGACGACACGCGCACCGCCCGGCGGCTGGGCGTGGTCAACGTGGCGGACGGCCTGCAGACCGGCGCGCTCGGCCTGGTGTCAAGTGAGCAAGGGGCTGAGCAGCAGGCCTATCTGACGGTGACCCGGGACTTCACGTACACCCGCGTCTCCGACCGGGCGTGGGTGCGGTCGCCGCGCTCCCCGGAGCCGCTGTTCGCCGACCACCGGGCGATGGCGCGGGCGCTGCTGCAGAGCGACCCGGCAGCCTTCCGGGGTCGGGCCAGGATCCGGACGATGCGCAGCGGCACGGGCTTCCACCTGGTCGGACGGCTGCCGCTGACGGCGGTCGCCGACGCGTTCGACGCCACCGCCCGCGAACGGCTGGCGCGGCACCGAATACCGGACTGCGGGACCGATCTGCTGCTCGACGCCGACGGCCGGCTCTCCGAACTCACCTTGACCTGCGAGGCCGACGGCTACCGGCTCCGGTCCACCACCGGCCTGGCCGAGTTCGGCCCGGCCGCCGAAACCCCGCCGCCCGACGACCTCTGACGCGCCCGACCGCCTCTGACGCACCTGACGCCCACCCGGCCCCGGACTCCTGCCGGAGCCCGGGGCCGGGTGGCACTGCCGTTGACGCCTCGTCAGCAGCTGATGCTGCCCTTGCGCAGGGCGTGACTGCCGGTGTTGCTGTCGTCCGACCAGTAGACCGGCTTGCTGCCGCCCACGCACTCGTCGGCGCCGGCCGGCGTGAAGCCCTCGTTGTTGATGTTCGGCATGCCGGACGGGCGGTTGTAGACGGCGGTGACGGCGAACGCGCCGCTCGCGTTCACCTGGAAGGTCCGGTGCTGGCCGGAGCAGGTGTCGTCACAGACCACCCAGAGCCGGTTGGCCTGCTGCTCCCACTGGAGTTCCATCACGCCGGCCATCCCGCTGCTGACGGTGGCGACCTTGGTGAACCCGCCGGCCTCCAGCAGCACGTAGCCGTAGACGGTGCCGGAGCCCTCGACGCCGACGAAGAACACGCCGCCGGTGTGCGCGGCGTAGCGGCTCGGGTCGTAGGCGGCGCCGGTGGCGGCGTCCTTGAACCCGGCGCCGGTCAGGTAGCTGTCGGGCACCCAGGTGATGCCCTCCAGGCCGAGGTTGGCGCCGGTGGCGGGCAGGTCCGCGGTGAGGTTCCACTCCCGGGTGGCGCTCAGCGTGCTGCCGGTGCCGGACACGTCGTAGCGCAGCACGGACAGCCGGCTGGTGGACGAGGCGTCGGCGTTGCGCTCGCTGGAGACGTACACGCCGCCGGCCGAACCGGCGCCGGTCAGGGTCACGCCCTCGTCGTCGGGGGTGCCGGTGCCGCCCGGGAAGCGCAGCGCCTTGCCGGAGCCCCAGCCGTTGGCGGTGTCGGGCGTCCAGCCGCCGGAGCCGTTCGGGACCAGCCGCCACAGCTTGCCGGAGTTCTGCGCGCCCCACATCACCCCACCCTCCTGGTACAGGCCGGACAGGTCGGTGCCGAACACGTTGGCGGCGTCCGCGGTGGCGACCGTCGAACCGCCGGGCCAGGCCACCGGGGTCGTGGAACCGCCGCCGCCGGAGCCGCAGTTGTTGGCGGCGCCGAGCGTCAGGGTGGCGGCCTGGGTCCAGCCGCCGGTGCCGTCGGCGCAGCGCGACCAGGACGGGTTGGAGTGCGAGGTCCAGCTGAACGAATCGACCAGGGTGACACCGTCGGCCAGGTACAGCCGGGCGCTGTCCGCGGAGCCCAGGCCGAAGCTGCCGTGCACGTCGAAGGCCTTGAAGCCGCCCGGAGCCAGGCTGGTGCCGGACGCGATCTTGTACTTGCTGCTGTCGTTGTCGTCCTTGAGGATCCACCCGGACACGTCGATCGTCGACGTGCCCTTGTTGTACAGCTCGATCGAGTCGTTCACCGACCCGGTCGTCACCACCTCGTTGAGGCGGATGTCGTCGGCCGGCGCAGCGGCGGCGGGCGAGGCGGTCAGCACTCCCGTCCCGACGGCCGGCAGAGCAATGGCGGCCAGCAGCAGGGAGAGGCGACGACGCCACCTGGGGGCGCGCGGTTCGGTCACGGTTTCCGTCCCTCGGATCGGTGTGGACACGGCGCCGACCAACCTCCCGACCCCACCCCAACGAAGCCCCACCACCACCTGTTCCCCTCATGAACGCCCGGCGAACCCACCCCCACCCCCCCGGAAGTCCTGTCCCGGGCCCGGCACTTCGGGACTCGCGGTTCGGGAACCCGTCGCCGGAGTCTCCGCGTTGTCGGGCGAGGAGGCAGTGACATGAAGACCCGCCGAAGGGGCGACCACGGCACGCCGGAGCCGGAGACGCCGTGGAACGAGGTGGCACCCGGGCTCTGGATGGGCGGCCACCACTGGCGCGACCCGGCCGGGCAGCGCCACCCGGTCCGGGTCGACGGCGAATTCGAGCTGGTGGTCAGCCTGTTCACCGCCCCCGGCCACGGCCCCGCGCCCGGCGTCGAGCACTTCGTCGCCGAGGTGCCGGACGGCCCGCTGGACGCCGAGCAGTTGGCCGCCGTCCAGGACGCTGCCGCGCACACGGCGGATGCGGTGGCGGCCGGACGCAGGGTGCTGGTGCGCTGCCGCTCCGGCTACAACCGGTCCGGGCTGGTGGTGGCACAGGCGCTGGTCGAACTGGGCGCGCACCCCGCCGAGGCGATCCGCCGAGTGCGGGCCCGGCGTTCGCCGTGGGCCTTGAACAACGGACTGTTCGTCGCGTACCTGGAGACCGGACTCGACACGGCGCGGCTGCTCGGCTCGCTGACGGCGCTCGAAGGCTGGCCTCTTGGGCCGACCTCGAAGGCTGACGCGGCGTCGGCGGGTCACTGCGGACGGACTGTCGGCCGGGCTCCGGCGGCTTGCCCCATGGTTATCGGCGGCTTATGACCTTCTTATCCGCCGGAATAGTCGCATACCCCTGGCGGACAGGTGGAGGTAGCCGCGCGAGCGGGCTGGCGTAGCCGAGCGGGTACGGCGGCGGTAGGTTGCGGGGCTGGTGGGAGGCCGATTCCGCTGGTGCTTTTCGCCGAGAGCGTGGTCGGCGACTTCTGACACAACGCCAGGTCGGGCACGTGCCAAGGGCGTTGCGGGTGGCCGAATGCCGCCACCGGGGCTCCGGTCGAAACTGGCAGACACTTGTCAATTGGTATAGGCCAATCGTAGCCTTCGGTCCGATCGCGGTGTGCCGGGTCCACACCGCGCCGCCCCCGGGTCGCTCCCGTGGGCGTCGGGCGGGCATGCGTCCGCCCCTTTTCCCCCACCATCGACCCGGCACCTTTCCGAGGAGAACCATGTCCTGGTCCCGTCGTCTGCTCACCGCGTCCGCGGTGGGCGCGGGCGCCCTGGTCGCCACCACCTTCGCCGCCGGCACCGCCGGAGCCCACGGCGCCATGTTCGGCCCCGCCAGCCGTATCGCCTCCTGCTACGCGGAGGGCCCCGAGACCCCCAAGTCCCAGGTCTGCAAGGACCTCGTCGCGGACAGCGGCACCCAGCCGCTGTACGACTGGAACGAGGTCAACATCGCCAACGCCAACGGGCAGGCCCGGCAGATCATCCCCGACGGCCACCTCTGCTCCGCGAACCGCGACAAGTACCGCGCCCTGGACTGGGCCCGCACCGACTGGGCCGCCACCTCGGTGACGGCCGGCGCGAAGACCTTCAACTTCCGCGTCACCGCGCCCCACCAGGGCGTCATGACGCTGTACATCACCAACAGCAGCTACAACCCGACCCAGCCGCTGAAGTGGTCGAACCTGGACCTGGCGAACCCGATCGCCACCTTCGCCAGCCCGCGCACCTCGGACAACGGCTACTACAACGTCGCCGCCAACCTGCCGCAGCGCACCGGCCGCCAGATCGTCTACATGGTGTGGCAGCGCACGGACAGCCCGGAGGCGTTCTTCGGCTGCTCCGACGTCGACTTCGGCTCGGGCACCACCGCCACGGCTGGCGCGCTCGCCGCCCAGACCCCGTCCGCGCCCACCGAGGCGCAGATCAGCGCCGGCGCCGCGTACTCCTCCGTCTCCCACGCGGGCCACGGCGGCGACGCGCTGACCGCCCAGGAGGCGGCCGCCGGCACCACCTCGACCAACACCGCCGCGTCCGTCCACCCGTCCGGCAGCGACAATCTGCTGCTCGGCGTCGCCGGCGCCGGCCTGCTGGCCGCCACCGCCTCGGGCGTCCTGCTGGCCCGCCGGATGCGCAACACCGCCGTCACCGCCTGACCTGACGGCCCATGAACGCCCGACCCGCATGGGTCGGGCGGGTGGCGCGGCCCCATCCCCCACAGTTCGGGGGCCGCGCCTTCCGTCATCACGACCTTCCACCCCCTCGCTCTGCCGTCGCGCGACCCTCCCCCGCCACGGCCTTCTCCCGCCCTGGCCTTCCGCCGCCGCGACCCTCCGCGCGATGGCCTGCCCGCGCGGCAGGCCGATCAGCCGGGACTGCCCTGAAGCGACCGCCGCCGCCTGCCGCCGTCCGGCCCGGCACCTTTCGGCCGAAGCGACCTGCCGTGCCAGCGTCTTGATGAAGCGTCAATTCTGGGCAAAACCGCAGGTTTCCACCTTGACGGCCCCAATTGGTCTGGACCATCTTGAGTCCGCCCCCAGCACCAGCGCACCACCCCACTCCCCCACACCGTCGAGGAGAACCCGCCCATGAGGCGCGTCACCCTGTCTCTCGCCGCCACCGCGGCCCTGCTCGTCGCGCCGCTGGCCGCCACCGCGGCAGGCACGGCCAACGCCGCCGGAGCCTCCGGACTGGTCGCCGACTACGCCGTGACCCAGAGCTGGTCGAACGGCTTCCAGGCCAGCTACACCGTCACCAACTACACCAACACGACCGTCAACAACTGGTCGCTCTCCTTCGACCTGCCGACCGGCGAGACCGTCTCCAGCCTGTGGAACGGCACCCTCACCTCCACCAGCACCTCCACCGGCACCCACTACACGGTGACCTCGCCGACCTGGGCCTCACCGCTCGCCCCCGGGGCCAGCGCCCCCGCCGTCGGCTTCGGTGTCACCAGCGGCGCCACCCAGACCGCGCCCGCCAACTGCACCATCAACAACCAGCCGTGCGCCGGCGCGCCCGCCGACAACGCCGCGCCGACCGTGCCCGGTAACCTGCGCAGCACCGCCGCCGGGCCCGGCAGCATCACCCTCGGCTGGAACGCCTCCACCGACAACGTCGGCGTGGCCGGCTACCACGTGCGCGAGGGCAGCGCCGTCGTCGCCACCGTCACCGGCACCAGCGCGACCGTCCGCGGCCTGCTCCAGGGCAGCAGCCACACCTTCACCGTCAGCGCCTTCGACGCCGCCGGCAACGAGTCCGCCGCCTCCGCCGCCGCGATCGCCACCGCCGGGACCGGCACCACGCCCGGCACCGCCGCGCCCTACGTCGACCTCGGCGCCTACCCGACGCCCAGCCTGCCCGCGCTCGCCGCCGCCAGCGG